>JAOIVW010000050.1 GCA_028224375.1 Hellea sp.
GCTGCGGCGTTATTCAAAATCCCGAGCATAACAAGGCCCGGCGCTAGGAATGCCATAAATTCTGCAGGGTCAGGACGCATGGCGGAAAAAGCTAAAACGAATACCGTCATATAAAGAAGATTGGAAATGACTGGCGCGAGCAAGGTCTGCGGGCCAACCTTTAAGAAGCGTTTGACTTCTTTTTTGTAAAGCGTCCCGAGGCCCATCCAATTAATCAGGCCAAATTCGCGCACACTGGGCGGCGCAGGTGTCTGAAGGCTTTGCATATCACTCATGACAATCTCTTATGGCTATAGTTGGGGCGTAACATGTGCCTTATTGCAAGCCAAGCCAAAGGATGAGCGCTTACGGGGTATATTTTTCCCTTTTATTTTGGCCCCTATATATTGATTCCTGTGGATAATTTGAAAGCTTATCTTGTGGTTCGCTGTAAATAATCTACATTATCTTGTGTCTTGATGTGTGGGGCTATACACACCGACACAATATATAGTGTGCGGGCATCGCATAAAGGTGAATAATTTTCTGGTGGGCTCTTTGGCCCGCTTTTGATTCTAATAATGGGGAGGCCAAACATGGCATGGACCGAAGATCGCGTAGAAGTATTGACAAAATTATGGGCAGAGGGCCTTTCAGCCAGTCAGATTGCTAAACAGCTCGGCGGTGTCACCCGTAATGCCGTGATTGGTAAAGTACACCGTCTCGGCCTGTCGGGACGCGCTAAACCGTCCAATCCATCCAAGAAGGCGGCTCGCAAAACCAAAACAACGGCGCGTGCCCGCGTCACAAGGGCCCCGTCCGCGCCGCGCAAGCCGCGTCAGGCTGTGGCCGCAACACCGCCTCCGCCGCCGCCTATTGAAGCCAAGCCTTTGGCCAATGGTAAATATGCGACCATCCTCACCATTCGCGATCATATGTGTAAATGGCCTATTGGCGATCCTAGCACATCTGAGTTCCGCTTTTGTGGCCGCAAGACAGCGGATAAAGACGAGCCTTATTGCACAGCCCATAGCCGTGTGGCCTATCAGCCCTCTCGCCGCCGCGGCGGAGGTGTTCGCGCGCTCGGACCAAACCCGACACGCAGACGTTTGAAGTAAAATCAATCTTTAGAATATCTGGCTCAATATTATCTTGATACTTTCATGGCCGCATCGCTAAGGTGTGGCCATGATGCATTACCGCTCCCAACTCTTTGTTCCCGGCAACCGCCCTGACCGTTTTGAAAAAGCGTGTCAGGCAGGGGCTGATCTTGTTTGCATTGATTTGGAGGATGCCGTCGGCCCCGCCGATAAAGAGACGGCCCGCAAAGAGGTTCTGGCGTGGCTAGCTGAGACCTCCCACAAAAACGTATCGCTTCGCATAAATGGCCTGGAGACTGAGATTGGCCGCGCGGATATTGCGGCCCTTAAAAGCTGCGGCTTAACCCTGCCCTTCATCATGGTGCCCAAAGTCAGCTCCCGCAAAGAGATGGACGCATTGGACGAAGAGCTGCCGAAAGCGCTTGGGCCTTTCGTGGCGATCATTGAAAGCGCCGCCGGGCTTGTGCATTGCGAAGAGATTTTCGCTCATCCCCGCGTGAAGCTCGGCATGTATGGCTCGATTGATTATGCAGGCGATGTGGATTGTGACCAAGCCTGGGAGACGCATCTTTATGGCCGCTCGCGCTTAGTCGCCGCGGCGGCCGCCTTTGATGTTCAGCTCTTTGACACGCCGCATATTCATGTGCGCGATTTAGACGATTGCGAAGCCACCACGCGCAAAGCCAAAGCGCTGGGTATCCACGCCCGCTCTGCCATTCATCCTGCCCAAATAGAGCGCATCCACGCCGCCCTCGCCCCAAGCGAAACTGAAATCGCTTACGCCGAAACAGTCATTGCCGCAGATAAAGCAGCTAAAGGAAATGTCGTGCTGCTCGACGGGAAATTCATCGAAGCCCCCGTCGTGAAAAAAGCAAAACGGGTTTTAGCGTTTAGGGATAGAGGCTAGCTGGCGCCTTTGGCTTTGCCTGACCAATGCGGCGCGTCTGTTGAGACCATTTCCAAGCCGCATAAAACAGCCCCCTAATTATTAAAGAATTAAGCGGCTTTGCGCGTGGCCTCGACCACTTTATAGTCGTGGTAGAATCCCCAAGCGACAATGCAGGCGACTTTGCCGGCTGATTTTTCTATCAACATCTTATTTATAGTCCGCTGCTCCTTATCAAAGGGCGCCCCATAACCGAGCAATGACACAGCTTCATTTACGGCTATCACAGACTCTTTTTGAGACGCGGCCTTCTGCGTTGGTGACATTTGGGCTAGCCAGTCACCTATGATGGTGATGATGGGCGACGTATAAGTATTTGTGTTTCGCATAGTCATTCATTTCCGCTTTTGCCGCCGTGGCGACTTTGAGTTTATCCCGAAGATAAGGGTCAGCTTTAACTGACACTCACACCATAACAATCTCACGTGAACTGAAATCTGAAAATTCAAATACCAAGGGTTAATTTGGATTCATCATGAATTTTGAATGAAGATGATTTTAAGCAGATTTTGCGGTTACGAAAGGTAGCCACGCCTATCGCATAGCCATCATAATCTGGTGATGTCTCTAGGCTAAACCGCGTGACGCCCGCCAAGCCGGATTGTCTTTTTGAGACTCGGGGTAAAGAATGGGCAGGCTCAAACGAAAACGCGTTCCGCGCGTCACGCCCGCTTCAGGGTCCAAAACCTCTATCGTCCCGCCAAGAGAGGTGACGAATTTGCGGGTAATGGACAGGCCAATCCCGCTCCCCTCGACAACGTCGCGCGCGGCGAGGCGTTGAAACGGTTTGAAAATATATTCACGATATTTAGCCGGAATGCCCGGCCCGTCATCGGCGACGATAAAAATATGATTATTGTCTTTGACCGAATATTCTAAATTAATCTGGCCGCTCTTTTTATCGTGATGCTTTATCCCGTTTTTAAACAGGTTAAGACAGATTTGCTGAACGGTGGAGCGAGCCGCCGTGACCGTCGGTAGGTAGGCGGGTAGGTTTATAGAGAAGCCTGGCGGAACCTCGACCCATGTAATCACTTCTTCCATCGCCTCCCTGAGATCAAATGTCGTCAAATTCGGCTTATTTTTTCCAATTTTTGCAAAGGCCAACATATCGCTGAGTAACCCGTTCATACGCGTGATACGCTTACGCAGAAGATCAAGGTGCGAGCGGGTCTCCTCTGTTGTCTCAGCGGGCACATCGGCATCTATCCATGTCACAAGATTTTCCATGCCCCTGAGAGGCGCGCGCAAGTCATGAGAGGCGATATAGGTGAAATGCTCAAGCTCTTCATTTTTTTCTATCAGCGAGTCTTCAAAGGTCTCGCGTTCCGCTAAGAATTTTATAATTGTGCGGTGGGACGGCAGGAAAATCAGCAGGGCTGACAGTAAGATTACGACAAGGGCGAGAATGAAGGCAGCATTGGCAATCGTTTTAACGCGCTGAACTTTTCTAACTGTGTAACCCTCATCGCGCTGCACCGCCGCATCAAGCTCGCTTAAGAGGTCGGTTGACCCTATGGCAATAAGATTTGTTATGAGAGTCTTACGTTGCGCCGGTTCAAGATCTTCTTCAATTTTTTGAGCCAAAGCGACAAACGCCGCCGCCTTTTCATCGAGCCTAAGGTCAAGCTTTAGGTGGTCATCATGATGTGTGGCGCGATCCCGCGATATACGTGCCTCAGACAGCCGCTTTTGCGAATTAACAAATTCGGATGTCGCGGCCCTAAGCTTAGCGTGAGAGTCCTGACTTGAGCCTGCATCTGAGGCCGCCAACGTCGCAAAAAACAATATCCTTTGGCTGAGCATGCGCTGCTTACCCGCCACATCGATTATATCGGCGCTGGCTTCAATAGTATTTAAGCTGGCCTTTGGCGCAAAATTTAAAACAAGGACTGACAGGAATATAAGCACAAGCGCGACAACATAACGCCGCCAAAGATGTCTGGGATTATTGTCAAACAGTTGCGCCTGTATCTTACTCAACGCTGACATTGTTTTACGAAATCAGCGCCCACTTTTGATCGAGACCGTCCAAAGCTTCTCTGAGACTATCCTCCAGATCAGCTTTTAAAATATAGCCGTCAATATCATATTTATGCGCATCCATGATATCTTGATCAGAATCCGATGTTGTCATTACAAAAATTTTGCAAGCAGGACGCGCCTCGACCTCATGAAATTTCTTTAGAAAATCATGTCCGCTCATGCGCGGCATATTTAAATCAAGCAGAATGATCTCAGGAGCATCCTCAAGAGGTTTATCATCCTCATCAAACAGATGGCTCCACGCCACAACGCCGTCCACGGCTTGCACAATGGGGTTGACGAGCCGAATGTCACGAAGGGCCCGTTTAAGGCTCATCATATCGACCTCATCATCTTCGGCCGCAAGTATTGTAAGGGGTTTCATAAGAGCTTTGCTTAGTTGAAGGCGGCAGGTACTGACGGTTTAAACACACGGCGTAACATGCGCTGCGAATCGCGAAGCTCGCGCGCACGGTGGGCGACAACTTCTAATGATTTCACGAGCATTCTATTGTCATACTGGAATCTATAAGTATCCGAGGTCTCAGCCGCTTTTTCAATTATTTCACTGAAAATCTGTACGAAATGAGAGGCAGCGGCCTTCCCTTTTTCTGTCGGCTTAAGAATGCGGCTACGGCCATCGCTGAAGTCTTCCTCAGACACAACAAACCCTTTGCCTATTAGGATGACAAGGGACCGCGTGATTGTTGCCGGGTCTTGGCGCAAAACGTCGGAAACAAATGACGCTGTTGGACTTTCGCTTCCAGAGGCCGCAATGGCATTTAGCACACGAATTTCTCTTAATTTAAGATTATAAGATTTAGTAAAGAAAGGAACCACGGTTTTTTTGACAAATTCATTATAATCACCTGATATCCACTCCGCCATTGAGAGATAACGAAGGTCTGCAATATCTGAATTATTCATAGGTTTATCCCGTTCCTAAATTGTTATAATGATCACCATAATCATATATTGTGAATGGCGGGTGACAAAGTCTTTATCACACGCTCCATTCGATCTAGTTCCCTAAGCATCGTGATAAATCGATAAGCTTAACAAACACTGTAATATCGAGAGTTTATTTGAAATTTCAAGTAAAGAAAGCGTTAATTCTAGCCATGACAGAGGTCTCGTTATGCTCTAGATTGACAAAATATGAGATGCTTACGTTTTCTTCCGGTTTTGTTAGGGTGTGTTCTTAGCTTTTGGATATCCTCTTGCGCCCCTAAGGCTGGCACTGAGCCGCCCGTCTATCTCGCGACAATCTCTAATGAGGGGCCTAACCTCAAAGTTCGATATGACTTGCCGCAGTCCCAATCGGAGCTGCTGTTAACAGATTACGACAAACAACAGCGGGCATCAGCGTGGAAAGTCCGCGATAATGGTTTTGAATTTGACGGACAAAAACTAATCCGTACGGACGGAGCGCTGTTTGATTATGTGACCTTTGATCTTGTGCGCGACCCCAAGTTTTTCAATCGGCGATATGTGGTTGTGGACGAGATTGGCCCTGAAAGCTGGAGTCTTTATTTGACGGCTTTCCGTGTTCAAAACCAAGAGACAGAGATAAAGTTTCAGTCCAATGACCGACTGATGACGCGCATTGGCGCTGAGACCCACGACATGGGCGAAACTTATCGATTGAGCGACAAGTCTGTGATGTCTTACTTTGGACGCGCTAAATTTATTAAAGACGACAAAGCCATAATCATTGCAGGGCCGGATATTCCCACTTGGTTGATTGAAGATGTCGGCGCCGGAGTTTCTCAAACTATGTCGGTTCTCGAAAAAAGCTTTGAGGTTCCCCCAGTCAATCGCCCAACCCTTTATTTAACCACTGTCAGCAGTGAAAATGATGGTTCTTCGAAAGGCGGGCAGTTGAGTGACGCGGTGATGACCTTTCGATATAGAGGTGTTGATTTTTCTAAAGACAATAAGGAATTACG
>JAOIVW010000051.1 GCA_028224375.1 Hellea sp.
ATTGAGGATTTCCGTCATCAGTGCTGCGAAGATCTTATCGAAGAATATATTCCGAAAAAAGCTTATGCTGAACAATGGAATATTGAAGGGCTGACTGAAAAAGCCAAAGAAACCCTGGCCATGGAAATTCCCTTCGCGGAATGGGCCAAGGAAGAAGGCATCGCTGATGAAGAAATGATGGAACGGCTCAAAAAGACCACTGATGAGGCCTTTACACAGCTGACAAACGGTATTGATGACGGCGAAATGCATAGGGTCGAGAAACAATTGCTGCTTCAGGTGATTGATCAAAATTGGCGGGAGCATTTACAGCAATTGGATAATCTTAAATCCGTTATTGGCATGCGCGCCTATGGCCAGCGCGACCCGCTCAATGAATATAAATCCGAAGCCTTCACGCTCTTTGATAATCTTTTGACGGATTTACGCGAAGGCGTAACCAAAGCTGTGACAAGACTTCTTATTAATGTTCAGATGCAACGGCAGCAGGAACAAGTGGCCGCACAGCAACAAACCCGACCGACTGCGCGTGCGCCTATGGATATGCTGGGCCAGGCTCCGGCCGCGCCGCAGCTTGGAGAAGATGACTTCAAAGGCGTCTCGCGTAACAGCCCTTGTCCTTGCGGGTCAGGCGATAAGTTTAAGCATTGTCACGGTAAAGCGTAGTCTAAACCCCTTAGGGCTTTTGGCCCTGACTTAAATAGCGACATAAAAGTCACACCCAACCTTTTTCCTGACTGCGGGCTGAAATTAACCATTTTGCCCCTGACTGCATCATAAACAGGCACGAGCGCACATCGCCGCATCATACTGCCTAAAATCGAGCGCATCCACCTGAATAGCGTCGTAAAACCATCATCTTATCCGTATCCGAAAGTCACAGATTTTCATGCCTCGTCATCTGGGCGAGCAAAACATAACGGAGATAAACATGAAAAAGATAGTTCTAGGCGCAGCGGTAGTCTTAATCGTAGGGGCCGCGCCGATGGAGGTGCAAGCACAAGATATCAGTGTTTCAACATCTATCGATTTTGTCAGCGATTATGTCTTTCGCGGCGTAAGTCTTGCTGAAACAGCGATACAGCCCGGCGTAGAAGTGTCTTATGGTGATTTTACGGTTGGCGCATGGTACTCGACGGGTGTCGGCGAAGCGTCAGTCTTCGCGGCTGATGAGGTTGATCTATATGCCAGCTACGGTTTCGCACTAACGGATAAAATTAGCGCTTCTGTTGGCGGTACATATTTTCACTTCCCACAAGGTGGAGACCTCTTTGAAACTAATGGCGGCTCAGCCGGCACATATGAGGTAAATGCAGGCGTAGCATTTGACGTTCTGCTTTCGCCCTCTGCCATGGCCTATTATGATTTCACACTAAGTGCCTTCACGCTTGAAGGCAGCGTCGCGCACAGCTTTGCCACAAGCGACAAAACCAGTCTTGACCTCGGCTTAACGGCGGGTCTCGTAACGGCTAGCGACGATAATTTTGATGCTGACTGGCAATATGGAACAGCCTCAGCAGCCTTGGGTTATGCGTTCACAGATGATGTCTCAACATATGTCGGTGTTAATTACACTCTCTCAAACTCAGATGATGAGGGCTTAGGACTGGACTTTGTTGATTTACTTAGCGGCGACCCCCAAAGCGATTTGTTTTGGGCTGGCGTTGGCGTTGCTGCCGGATTTTAAAGCAATCCGAAGTGGGAAGCTTCAAGGTCCTGCCATGTGCAGGGCCTTTTTTATGTCCGCTTGGGAAGTTTATTATGGGTGTGGGACGCAATTTTAAAGCTGCCGTCTCGCTGCACATAGGTTGTGGTGCATTGCGCCCGATATTTTTGGCGGAAACGTTGATGCTTGGCGCTGGCGCGGTATGAAATAATAACTGTGTCGCCCAGATTTAAAAATTGTTGATCAGAGAACTCCACATCATCAAATGGCGCGGCGCGTTTGGCAACATCCAGCACATTTTCCAAACGTTGAGGCGCGGAAGGGTGCGGCGTCACAACAATAGCGCCCGCCATGCCATGCGCTTGCATAGCCGGCTGTCCCTCTAACCAGAGGCGTCTCTCAATCTTCCAGACTTTATATAATCCACTGGAACCTGAATGCTTATCCAGAAGCATTGGTTTCGCCATAACATACCCACAATTTAGTCTTGGCTAGAGCAAAGACCGGCCGATATCAAGAAACTTATCGCGGCGGCGTTTAATCAAAGCTTGAGGGTCCAGCTCTGAAAACTCATCCAAAGATTTTATAATCGCGGCCCCGACAAGCTTGATGGCTTGAGCTTGGTCACGGTGTGCCCCGCCCACAGGTTCTTTAATAATCTTATCAATTACGCCGAGGCGTTTGAGATCTTTCGCCGTGATTTTCATAGCATTTGCAGCATCTTTCGCGCGCGCACCATCGCGCCACAATATTGACGCGCAGCCTTCTGGCGAGATTACGGAATAAATCGAATGCTCAAGCATCATAACGGCATCCGCCGTAGCAATCGCTACCGCCCCGCCTGAGCCGCCCTCGCCTGCAATAACAGACACAAATGGGACTTTGACCGACAAGCCTTTATCAATAGAGCGTGCAATAGCTTCAGCTTGGCCGCGCTCTTCCGCGCCGCGCCCCGGAAAGGCGCCTGCCGTATCAACAAAACTAATAATTGGAATATTAAACCGTTCGGCCAAATCCATCAGGCGAACGGCCTTTCGATAGCCTTCGGGTTGGGCCATGCCGAAATTATGCTTCAGCCGCGTTTCAGTATCCGTACCTTTTTCGTGGCCCATCACGACAACGGAGCGCCCGCGAATTTTACCAAGCCCGCCAAGCAGCGCATGGTCATCCCCGAATTTACGGTCACCAGACAATGGCGTGTAATCAGAAACTAATCCTTCTACATATTCACTAAAATGCGGACGCCCGGGATGACGCGCAACTTGCGTTTTTTCCCAAGGCCCGATTTTAGAATAAAGCGATTTGAGCTCAGTTTTAGATTTCTCGCGCAGCTCTTCAACGCCTTTAGCTGCCTCGCCGCCCTCCGCGAGAAGTGCTTCAACCTTATTATCCAGCTCGGCAATAGGCCGTTCAAAATCAAGATAGGTGCGTGCCATAAATATGTCGTGCCTTATTATTAGCCGCGCACAATAGCGGGGATGGTCGAGAGGTAAAGTTAAAACATTATGGAAAAATATTCAGTTCAAGCGTTATAAAATTCGTTCTCACTAAGAGGGAGGTTCAGCTCTTCAGCAATCTTAATAGCGATATCATTAAACTCATGTGGATTTTCATGCTGCAAGATACAAAATGAATGTTGTCTTATCCCATCCAAACCTGACGGCTTGAATGCTAAACTCAAAGATCCTTGACCGCCGCCTTTAGCAGGCAGCATGCTTTGGCGGCTTATGCTCGTAACCCATGATAATGGTAGGATATCAACAAAGCTTGGATCTGTTATGCGTAAAACAGCTTTCTTGTCATGTGTGAAACAAAACCCGCATTCCCTCTGGGGCACCTTATCCGGCCAATCTCTCGTCAAATTAGAGATATTATAGTGTGGTCGATATGCCGCTGAAACACTATTCCCGTTCAAGTAATCTGGCTTCGAAAATTCATGAGGGATATAGTCTTCTATCCAGCCATATTCTTTAGCAGAAACAGGGCAACGCCAAGCTGGTGTCACCCGTATACTGCATTCCGTTTCACTGCCGGGAACATATTTATGTCGATTGTTAGTTCCAGGAAAATGATTTTCTTTTTGAGGGAAAATTGTGATTGTAATATTTGCTTGCCCAAAATTCCATTTTAATGAGCGTGCATTTGACGCTGAAACATCGCATCCCTTGCCAAATATGTTCTGCAATTGCTGAAGAGCCAGTGAGTAATTTTTCTCCTCATCACTAAAGTCTCGAATATAGCCGACGAAATCTTCGGGACATGCGTTCAAGTCCGTTTGAGAAGAATATTGAAATGCCAAAGGATGCGCCAGATTACTTATAAAAGGTGTCTTAGAATTTATTTCGCAATAATTAAAATCTTTGGCCCAACCACTTTCTCGGCTACCATATTGTTTTAATAACTCCGCTCTAGTTTTTCTAAACTCTACGCCGCAACTATCCAAATAGTCCCACAAGATAGTTTCATCACCAGACTTTATTTGATCATTCGACATGGGCGATACTCTACAAAACCCAACTCTTTTCACTTACCTCATGGCCGTATCTTTGTACAAATAACCGCTTTATCCGTCTTTGCCATTGATGTTCGTTTTCGAGTTTCATGCCCTCGGCGAGGATGACGGTATCCGTAAAAACTTTGGACGTGAGCGGTTTGCGCTTATCTTTGAGCAAATCTTGTCCCTTTACGCCCGCGCAGAAGTCCCATTTCTCGCAAAGCTCTTCGAGAAACAGATTTAAATCCTCGGCAAGGTCGGGATGGTGGAGAGTCTTTTTAGGCATGGTAAGTCTTAGCTGGCTAATGGATGTTTAGTTTCGACGAGCTCGCGCATACGCTCATCGAGCACATGTGTATATATCTGCGTGGTAGAAATATCGGCATGACCGAGCAAGGTTTGTACAGAGCGCAAATCCGCCCCGTTGGAGAGGAGATGCGTGGCAAAGGCATGACGCAAAACATGGGGCGATATTTTTGCCGCATTTAAGTCAGCTTCGCGGGCCAAGTCTTTGAGTAATTGCGCAAAGCGCTCACGCGTAAGATGGCCCATCTTAGACGCACTCGGAAACAAGAACGTCTTCGCGCGCTCTTTGGCAATATCATTTTTGGGCAAAGTTGTTTCGCGAATCTCGAGCCAGGCCATAATCGCCCGTTGCGCAGCGCCTGTCAGAGGCACCAGACGCTCACGCCCGCCCTTACCTTTAATCATCAGGCAATTGTCACGGCGGTTTGTGGCTGTTGTTTTTAGGGTGACCAGCTCGCTGACACGCAGGCCGCCCGCATAGAGAATTTCTAACAAGCAGAGCATCCGTAGGCCTTTGGCGCTCGTGTTTTTTTCTGCCGCGTCAAATAAAGCCGTCACATCCGCTTCGCTCATAATCTTTGGCAAAGGCCGTCCTTGCTTAGGGCCTCTTAAGCTATGCGCGGGGTTGTCTTTGCGCAGACCTTCGAGCTGTAAGAATAAACAAAATTGTTTCATCGCCGAAAGCTTACGGGCCGCTGTTGACGGTGCGAGGCCGTTCTTGGCCCATCCCGCCAATGCGCCTTCGAGTGAGCCTGTGCCCACCGTCAATAAATCCTTCTTACCAATAAGATTACCCCAATCGGTCAGATCACGGCGATAAGCGGCAAGCGTATTTTCAGACGCCCCGCGTTCCGCGCTCATCATCTCAAGAAAGGAGTCTATCAGGCGCGCATTTGTCATAATCCGTTTAGGAAATCCTCTGCCGCCAAACGACCCGCAAATTGCGGCAAGCCAGCAAGTTGTAACGCCTCAATAATAGCGGCAAGCGACGGATCATCTAATGTCCCAAGGTCAATCATTTGCGCGGCGCGAAGCGTTGTCTCTGCGCGAGAGCCTGCTTTGGCAGCCGCTTGTAAGGCGAGAAGGTCACCGGCCTTAATCGACTGACCGCTGCCATTACCCACACCCTCCAACACTTCTTCCGCATCACCAGATAAGCGAGAGCCCATCGCGGTGGCGATGAAGGTGTCCCGAATGGCGCGGCGCTTTTCAGCCCCCGTTTCCGCAAGGCGGCTTTCGATATCCGCGCCTAATGTGCCGAGCGTAAAACCATTGCCCAGCGCGTCGGAAATCAGGGCAATCCTGAGCTGCTCGGGGCCTTCAGGCAGGGCTTGATAAAAACCTTGCAACGTCCCGATATCCCCGCGTTCGATCGCGGCGCGGGTAAAAAGCTTTAAATCCGCTTCTGCCTGCAAACCTGCTGGCATGATCGCGAGATTATTTTCAAATAGTTTTGCGAACCGTGAAAAAGCGCCTTTCTTATCCGCCGCCGCCA
>JAOIVW010000052.1 GCA_028224375.1 Hellea sp.
AATAAAGTTCCCACGACAACAAGTCCTATAACCAAGGACCTGAAAGAAAATTTAGTGACATAAAAATACAGGGCAGCAAGCCATGCGAGCCCTGCTAGAATTAATGGCAACAGGTAACTAAAAATATTTATAGCACTATACACTGCTCGTTTCGATTGCGGCACGACAATATAGACTTTCTTCTTACAACTACGGCAAAATAGAAATTCAAAGAATTGCGCTTTAACAAATTCTGACCGCTCGGCTTTTCCAAAGGCGGAATAGCAATGTGGACATGTTTTTTCCATCACACCCACTCCCCAACAGGCGCATCATATTTCGCCTCTACATCCGCATCGCCATTATTTTTCACGCCTTGCGGTTCAATCAGGAAGATATGGCATTCCTCTTCCGCGCGAGGGCGGTGGCGGACGCCTTTGGGCACGACGATAGCTTCGCCCTCGCCAACATGTACGCTCTCACCGCCTTCAAAATCCAAGATAAACGCGCCTTTCCAACAGAAGAACATCTCATCCTCGCCCTCATGGGCATGGAAAGGATATTCGCCTTTTATCTTGGCGAGTTTGAACTCTTGTCCATTCAGCTCAGCGACGATTTTTGGTCGCCAATGTTCGCTGAATTTTGCGAATTTTTCGTTTATGTTGATTTTGGTTGTCATCAGCCCTTAAAAGCCGTCACTTCGATTTCGACCTTCACTTTTTCATCGACCATCTCCGCAATCACCATTGTCGCAGCGGGAAGAATATTGCCGAAATGCTTTTTAATAACGGGCAATATCTCTTTGACATATTTGCGGTCAGAGACGGTGTATTGCACACGAATGGTATGGCCGAGTTCAAACTCAGCTGCTTTGAGTGCTGTCATAATATTGGTGAACGTATTTTGGGTTTGCTGCGCGGCTGACTCCGGCAATTCGTTTTTGCTATAGTCATAGCCCACAGTGCCGGAGACAAAACACCAATCACCCTGCACAACAGCACGAGACATGGCATAGTTTTTTTCACCCTCAGAGAGCGAGATAAATTTACGTTTGGCTTTGGCCATTTTAAATTCCTATTTTTTTGGTTTTATTTGTCTTCAGATTTAGTTTTTTGGCCATGCCCGCGCACAGCCGTGCATTCAATTTCAATAAGCGCATCAGCCGCCGCCAGCGACGCGACGCCGACTGTTGTCCGGGCCGGTGGGTTACTTGGAAAAAATTGCCGATAAGCCGCATTCATCTCCGAGAATTTCGAGATGTCCGTCATGAAAACTTGGCACCGTACAATATCAGCGAAGTCAGCATTTACCGACTCTAAAGTTGTGCCAATATTTTCCAGTGTCGCTTTTGTTTGCTGCCCCATAGTTTCGCCGTAACTGCGGGTTTCACTATCGCGGCCTAAATGTCCGGCCAGATAGATAACGCCATTGGCTTCTATAACGCGAGAAAAAGGCGACGATTGCGCGGCGGCGATGAGCGGCATAGTCAAACTCGTTACCATGATCAGGCTTAGGCCTATATTTTTTACATATTTCATGGGCATAGCTGCGTCGTCCACTCCGTAGTGTTTTCGCCGCGATGGCATTTAACGCGAGAGCTATATTCGCCAAGCACGAAACTGTCGCGGCTGCCGGGTTTAAAAAGTGCAACGATTTCCTGTGCTTTGACGGAGTCGTCGAGCATATTATTAGCCGTTGCGACAAGTGAATATCCAGCCGCAGTTTGCGGGGTTCGCCGCACATTGAAGGTTTGATTGCCCTCGGAAGTTTCGGGTTTAAGCAGGCGCTCAATGAGCTGTTCAGCGTCTTCGGATGACATGCCGACCTCAAGCCCTTGAACCTCAATACGGCCCGTATCAGTCACATCAGGCGGAGTTGGCGTTGCAGGCGGAGTTGCAGGAGGATCAACAGGCGTTGTGACAGGCGGAGTCACAGGTGGAGTTACAGACGGCGGGTCCGCAGGACGGTTGTTAGGCACAAATATGAGGAGCAGAACAACGATAATCGCCAAGATAATCAAGGAGGCGATAAGAGGTTTTCGGGATTTAGTTTTCTGGGTCATTATAATTCCTTAGGGACAAAGGTCCGTTGTCCACTCCGTTATATTTTCACCGCGATGGCATTTTATACGTGAGCCAAAAGCCGCAAGAGTTTGAGACCCCTTTGGTCCGCTCACGATGAGATAAATTTCTTCGGCTTTAACTGCGTCATCTGGCAAGCCTTTGGCTCCAAAAATTAGGACTGCTCCATCCTCGCGCTCAAATATTGATTGTGAGGTTGAGATAATTGTGTTGCCAGCTTTTGGCGCAAAATAAAGGCGGACATTATCGATGGCCTCACCGCGCGACTGACCTTCTACAAGGCCTGTCCATTTGGCAAGGTCTTTAGAATAAGTCTCGAAATCAATGTCGTCGAGAGTGAGGGACTTTGGCATGGGCGGAACGGCGGGAGGAGTTGAAGTCGTTTCACTCACAACATTTCGAACCTCCGGCGCAGAAGGGGCTTCACTTGTTTGCGAGCCACAAGACACCAACAGTATAGCTGCAACAATTATATAGACGGCCTTCATTATCCAACAGAGCCTTCTAAACTTATCGCCACTAATTTCTGAGCTTCAACCGCAAATTCCATAGGCAGTTCTTGGAGCACATCGCGGCAGAACCCATTGACTAGGAGCGCGACGGCGTCTTCTTCGGATAGTCCGCGCTGACGGCAATAAAAGAGCTGATCATCAGAGAGTTTTGATGTCGTGGCCTCGTGCTCAAATTGCGCGGTCGGCGTGTTACTCTCAATGTATGGCACAGTATGCGCCCCGCATTGGTCGCCAATCAAAAGGCTATCACATTGGGTAAAGTTACGCGCGCCAACGGCTTTTTTATGAGCGCTAACCAAACCCCGATAAGTCGAGTTTGATTTCCCAGCACTGATGCCCTTGGAGATAACCCGCGATTTCGTGTTCTTACCCAAATGAATCATCTTGGTGCCTGTGTCGGCTTGCTGATGACCATTCGTAATCGCGATGGAATAGAACTCACCTTGACTATTATCACCCCGCAGGATGCAGCTCGGATATTTCCATGTCACGGCGGACCCTGTTTCAACTTGGGTCCAAGAGACTTTGGAATTATCGCCTCGGCAATCGGCTCGTTTGGTCACGAAATTATACACCCCGCCCTTGCCCTCACTGTCGCCCGGCCACCAGTTCTGAACCGTGGAATATTTCACTTCAGCATCCTCATGAACGATGATTTCAACAATCGCCGCATGAAGTTGGTTTTCATCACGCATTGGTGCGGTGCAGCCTTCGAGGTAGCTCACATAAGAGCCTTTGTCGGCAATAATCAATGTGCGTTCAAACTGCCCTGTTCCCTGCGCGTTCATGCGGAAATAGGTCGAGAGTTCCATCGGGCAGCGCACGCCTGGCGGGATGTAAACAAAAGATCCGTCGGAGAAGACGGCATTGTTGAGCGTCGCATAATAATTATCCGTCAGCGGCACAACCGAGCCCATATATTTGCGCACCAATTCAGGGTGGTCTTTTACGGCCTCTGAGAAGCTACAGAAAATAACGCCATGTTTAGCGAGTTCTTTTTTGAACGTCGTCACAACAGAGACGGAGTCAAAGACAGCATCGACGGCAACCTTAGGCGCGCCTTTAACACCCGCCAGAACCTCTTGTTCTTTCAAGGAAATGCCGAGCTTATTATAAACTTCCAAAATGTCGGGATCGACTTCATCCAGCGAGTTTAGCTCCTTCTTCTTCACGGGTGATGCATAGTAATACATATCCTGAAAATCGATTTCGGGATAATTCACCATCGCCCATTCAGGTTCTTCCAATGTCAACCAACGGCGATAGGCTTCGAGCCGCCATTCCAGCAGCCATTCCGGCTCTTCCTTTTTAGCCGAGATAAAGCGGACAATGTCTTCATTCAGACCTTTGGGCGCGAACTCCTGCTCAATATCGCTATCAAAGCCGTATTTATATTTATCCGCCTCAAGCGAGCGCACACCTTCAACGGTGCTATCTTCGATAGAGTCTTTAGCAATTTTACTTGTCATTTGGTCAGTGGCTTCGCTCATGCGGCGATCTCCGGAAATTTAATTTTACGTATTTTTGTCCACGCTGTGAAAAATTCTTCAACGTGATTTAACATGGCATTATCACCAAAGCTTACACGTATCGCGCCTTTAGGAGCCTCATCTGAACGACCCATGGCAGTAATAGCCCGACTTGCGCCGATTTTACCAGAAGAGCAAGCCGTACCTGTACTGACTGAAACGCCTTCCAAATCTAACGCCATCATCAGCGTCATAGAACTGGCGTCGGGTACAGAGAAGAATGAAGTATTTGGCAGACGGGGTACACCTTCGCCAAAGATGGTGACTTTAGGCTCTATCTCTTTCAGAAATGACTCAAAGCCGTCGCGTAACTCACGAGTGTGTTCAAGATTGATTAGACTTTCACAAGCCTTACCGAACCCAGCAATTCCAGGCACATTATGTGTCCCTGAGCGGCGGCGGCGCTCCTGCCCTCCGCCCGAAAGAAGCGGTGTAAAAGGCGCATCTGGCGCAACATAAAGCGCGCCAACGCCTTTTGGCCCACCAATTTTATGTCCTGTAACGGCAATATAATCTGCCAAAAAGGTCATCGGAATTTTACCAAGCGCTTGGACGGCATCGATTAAAATCAGTCCGCCAGCGTCTTGGACAATGTTCGTTGCTGTTTCAGTGTCCTGAATAACACCCGTTTCGCTATTCGCAGCAACGATGGACACGAAAGGACGGCCATCCACCTTATCCCAACGCGCTAATCGCTCTTTAAGCCATTTCATATCCGTCTGCCCGTGAAGGTTCGCGGGAATGACTTCATATTCAACACCAAAATTCTCAGCTGCATTTAACGTAGCGGGGTGATCCATCGCTGATATGAGCAGACGTTTACAACCTGCACGAATAGCAGAATAAATCGCTGCATTATCGCTTTCCGTGCCTCCGCTCGTGAAAATAACATCTTGCGCACAGACCCCCATCGCGAGGCCTACCGCTTCACGCGCTTTGGACACGAGGTTATTGGCTGAACGGCCATCACGGTGTTGTGCTGTGGGGTTGCCATGAACCAACATGGCATCATGTACGGCATCCATAACATCTGGCCACACAAAAGTCGTCGCATTATGGTCTAGATAACAACGGTCAATCATCTCATCAGTCATTCCGCCGCCTCCAACTCTTCCGAGTCTAATTCAGGCACCGGAAAGCGGCCATCAACCACATCTTGCACTGTGATGGACGCTAAAAACTGTTCGATATGATTTTCGAGTGCGCCCCAGAGATTATGCGTCAGACATTTATCGCTTTTACCCGTACAAGCAATCTTGGCTTCAGGCGTACAGCCATGGGCTGTGATATCTTCATCAACCGCGAAAATGATTTTTTCGA
>JAOIVW010000053.1 GCA_028224375.1 Hellea sp.
TCGACATAGCTGAAGGTGCTGACCTCTATGCCGTCTTTGTGGTAATCCTCGACAAGGGCTAGAGACACCATGGCTTGGGGGACGCAGATAGAGGTCACAATTTCGCGCAGTTCACCGCGCAGCGGCCCGTCCACGAACCAGCCTGAACGCTCACCATGCACCATTTTTCGGCGTGGGCGTTTGATATGGCCCATCTTAGCATTGAAGACTTTATGATTTTTGCGGATGCCAGCGCCAGGTTTTTGGCACCAATGGGAGTGGCAATAATTAGCGTCCGGGGCAATGTCATGCATAGCGTAGAGCGCTTCTGGCACCCACGAAACATATGTCACGCGGGAGGCGAGGCGGTTGAGCATGATAAGGGCGTGTATTTCTGTCTCAAATCCTGCGTCTTTTATGTCTATAAGGAAATGCGCGTCTTTGTTACTGTGCTGTGCCATGGCCGCGAATAAAGCGTCTGCCGTCGGCATAAGAGCGAATACCCCGCCAAGCTCTGCAAAGTTACTCGCCACGACTTCGCTCAGCCGGTGGACGGTTCCATTTTTATCCAGCGCATATTCGTCGTGATAAATCATTGGTGTGCCGCATTTGGCCACGCGGATGTCAAATTCAAGATTGAGCACGCCGAAGACTAGAGCGGCGTTAAGCCCGGCGATTGTATTTTCATGTGGAGAGAAGCCGCGAAAACGGTGCGAGATAAGATTTGAGAGCGATACCATGGAGATGGGATAGCAGAGAGGGGAGATTCTCTAAAGTTAAATAAATGGCATGGATGGTATGCATTTCACAAAAGGGAAGTCTCAAAAGAACAAACTAAGTGTGTTTGTTTTTTGAGGTTTTTATGTTTTTTTGTGAAATGGTCGCTGAAAACCCTACAGGTTTTCAGCTATATCAAACCCACCCCATAGTATGGAATAGACTTCGCAATGAATGACGATGCTTTTATATTCCGATAGATTAATTTGGGGCGATATTGTGTAACTTTGCGCGCCATGATTAGACTTTAACACGCCGAGCTTGATTGATATTGGCGTCACATTAGAGCCGTTCAGGGCAGCAAGTGGTTTTTTGGAGAGGAAGACTTTAAGATCAGGTCCGCCTTTCGTTTTGAAATCATCGTGAAAATTTAGAACGTATAAGCCATTTACTTTGCTGATGTCCCAAGTGCCGTCGATATTATAACGCTTCTTTACGAATGTATGGGACGGCGGCGCACCTGCTCTGTCGGGCTCAGAGCTTTGAGCCAAGGCGGGTGTTGAAAACACGGCCAGAACGCTGGTCAAAAGGGCGATTTTTAGAATGAATTTCATGTCGGCTTATTGCCAGAAACCGCATTCGCGCGATAGTCACGTGTGTGTGAAAAAACAGTTACGGTTATGGTGGTTTACTCGGGTTTAGCGGCAGGGCGGCGGCGCTTATTCACCCGCCTCTTGGCGCGGCGCTCTTCACGCAGCTTAATCAGCGGGGGCATACGCGCGGGCAGCTCGGCCAGAATAGCTTGGCGCTCATCGGGCGTTTTGAGAGTCCAATAGGAAATTTCGTCCTGCGTACGGCCACAACCAAAGCATAGGCCACTTTCACGCTCCATAGAACAGACAAGCTGACATGGACTGTCTTCGGGCTCTAGCGAAAGCTCTTCTGTGGTTTTATCACTCATGTGGTTTTATCACTCATGATGTCCACATAGGGAGAGCGGAGTATTTTTGCAATCCGCTAAAGCTGCCGCATTTTCTCGCTATAGGTCTTTAGCATTTGGGTGAAGTCTTGCGGCGTGGTCGCGTTATCTGTATTATCCATCAAGGCTGCGTTGAGATGCGCGGCAACCTTGGCATAAATATCTTGGCCTGCCTGTGTCGCAGAGAGCGAGGAGCGGCGTTTATCAGAGGCGTCAGATATTTTGCTGATCAAACCACTTTCGATAAGAGAGCTGACGGCGCGGCTGACAATAGTTTTATCCATAGGCGTAATAGCGGTAACATCTGCGGCGGTACGGCCTGGCTGTTCGGCGACGGCCGCAAGAACGCGCCATTGGCTCAAGTTTAAATCGGCCTGCGCTTTGACCACGCTCAGCGTATGGCGGCTGATTTGGTCGGCGAGGACGACGACTTGATATGGCCAGAAGTCATCAAGGGTGATGTGAGACTTTTTCGTCATACCAAAGCTATGAAAGAAAAAGGTTGCAATTGCAACAATTAATGATTAGTTGCTATTGCAACCAATATAACTATGTGAGTCTATTCAAGAATGTCATCTTTTTTGAAAACCTCCCATGTGTTAAAACGTAAATCACTATAATGATAGATGGAGCGCCTTATGCCTGACCTCTTTGAAAACCCCGCCGGACTTGATGGTTTTGAATTTATCGAATTTTCTGCGCCTGAGCGTGGTTTCCTTGAGCCTATCTTTGAGACTATGGGATTTGAGCGCATCGCTACGCACCGCTCTAAGGATGTTGACCTTTGGCGGCAGGGCGGCATCAATCTGATTACCAATTATGAGCCCAATAGCGCGGCTTTTTACTTTGCCCGCGAACATGGGCCGAGCGCTTGCGGCATGGGTTTTCGCGTCAAAGACGTCAACGCAGCTTATGATCATTTACTCGCCCAAGGCGGTGAACCCGTTAAAATGAATACCGGCCCGATGGAGCTGCACATCCCGGGCATTCGCGGCATTGGCAATTCCATCATCTATCTGATTGACCGTTATGATAGCGGGAAGGGCGAGCTGTCTATTTATGATATCGACTTTGAATATATTGAAGGTGTGAACCGTAACCCCGAAGGCTGCGGCTTTAAGCTTATCGATCATCTGACGCATAATGTTTATGGCGGCCGTATGAAATATTGGGCTGACTTTTATGAGACGCTCTTTAATTTCCAAGAAATCCGCTATTTTGATATTAAGGGCGAGTATACAGGCCTGACCTCCAAAGCGCTCACCGCGCCTGATGGTAAAATCCGTATTCCCCTTAATGAGGAAGGTAAAAGCGGCGGCGGCCAAATCGAAGAATTCCTGCGTGAATTTAACGGTGAAGGCATTCAACATATCGCGCTCATCTGTGATGATTTAGTTGAGTGTTGGGATAAACTTAAAAAACGTGGCGTGCCCTTTATGACCGCTCCGCCCGAGACTTATTACGCTATGCTGTCCGAGCGTCTGCCCGGTCATGGCCGAGATGAGGCGGCGCTTAAGACGCGCGGTATCTTGCTTGACGGAACAACAGAGAACGGCCAGCCGCGCTTGCTTTTGCAAATCTTTGCAGAGCCTCAAGTCGGACCCGTATTTTTCGAATTTATTCAGCGCGTTGGCGATTATAAAGACGGCTTTGGCGAGGGTAACTTTAAAGCCTTATTTGAGTCAATTGAACGTGACCAAATCGAACGCGGGGTTCTCGAAGGAGCGGATGCATGACCATTAAAACAGACGGATTTCATCATGTGGCCTATCGCTGCAAAGATGCCAAAGAGACAGTGGAGTTTTACCAACAACATTTGAATATGGATTTTCAGCTCGCTATTGCCGAAGACCATGTGCCGAGCACAGGCGCTTATGACCCTTACATGCATATCTTCCTCGACGCAGGGAATGATAATGTGCTGGCGTTTTTTGAATTGCCTGAGCAGCCTGATATGGGCCGCGATGAAAACACGCCTATTTGGGTGCAACATATCGCGCTTCGCATCGGCAGTCTCGACGAGCTCTTAGCGGCCAAGAAAAGCCTGAAAGCCGCAGGTATACCTGTTATCGGTCCGACGCATCACGGGATATTTAAATCCATCTATTTCTTTGATCCGAATGGGCACCGCCTCGAACTCGCGGCGGATATCAATACGCCAGAGCAGATGAGCCAGCTCAAAGCGGTCGCGCCTGATATGCTCAAAGAATGGTCAGAGACAAAGAAAGCGCCAAGACACGCCGCTTGGCTCCATGAAAAAATCGCAAACGAGACGGAAGCTAATTAAATGAAACTTGCTACATTAAAAGACGGAACGCGGGACGGACAGTTGATTGTCGTCTCGCGCGATTTGACCACCTATACGCCTGTCACTGATATTGCCGAAACACTCCAAGAGGCGCTAGATAATTGGGCTGAGGTGGAGCCGCAATTAGCCGCCACTTGTGAGATGCTTTGCGCGGGAAAAATTGAGAGCAAACCCTTCGATCAAGCCGCCTGTGAATCGCCATTGCCGCGCGCATATCAATGGCTTGATGGCTCGGCCTATCTCAATCACGTCGAGCTTGTCCGCAAAGCCCGCGGCGCGACGGTGCCAGAGAGCTTCTATGAAGACCCGCTCATGTATCAAGGCGGCTCTGACACCTTTATCGGCCCGCGTGACGCCATTGTCGCGGCAGACGAAGCTTATGGCATTGATATGGAAGCCGAGATTGTCGTCATTACAGACGATGTGCCCATGGGCGTATCTGCCAAAGATGCGATGAAACACATTAAGCTCATTATGATTGTCAATGACGTATCCTTGCGCGGCCTTATCCCAGGCGAGCTTTCCAAGGGCTTCGGCTTTGTGCAGAGTAAAGCCTCTTGCGCCTTTTCGCCCGTCGCAGTGACGCCTGACGAGATTAAAGCTTGGGGCGAGGGCACTATCGATTTGCCGCTTCTTGTCGATTACAACGGCGCGCCCTTCGGCAAAGCCAATGTCAAAACCGACATGACGTTCAATATGGGAGAGCTTGTGGCTCATGCCGCCAAGACGCGTCACCTCTGTGCAGGCTCTATCATCGGCTCAGGCACAGTTTCGAATAAGTTCGAAGGCGGTGAGGGCAAGAAGATTGAGGATGGCGGTGTCGGCTATAGCTGTATCGCGGAAATCCGCATGATTGAGAAAATTCAGACAGGTGAGTTCATCACGCCCTTTATGCGCTTTGGCGATAAGGTCGGGATTGAGATGAATGATGCGGAGGGCAAATCTATCTTTGGCCGTATTGAAAATGTTGTCGAAAAATATGACGCTTAAATGATGAGGTTATTCGGATATTGGCGCAGCTCGGCCAGTTACCGCGTGCGTATAGCCCTTGAGTTAAAAGGCATTGAGGTTGAGCATATTGCGGTCAATTTGCGCGAAGGTGAGCAAAAGGGCGGGGCGCATATGTCCCGCAATGCGCAAGGCTATGTGCCTGTGCTAGAGCTGGAAGATGGCACGCAGCTGACCCAATCGCTCGCTATTATAGACTATCTGGACACGACTTACAGAGAGCCGCGCCTTATGCCCGTCGACCCGGTTTTAAGATCCAAAATCCTAGCGGCATCCC
>JAOIVW010000054.1 GCA_028224375.1 Hellea sp.
TGACGGCAGATGATTTAACAGGCGACCCGGCCAAACTTGCTGATGAAATGTCGGCGCTCTCTATGTTTGGCGATGCGCGGCTGGTGCGCTTGCGGCTTGACCATGAGCGTAACGGCGCGGCCATCGCGAAAATTATTAAAAACTTCGACGCTGAGCCCGATAAATGTGAGGCCAAATTAATTGTTGAGGCGGGCGATTTAACGCCTCGCTCTGCCATACGCAAAGCCTTTGAAGCCGCGGGAAAGTTTGCGGCCATTGGATGCTACACCGCCAATGCAGCTGACCTTGGAAATTTAGTCCGCACCTCGCTCAATGAGCTCTCCATCACGATTGATAATGATGCGCTCGCTTTGTGGACGCCCCTCCTTGAGGGCGACTATGCCATGGCCCGTAGCGAAATTGAGAAAATGGCGCTTTATAAAGGTTACGGCGCTGAGCCTGAGGCCCGCGTCAGCGTGGCCGATATCCGAACTCTAGCGGCTGGCGGGCAAAGCGTGTCGATAGATGATATTATTATGAACGCCATGAGCGGGAATGTGGCGGCCTGTGATGCCAGCTTCCGCCGCGCCGTGGCCGGGAAAATGAATAGCGCTGTTATTCTGCGCAGCCTGCAACGCCATATTGGACGACTGCTAGAAGCCAGCGCTAATATGGATAGCGGCGAGTCTGCCCAAGGCGCGCTCAAGTCTCTACGGCCGCCCGTCTTTCGCATGCAGGAACGCGCTTTTCTAGGGCAGCTTCGTATTTGGCCTGGCACCATGCTCCGCCGCGCCCTCTCGCAAAGCCTTGAAGCCGAAAAACAACTAAAAACCGCTGGCGCGCCTGTTGACGCCATAACCGGACGCCTCCTATTAGCCCTCTCAGGCTATGCTGGAAAAAGGAAATAATCATGGACCAAATCGCTGAACAATGGACGCAACTGCGTGAGGATTTTCCGGTCTTATTAAACTTCGCCATGAACCTTGCGGCAGCTATCGTAATATTAATTATCGGGATAATTATTGCCCGTTGGTTGCGCAAAAGACTGAACAATTCCAAAGTCACGCAAAATCATATCAATGCAACATTGCGGCCCGTTATTGCCAGCAGTGTTTTTTATCTGATTCTTGCCGTCACATTTTATGCCTTCCTGACAAAGTTAGGTGTACCCTCCACCAGCCTGTTAGCTATTTTCGGCGCCGCCGGCCTCGGTATCGCTTTGGCGCTGAAAGATACGTTGTCTAATATTGCGGCAGGTGTGATGCTCTTATTTTTACGCCCTCTGCAAATTGGAGAATTTGTTGACACCTCCAGCTATGCGGGGACGGTTCAAGAGATTGGTCTTTTCGCCACGACGCTTAAAAACATTGAGGGCCTTTATATCTACGTGCCCAATAGCGAAGTCTGGCGCAACCGCTTGCAAAATTTCGCGCGACATACAGAGCGCAAATTTATGGAAACGATTGGTGTGGGATATGGAAGTGACCTGAGAAAGACGCAAGAAATTGTCCTCGGCATTTTGAATAATGTCGCAGATGTGAAAGAGCTCCCGACACCGCCGGAATGTTATGTGATGAATTTTGGCGACAGCGCCATTACGCTATCCTGCCGCTGCTGGATTCCGGCGGATAATTGGCTCGCCCGTACATCAGAAATTCGGATCGCGATTAAATCAGCCTTTGATAAAGAAGGTATAGAGATTCCGTTCCCGCAGCGCGTCGTCACAACCAAGGCCGAATAGCGCCCTTGTTAAATCGCGCTTTCGGTTTTAGGCTTGCCCTATGACCGATATGACGCCGGAGCAGATTACCAAAGCCTTAGAGGCTGGAATTATTTCCGAGGCTCAAGCCAAAACCATGCGCGCGAAAGCTGGCACTGCGGAGACTGACCTCGCGCAAATTGGTAATGAAGATGAGATGCGCTTCCTACGCAGTTTCTCTGATGTGTTTATTGCGATTGGCGTGGGGATTTTCGGTTTTGGCCTATCAGTGGTCGCGAGCCTTATGGGCGGAGGTCTTTCCTTTTTACTCGCCGCCGCTGTTATGTGGTTGATGGCAGAATATTTTGGCCGAAAGCGACGCGCCCATTTACCAACCCTTATGACCGCCCTCGCCTTTCTAATATTTGTGCAGCGCGGCGCTTCTGCGCTCTTGGGTGATATGGGCTTGGGCGGTGATATTACGGCCGCCCTGATTACACTCGGCGCAATGCTCTTATTTTACTGGCGTATTCGGCTACCCTTCTGTATCGCGCTGATTGCTTTGGCGGGTCTGTATTTAGCGGGCGCTATTGTGGGCCAAATAGCGCCTGAGTTTTTAAAACAACAATTTGGGCTTGGCCTCTTGCTGAGCGGGCTTGTTATTTTTACCGTCGCTCTCCTCTATGATATGAATGATAAGCACCGCACGACGCGCTTTGCCGATAACGCCTTTTGGCTGCATTTCCTTGCAGCCCCGCTGATCATTCACGGCCTGGCTTTGATGCTCGTTAATCTACAAAAAGAAGTGCTCTTTGGATTTGTACCTATGGTGAGTTTAAACCGAGGTGATGCCGCGATTATCATGGTCATCGTCGCCCTTATTACGGTGGTTGGTCTGGCCATTAATCGCCGCGCCTTAATCGTGTCTTCACTGGGCTATGCCGCCTTTGCGATGGGTTATCTTTTTGACGGTACGGGGATGAATTTTGGGACGATTGTCGCCGTGACATTTTTGCTATTAGGCGGGGCTATTATTTTCCTCGGCGCAGGGTGGCATACGGCGCGTAACGGCTTGCTGAAAATCTTGCCTAAGCTGCCTATTTTTCCGCCGCCTTTTGACCCGAATTATAAGGGTTGATTTAATCTTTCAGGGCACCATTTAAAGGGTATGACAGATTTTACCCCCCGAGAAATAGTCTCCGAACTTGACCGCCACATCGTCGCCCAAAGTGATGCCAAGCGTGCCGTTGCGATTGCCCTTCGCAATCGGTGGCGCCGCCGCCGCGTCTCTGATGATTTACGGCATGAAGTCACGCCTAAAAATATTCTGATGATCGGCCCGACGGGTGTGGGTAAAACCGAAATTTCCCGCCGCCTCGCTAAGCTCGCGCAAGCGCCCTTTATTAAAATTGAAGCCACGAAATTTACCGAAGTTGGTTATGTCGGGCGTGATGTCGAACAGATTATTCGCGACCTGATAGAAGCCTCTATTTCTTTGCTCCGCGAGAGCAAGCGTGAACAAGTCACAGCCCAAGCTGAAATGGCGGCTGAGAAGCGTATCCTAGACGCGCTGGTCGGTGAAGGCGGGCGCGAAAATACGCGTGATAAATTCCGTCAGCAACTTCTTAAAGGTGAGCTTGATGATACGGAAGTTGAACTGGAACTGACCGATAGCGCCTCACCTTTTCAAGGGTTTGAGATTCCGGGTCAGCCCGGCGCCTCTATGGGCATGATGGATTTATCCGCCATGTTCGGCAAAGGCGGTAAAACTAAAAAAGTCAAAATGAAAATTGGCGACGCTCATGGGCCGCTCCTGTCCGAAGAAGCTGATAAGCTGCTCGATGAAGACGCGATTAAACGCGAAGCTGTGGAACTCGCCGAACAAGACGGAATTGTGTTCCTCGACGAAATTGATAAAATCACCACACGCTCTGATGCACGCGGCGGGGATGTGTCGCGCGAAGGCGTGCAGCGTGATTTACTCCCGCTGATAGAAGGCACGACTGTGTCGACTAAATATGGCGTTGTAAAAACCGATCATATTTTATTTATCGCCAGCGGCGCGTTCCATGTCGCGAAACCATTCGACCTCCTCCCCGAACTTCAGGGCCGCCTCCCCATACGGGTTGAGCTGCGCGCTCTTACGGAAGAGGATTTCGTCCGCATCCTGACCGAACCCGAAGCCAGCCTGATTAAGCAATATAAAGCTCTCATGGCGACGGAAGATGTCACGCTAGACTTCACCAAAAACGGCATCGCCGAAATTGCGAAAATCTCAGCCGAGGTTAATGCGAATATCGAGAACATCGGCGCAAGACGGCTCCACACCGTGATGGAACGCTTGCTCGATGATATCAGTTTCAGCGCCACAGATAAGGGCGGCGAAACGGTGAAAATCGATAAAGCCTACGTCCAAGAGCATGTCGGCAAACTCGCCGCCGATCAGGATTTGAGTAAGTTTATATTGTAGGGCTCACCCACTTCCCTCATTGCAAGACCCCGTTCTTGCAACCCATCTCCCGCTGTCGCGTCACAGAACCATGGCGCATTTAGATAATTCGGGTGATGGGTCACAAGACTGGTGCGCCTGCTCGGCAAGCTTTGTGATGAAGGTTCAATAAATAGCAGTCCTCACCCTGAGGAAGTTTTTATTCTGTAAGAATAGAAACTGTCTCGAAGGGTCGCAAGGGACAGTGCCTAGAGCCAACAATCCTTCGAGTCCCACCGCTACGCGGTGCCTCAGGATGAGGAGATATTCCCTAGTTTTTCAAAAACACATACCAAGCGCCACTTCCGCCATGCTTGATATGCGCTTGGGCATAAGTCGCGATTAACGGGCGTATCTGCGGGTCGCCTATCCAGCCTATGAAGTTTCTGCGGAGCACGCCTTCGCCCCGTAGGCCTTTGCCTGTCACCACCAATACGCATTTATGATTGCGGTTACTGGCGCGGATGATGGCTTTCATCAGAGCGGGCTTGGCCTGCGCTTGGGTCATATCGTGCAGGTCTATTTTCGCGTCTATTTCC
>JAOIVW010000055.1 GCA_028224375.1 Hellea sp.
CACGTCTTGAATATAACCGTCCCCGTCATAGCCTATCGGCACAGCGGCATTGGGCAGCACGTTTTCATAGAGGGCTTGGCGCATAAATTTAAGCACATCTGGCTGCTCTAGAGATTCGTGCACATAGGTGTCTCCGCAGAGATATCCCAAAGTCGAGGCGATGGTATGGGCGCAATTCAGATAGCGCAGTTTCATGCGTTCAAAGGGCGCGATGTCTCCGACAAAATCAGCGCCAACCTTATCAAAGTCTGGCCGCTCTCCGGCGAAATTATCCTCGATAATCCATTGGCTAAACGGTTCGGCGGAAACGGGAGATGCGTCTTGGCGTCCGGTGTCTTTAAATACGGCCTCGCGCAAAGCATCATCCGTTGCAGGACTGACGCGGTCCACCATGGAGGAGATGAAGCTCACATTTTCCTTGGCCCACGCCAAGGCGTCTGGGTCATGTAGTGTCAGTAAATGCTCCACGCCGGATTTTAAAATCTCGCCGCCCGCAGAAATATTATCGCAACACATAATGGTCAGCTTTGAGACTTTCGATTGCTGGGAGCGCAAAATAATTCCCCGCGCCAGAAAGCCGTAAATTGATGTGGAGTTATCCAGCGAGGCGGCCTCGGCTTTCAGGCTCGGATGGTCAAAATCAACTGCGCCAGACGCGAGGCTATAGCCTTTTTCTGTAATCGTCGTGCTAATTAATTGCGTGGCGGGTTTGGCCAGCAAATCTATAACGGCTTGCGGCTCTTGCGGGGCGACGAGCACGTCTTTAATCGCGCCGATGACGCGGTAGCTAGTGGTCTCCCCCAATATGGCCAGAGTATAAAGATAATCCTGCGGCGCTAATAAATCGCGCATAGAGGCCGAGCGCAATGACACGCCGGTGATGCCCCAGCGCGTATCGCCGCGCTCAAGCAAATCCTCGGCATAAACCGCCTGGTGGGCGCGGTGAAAATTACCAATGCCAAAATGCACAATGCCCGTGCCGACAGCCTCGCGGACATAGCCATAGCTTTGATAGGGTGATTTTTCGTCGTAATAGTCATTCACGGAAAGCACATCCCAACACGCCCCCATCGTGTGATAATCCGTCTTCCCATTTGGCGATTTTTTATTATCCATAGGCGAGCCGTCGCGATGGCGTCCGCGAAACCACGCCCCGTGGGTGTGATCAACCATATGCTCCCAGCTCCATTGCCAGATGCGGTTATAATCGGCCAAATATTTTTCATCACCCGTTGCGCGGTAGAGCCGCCACGCCGCCGCTAAGCTTTCGGACTGCACCCAGAAATATTTCTCGCTTGCGCAAAAGCTCCCATCAGGCGCAACGCCGTAAACAATACCGCCATGCTCTTTATCCCACCCCGTCTCTAGGGCCGCGTCAAAGAGTGACTTGGCTTTGGGCAGCCATTTCTTATTGGGGCGCTGACTGTCGAGAATTAGCAGCAATTTTGCCCACTCTGTTTGATGGCCGGGCTGAAAGCCCCAAGGCTTGTAACGGTCATTTGGAAAATCGATATTAAATTCCATATCGACATTCCAATCAGTGTCGTAATGCTCCCATATCTTTCCGCCCGATTGCGCCGCAAGGTCAAAGGCAAAGCGGTGCGCGAGCTGTTCAGCACGGTCCAAGAACTTGACATCACCGGTCGCTTGCCACGCCTCGAGCAGCGCCTCGCACATATGCATATTGGCGTTTTGGCCGCGATAAGGCGACAGGGTTTTCAGGCTCGCATCGCGCTCATCCGCATAGGCTCCGCCCGCTTCGTCCCAGAAATAGGTTTCCATGAAGTCGAAGATGTCATTGACCGTAGAGAGCGCCGAGGGCGTGCCGGCGCGCAGACAACTCGCCGCCGCTAAGAGTACAAAAGCATGACCATAAGCCATGACGCGGCTATCCGTGACAACGCCATTCTCCAGCAGCCAAGCATAATGCCCGTTCTCTTGCTTATGCGCGGTGTTGAGAAAATTAAGGCCGTATTGCGCCCAGGACAAATGCACCGGGTCACCATGAACCCGGTAAGCCGTAGCGTAATTTAGAACATAGCGCGCCGAGCCCACAAGATATCGCGCCTCAGGATCAAAGGAGGTGCCGTCATCTAAAAAACACCCCCGAAACCCGCCATCAGGCGCGAGCACACGCGGCTCATAAAAGGCCAACGTAGATTGTATATGCCGCTCTAAAAATTTAGGGCTCGTAAAATCAGGAGTATCAATGGAGGTCATGCCGCCTCATAGCGCTGTTTTGGGAGAAAGGTTAGAGTTATTTTGGGTTGCGTATAGGCAGAGCAGATGTTTTGCGCGGTTTAGAGCCTGTCGTGAGTATTCTTAAGGGGGCAAATTTACGACGCTCACTTTATGTAAAATTTGACAGATGAAGACGTGGTAGAATAGTCTTTTTTTAGTCCAGCCCCGTTATTTAACTTATATATTTTAATTGAAAGAAAACGCTAAATGGAAAATCCAAATAGCCGCCTTACAAGTGAAGATATGTATATCCCACCTTTCTGGAGCCTATCATTAGACCAAAATTATGGTCAACAAAATGCAATCTCTTTTGAAACCAGCTTTACAAATCTTCAAAACTATCATTTGGAACCTACGGACCCAAAAGAAGATGGAATCCGTCAGCCTTTGGAACTAGAATTTTCGTCACCTAAACTTGATACGGATTCATTCTCTCGGCAAGGTTTGCATGCTGTTTCAGAAAAACTTCGAGACATTTTACAGCTTTCAAAGTTTGAAGCACTGTTCATCGATTTGAAGGTGTCAGGGGTTAACCCCCTGATGGAACAAAAAAACCTACAGGCTCTAATATTTACAGGCAAAGAAGATGTCATTGATCTGGATAAATCAGACTATCGCGTCACCAAGTCAGAATTTTCTGATTTTGATTTTCGGTCTATGACAACAGCGCGATTTAAACCTAACGTTCAGACAAATCGCAAAGTCTTTAGGGACGCTTTTTTTAACCAGATATTTTGTACGAATGAGATTGCCCTGCGTTTATTAAGCTCTGATTGCGTGGGATTTGGTTTGTATCACCCTGGGTTTGTCTTTGGCTCACATCCTATACGTTTAACACGTGAAGGTCTTGGGCGCGGAACTGGAAAGTTTAAGAGAAACATCGGTGATTATATGACTGAGATTCTGGTGCCGTTCGATAAACTAGACTTTAACTCAGTTGAGTTTTGATTTGTCATCATCACCCTGACTCCAGTTTTTAAAGGGATTAATTGTCCTAAGGCGAGCGGCTCATTTTGGATAAAAAGCAGTAATATCAACAAACATTACCAGTGGTTATTATGGAGCAATTTTAAGCCGCTCGACCAGCACGTTTAAAGAAACTTAGCTTTAATTCGTCTTAGAAGACCTCGTCGATTGCTCCTGCCTTTTTATTTGAATGCCGCCATAACAGGATTACGTAGTTTGCCGACAGAAAGAAGCAAGTAATGGCCGCCACACTGGAATAGAATTGAAATGGTGCGAACTGAATTGGATAGTCGATATATCGCCTCGGAAATCCATTTAGACCCAGCAGAGCCTGTAGTAACGCCAGTGCAACACCAGAGCCGGTGATCAGTAGGGCGAACCCAAAGGAAACTTTAAGCGATAGGCTTTTAAATTTCACCTGCTGTAAGGCGCTCAATCCTCCAAGAGCAACCAGTAACGCTGCGGTTCCGTAAGCATGTCGATTTGCCGTCAGATAAACCGTATCCTCTAAAGCACTTTGCGGTGATTGAACATTTGCGAGCGTCAAGTTTATCAGAATGCCAAACAGAAGTGGAACTGCGCCGAAGCCGAGCCAAATGGCCCATTGTCCTAAAGCCGTTCTATCTCGAATGAGAGAAATCGTACTCAAGACAATCACGACAAGCGATATGGCTGTCGCCCATATGTGCAGGGTTAAAAGTTTAGGCCAGAGCGAGGGGCTCATGAAAGAAACTCTCGGCTTTAAGAGTTCAACTTGCCCGGCAAGCCCACACGCTAATCCAACGAGCAACAACACACTTGCAGTTTTAACAATGTAATCTCTAATCATATACGCAGCCGTAACCCTGAGACACGCTTTACGCAATAAATAACCAAAACATGAAAACGCGAGTGTCTTACGCGGAGCTCCATTAAGGGCGCTCGCCACCGCCCATACCCTGAACTGATGTCTGTCATCAATGCCGCGCTCGTGAAACTCATCGCCGTCAAGGAAAACCTCGTCCCTGCTCTAGATAATACCTTTCTCGCCTTCACGGACCGTGCTGTCGCAAGCGGTCAAGTTTTAGTATGCCTTTTAAATGAGCTAAGCTCATTCCCACCTTCTTTCGTTCATGGCGCATATACTCACAATCAACTGTGCCTCTGAGGTTGCATGCGACGTCACGCGAAGTTTCATAAATAGAGCGCGGTACTTTGCGCGCCGGTAGCTCGGGGCAGTATTCAGATTTGCGAAAAG
>JAOIVW010000056.1 GCA_028224375.1 Hellea sp.
AGAGGGAAGCTGTAGGTCGTATCACAAAATTCGCAATTGGCATCAATGACGCCGTCTTCTGCCATATCCTCAAGCGCAGGTTTTTCAAAAGAGCGCAGCGTATTTTCAAGGCGCTCACGCGAGCATTTACACTTTGCCATGACAGCAGATGTTTCAACAACACGCACGCCGCCCTCATGGAAGAGGCGGTAAAGCAGCTCTATCTGTGTCAGGTCAGGGTCGAGCAGTTCCGCATCGCTGACGGTTTGAAATAGGGCGCGCGCCGTATCCCAAGCTTGGTCTGTATCGCCGCGCAATTCATCTTCGGCGATTTTTTGAATCATGATGCCGCCGCCGCGCCAGACAGGGTCTTTTCCCGGCTCTTGTAACTGGCCGCAGACCAGGCGGATTTCCGTTGGGATTTGTTCAGACTGCTTAAAGTAATGCTCGGCGCAATCAGAGAGGCGTTCGCCTTCAATGGCGGCCAAGCCTTGATATTGGTCCATATCCGGCCCTTGGTCGATAGTCATAGAAAATGTCCCGCCGCCCAAAAGCGCCTGCGCGCCCGGATTGCGGTTATCAAGCTTTAGTTCTTTGAGCTTATCCTCATCCCATCGGGCATAGCCGCGCACATGTCCATCAGTCGAGCAATCACTCATCAAAAGGCTGACAGCCCCCTCATTTGTGCCGTGACATTGTATCACCAAACGCCCATCAAATTTCAGAGACTGCGCGACAATAGCCGAGATTAACATCGCTTCGCCCAGAAGCCGCGCCACGACATCTGGATAGCGCGTGCCCAAAGCCTGGGTCAGCGCTGCGCCCATCGACACAGCACGACCGCGCACAGGTTGTCCGTCCAATTGGAAAACCGTGACGATGTCATCTGTAGCAGGCATATCGGTATGTAAATCAGTCATGGGCGGCAAATGGGGTATGGGGGCGGCTATTACAAGGGCAATTGCGCCACGGCATTATTCGGCGGCCATCGCCTCAAAATGTGTCTGGCCGTCAATAATGTCAGCAATCACGGTTTTTAGATTTTCAGCCAAGGCGTTATAGCTTCGCTTCTTTTTCATCGTCACGGGATTCAGATAAAGATCGCGGTTAATTTCAATCTGCAGCGCCTCTATCCCCGAACGAGGCTTGCCGTAATGTTGGGTGACATAGCCGCCTGCATAAGGATAGTTGCGGGTGACATTATAGCCCATCGCCCTAAAGGACTGCTCAACCCGTGCAATCGTTTCAGGATGACAGGATACGCCAAAGCGGTCGCCTAAAATAATATCAGGACGGCGCGAGCCCATAGGCGCAAAACCCGGCATGGAGTGGCAATCAATCAACAGGACAGAGCCAAACCCTAATCCCGCTTCGGTAATCAGCTCCTGCAAGGCGTCATGATAAGGATGATAAAGCGTATTGAGCCGTTGCCGCGCCGCCTTGAATGACAGAGGCCTTTTATAAATCGGCGTGTTTTCAGACAACATAGTCGGAATGACGCCCAGCCCCGCCTCGGCGCGGGGCGATGCGCTTTGCGTGTCAGCCGCCCATTCGCGCGGCAGCTCATCAGGGGCGCGGTTAACATCGACAAAACAGCGGGGGAACCTCGCGGTCAATAAAGGCGCGCCGCTCTGCACGGCAGGCGCAAAAAGCTCGGCAATAAAGGCATCTTCATTGCGGCGAAGCGCATGGGCCTTCAGGGCCGAGCGAGCGGTAAAAGCCTTAGGATAAATATTGCCAGAATGAGGCGAGGCGAAAATCACGCCGCTGCGCCACTGCTTAGGTCTTTGCACCTTAATGGGCGGCGAAAACGCTTTCAAACACTCAGCCTCATGAGCTCCTGCGCGGCCTAACATTTTCCGCCCGCATGTCTATTATGCTTAGAGAATTTTAAGACACTGGGACTATCACAGACCCAACTGGCGGGATTCCTGCATAGAATCGGTCTGAATATAGGTCTCATGGGCGACATCGTTCCAGACTAGGTCACTTTCGCTCAAAAGGCGAGTCAAACTCAGCGCTGCGGGGCGCGAAAAGGGAAATGCACTATGGCGACGATTTTATATGCAGAAGATGATGATGCTATGCGCAAATTCTTCGAAAAGGCGCTCGAAAAAGCCGGACATCACGTCATTGCCTGTGCTGACGGCGAACGGGCCCTGCGCGCGCTAAAATTTGCGGACGGCGCTTTTGACATGCTTTTAACCGATATTATGATGCCCGGCATGGACGGCATTGAGCTGGCCAAACAAGCTGAAACGCTCTCTCCCGGCATTAAAATCATGTTCATTACAGGCTTTTCCGCCGTCGCTATGGGCGATAGCTCGGCCGCTGAACAAACCGTGCTACAAAAGCCCGTTCACCTGCGCCAGCTGGTCAATGAAGTCGATAAGCTGATAGCCGCCTAATCTCGGTAATTAAGGCTTGAAAACACCTTGGGGCGGCGATATACGCCCTCATTCTTGAACACGCTTCAAGACCTATCTAATGGATAGCGCGATTAGCTCAGCGGGAGAGCACTACATTGACATTGTAGGGGTCACTGGTTCAATCCCAGTATCGCGCACCATTCTTTTTTTTGGCGGATTGGGCCGGTCTGCGGAACGTAGAAAAATCAATTCGAGGAATTGATTCTAGGCGAAGAATGCCTCGGCAAGGGCTTTCTGAGATGCGCCATAATATAATGCGTACTACGTCCACTGGACACACCTTTTTCCAAAACACCCTTGTCAACAAGGTCATTAATATCTCGCAAAGCTGTATCTTGTGAAGATTTTGTCAGTTTTGCCCACTTTGAAGATGTCAGTTTCCCTTCAAATTGGCCTAAAAGTAAATTTAATACTTCTTGTTGCCGTGCATTCAAAAGCGTCTTTTTATGAAATTCCCAAAAGTCAGCTTTTACTAAAACACTTTTGAGTATGATTTCAGCACCCTGAACAGCGCGTTCTAAACACTCCAAAAACCACAGTAGCCAATCCGTAATATCGGTGTCACCTTTCTGCGTCGCTTCAAGAATATTATAATAAGCATTTCGTTCTTGGCGAATTTGAGCTGACATGCTGTAGAAACGCTGGGAACTTTCTTCTGATCTGGATAAACTCATATCGGCGATTGCACGTGCTATTCGCCCATTCCCATCCTCAAATGGGTGTATAGTTACGAACCAAAGATGTGAGATTGCCGCACGCAAAACAGGGTCTCCATCAGGAGGGCCATTAAACCATTTCAAGAAATATTGAATTTCGTTTTTGATGCGCTCAGCGGCAGGCGCTTCATAATGCACAACTTCTTTTCCCATAGGCCCTGAGACGACCTGCATAGGGCCCTCTTTATCATTGCGCCAATCCGCAACAGTAATTTTTATAAGGCCGCTATAACCTGTCGGAAATAATGCTGCATGCCATGCAAAGAACCTCTCCTTTGTCAAATCTTCCAAATATTGCTGTGTCGCGTCTAGCATCATCTCAACAACACCCTCAACATGACGGTCTGCTGGCACTAACCCCGCAATGTCCATGCCCAAGCGCCGCGCAATTGAAGACCGCACTTGATCTTTATCCAAATCTTCACCCTCAATCTCGCTGGATTTCAGAACATCCTCTGTCAAGGTATAAAGCGTGGCTTCTCTACGTAGATTAAAACCTAAGCCCTCCATACGGCCCACGAGCCGCCCTTGCTTATGGCGAACTCGTGCGAGTATTTCCGCAACTTTCGACTCGCGCCATGTAAATGTTGGCCACGTTTTGGTTTCATGTATATACATAATATTCACCGCATATTGCGCGGTGTTTATAATATATATTCACCGCTAATGCAATAATATTCTCTGCATATAATGCGGCGATTAAGACGTTCATTCACCGCATGATCTAAAAGAAAGGAACAAATTTTGAAGCCTTCTTCGTTTTTCAATAAATATTTATTGATAATCAATAATTTCTCTGTTATGAGCCTCTTACATGCTGGTGTGCCAACCGGCGGGAGACGACAATGACGAATTCACATGATGCCCGGACTCCTTCTGGAGCCGGCGTAAAGA
>JAOIVW010000057.1 GCA_028224375.1 Hellea sp.
TGGACTTGCCAACATTTGAACGTCCTGCAAAACAAATTTCAGGCAAGCGGGCAGGGGGCAGTGTTTCCAAACTAACCGCGCTGAGCATGAAGGTTACATCACGCGCGAATAAAAGCCGTCCAGCTTCGATATCACGTTTCGTCAGAGCTGTTGCGTCATCATTTGACACGGTTAGTCTTTGGCAGGCTCTTCCTTGCCTGTAATTTTACGCCAGAAAGCATCGACAGGTGTGTCCACTTTGAACTTCCGCGTAATGTAATATTGCTGACCAAAGGACAGAATGTTGTTCCAGACCCAATAGAGAAGTAAGCCTGTTGCGAATGGGGCTAGAATAAACATAAAGACCCAAGGCATGAATTTGAAAATCTTAGCCTGCATTGGGTCACCAGCGGGCGGTGTTAAAGTGTACATTAAAGCCATAGAGATACCATACATAACAGCGAGCGGGCCAATAGCTAAGAAACCTAAAGCAGGAATGGGGACAGCATCCCACGGAAAAAGCCCAAACCCATTTAAAATAGATAGCGGGTCTTTGTCTGATAAGTCGCGAATCCAGCCAAAAAATGGCTCATGGCGCAGGTCAATATTGATAAACACAGCTTTATAAAGTGAGAAGAAGACAAAGATGGTTGGGATAATAGGCAAGCACCCTGCGGCAGGGTTGACGCCTTCTTTCTTATAAAGACCCATCATTTCTTGCTGCATTTTCATACGGTCATCTTTGTATAGGGCTTGAAGTTTTTTAACCTTTGGCTGCACTTTTTTCATTTTTGCCTGGCTCTCATACTGCTTGTTAAAGAGCGGGAACATTAAGACCTTAATTAAGAAGGTTAGGGCTAAAATGCCTAAGCCGTAATTCCCTAGAATATCGCCCAGTTTAGAGAGCGACCAGTTGATAGGTTTGACTAGAATTTTAAACTTACCCCAACCAATCGCATTGGTCATTTGGGTAATGCCCAGATCTTCTTCATAGGATGTCAGAACACCCCAATCCTTCGCGCCGACATAAAGACGCCCGACGGACTCAACTGTGACGCCCGGCGTAAGTGTTAGCGGAGACAGAGCGTAGCTTGTTTCATAGACATCTTTTGTGTCCACGGCGCGGTAATCATAAGACGCCGTTATATTTTGGCCTTGAGGCGCAATGGCAGCAGAGAGCCAATATTTGTCAGTTAAGCCAACCCAGCCGCCTTCTCCTGTTGCGGACCAGTTCTCCTTTTTAGCGAGCTTATTATATTTCCATTCATGATATTTATTATCAACGACAGAAATTGGGCCAGTTTGAATGACAAAGAATTGCGTTAAATCTTCTGGAAGCTGATGTTGACGAGAAACGCCTGTGCGGACCAGACTCCGTTCGCCATTAGAAGTATTTGTAAGTTTGTCTGTCAACGTAATTAGATAGCGATCATCTGCTGAGATTGTCCGTTCAATGACGATGCCATTGACTTCGGTCTGTAAGATAATGGGAGACGTCTCGGTTAAAGTTGTACCAGAGACGACTGACCAAGCTGTGTCAAAGCCAAAGCCGCCATTCACGCCGACCCAGTTATCTGTCAGATAAGCTGCAAAGTCTGCGCCTTGGGGTGTCAGCAAGACAACGGGCCCGTCTTCAGGATTTAATGTTTTATCATATTTTTTCAGCTCTATGTCGTCAAAGCGAGACCCCGTTGTGAGGAAAGAGCCTTTAAGGGACGGGGTATCAATATTTATACGCGTACCCTCAGTAATAAGAACCTCGCGCGCTTGGATAGGCTCTGGCGGGTTCGCGGCAACCTCTTCGATGCGAGCATTCTCTTTTAAGGCATCAGCGCGAGCTTTTTCGGCTAAAGGTTTGCCGAAAAAGAACCAATATCCAATAAGAACGATGCCTGAGAGCACCATAGCTACAATGAAATTTTTCTGGTCGTTACCTTGGTCTTGCATAGCTCAGCCGTTTTGATTCTTATTACTGTTTTTCTTAGTCATTTGCGCAAGGCTTGAAAGAGCTTTCTGCGTATCCCCGACTAAATCCTGATATGGGGTCGTTATTGTCGAATTGCGAGCTATGAAGACGTAATCCGTCCCTTTTTGTCCTAATTTCGGAAGTGTCTCCAAGGCCACGCTGCGCATACGGCGCTTGGCACGATTGCGAATGACGGCATTACCAATTTTCTTGGTGGCCGTAAAACCAACGCGAATATGGCGGCTATCAGGGTTTTCGCGGGCTTGTACAACAATTCCGCCGCGGGCTTGGTAACGCCCCTCCCGAACAAATAAAAACTCGGACCGCTTTCTCAGCACTCCGAGTTTTCCAAGCTTTTTCATAGCACAGTCGCGCCAGATGTCTGTCTAAGCGGACAGAACCTTGCGGCCTTTTGCACGGCGGCGGGCCAATATTGCGCGGCCATTTTTTGTGGCCATACGTGAGCGAAAGCCGTGGCGGCGTTTGCGAACCAATACGGATGGTTGAAAAGTACGTTTCATTTTAGTCTCCAAAGCAGATTTTTGGCTGCTGATATATCAAGTCGCGGCTATTAAGCGCCAGCCTGTGTGAAGTCAAGCATCGGAGTAACTCAATTTCATAAAAATTATCTCTCAAAATCACGGCCAAGGTCACCAATTTGCACGCATTTGTGAGCGATTGTGTGCAGCCTTTTGCGAACTTACGCGTTAAAGGGGCATCAACAATGAGGAATTTACTATGTTTAAATCAACTTTAATCGTTTCAACGGCACTTATGATGCTCCCAACATTAGCATCTGCACAAGTCTCGGACTATTCGCTTCACAATAAACTAGACACCCAAAAGATAGTTCAAACAGCTGAGCTGGCGCCTGTTACTCTCGCATCACTTGATGTTGAAAACTCACAAATATCTACACCTTTAACTCCCTCTCAAGCTTTGACATTTGATGGCGCTGTTGAGGCTCCAGTACAAATTATACAGTACGCACAAAGTAGTGCTCAGGCAGATAAACCGTCTTCTGCAACTAAAGATATGATGAAGTCATCCACTCACTCCGCTTGGACAGATATCCTTCAAACATATGTCGCCGCCCCAGACAGTATGGGCGTGGCGCACTTTGACTATAAAGGCTTAAAGGCGAACACAGCGGACAAAGCCAAGCTAGACGGCTATATTAAGAGCCTAGAGGCAATGGACCCGAACTCAATGAACGAAAATGAAGCTATCGCATTTGGGCAAATCTTTATAATGCTGTAACAATTCAGGTCGTTGTCGAAAATTACCCAATTAAATCGATAAAGAAATTAGGGTCATTTAACTCAGGGCCTTGGAAGAAAGACCTTGTAACAGTCAACGGTGAAAAAATGTCGCTTAATGACATTGAACATGGCACGCTGCGTAAAAAATACACCTCCCCCTACATTCATTATATGGTCAATTGCGCGTCTATCGGATGTCCAAACCTTCATAATAAGGCTTGGGAAGCTGATACGCTACATGCAGAACGCAAGAAAGCAGCCGCAGTTTATATTAATTCGCCGCGCGGCGCTATGGTCGATAAAAACAACGACCTGACTGTTTCGTCTATTTATGATTGGTTCCAAGAAGATTTTGGCGGTAATAAAGCTGGCGTTATCGAACATCTTCGTACATACGCAACAGGCGATTTAGCAACAGCTATAAGCAATGGTGCAAAAATT
>JAOIVW010000058.1 GCA_028224375.1 Hellea sp.
TGACTTCACGTTCTTGTAGGGTAAAGCCATAATCTAGAATCTTAAGCCGGGCTTTACGTCCGGTTTTTTTGTTCTGAAGCTTGTTTTTATGGCCTCATAATCCTCACAAATTTTACAATATGACGTTTGCTTTGCCCGCAAAGCTGTAAAAAACAGAAATTGTTACTTGTTCTTTTTGCAAGGCTGTGGAAAGTTGAAAATTCAACTAGTGGCCTGAAGTCAATGGCCAAAAATTGAGCAATAATAAAAAAGAAAGCGTGTGAGCATATGTATAAATCCTTCAATAATCTTTCGATGGTCACTGAGTTCAATGACCTAGGTCTTGAAATCATAAATTCAGATATTAATCTCATTGAAACTGAAGTTTTTTCGCTTCGATCTGATAGCTTTGCGCAAGCATTCAGTTCAATTTTTGATGTCGGTGAGAGCCAGATTATTGATGAAGCTGAGGCGGTTCAATTGCTGGCTGATAGTGTTACGATTGATGCACAGGGTGAATTGACATCGTGTTGTCCTTGTGTGGCCTGTGCGGGCCAAAATGAGGAAGCGGATTTTGTTGGCGTGTCTTCTCTCTATGATGGCATGCATATGCATTCCCATGCGGCTCCTGATATTTCGACCTTATTAGGTTCGGACGGTTACGAGATTCCAGTTCTTAACAGCACAAACTCGAATTTAACATTTACAATAACAGATACTGGCGGCGTGGGACCAGGCACACAAGCGGAAGACGGATTTTTAGCAGCCATAGCGCTTTGGCAGAGTTTCTTGGCTGACGATGTGGACATTCGTCTTGATCTTGGCTTCTCGTCACTCGCTCCGGGTGTCCTGGCGCAGGCTGGTTCTACGAGAGCCGTTATAAGTTATGCCGATTATCGCGATGCTCTTATTGCAGATGGCACATCCGAGGACGATGCGACTGCCATTGCCAATCTTGAAATGGGGAGTGCACTGGATTTCGCAACTCAAGATCAGACCGGAAGTTTTATTCTGGATAATAATGACACTACGAATAACACATTTCTGTCTATCAATGTTGCAACGCTCTTAGCCTTAGGTATTACAACTGACGCGAATGGGAATCCAGTTGATGATGGTGTCACGCCTCACGCTACGATTACTTTTAACAGTGACTTTACGTTTGACTTTGACCCAACGGACGGAGTTGACGCTGGCTCGATTGATTTTGTGGGCGTTGCGTTTCATGAAATTGGCCATGCGCTTGGCTTTACTAGCGGCGTCGATACTGTTGACAATAATGACACGGCGGACCTCAACGGTTTCGCAATTTTCAGTCAGCTGGATATTTATCGTTACAGTGATAATTCTCAAGCGCAATTCGGCACAGGTACACGGGACCTAGGTTATGGCGGGGATACCTATTTCTCTATCGATGGCGGACTGACTAACCTTGGGGGCTTCTCAACGGGCCGAAATAATGGCGATGGACAACAAGCCAGTCATTGGCGGGATGGATTGGGTCTAGGTATTCTGGACCCAACTTCAGCGCCTGCTGGTCAAGCAAATGTGATTACAGAGCTTGATATTCGGGCCTTTGACGCCATTGGTTGGAATCGAGTCGGAGAAAGTGCTGGCCCGACGACAGATCTCACACAAGGAGATGATAATTTTACAGGAACTGGGATAGACGAAACGATTAACGGACTCGCTGGTAATGATGTCATCGACGGAGCTGGCGGGAATGATACCATTTTTGCCGGAACTGGAAATGATACGCTCATTGGTAGTGCGGGGAATGATACGCTTTTTGCAGAAGCGGGCGATGATACGCTTATTGGCGGCGCGGGATCTGACTCGCTTAATGGCGGCGACGGATTTGACACCGTAGATTTCAGCGGCGCACTAGCGGCTGTCGCGCTTGACGCGGCTGGGCGTGGTACAGCTGGCGACGCCGATGGGGATAGCTTCTCAAGCATTGAACAATATATCCTGTCTGATTTTGCCGATACAGTGACGGGCGATGATATTGATGAGACTTTCTTTGGCGGAGATGGTGGTGACACTATTTTCGGCGGAGAAGGTAACGACTCCATTTCTGGAGAGGACGGCGCGGATGTCCTTTGGGGTGAAGTCGGCGATGACATGATCTTTGGCGGCGCGGGTGATGATGTTCTGCGCGGCGGTAATGATACGCCGCTTAATGGTCCTATATTTGGCGATGGCCAGATTACGCGGGCTGCAGGCGCAGGAAACGATTCTATCGCCAATGCCCTAAACATTGATGATGATTATTCACTAGCCGCAGACCCGAATATTCTAAATGCGGAGACAAATCCGCATGTTACGGTTTCGGCCACAGGTGACGGGACAGTGCATTTCTATGCCTTCACGGTTTACGGTCCTGATTCAAATGTTATCTTGGATATTGACTTCGGCGATACAGGCGATGCAGGTAGCTTTGATAGCTTCCTTGAGCTTTTTGACGCGGCTGGCAATTCAGTCGCCACGAATGACACTTTCCCTTTCCCAGGCGGCGCTCAGGGCTCGACCTCGAACAATGACGCGCTCGTCAATTTCTTGGTCGCTAATCCAGGCACTTATTTTGTTGCCGTATCAGCGTCAGGCGGCGGCGGGGTGCCTGCCGGGGCAACCTATGAGCTGAATGTTTCGGCGGAAGATAACGCTATCACAGATCCCGACACAGGCGATGATATACTTGAAGGCGGTATGGGCGATGACATGCTCTTTGGCGGTGCGGGAACTGACTCTGCGCAGTTTTCTGGTGTGCAGGCCAATTATACTGTCACAGATAATGGCGACGGTACTTTCACGGTGACGGATAATGTTGGAACAGACGGGACTGACACGCTCGAGAATATTGAGTTTCTCATCTTTGCTGACGGCGCTGTCGATATTGACACAGCTGCGGCTGGCGGCGTCGGAGACATTAACGGAACCCCCGGCGACGACAATCCTCTCAACGGTACGGCGGATGATGATATCATTAACGGCCTGGCGGGTGATGATGTTATCTTTGGCCTTGGCGGTGACGATATTATCAATGGCGGCGACGGGCGTGATATCCTGAACGGCGGCGATGGTGATGACATCCTCAACGGCGATGCCGGTAATGATGACTTCTTTGGCGGCGCAGGGGCAGATGAGATTAATGGCGGGGCAGGCGCTGACCGTGTGTTTTACTCAACAGCTGCGGCAGGGGTGACAGCTAACTTCATTGACCAGTCTTTGAACACAGGCGAAGCAGCAGGCGATACATATAACAGTATTGAAAGCATTACAGGCTCTAACTTTGATGATGTGATTACCTCAGGCAATGATGATAACGACCTTGTCGGTCTTGGCGGGGATGACGTGCTTAGCGGGGCTGGCGGGCGTGACCGCCTCTTTGGCGGCAGCGGCGATGACCGCCTGATTGGCGGCTTTGGTAATGATGATCTCTTT
>JAOIVW010000059.1 GCA_028224375.1 Hellea sp.
ATGACGACCCTGAATATCAAGTCGCCACAGATTACAGCGTGATCACAGGACGGCTTGGGAGCGGGCATTAGGGGCACTGGTCACAGTCTATTGATAAGGCCCTCATTGAAGCGCCGCAATAATTAGGCTACTTCCTCTTTAAGACATTTTGGAGAGAGACTATGTGCGACGATATTACAGAACTTGAAAACCAAGGCTTTTATGAAAAGCAAGTGACGCGGCGTGAGTTTAATCTCATGGCTGGCGGCGCGGCGATTTCTTTAGCCTTTGCAGGCTGCGCGCCTGGTGAAGCCGCTGAGGGTGTCAGCGAACAGGATGTTACTATTGAGACACCGGACGGAACGGCCGATGCCTTTTTCGCGCATCCGTCCAAGGGCGCTCATGCCGCCGTGCTTATCTGGCCTGATATTGTTGGCCTGCGTCCTGCTTTTAAAATGATGGCAAAACGCCTTGCTGGAGACGGCTATGCGGCGCTTGTCGTCAATCCTTATTACCGCCAAGTCAAAGGCGCCTTGGTTGAACCAGGACAAAGTTTTCGAGATCCGGGCGTGCGCGAGAAAATTATTCCCTATGCCCGTGCTTTGAGCCAGACAACAAATCGTACAGATGCGCGCGCTTTCGTAGCATGGCTTGATAAACAATCCGCTGTCGATACATCACGGAAAATCGGCACGACCGGTTATTGCATGGGCGGTCCCATGACGATGATTACAGCAGCGGAAATCCCAAGCCGTATCGGTGCAGGCGCGTCCTTCCATGGCGGCGGACTGGCCACAGATAGAGAGAACAGCCCGCACTTACTTATTCCTAAGATGCAGGCGAGCTACCTCATCGCGGTCGCTGAAAATGATGATAAGCGCAGCCCAGAGACAAAGACGGTTTTGAAAGACGCTTTTGCAGCTGCTGACCTATCAGCGGAAATAGAAGTCTATGAAGGCACACAACACGGATGGTGCCCGCCGGATTCAGCCGTCTATAATGAAGCCATGGCCAATAAAGCCTGGGAGCGTAAACTCGCTCTATTCAAGACAGCTCTCGCTTAAGTGTCTTTATTTTTGCGCGCCTCATTTTTGAGGCGTTCAATATTGAGTTTGCGCTGACGGCGCTCGTCTTCGAACTTTCGCTTCTGTCTGGATGAGAAAATCCAGAGGCCGATAAAGACGGCAGCTAAGCCAACAACGATGAGTATAGCGGTTTGGTCGTGCATGCATGCCTCTCATTAAAACCCGCCGGGCTGACCCCGGCGGAAATGCTTTCTTATTTAGTTACGTTTAATCGCCGACTTTGAATGTAATTTTTACGTTCACGCGGTACTTGTCGATTTTTCCGTTCTTAATCGTCGTTTTCATATTCTTAATATTAGCAGACTGTATGTCTTTGACAGTCTTAGCCGTACGGTCGACAGCAACTTGAATTGCGTCTTCAAAAGATTTTGTGCTCTCGCTCATCACTTCGATTGATTTCATTATAGCCATTATTTTCTCCGATCTGTGTTATTAGGCTTTCGCCCTTGAAGACCGTTTAGACTATTCTGTGCGCACTATCCACCCACCGCCGAGGGTTCTTGCCGCTTTTTCATCTGCGGCGTAAAACACGCAGGCTTGGCCGGGAGAAATACCTTCATCCGGCTCAGCCAGCTCGATAATGACATCCTCGCCGCGCAGGCGGAATGTGGCGGGCACAGGCGGGCGGGTCGAGCGCACCTTCACATTGAGCGGCATACCGTCCAATTCAGGGCCAAAGTCACCCGCGCCTATCCAGTTAATATCGATCAGCCAGATTTTATCGCGCTGCAGCGTCTCTCGCGGCCCGACAACGACCTGATTAGTCTTGGCGTCTATGCGCACCACAAAAAGCGGGTCCGCCCCTGAGCCGTCAGGCAGGCCCAAACCGCGGCGCTGTCCAATGGTGTAATACATAATCCCGCGGTGCTGCCCTAAGACCCGTCCATCCATATGCACAATGTCGCCCGGCACAGCGGCGTTAGGTCTTATCTTTTCAATCACAACCGTATATTTGCCTGTCGGGACAAAACAGATATCCTGACTGTCAGGCTTGCTCGCCACGTTAAGGCCTAATTCCACAGCCAACTTGCGGGTTTCGGATTTTTCCATACCGCCCAGCGGGAAGCGCAGAAAGTCCAGCTGCTCACGCGTGGTGGCAAATAGGAAGTAGCTTTGGTCTTTGCCGTAATCATGGGCGCGGTGCAGCTCCGGCCCCTCCTCGCCCATCACGCGCTTGATATAATGCCCTGTCGCCATGCAGTCGGCATTTAAATCTTTGGCCACAGCTAAGAGGTCTTTAAATTTAACCGTCTGGTTACAGCGCACACAGGGGATAGGCGTTGAGCCCATAAGATAAGTATCGGCAAAGTCTTCAATCACTTGCTCACGGAAATTACTCTCATAATCCAGAACGTAATGCGGGAAGTCCATCATCTCGGCGACACGCTTGGCATCATAGATGTCTTGCCCCGCGCAACAGGCTTTGGCTTTTTTTATCGCTGCGCCGTGATCATAAAGCTGCAATGTTACGCCAATGACCTCATAGCCCTCACGGGCGAGCATAGCCGCGCAGACGGAACTATCCACACCGCCGCTCATCGCGACAACGACGCGCGTGGCGGATTCCGGCTTATCAAAACCGAGAGAATTAACAGATATGACGTTTGATACGCTCATTTTGGGCCTTTCAATCCGGCTTGAGGGAAATAATTTTCATCAATATAGCGCCCATATAGGTAGCCTTATGTCCCAAGTCGATACGCCTCTTGCAACTATAGCCGCTAAAAGAATCAATAGAATCAATTCCCTAGGAATTCTGTAAACCTTTATTAACAGTAACCTCGATTCTGTTAACCTTCGTAAACATCTGTTTTTGTTACGTTTTTTCGCGGCTCCTTAAACTCTTTTTAACGCCCATGCGCTATAGCTTTGCACACTGATAATAATAATGAAAAGGGCGGCGTAAATGTCAGACCGAAAAATAAAAAGAGAGAATGTGGTGATTGGTCCCGAAGGGACACCTCTCACTTTGGCAGATTTGCCTAAGCCGGACACTGTCCGCTGGGTTATTCGCCGTAAAGCCGAAGTTGTTGCGGCTGTCCGTGGTGGGCTTTTAACACTCGAAGGGGCTTGCTCGCGTTATGGCTTGTCATCTGAAGAGTTTTTAGCGTGGCAACGGTCTATTGAGAGCCACGGCATCTCAGGATTGCGCACAACGCGTATTCAGCAATACAGATAACATATCAGAATATTAGAAAAGCCGCTCCTCGTAGGGCAGTTTTTTTA
>JAOIVW010000006.1 GCA_028224375.1 Hellea sp.
AAGAAGACGGTCACTATTTCTACTTTGTTGATTTCGAAAATGTCGGCGGGTTGATTACGCCGCTGCCGCTCAAGCTTACCTATATGAATGGTGATACGGAAGAGCTGATGGTGCCTGCTGAAATCTGGCGCCGTAACAGCAAACATATCACCAAGCTGATTACGCGCAAGAACCGCATCAAATCTATCGAGCTTGACCCGCATCACCAGACTGCGGATGCTGACTTTAACAATAACAGCTATCCACCTGTCATGCGCCCTGGCCGTCTTGAAATGTACAAGTCTGACTTTCAAGCCAGCAACATGATGAGAGATATGCTTGTCGAGCTAAAAACAGATGAGGAAGAAGCCGCCGAAGAAAAAGGTGAAGCTAAGGATGACGACAAAGATATGCCTATATCTGGGACGGATGAAAACGAAGCAAACCCGGCAGATGAAAGTGACACATATTCACCGGACACCTCGACCGACGCGAAATCAAAAATGGAAAAAGACGCTGCGTCTAAAAACTCTTCATCGAAAGACAGCGCGTCTAAGATGAAGAAGAAGAAACTTGATGAAAAAGAAAAATCTTCTCTGCGCAAAACGCTTGAAAAGATGATGGGTAAATAGTTAGGCTCCGCCTATGTTAACCCGCCGCCAAACACTCAAGATAACAAGCGGGGCTGCCTTATGGGCAGCCTTTCCGCTCTCGGCCTATGCGCATCGTCAAAAGACCACGCTAAGCACCATCAATTGGAATGAAGCGGACGGCATGCTCTATGTCATTCATAGCTATCATCTGCATGACGCAGAAACGGCTCTGGCAGCCAAAGGCGTTATCGAGAAGCCGGATTTATTTTCGCTCAAAGCTCGCGCCCAACTCGCGCTTTACACGGCGAAGCATTTTTCTTTATTTTCAAATGGCAAAGACATTGAACTTGAGCTCTTGGGCGCTGAAACACAGGGCAATACAGTCTATGTCTATGAGCAGGCCAAACTTGAAACAGCGCCTGCGGAACTTGTGGTCTCGGCGTCAATGCTACGCGACATTATCCCGGGCCAACTCAACAATGTCGATGTAACTTTAAGCAAAGATATCAGGTCGGTTCAGTTCAAAGGCAATGACGGACCCAAAAAGGTGCTTGCCTAAGCCCCATTTCACGTTCAGTAAGTTACCATGCTTACAGTACACCATCTCAACAATTCCCGTTCACAACGCATCCTTTGGCTGCTCGAAGAAATGGAAGTGCCTTATGAAATTAAGCATTATCAGCGTGACCCTGACACGAACCGTGCGCCCGCTGAACTAAAAGCCATTCACCCCCTGGGAAAATCTCCTGTGATTGAGGACGGGGATGACATCGTCGCTGAAACAGGCGCAATCATCGTTTATATTCTGGATAAATACGGCAAAGGAAAACTCCGTCCTGAACGCAATACGCAGGAATATATCGACTATGTTCACTTTCTGCATTTTGCCGAAGGCTCGGCCATGCTTCCCTTCCTGCTCGCAATTTATACGGGATATCTCGGCGAAGCCGCCGCGCCTATTCAGCCTATCATCATGAACGAAATAAAAGGCGTGCTCGATTATTGCGAATATCGCCTCATCCGGAATGAGTATTTTGCGGGTGATAAACTCACAGGCGCTGACATTCAGATGATATTCCCGCTCGAAGCCGCCAAAGCGCGCGGTCGGCTAAAGGGCTATGAAGCGTGTATCGAGTTTGTTGATAAAATCCATAAACGGCCCGCCTATTTAGCTGCGCTCGAAAAAGGCGGTGATTACGCCTTCGGCCCTAAATAGAGACCCGCATGGCGGCTGTCTTCCACCTAGCCTATCCCGTTAAAGACAAAGAGCAAACCCGCGCGTTTTACGCAGAGCTTTTAGGCTGCGCCCAAGGCCGCGAAGCAGAGAGCTGGATTGATTTTGATTTTTTCGGCCATCAAGTTAGTTTTCATGTCAAGCTGGAAGCCTTTCACGCCAACGAACCCACTAATCCCGTAGACGGTAAAGAGGTCCCCGTTCGTCATTTCGGCGCTGTTCTGGGATGGGAGCAATGGCACGATCTGAAAGACCGCCTGATAGACGCCAAAACGGATTTTGTCATCGACCCCTATATCCGCTTCAAAGGCGAAACTGGCGAGCAAGCCACGATGTTCTTCCTCGACCCCTCAGGCAATGCGCTGGAGTTTAAGAGCTTTAAGGACCCAAGCCAAATATTCGCGGTGTAGGTGAATATCGGAGGTGTAAAGATAACTATCTTGTGAACGAAAACTGCCCTATAGGCTGACGCTATGAGACGTTTGATAACAAGACTTTTAATCGCGCAGTTGATACCGCTGGCCTTAAGATATTTAAAGAAGCTTTTCCGCAAGAAAAAGCCTGCTCAAGCTCAACCCATTAGCCATCGCGATAATTTAGATACATCACCCAATGACGAGTCATTCGAAACAATCGAAATAGCTCCAAGTGCTAAACGAGACGTTACTGGCTAAGCTCTCCGCTGGCTAATACTTGGGAACATAATTAGCGTCTAATCCTCAAATCCCCACGGGGCCTGCGGCGTCTCCACCGGCTTTGTCACATCAAATTCAACACGGAAATGCCTATTGGGCCTACTTAGCTCATAGGCATATGTGGCGTTGTTGATTTCGACCGCCCAGATATTGACGACTGAGGCCTCCAAACCTTCGCGCTCAAACATATCGATAGAAAATTGATCCACCGGAAAGACCTGCCGCGACTTTGCCCCCTCATAAATCGTGTCCCCACCATATTGCGTGACAGCGTCTTCTGAGCCGTCTTCGTGGCGGTGGTCATGTTTTAGGCGCAAGCCTGTGTCCGTTTTAGAAATCACCCATGTACGAGAATGGTCATCGCCGACATGAAAAGGAATGCGTATTTCTGTATCGCTGCACTCACGCACATGCATGACCATTGACTGTTTCCCAAAATCAGCATCAACTTCATCCTTGCTGACCAGTTTCCCGGCATAGGCTTTGCCGCAATGTTCGCTGATCTTGTCAAAAAATGCATCTTGCTGCGAAACAGCTTTGGCCTGACATGCTGCGAGGGCCAAAATTACGGCTCCGCCTAAAAGGGCTTTAATATGATACGTTGCTGACATAGAACACTCCTAAAAAGAGACCCTAACGAGGACACCTGATATGCTCAAGCTTTATGATTGCACCACAGCCCCAAGCCCGCGCCGCACCCGCATACTGCTCGCTGAAAAAGAGATTGAGCATGAAAACATACAAATTGATTTGCGCAAGGGTGAGCAAATGAGTGTTGAGTTTCGCAAAATAAATCCGCGGTGTACGGTTCCAGCCCTCGTTACAGAAGACGGCGTTATGACGGAAAATGCTGAGATAGCCGCCTATCTTGAAGCGGTCTATCCAGACAAGCCTATGCTCGGCACAACTCCACAGGAAAAGGCGGCGATTGCAAAATGGAATTGGCGCTGCGAGATGGAAGGTCTGATGTCCATCGCCAATGCCCTTCGCAATAGCGCGCCCTCCATGAAAGATCGCGCCCTGCCCGGGCCGCAGAAAGTTGCCCAAATTCCTGAGCTTGCGGAACGCGGGCTCATGCAAATTGCGTGGTTTTTCAAAGGCCTAAATTGGCAGTTGAAAGATAATAAATATGTGGCTGGCGCTGACTATTCCATAGCCGACATCACAGCCACTGTCGTTGTTGATTTTGCAGATTGGGTGAAGGTTTACCCCCTCGAATCGCAAACGGCTCTTTTGGAGTGGCATGAGCGCATGAAGGCGCGTCCTAGCTACGAAGCTTAAACAACGTTTGATGGGCATTCACTGCAGACGAAATGACAGCATTGTCACAGTGAATAACTGAAAAAATATACTTTTATTGGTCCTACCAGTTGAAATTTTCACAATAGCTGCTAAATCCGCGCCAATTGAAAAGTACAGTGAGGGTTATTCAAATGGCAACAGCTTCTAGACAGCTCGGCGTTGATGGGTTTGATAAAGATTATAATATCAACTGGAACTGGGCACCTGCACGCTTCTACGAAGCAGCGGTGCGAAGTGAAGGCGCAGAAATTTCCAAGGGCGGCGCCCTCGTCGTCAAAACAGGTAAGCACACTGGCCGCTCTGCAACAGATAAATTTGTCGTCCGTGATGAGGTCACGGAAGATAAAGTATGGTGGGAAGCTGCAGATCATATTTCTGCAGAACAATTTGCTTCCTTAAGAGAAGACTTTGAAGCGCATATGGCAGGCGTGGAAACACTCTATGGTCAGGATACATTTGGCGGAGCTGATATCGAGCACCGCCTGCCCGTCCAAATTATAACTGAATATGCTTGGCATGGACTTTTTGTGCATCACTTACTGCGCCAACCCACAGCCGAAGAACTGGAAACATATACGCCAGAATATACTATCATTAATTTGCCAAGTTTTCGTGCTAATCCTGCCAAACATGGTGTGCGTTCAGAAACAGTCATTGCTGTCAATATGAAGGAAAAGGTCGTCTTGATAGGCGGCACATCATATGCAGGTGAAACCAAGAAATCAGTTTTTTCCATAATGAATTACCTGCTCCCTGAAAAGCAGGTCATGCCAATGCACTGCTCTGTCAATGTAGACGATGAAGATAATGGCGCGATCTTCTTTGGCCTTTCGGGAACAGGTAAGACAACATTATCTGCCAACCCTGACCGTACACTTGTCGGCGATGATGAGCATGGTTGGTCTGAAAACGGTCTCTTTAATTTTGAAGGAGGCTGCTATGCCAAAATGATCAATCTCTCGCGCGAAGCTGAGCCAGAAATATTCGCAACCTCCGAGATGTGGGGAACGATTCTGGAAAACGTGGTTATGAACCCAGCAACTCGCGAGCTTGATTTTGCTAATGACTCGTTGGCTGTAAACTCTCGTGGAGCCTACGACCTAACAGCTATACCGAACGCCAGCCCGACAGGCCGTTGTGGCCAACCTAAAAATCTTGTCATGCTGACCGCTGATGCCTTTGGTGTGTTGCCACCGATCTCAAAGCTTACGCCGCAACAAGCCATGTATCACTTCCTATCCGGTTACACGGCCAAAGTTGCAGGCACAGAAAAAGGCGTCGTCGAACCGACAGCCACGTTCTCAGCCTGTTTTGGCGCGCCCTTTATGCCGCGTCACCCCGCCATTTACGGAGAATTATTACGTGACTTTGTCGCCAAACATGACGTTCAATGCTGGCTAGTTAATACAGGCTGGACAGCGGGACCTTATGGAACAGGACATCGTATGCCCATCAAAGATACACGGGCTATGCTGAATGCAGCGCTTGATGGATCAATTAATCAAGGGGAGTTCCGAAAGGATGAAAACTTCGGAGTTATGGTCCCAATTGCAATTGAAGGTGTTGACAACAACTTACTCGACCCAAGAAGCACATGGACTGATAAATCTGCCTATGATGCTCAGGCCCATAAGCTCGTCAGTATGTTCATTGACAACTTTGCAAAATTTGAAAACCGTGTAACGGATGATGTGAAAGCTGCAGCTCCAAAGGTCGCGTAACGCGCGGTGCTGACTATGCCTAAACCCAAAGTCCTGCTTTTTGATCTTGGCGGCGTCATTGTGCGCTGGGTCGGCCTTGACGCACTTGCGCAGCTTACGGGCTTGCCGCGCGAGGATGTTATTACGCGCTTTGCAGCTTCAGACATATTCAGCGCCTATGAGATAGGCCAGTGTAGCGATGATGTTTTTGCGCAAGAGCTGATCACGCGATTCAATCTCGATGTCCCTCTAAGTGAAGGCAAAGAGATGTGGAATAGTTGGGTCCAGGCTTGTTACTCGGGAACCAAAGCGGCCCTAACAACGCTCAAGGCCGATTATAGCTTAGCCTGTCTCTCCAATACAAATGCGCTGCATTGGCAGCATCTTCGGACCCATATTATTCTAGATGATTATTTCGATTATAGCTTCGCGTCTCACCTGATAGAGGCAGCTAAACCTGACTCTAAAAGCTACCTCATTCCTATAAAAGAGATGGATGTAAGCCCGAAAGATGTCTGGTTCTTTGATGATACCTTAGTAAACGTCAAAGCGGCAGAAAAAGTCGGTATAAAAGCGTTTCATGTAGATCGCGAGGTTGGCGTCATACCGAAGCTTAAAGAATTAGGCCTGCTGTCATAGCGATACGTTTCTGAAATCACGCTATACAAAGGCGGTTATTGATAAATTCATCCCATTGCGCTACTCATTCACCATGACAACACGCCGTATTCGTCCCCTTAAAGCTTATAAGCACTTCCGCAAATTGGTGGAGGATAAAGAAGACACGACACAAGTCTTCCACATTATCAAATCTTTAGACGGCTCAAACATTGAAAAAGACTTTGCTCGTTTTATGAAAACAGCTGAGGGTCAAGCGCGGTTTACTGAGCGTAAAGATCTCGTCCCCCTGCTCGATAATCACGCGGAACTCCGTAAGCTTCCTGCAGGGTCTGTCGGGCAGCATTATTGCGACTTTATGGAGTCCCAAGGCCTTTCAGCGCAAGGTCTTGTCGACGAATATGACCGTTTTGGCAGCTCACTAGAAGATTACTATGATGATGATATTGTTTGGTACGGCAATCGCCGCCGCGACGTGCATGACTTATTTCACATCATGACAGGTTATAGCCGCGACGCTCTCGGCGAAGCCTGCGTCCTCAGCTTTACGCATAGCCAGCATGGCGGGCTCGGCATCTACTTTATCTCTCATATGGTGCCGATTGAAATTCGCAAAGAAGCCCCCAAAGGCGCGCCTGTTTGGAAAGCGGTACGCGAGGCCAAGAAAAACGGAAATCTCGCGGAAAACATCATGAAACAGGACATCATGGCTCTGCTAGCTGAAAATCTCGACGAAGCGCGCCAACGGCTTAATATCAAACCCGCCGTGCAATATCATCGCGTTCACCAAATTTTACAAGAAAGCGGTATTGACCCATTTGGCGTTATTACCGTCGCCGCCTAGAACAAAATAAACTCTTAGGCCTGGATAACCTCAAATTCGCCACTATCATTGGCCATCATCAACTTAGCTTTGATGATTGAAAAATAAGCGCCCTGTAACGACAATTGACCGCTCTCCACCGCATCACGCACAAAGGGGAATGTCATCAAATTCGTCAAGGATTGACGAACGCCTTCCAATTCCATTTCAAATGTCACTTGGTCTTCGGGCAGATTACGCGCCATGACGCGGTCTCTTACTTCATTGATGATAGAGACCCATTTGCCAACATAGCCTGCATCAGGGTCGTGCCCCATACCCGCAAGACATCCTGCGATACCGCCGCAAGATTCGTGGCCCATCACGACCAAGGCTTCCACGTTCAAAACTTTGACAGCAAATTCAATGGCCGCTGAGGTTCCGTGATAGCCTTCCGTGGGATCAAGAGGCGGCACGATATTTGCCACATTGCGGAGCACAAACATTTCGCCGGGATAGGCATTAAAAATGTCAGAGGGGTCAGCGCGGCTATCCGAGCAGGCAATAATCATAACCTTGGGCTTTTGCCCTTTGGTGCCAAGCTCTTCATAGAGGGCTTTTTGCTCCGCGAAATCACCAGCGCGAAATTCACGATAGCCTTGGATGAGACGATCTTTCCACATGGTTATTCCTTCGGCGAAAGTCTGACAATACGCTTGGGCAGCGCGACGTAGATAGCGCCGTCTGGCCCTGTGGTGACATCCCTCACCCGTCCTTCATCTTGGATAAGTGTGGCCTCGCTGACATATCTCTCGCCTGCAACATTAATGAGCCGAACCGTTTCATAAGCCAAAGCGCCTGCCATCAACCGGCCTTTCCATTGCGGGAATAAATCACCCGTATAAACATCGAGCCCGCAAACGGCGATTGAAGGTGTCCATTGAGATACAGGCTGCGCCATATCCGGCAACGACGTATGAGGCGTAAGCTCAGTTCCGTTATAATTGATCCCATAAGAGATTTTCGGCCAGCCGTAATTCACGCCAGATTTAATGATGTTCAGCTCATCTCCGCCGCGCGGGCCGTGCTCAGTTTCCCAAAGAACGCCTGAATAAGGATGGACAATCGTGCCTTGAGGATTGCGATTGCCATAGGCATAAATGGAGGGGTAAGCGCCCTCGGTTTCCAAAAAGGGATTATCTTTGGGAATAGAGCCATCGCGCATGATGCGGTGAATTTTTCCATTGGGCCGCGTGAGGTCTTGCGCCTCATCTTGTTTCCCGCGATCGCCAATGCCGAAATAAAGATGCCCGCTATCGTCAAAGGTAATACGCGAGCCAAAATGAAAGCCCGTCTTGATGTAATCCTCAGGCTTAGCTTGGAATAAGCTTTGTTCGTCAACCCAAGCATTATCCTTGATGCGGCCCCTAACAATCTTCGTCATTAATGCGTCATCATCTTCTGCATCGGCATGGGTGAAACTTAGATAGACCCAACCATTCTTGGCGTAGTCAGGGTCTGTTGCCACATCAAGCAGCCCGCCTTGGCGTTTGTCGATTGACTTCGGAATGCCTTTAATTTCATCGCGGCTGTCAGACGTTACACGCCACAATTTACCTCTTTTCTCTGTGACGAGCGCCGTATCATCCGCAATAAAATGCACGCCCCAAGGCTCACTTAAATTTGTGGCCCAATCGTCAATTTGGACTTGGTCCTGCACTGACGGAACGCGGTCAACCGGAACCGAAGATTTAGGCCTCACATCACTGCGAATATAATTCACAAGATCATCCAGGTTTTCTCCCCGAATAACGTCTCCAAAGCCCGGCATTCCGGCCTCTTCCAAACCCTCTGTGACGATGCGGCGGATATCATCATCCGTGCCGCCATGCACCCAAACATCATCCGCCATGGACGGTGCCAGCCCGCCTTCCAAATTCGCGCCGTGGCAGCTCTCGCAAAATTCAACGTAAAGAGCTTCTCCTCTCTGAACTGAGCGTTCTGATGAGGCGGTATTAATAACTTTAGAGGTTTTCTTGGCCTCATTTTTTTCAGCACTCGCCGCTTGGCAGGCTGTTAATATCAAAGCTGAGGCAGTGAGAAACAAAAGTCGAGTCATGGCAAATATCCTTATAACTCTAAATCCTTTATCTCGCGGCTAAGGTCAAGCCTTGGTCACTGTGATTAGCAATCACGCATCCAATCGACTTCAAGCTGAAACGGACCGTCTTGATCGTCAGCTAAAATGATTCCCATCTCTTGCACTTGTGCACGGTCAAATTTGGCGCCCTGCAATGAGCGTCCAAAGATAGAACCGCTGAGGTCAGAAAATGGCACGCTAATCTCGGCCCACTCACCCTTAGGCGTTTGCGGTATAGGGGCTTGGAAACTTATCAGGCGGCCGCGATAGGTCATATCTGTACGAAAGGTCAGCTTATAAGCGCGGCCATCAGATTTGACCCGCAACGTCATGGCGCTTGCATCCTTTAAATCGCCCTTATCGACGGGGCTGCGCAGGGATGAAAATCCGCCGCCATTTGTGTTGATGACGCCTTCAAATATCATATTCCCGTTTTCAAAGCGCGGGCCGCCCGAAGATTTACCACCCATCACGCCATCATTAACGGCGCGCCATTGGCCCGTCTCCTGAGCGGTTTCAAATTTCACATACATATTGCACTCCTGGGCTTTCGCGCAGGCCATTGAGGTGAGCCCGAGCATAAAAGCCGTCATTGTTATCGCGTATTTAGACATAAAATATCTCTTCATTGTGCTCTTGATACGTGTGAAGTGGCATAAGTGTTCACTTCTAGGCAGATTGACACCATACGCCCGAGATAGCATGTTGAGCTTATGAGGAGTTCAATGAATTACATTCCCAAAGACCGCGTCAAAGCTTTGGCTGAGCGCTCTGATCTTTGGGGCGCATGGCTGACCCTTCATGTATGGGCGATCGTCATTGGCGCGATGGCGATGTTTATTCTTTTTCCTAATCCGCTGACCTTTATCCTAGCCTTCCTCCTCATAGGCTCACGGCAGCACGGCATGGCTATTTTGATGCATGATGCGGCTCATGGTATTTTGTTTAGGACCAAGGCGCTCAATGAATTTATCGGCAAATATTTACTCGGCGCCCCTTATGGCGGTGACCTTGAAGGCTATCGCAAATATCATCTGAAACACCACCGCTATGCGCAAAGTGAGCTTGACCCTGACCTTCCGCTCTCCGCTAAATTTCCGATTTCTAAAGCGAGCCTTAAGCGAAAACTCTTTCGGGATATTACAGGGCAAACATTTCTGCGTTTGCGCCTCGCCACGATGAAAATGAAACAAGGCGAGAAACCCAATATTGAGGGTTCAGACGCCTTTCAGAAAAGCTCCCCTTGGCCTTATCTTATCACTAACGCGATTATCTTCGGCGCACTGGCATTGCTCGGCTATTGGTGGGTTTACTTTGCGCTATGGCTGGCGCCGCTCATGACATGGTTCTTTGTCGTTCTGCGGCTCCGCAATATTACCGAGCATGCGATGACGACATTTGACGACAACCCCCTCACTCATGCCCGAACGACGTATACCAATATCTTAGAGAAGATTTTTCTTGGGCCCTACTGGGTCAATTACCATGTCGAACATCACGCCTATATGTTCGTTCCGTGCTACCGCTTAAAAGCGCTTCACAAAGAGATGATTGGGCATCATGACAAGATGGAAATAAGACAAAGCTATCGCGACGTCTTAACCCTCGCAACTACAGGATAAAGCATGAAAAAATTGATTTTAGGGAGCGCTATTTTATTCACGGCGCTAAATGCAAATGCGCATACGCTGGACACACCGCCGCCCTCGGAAGTTCAGGATATTTATAATATCGCTGTTGAGGCTTCGGCGGACCGCATTCAAAACGACATTCAAACCCTTGTTGATTTTGGCACGCGCCACACACTCTCGGAGACTGAAAGTGATACGCGCGGCATCGGCGCGGCGCGGCGCTGGATATTTGCTGAATTTGAAAAAATCTCCAAAGAATGCGGTGGCTGTTTGGAAGTCATCTATGTCTCCGACACCATTGAAGGCGAGCGCCGCATCCCCGAACCCACCGAAGTGGTCTCCGTTCTCGCTATTCAAAGAGGTTCTATCGACCCAAACCGCTATGTCATGATGAGCGGCGATATTGATAGCCGCGTGACCGACCCGCTTGACGGCACCTCAGACAGCCCCGGCGCAAATGACAATGCCTCCGGCATGGCGGGCACAATTGAAGCCGCACGTATCCTCTCCAAACGCAAATATGCAGGCTCGATTATTTACGCTGGCCTGTCCGGTGAAGAGCAGGGTCTCTTTGGCGGAAAGATTGTTGCTGAACACGCCCTCAAAGAAGGCTGGGAAATTAAGGGCGTTCTCAATAACGATATGATCTCCAATATTACGGGCATAGACGGGGTCATAGATAATTCCAGTGCTCGCGTATTTTCCGAAGGCACGCGCGCCAATGAAACCGAGGCTGAAGCCCGCTCGCGGCGTTTCACAGGCGGCGAAGTCGATAGTCCCTCGCGTAATCTGGCCCGTTACATCAAAGCGCAAGCTGATCAATATATGACCAATTTGAACGTGATGATGGTCTACCGCCTTGATCGTTTTGGCCGCGGTGGTCACCACCGCCCCTTCAACCAAGTTGGCATCCCCGGTATCCGTATCATGGAAGTCCATGAGCATTATGACCGTCAACATCAGGATTTACGCACCGAAGACGGTGTTGTTTACGGCGATACGATGGAAGGTGTGGACTCAGTCTATGCCGCGAAACTCACCGCCTTAAATATGGTCACCATGGCAGGCATGGCAGGCGCCCCGCCTTTCCCGGCCAATGTCGAAGCGACGGGCGCAGTGAAACCTTCTGCTAGGCTGTCTTGGGAGACCCCTGACAATGCAGGCAACCTCGCAGGATATCGCGTGCATTGGCGCCTAACGACGGAACCCGAATGGACACATTCGCGCTTTATCGGCAAGGTCAATGAATGGGAGTTTAAAAACCTCGTCATCGATAACTACTTCTTCGGAGTAAGTTCAGTCGCCAAAGACGGCAGCGAAACGCCTGTTGTCTTCCCTGGGGCTGCCGGTCGGTTTTAGAAATTCTGTCATTCCGTCCTTGTGTTTGACCAATCAAACACCGGGACGTAGTCGTGGCGGAACCCATGTTTTGTCATTGCGACTATCAGCAAATCCGCGTTCAAGTGCAATATTCAGGCATAGGTTCCGTTCCACCAATGCTTCGCATTGAGACGGAATGACTCGTTAAAAAGCCTGTGCCTTAACGGAATAACAACACGATAATAACCCTCTCAGGGGAAAAATGGTGACGCTTTATCCCTCGCGTCCTACAACATATAAAAACAAATGGAGCCATCGCATGACGCCCTCAAAAATTACGTCTCTTAAATATATTCTCTTGGGCGGTGTTGCCGCGACAAGCGCCTTTGCCTTCACAGCTATGGCTGACCATCCGCATAAGCCGAAAAAGGCAGATAGCGCCAAAGCTCAACCGATGGCTAAGAAGGTTACGCCGCCTAAAAAGGCCATGAAGAAAAAAGCCGAGAAGACAGCCATGAAAAAGGCTGACATGAAAATGGCCGCTATGAAGACTAAGGCCAAAAGTAAAAAATCAGACGAAGAGTCTGCTGATGAAGACGAAAAATGGGACGTCATGAACCCTCCGGGCGACAAGCGCGAGATTGATATCAATGTCACCGAAGGCACTTGGATGAGCCTTGACGTTTCGCCTGATGGCCAGACCATCGCCTTTGATATGCTGGGCGACATCTACACAATGCCCGTCACGGGCGGCACAGCCACTAATATCGCCAGCGGCATGGCATGGGAAATGCAGCCGCGTTTCTCCCCGGATGGCTCGCGCATTGCCTTTACCTCTGACCGCGCAGGAGGGGATAATATCTGGACGATGGATGTGGACGGCGAGAATAAAGAACAGGTCACAAAGGAAAGCTTCCGCCTGACCAATAATCCGACATGGTCACCTGACGGACAATTTATTGCCGCGCGTAAGCATTTCACAACGTCGCGCTCACTCGGCGTCGGCGAAATCTGGCTTTATCACAAAAGCGGCGGTTCAGGCGTACAGCTTGTCAAAAAGCCTTCGGAAAATGCCCAGAAAGAACTTGGTGAACCCATGTTTTCTGCTGATGGACATTACATTTATTATACCCAAAACACGACACCAGGCCCAATTTTCGAATATGCCCAAGATACAAATAAGCAAATCTTCCAAATCAAACGCTATGATATGGAAACAGGCGAGATTGATGTGGCCGCAGGCGGTCCCGGCGGCGCGGTCCGTCCCGCCCCCTCACCTGACGGAAAATATCTGGCCTATGTCAAACGCGTACGCGCCAAGTCTAAACTCTTCGTCAAAGATTTAGAGAGCGGCGAAGAACGCATGATTTTTGATCACCTTGATCAGGACATGCAAGAGACATGGGGCGTGCAAGGCATGTATCCCAATATGGATTGGAGCCCAGATAGTAGTTCACTTTATTTCTGGGCCAATGGTCAATTCCATTCCGTCAATGTGGAAGATGGCGACATTGAGCACATTGACTTTGCCGTCAATGACACGCGCACAGTCATGGACGCGCCGCGCCCTGAGGTCGAAGTTTCGCCAGAAGAGTTTAAGACACAGATACCGCGCTTTGTTCAAGTCTCCCCCGATGGCAAAACTGTGGTGTTTGAAAGCCTCGGCAAATTATACTTACGCAATAAAGCCTCAGGCCGCGTCAGGCCTATGACGGATCTGCCTAAGTCCATGCGTGAGCTTTATCCAAGCTGGTCACGCGACTCCAAAAATATTATCTTCACAACATGGAATGACGCGGATTTAGGCGCTATCCATATGATGAATGTGGCGTCCAAGAGAATTACAACACTGACGAAAAATCCGGGCCATTATAAACGCGCGGCCTTCTCGCCCAGCGGTGAGTATTTCACTTACGAAAAGGGCTCAGGCGGTAATTTGACAGCGCCTGAATGGTCGGCAGCCCCAGGTCTATATGTCCAAACTGTTGAGGACGGTGAGCCTGTGCGCATTAGTCAATCGGGCAGTGACCCGCATTTTGACGGGGATGAGCTGCGGGTTTATTTCACTAAATTCCTGGATAAGAAAAACACGCTCGTTTCCACTAACTTGCTTGGCGATGATGAGCGCAAACATGCCTCGTCAACCATGGCGCAGAGCTTCCACGTTTCGCCTGACGGGACGATGATTGCCATGCGGGAGAATTATAATCTCTATGTTCAGCCTGCTCTGAAGGGGCCGCAAAACGTGGATATATCCATGAAGTCAACAGCTCTGCCCGTGACAAAAGTCAGCCATGGCGGCGCGACCTATCCGAGCTGGACAAATGATAATAAGCTCAGCTGGACCCTCGGCCCGACGCTCTTCACTGTTGATGCGGCTGAGGTCATGGAGGACGATTTTGAACCGACTAAAACCGGCATTGACCTGTCCTACAAAGTCAAGGCTGATAAGCCCAAAGGCATGATTGCGCTAACCAATGCGCGTATCATTACGATGTCTGACGAAGATGGCGGCGTTATCGAAGACGGCACTATTTTGATTAATGGCGACCGCATTGAAGCCATTGGTGAGGACGTGACTTATGCAGGTGATGTCACAACCATCGATATGGACGGCAAGACGATTATTCCCGGATTGATTGACGCTCATGCCCATGGCCCGCAAGGCATAGATGAGCTTATCCCGCAGCAAAATTGGGAAACGGTCGCGACACTGGCCCTCGGCGTCACAACCATTTTTGACCCATCCAGCCGCGCCAGTGAAATATTCGCGGCAGGCGAGATGCAACGCGCAGGCGAGCTTCTCGCGCCGCGTATCTATTCGACAGGCGAAGTTGTTTACGGCGCGAAAGCTCCCGGCTTCTTTGCCAATATCCAAAGCGAAGAAGATGCTCAGGAACATGTTGGCCGCCTGAAAAACCAAGGCGCGCATGGCGTGAAAAACTATAACCAACCGCGCCGCGACCAGAGACAACAAGTCGTCAAAGCGTCCCGTGATAATGACCTAATTGTCGTGTCCGAAGGCGGCTCGCTTTATCATATGGATATGAGCCTTGTGCAGGACGGAAACACATCCGTTGAGCATAACCTGCCCGTCAGCGCGATTTATGATGATGTGGTTCAGATGTATAGCCAGACCAATGTCGCCTATACGCCGACCCTTGTTGTGACATATGGCGGTGTGCGCGGCGAGGATTATTATTATCAAGAGTCAGATGTTTGGAAACATCCACTCCTGTCCAAACACGTCCCGCCAACAATCCTTCAGCCCCGTTCCGTGCGCCGCCAAATGGCGCCTGAAGAAGATTACGCCGATGCAGCCTCTGCAGCGACGGCCAAAAAGCTGATGGAAGCGGGTGTGCCCGTCTCTATTGGCGCGCATGGTCAGCGCGAAGGCCTCGCCTCGCATTGGGAAATCTGGAGTTTTGCGCGCGGCGGTATGAGCCCGGTTCAAGCGCTAAGCACAGCAACAACAGAGCCGGCCCGTCACTTAGGCTTTTCCAAAGACATTGGCAGTCTCGAGGAAGGTAAGCTTGCTGACCTCGTCATCCTCGATGAAAACCCACTCGACGATATCCGCAATACGGAGACCATTGAACACGTCATGATTGGCGGCCGCCTATACGAAGCGGAGACTATGAATGAGGTTTATACAGGCGATAAGAAACGCCTGCCATATTGGTGGGAGTAAGGACGAACCCAAGCGTTCGGCTCGGCCGCACGCATTCTGAACAGCATAATAATAGTAATTTTAGTGAGGCGTTATGAAACGGTTATTAGCTCTAGTGATTTTGGCGGTGAGCTTTAGCGCAGCCGCATCAGCCCATGATGAAATCGTGCCGTTCTCGGCGGCGGATGTATTTGAACTTGAATGGGCGGATCAGCCTCAGATATCACCCGATGGTCAGCAGGCTCTTTATGTGCGCCGATTCAACGATATTATGACCGACCGGACACGCTCTCATGTTTGGCTCGTAAACCTTGATGGCAGCTCACATGAACCTCTCTTCGCCGACACAGACTCTTACAGCTCGCCGCGCTGGTCTCCTGAAGGAGAGCGCATTGCCTATATGAAACGTAATTCAGGACAAACCAGACTTTATGTTCATTACCTAAAGTCGGGCCGAGAGGCTCTTATTGGCTCATTTGAGGAAAACCCAGGGAATCTCACTTGGTCGCCTGATGGGGACATGTTGGCTTTTACGATGGCGGTGAAAGCGGAAAGCGAAAAACTTGTCAGTAAGCCGAAAAAACCAGAGGGCGCTAAATGGGCTGAACCCCCTATAGTTATAGATCGCGCCCGCTACCGCACAAACGGCGCAGGGTTTTTAGATTTGGCTTACGACCACGTCTTTACGATACCAGCCGAGGGCGGCACGCGGCGTCAGCTCACCTCTGGTGATTTTCAACATAATGGCGCCCTCTCCTTCACACCCGATGGAAAAGAAATTTTGTTTTCCGCCAATCGCCATGAGGATTGGGAACTTGAGACCAGAGAAGCGGACATTTTTTCTGTAAATGTCACGTCAGGTGAATTGACCCAGTTGACAGACCTTCCCGGAGTCGAGTCCAGTCCCAAGGCCTCACCCGACGGGCGCCGCATTGCCTATCTTCGCACAGCCAAAGAGCCTCAACCCTTTATCCCTAGCAATGTCTTTATCATGGACCGCGAAGGCGAACATTCAAAAAACCTGACTAAAAATTTGGATCGCCGCATTGGCGATTTACAATGGATGTCTAATCGCGACATGAGCTTCACCTATCAAAATCGCGGTGAGAACATGGTAGGCGTTGTCGATGTGGACGGCGAGCGGCGCGTTGCGGTCAAAGGCATTGGCGGCACTACAATCGGGCGCCCTTATGTCAGCGGCAGTTATGACGCGGGCGCTAATGGGGCCTTGGTTTACACCAAAGGAAATGCTCACCGCCCGGGCGATCTTTATGCCTTGAAAAATGGCAAAGCAAAAAGACTCACATACCTGAATGAAGACCTTCTAGCCCAGCGAGACCTTGGCGAAGTTCGCTCATTTACTTATGAATCATCCCTAGACGGGCTTGAGGTCCAAGGCTGGATGATCACGCCGCCTGATTATGAGGAAGGAAAAACCTATCCATTGATTATCGAAATTCATGGCGGTCCGCACCTTGCCTATGGCCCTCATTTCTCCGCAGAACTTCAGCGTATGGCAGCGGCAGGTTATGTCGTGATTTACGACAATCACCGCGGCTCTATTGGATATGGCAGCGATTTTGCCAATCTGCTTAAGTATAAATACTCAAGTCCCGATGATTTTGCTGACCACATGTCGGCGGTGGATTGGGCCATCGACAATGGTTTTGCTGATGAAAATAATTTGTTTATTGCCGGCGGCTCAGCAGGCGGTATCGCCACGGCCTATGCCATCGGTCTCACGGATCGCTTTAACGCGGCCATGGCCGCCAAGCCCGTGATTAACTGGATCTCAAAAGTGCTGACAGCAGACAGCTATATCGGACAGATTGCGACGCAATTTCCCGGCCCTCCCTGGGAAGAATTTGAGCATTATTGGAAGCGCTCGCCGCTCTCGCTGGTTGGGAATGTCGAAACGCCAACCATGCTGATCACCGGCGAAGTCGACTACCGCACACCGATTTCTGAGACCGAGCAATTTTACCAAGCGTTGCAGCTCCGCGGCGTCCCCAGCGTCATGGTTCGGATTCCCGGATCAAATCACGGCATCGCGTCTCGTCCGTCACGTCTCAACACAAAAACCGATTACACTTTGGCGTGGTTCGAGAAGTATAAAGTGATGGATGAGGAGTAGTGTGGTTTGCTGGGAAGCGTATGTCTTGAACAGAAATGAAATAAGACACACTACTTCTGCAATGTGTCTCGGCTTTTTTTAAATGAAAACCTAAAGATGGGAAGTCTCAAAGAAAATGAACGATCCGCAGAGTTAGTGCCGAAAGTTCATGTCATGCTATAGAAGTCTCATCGTGAATTCATTCAGGGAGCGTCGCTCCAGCCACAATATTACTGAGCCTTATTTTCTGAATTTGCAACAAACCGAACGACATTAAGCTCATAAGAATTATTGGCTCCGAAACCAATAAGTCCGGAGGTAGCTCTGTTGGTTAAAGTGGCCAGGTGGTAATTATATGTCTGCCCAGCTTGGGCCTCCAATTTGAATGAACCGCCTTTATTAGTGCTGATGGGATCAATTTTTAGTTCTACTTCATATGCCCCCGGCGGGACCGATACACGCAAGTATTGTTTTTTGTTAATGTTACCGACGTCTTCTCCATTGACTAAAACTCGTGCATTCCGAATATAGCCAGCAGTCCCTAAATCTCCCCTGTCAATCATCAGAATAGCTGTATTTTCATCAGCCACAGGAAGGGCTTTAGCGTCTTGAGTGTTGACGCCTTGTTGACTTAAGCGGCTTTCAGGAGTGGTTGAAGCACAAGCAATCAGAATTAATGCAGGCGCGCAAATTGATAGAGACAATTTTGTTCGGATCATGAAATTTTCCCTTTAAAACTTAGATGTTTTTTGTTCGTCCTTAAATTGAATAACAAATTACACTCTAAAAGTCAATGTAATGCCCACTTAGAGCCATTTCCAAGACGAGATTGGAACCGTCTTTGAAATTGGCAAACCTTAGCAAGAGGCCTATTCTTAATCTTCTCAAGCGTCACGCGCAATCGCCGCCAAGCTCTCCATTTCCAAACATGCCCCGCCAATGAGTGCGCCGTTGACATTTTCCGCACCTAATATCTCTTTGGCATTCGTAGGTTTAACGGAGCCGCCATAATGATAGACATAAGTGAGGCCGGTTAATTTAATAAATTATAATAGCTTTGTTATTTCTAAATGATTGGAAGCCAATCGGAGGACCCAATATCGTAGAAAACCAATAACCTCTATTAAATTCACATATGCAGATTTGGGCTTTAGAACGCCCAAAAACTTGGATGAACAGATCAGCGTTTTGTGCATGCCCAATAAAGGGAAAAGGACGAAACCACCTCAGCCCCTTCCTGACTTTATCATTTGGCATCGCATAGTTCTCTACGAGTTTTCTGGTGATGGACCTGAGCGAATCCATTGCGAGAACAACCATTTTTCGCCGCGGGTTGGCGGTAATCCGGCATGAAGCGTGTTCGGATCAGGTTGATCCTCAACATCAACATTCGCAAAAAGAAGTGCGCCGCCTTTTTTGCATCGAAATTTTTGGTCGATTTTCGGAAATGAAGTTTCAGCACCCTCAAAATCCTCATTCAGATAAATCAGAAACGTTATCAAGCGTTGGCCAAATCGACGAATATCCTCAGCGTGGGCGGGTTTACTCGGGTCAAGATAATCGTAATGCTCGTGGAATTGCTGCCCCGCATGGTAGTGTAGCACACTCGAATTTTCCATAACGAATATCGGCAAGCCTACAATCATCGAAATCCGTGTTTGGATTAAAAGCAAAACGAGGTCGAGTTCCAAAAGACTGAAACTCACAGACGAGTTCGTTCTACTTTCACTTTCCTTTCCATCGGCCACAGTCTCGTCATAAGTACGCGCCCGGGCAAGGGTGGGGCGGGCACGAGCGATCATCCAATCGCAAAAACGGTGGGATAAAAAATCTTCCACTTTGCGAATACGTGGTGCTTCACAGAGAATTTGCCTCTCTGGGAGGCGCAATAGAGCATTGATATCGATCTGTTTTCGTAAAGCCGCCACATCGGCTTGCCTCACATTCCAAGTACCATCCTCATCCATCTTGTCAGCAAATATTGCGATTTGTTGGGCGGCTGGTTTCCAACCCAGCAAGGCCGCTTGCGTCAAATAATCGAGCGCTTGAGTCCAGTCTTGCTGCCCGTTTATCCCCACTGCATGCAGCACAGCGAAGAATTCAGCGGCCTCGCCACTTCCCGCCTCGAGCGCTTGCTTCAGGAACATTTGACCCTCTTCAAATGATTTCCGTGATGCCCGTTCAGCGATCATGCGTTTTCCGAGCGTGGTCTTTGCCGCTATATCCCCGCGCGAAGCTGCCGCTTTTTGCTGCTCCAAATTCTCATTTACGTTCACGTCTTTTCCTCGAGTCTCATTGCACAGGCTGATTGATATATTGTCGATATTTGGTCCGCTAAACTTTATATCTATGGACGCCAGAGTATCAACGCCCGTTATTCACTCTGAGCAACCCACAGCAGAATGACATTCTATCTATAAGCGCTCTCATCCACCCATAACTGCAAAGCCAGACGATAAGAACCTCGATTCACGATATTTTAAGCCGTTGAGCTAACGCATGCTAAGGGACAAACCACCACTTTATCAATGCAAGCTAAGCCGCCCGTGCAATCGCCGCTAGGCTCTCCATCTCCAAACTCGCCCCGCCTATCAGGGCGCCATTGACATTTTCCGTGCTTAATATCTTTTTGGCGTTTACTGGCTTCACTGACCCTCCATAAAGTATACGCACCTTAGGTCCGACAAGCCCCCGAATAACCGCATGCATGGCTTTGATATCGTCCGCTGTGGCCGTCATGCCTGTTCCGATGGCCCAGATGGGTTCATAGGCTAGAACGTAATCTGTCACCCCTGCGGGGACTGACGCTTTTATCTGATCTGTGACAACGCTTTCAGCCCGTCCCTCCTCGCGCACATCTAAGTTCTCGCCCACGCAAATGATAGGCGTTACGCCTTGCTTAGACGCGGCCATCGCTTTGGTCGCAACATTTTCATCAGTCTCGCCGCCCGCGCGCCGTTCCGAGTGGCCCACAATCACAAACTCTGCGCCTGCAGATTTAACCATGGCCGCACTGACCTCACCCGTATGCGCGCCGCTCTCGGCGCGGTGACAGTTTTGCGCGCCAAGCAGGATATTCGCCTCATGGCAGGACGCCGCCATAGCTGCAATAAAGAGCGAGGGCGGGCAGATAAGAATATCCAGATGCTTGCGCTCTGTGGCCGGCATAAGCGCCTCAAAGGCGGCAGGTTTTTCAACCCAGCTCATATCTCCATGCATTTTCCAGTTTCCAGCAATTAACGGGCGCATAATATCTCCTTGAATCATGGGTAATATTGCCGTGATTACTCTGCATGACAAGACTAATCGCACTTGTAACGAGTCAGGCGCATGGTTATGTAATCCCTCGAATAAACAGCACGCATACAGGACTTATTGGCATGGCCCAATCTATTGGCGGAAAATTTCGTAATTTTATGGTGGCCATTTTGGTCGGCCTCTTGGTCGTGGCCTTTGCGGTTTGGGGCGTGAATGACGTCTTTACCGCCCGCGCAGGCAATGCTGTCATTACGGTCGGTAAGGCGGAAATTTCATCTGCCGAATTTGAAGAGGCCTTTGAGCGGGAACTTCAAACTATCAACCGCGATAATGAGAGCTCTATCACTAACCAACAAGCCTATGCGCAAGGTCTGCATAACCGCGTTTTGCAAAACCTGCTGACCGATACGGTTATCGGTATTGACGCGGATGAGCTAGGCGTCGGGGTGAACCGCCGCGTCGCGCGTGATGTTGTCAAAGAAATCCCATCTTTCAAAAATGATTTGACCGGCGAGTTCAGCGAAGAAAAGTTTAATAACATCCTCGCGCAAAACCGTATCACGCGTAAGCAATTTGAAGATGATATTTTCCGCACGCTTCGCCGCCAACAAACGGTTCCGGCCATTATTGGCGGGCTGCAAGCGCCTGCTGAATTTGCCACGCAGCGCTATAACTTTATTACAGAGCAGCGCAAAGCCGAGGTCCTGACGATTACATCTGACGCTGTCCCTGCTCCGCCTGAGCCCACAGATGAGCAGCTTAAAGCCTTTATCGATGAGAATGGCGTGGCCTTTACCGCGCCTGAATATCGCCGTGTTACGATGCTCCGTCTTGAGCCTTTCGATTTAATACCCGACATGGAGGCCACTGAAGAAGAAGTAAAAGCAGCCTTCCAATATCAAATTGACCTCGGCGAAATCGGATCGCCCGAAACTCGCTCTGTGGTTCAAATTACAGCGACGGATGAAGAGACGGCTAAAAAGGCGGCTGAGCAATTGGCCCGAGGCGATGATGCGATTGCTGTTGCGGCGGGGTTGGGCCTCGTTGACCCTGAAATATATACTGATGCTCTAAAGGATGATATCCTTGACCCGGAAACAGCGGAGGTCGCCTACGCTCTCGAAGAAGGTGAGGCCCAAGCCGTGCTCGGCAGTTTGGGCAATTGGTATGCTGTTGGCGTGACGACCATTACACCTGCTTTTGTGCCTGATTTTTTTGCTCAGAGAGACGAGATTAAAGACAATCTGCTCTTTGAAAAAGCCAAAGAGGCGCTTTACGATATTACGGGCGATGTTGAAGACGCCATGACGGACGGCCTCACGCTGGAAGAAATTTCCGAAAAAGTGCGCTGGCCGCTCTCTTATTACAGTTTCATTGACCGCTCTGGTGCAACAGAGGACGGCGTGAGTATGCGCGGCTTCTCGGCCATTCCTGGTATTGCAGAAGATGACACAATCTTGCGCGAGATTTTCGTTAGTGACCTTGGCTTTGAAACCGATTTGTTTGAAACTGAATTTGGCGGTTATGCCTCTGTTCGCGTTGAAGATATTATCGACAGCACAATGCGCCCCTTTGAGGAGGTCAAAGACAGAGCGACTGCCGCTTGGAAGACCCAGCAAACGGGTGAAGCTTTGGATGAGCTTATGACAGAGCTCGCCAGCAAAATACAAACGGGCGAAGATATTAATGAGGTCGCTAAATCTGTTGAAAACGGCGCGAGCGTGGAAGATGTCGTTATCGTTCGCGCGCAACCCCCGACAACACTTGGCGCGCCCGTTGTCTTAGGCATGCTTGACGGCGCGGTTGGCGCGGTCTCTCGCGGCGCCGGTCCTCAAGGCGATACTCGCCAAATTGCCAAGCTAACGCAAATCGTGCCCAATCAAGACGGCTTGGCTGGACAGTTCCTCGACGTGCTGCAAGAACAAGCGACACAAGCCATCAGCTCGGACCTGCAAAATGCCTACCAGCAATCTATCTTGCGTGAGAACGAATTGCGCGAATATCCCGAAAAAGTTCAGTCGGCCCTCGGCATCACCAACAATCAGTAATGTCGTTGAAAATAAGCCCAGCCCAAGAGGACTTTGACGGTTCAAAGCCGCGGCTCGTCTATGCGCGGGTTATCAATGATTTGGACACGCCCGTTTCGGCTTATCTGAAAATCGCGACGGGTAAACCTTACGCTTTTTTGTTTGAATCTGTGCAAGGCGGGGAAATTCGCGGGCGCTACTCTTTTTTAGGCTTTGCCCCTGATGTGATTTGGCGCGCCCATGGTGATGCAAGTGAAATCTCGCGAGATGGCGGAGCGTTCAAAACGTTAGAAGGTAAACCGCTCGACACGTTACGCGCCCTACAAGCCGAAAGCGCCTTTGACCTCCCCAAAGGTATTCCGCCCATGGGCGCGGGGCTGTTCGGTTATCTCGGCTATGACATGATACGCCAAGTCGAAACATTGGCCTCTGACCTGCCCGACCCGATTGGCACGCCTGATGCTATTATGGTGCGGCCTACAATCGTCGCCGTATTCGATGCCGTGGCGCAGGAAATCATCGTCGCCTCACCCGTCTATCCCGGCGGCAGCTATGACAAAGCCGTGGAGCGCATAAAGGCGGTCGTGCGCGACCTTAGCCTGCCGACGAGCCATAATGTCATTGAGGATATCGAAACGCCTATAATCGAGCCTAAACTTGGCACAACATTAAGTGCCTTCTCAGACCGCGTAAAGAAAGCTAAAGACTACATCCTCTCGGGCGACATCTTCCAAGTCGTGATTGGGCAGCGCCTCTCAGCCCCGCTCCCTGCCAGTGACTTTGCGCTTTACCGTAGCTTGCGCAGAATGAACCCCTCGCCTTTCCTCTATTTCCTGAACTTCGAAGATCACAGCATTATTGGCTCGAGCCCTGAAATCCTCGTGCGTCTGCGCGACGGTGTAGTCACCATCCGCCCCATTGCGGGAACGCGGCCTCGCGGAAAGACCAATGCCGAGGATATTCAGTACGAGAAAGACTTGCTCGCAGATCCGAAAGAATGCGCCGAACACCTTATGCTGCTAGACTTAGGCCGCAATGATGTCGGCCGCGTGTCCAAGGCAGGAACCGTCCGCGTCACAGAACGCTTCAATGTCGAGCGCTACAGCCACGTCATGCACATCGTCTCTAATGTCGAAGGTGACATTTTGGATGAGCATGACGCCATCTCTGCCCTCTTCGCAGGCTTCCCTGCAGGCACCGTTAGCGGCGCACCCAAAGTCCGCGCCATGGAAATCATCGACGAACTTGAAGCCGAAAAGCGCGGCATCTATGCGGGCGCGGTGGGCTATATTAGCTCTAATGGCGATATGGACACGGCCATCGCCCTTCGCACAGGCATTGTCAAAGACGGCACTCTCCATGTTCGCGCAGGGGCAGGTATCGTGATGGACTCAGTGCCCAAATCCGAATTTGAAGAAACGCTACACAAAGCAGCGGCCCTGTTCCGCGCCGCTGAGCAAAGCGTGAAGTTTGACAGGAATTAGATGATGGGCATGTTATTAAGCCAAACTTTCGCCTATCTTTTCTTCTCCCCCATGCGTTTTGAACAAAACGCTAGGGGGGGAAGTACCCACGAAGTGGGGGATGGAGGGCTCTCTCGTCTATACTCTATTTTTAGTCTGCAACCGAACCATCCCCCCATCCCCCGCTTCGCGGGTACTTCCCCCCGCATGCGGGGAGAAGGAAATAACGGAGTTCCCCTCCCATGCTCCTAGTCATCGATAATTACGACAGCTTTACTTATAACCTCGTCCACTACGCGCAAGAACTTGGCGCGGAGACCAAGGTCATTCGCAATGATGATATGGGCGCGGGTCAGGCGCTGAGCCTTGGCGCGAAAGCGGTGCTGATTTCCCCCGGCCCTAAGACCCCCGATGAAGCGGGCATGTGTCTAGATTTACTTGCCCAAGCCCCTGATGACCTTCCTATTCTCGGTATTTGCCTCGGCCAACAATCCATTGGTCAGGCCTTTGGCGGCAAAGTCATCCGCGCCAAGCAAATCATGCATGGTAAAGTCAGCGACATTCATCATGACGGAACGGGCCTGTTTGAAGGCCTCGATAATCCGTTCAAAGCCACACGCTATCACAGCCTTTCCGTTGAGCGCGAAAGCCTACCCGATTGCCTCGCCGTGAATGCTTGGACGGAGGATCAAGAGATTATGAGCCTGCGCCATAAAACGCGCCCAATTCACGGCTTGCAATTTCATCCCGAATCCATTGCCTCGGAAAACGGGCATGCGCTGATTGAACGGTTCTTGAAGATTGCGGGAATGAAGTGAGCGACTTCGCGGATATCATGCGCAGCATCTTGCGCGGCGAGAAATCTGACGCGGACATCCAAGATTTCCTCGTCGGCCTAAATGACGCTGGCCTGACATCCGACCAAGTCCGTATCGGTGTTGAAATCATGCGCGAGAATATGACGCCCGTCGATATTCACAGTGCGATTGACATTGTCGGCACAGGCGGCACGGGCTTGCATACGCTCTCTATCTCTACCGCTTCCGCCCTTGTCTGTGCCGGCGCAGGCGCACGTGTTGCTAAACATGGTAATCGAGCGGCGAGCTCTCTCACTGGCACAGCAGACACACTTTCCGAGCTTGGCGTGAACCTTGCCGTTACGCCTGAAAAGGCGGCGGAATGTGTGGATAAGGCGGGCGTGGGTTTCCTCTTCGCGCCCAACCACCACCCCGCCATGCGCTTTGTCGGCCCTGCCCGTAAAGCCATTGGTAAGCGCACGCTCTTTAACCTACTCGGCCCGATGAGTAATCCTGCTGGCACGAAACGCATGCTCGTTGGCGTGAATAATGATGACTGGCGGCATTTAATGGCGGAGGCGTTTGCAGGGCTTGGCGTTGAGCATATTTGGGTTGTGCATGGCTCGGATGGGCTAGACGAAATCACAACCACAGGCCCGACCTATGTCTCTGAAGTCAAAGACGGCCAAGTCACAGAGTTCACCATCGCCCCACAAAGCTACGGCATTGAGCTGACCACGATAGAGTCATTGCGCGGCGGGCACCCTGCGGAAAATGCGCTGGCCTTGCGCGGATTACTCAGCGGTGAGCATAGCGACTACCGAGATATCGTACGGCTCAATTCGGGCGCAGCTTTGATGATTGCGGGCCTCGCCAAAGATATTCCAAACGGTATCGATTTAGCCACGCAAAGCATTGATAGCGGCAAAGCCAAAGCGGCGCTGGATACGCTGATTGAGGTGAGTAATGCCTAGCCTCATGGACGCCCCCGATGTACTGAAGAAAATCGCGGCCTACAAAGCAGATGAAGTCGAAGCCTTGCGCGATGATATCTCGATTGAGGAACTGCGCGAGATAGCGCGTGACCTGACCCCGCCGAGAGGTTTTGCAAAAGCTATCATCGCGCAAAGCGGCCCTGCCCTGATATGTGAAGTCAAAAAGGCTAGCCCGTCCAAAGGCATCATCCGCGAGGACTTTGACCCCGTTGCGATTGCGCAGAGCTACACAGAGGGCGGCGCGGCCTGCCTCTCCGTGCTCACCGATGGGCCCGGTTTTATGGGCAGCCCCGCTATTTTCAAACAAGTGCGCGGCGCGACAGAGCTACCGCTGCTGCGCAAAGATTTCATGCTCGACCCCATCCAAATCGCCCAGAGCGCAGCTATGGGCGCGGATTGCATCCTCGTGATTATGGCAATGATTGATGATGATACAGCCCGCGCTTTGATGAAGGAAGCTGCAACGCTCGGTCTAGACGCCCTCGTCGAAACCCATGACGAAAATGAACTCACCCGCGCAGTCAATCTCGGCGCAACGCTGATAGGCATAAATAATCGCGACCTACGCACATTTGAGACATCGCTGGACACTTTCACAAACCTCGCCCCGCGCGTGCCAGACGGCGCAACCCTGATCGCCGAGAGCGGGATATTCACGAAAGCGGATATAGAGCGGCTCGCAGAACATGGCGCACAAGGCTATTTGATTGGCGAGAGCTTTATGCGGCAAGATGATGTCGCGGGGGCTGTTAGGGCGCTGCTTACCTAACTCCTATCATCCCCGCGAAGGCGGGGACCCAGTTATTAACCCAGCTTCCCGCCCTTGCGCTTTACAAAAACACTTGGCGGAAATGATTTAGTAATCTTCATACTAAATTACGCGAGCCAACTAAAACTTATGAGCCAGCGCTACTGACAGGGAATCCGCATTTCCGCCTAGGTCATTTTCATAAACTGTGTAGTCGAGACGAATATCATTTTTCGGTGTGAATGAATAATTCATGCCAAGACCATAAGCGATATCAACGGATGTATCACTTTGCCTCAAGACTTGCGTCCCATCATCAAGCTCTGACTTAAATCGTGTGGCGTGTAATCCAGCTCGGCTGTGAATTGAAAAGCGGTCGCTGAGGGGCAGACGCGCAACAGCAAAGGCGGCAACTGAATTTGTGAACTCTTTGGTCAATGTGCTTGTGCCGGGCGTAAGCGTAAGATCTGTGAAACCTCTGACGATTGCCGTCTCATCGGCGTCCAACTCATCTGTCTCAGAACCAAGGCTGACAGAGCCTTCAAGCTCTGCGCCGAATATTCCTGCGCTTTGGTACCCAACGCGTCCTTGGAGGCCGAATTTTTCTGAGTCGAAATCATAGAGAATAACGCCCAAGTTTCCGTATTTATAGGCGCGAAGATCATAAGGGTCAGAGTACCCTCGCAGTTGCGGATACGGCCCCGCAGAGTTAGTTCCGTAAGCCAGTGGCCCGTAAGCGTGAGTCCCGTAAGCGTTTGGCGATGGCTGAGACCCATAAACAACTGGATAGTTAGCTGGAGCTGTTTGGTATTGAGCTTGATACCCGTAAGGCTGCGCGTAGGTTGGGTTGTAGGAGCTTTGGTTATAGGTTTGATTATAAGGTGTTTGTGAATAGGCTTGTGAATATGTTTGTGGGGCGTAACCAGGCTGAACATAAACATTGCAGGGGTGAATACAGCCACTCATGTGGGAACTCCCTATCCCCGCAGCCGAACAGCCCGTTAAAATAGCCGTTGATAATATAAGACCTAAACAGCGCATGACGTTTCCCTTAACGATTCTAAACAAATTATTTACGAATATGGTTAACAAAGGTTAAGGATACGTCTCGTCACACAGCTTGAAACAAAAAAAGCGACGAAAATGATGAAGAAAATCATCTTGACAACGCAAAGAACATCTATAGAACAAACGTAATGTTGCCACTTTGTTCGGAGCTTGTTTGATGTTGACCCAAAAGCAAAAAGACCTTCTTTTACTTATTGATCGTAAGATCAAAGCTGTTGGGGTGCCGCCCTCTTATGATGAAATGAAGGACGCGCTGGGCCTTGCCAGTAAGTCCGGTATTCACCGTTTAATTACAGCGCTGGAAGAACGCGGTTTTATCCGGCGCCTCCCTAACAAGGCCCGCGCGCTGGAAGTGCTTAAGCTTCCCGAAGATTACAATAATGCCCCCGCCCCTGCTGCTGCGAATGATGCTTATGAAGTGCCTTTTGTTGGTAAGATTGCTGCGGGTAATCCCATCGCCGCGATTGAAGATAGTTACAACATGATTTCTGTCCCGCCTAATATGATGGGGCCCGACCACTTTGCGCTCGAAATTGAAGGCGAGTCGATGATTGAAGCGGGTATTTTAGACGGCGATATTGTCGTGATTAAAAAGGCCAATACAGCGCGCAATAATCAAATTGTTGTCGCCCTAGTTGACCAAGAAGAAGCCACGCTGAAGCGCATTTACAAATCCGGCCAAACCATTGAACTTATTCCGGAAAATAAAGATTTCGAGACAAAGACATTCGGCCCTGACCGTGTTGAAGTTCAGGGTATTTTAGTAGGGTTGGTGCGTAAGTATCACTAGCTAAGTTCTACCCGACATCGCTAGCGATGTCGGCACTTCGTTGTAATTAACCACCCAGATAGACTTATTGGGTCAATTACTGTCACTTCGTGCCCCATGCCCGCCTCCGTCTTACCTCGCTATTAGCGGGCACAAACACCGTTTCTTCCTCGTTGAAATAAACATCTTGCGCCCCTTCCCGCGCAAATATTTTTGCATCGAATAATCTCGCCTTGCATTGCCGTTTTGCTATGGGTCCAGCAGCCCGTTGTGTCAGCACGACAATATCAGACTGGCGGCATTCTTCCTCGATTTCAGACGGGTGATTGACGACAGAAAGCTGCCGCCCTTTGACGGTGAAGCGGCAGGCTAAAGCATCACATTCTGCGAGCTCGTCCTGATAGCGTTTAATCTCGCCATCAGGTTCGCCGCCCATCTGCATGAATTGACTACGGCCATAACGATCAGAGCCTTTACGCCCGACATAGAGAACCTTCCCACTTGCGTCCCAAAAGGCGACCTGCCCTGTGTCTGAGATGCGCATATCGGGCCGCGGCGTCTGACTCCAAAGCGCGAAGCAAATGATAGCTAGGGCAAAGCCAAGATAACGTCTTTGCTTTTCTCCTAATGTGATGAGCAGAAATCCAAAGCCAAAGACGCCTATCACCCATGGCGGCGCGGCTTGGACGTACCACATCGCGCCCGGCCAAGACGCGACCCATTCCGCAATTATGAGCATGCCTGACAATCCCTTGCCCATGACGATAAGCGGCCAGTGCTCTAATCCGAAGGGCAATGCTATCAACGTCGCCAAGGCCGCAGGCATGACCAGAAACGTAAAGAGCGGCATGGCGAGGATGTTCCCAATCAAGCTATAGCGCGCAATTCGGTTAAAATGCAGCACGGCAAAGCCCGAGGTCGCTGTTCCTGCCACGAAACTCGTCACCGTCAATGTCGTGAAATTCCCTTTTATCCGCGCCCAGAGGCCAAGACGCGGCACATATCCGCGTCTATCCTGCCATTCGCGGTACACAACGACGAGCGCCGCCACTGCCGCGAAGGACATTTGAAACCCAACTGATATCAAGGCTTCGGGGTGAAACATCAGCGTCACCAAGGCGGCCACCATGACGGAGCGCATGGAAAAGGCTCGCCGATCTAAAATCACGGCCAGGAAGACGATGATAGCCATAATGTAGGCGCGTTGTGTAGCCACTGACGCCCCCGACAAAATAAGATAGCCCGTCGCGGCTAAGGCGCCGATAATGGCGGCAGGCTTTCGCACATCATACCGCCGCGAAAGTGGAGATATCGTGGCCAATATAAGCGTCGCCAGCCAGAAACTCCCGCCCGCAAGTAGCCCCATATGCATCCCTGAAATAGCGAGCACATGGGCCAGCCCCGCCACTCGCAAATTTTCCGTTTGCTCTGGCGGAATATAGGCTCGCACACCCGTCAGCAACGCGGCTTGTAAGCCTGCTGTTTCTGGAGGCGCTTTCTCGCGGATATGGTCAGCGAGATTATATCGAAACCTTACAACGGCGCGCTTTATCTTTTCCTCCGCCGACATGTCTTCGATAGCGGCTCGTTCAGGCGCACGTATCGCAAAACCATAACCGCCCATTTGCTCAAAATAGGCGCGGCGAGCTGGATCATAACCTTGCGGAACAACAGGCCCCGGCGGCGGCGTCATGACCGTCAGCACGCTTACCGCATCTCCCGCCGCAAAACCGTCTGTCTTGGCGCGCACCCGCACACGTTTGGGTGTTTCATTAGGGGACAGGCCCTTGATATTATGAACGCGTAAGCGCCAGCGATATCCATTGCGAGAGCGTTCTACCGCCTCTACCCATCCCGTGACCTCATAGACACGCTCATAATCGGCGAGCTTCGGCGTCGCGGCGGCCTGCGTATGCCAAGAGGCACGCCCCACACCTAACGCAATTAAAAAAACAATGAATACAACAGGGTAGAGCCGAAAGGCAAAGCGATTTATAGCTAATAAGATGAGGCTTAAGGCAGCTAAACCCACAACCAAAATCAAAATATTTGACTCAAACGGCAGCGCAAAATAGATAGCAATGCCCAAGGCAAAAGCAGCAACTGACCAATCGAAATCTTGATAGTGAGGCGTAGACCAGCCTTGCAGAAAGGGGGCGATGCGCGGCCCGATTATTCTGTTAATCTGCATCATATTATGAGATAGAACCCCTCGACCCACAGACTTCATCTTAAGAGCGCAAAGAGCCCCATGACAACACCAAATGTAATTACGCGATTTGCACCCTCCCCGACAGGCTTCCTGCATATTGGCGGTGCGCGCACGGCTCTGTTTAATTACTATTTCGCCAAGCATATGGGCGGTGAATTTCATCTGCGTATTGAAGACACTGACAAAGCCCGCTCCACGGACGCCGCCACCCAAGCCATTATTGACGGGATGAACTGGCTGGGCGTGCATCATGACGGCGAGATTGTCTATCAGAGCAAAAATGCCGACGCGCATATTGAAGCGGCTCAAGCGCTATTGGGAAGCGGCGCGGCCTATCGCTGTTACGCTACAGCTGAAGAGCTGGAAAGCTTGCGGGCAGAGCAAGGCGATACGGCTTTCAGAAGCCCTCACCGCGACAGCACAAATCTGCTGGATAAGCCTTACACAATACGGTTTCGCGTGGCTGACGGGACGACGCGTATCAAAGACCATGTCCAAGGCGATATCACATGGGAGAATAAAAATTTTGACGACCTTGTTCTGCTCCGCGCCGACGGAACGCCCACCTATATGCTCGCCGTGGTCGTCGATGATCATAATATGGGCGTGACCCATGTGGTTCGCGGAGATGACCATCTTATAAATGCGGGACGCCAAACGCTTATCTATCAAGCCTTGGGCTGGGATGTGCCAGAATGGGCTCATGTCCCGCTTATCCACGGACCTGACGGTAAGAAGCTTTCCAAACGGCACGGCGCTTTAGGGGCTGAGGCTTACCGCGATATGGGCTACCTCCCCGGCGGATTGCGGAATTACCTTCTGAAACTTGGCTGGTCACATGGTGATGAAGAATTGTTCTTCACGGATGATGAAATCGCTAAAGTCTTCACATTAGAGGGCATTAATTCAGCGCCTGCCCGTCTCGATTTTGACAAAATGGACTTCATCAATGGACAACATATTTTGCAGGAGGCCGGTGACAGCCTTTTGGCGCAATCCCTACCTTTTTTAGAAGAGTTAAATGAAGGCCCTTTATCCGATGCGTTAAAGGCGCGTATTCTAGCCGCGATGGAAACCTTAAAGCCCCGAGCCAAAACCCTCAAAGAACTCGCCGAACAAGCCCGTTATCTCTTGGCCAAACGACCGCTAGAGTTAACAGGCAAATCAGCAAAGCCCCTAAAAAGAGAGGGCGCAATCGATCATCTATCGGCTTTGACTTTGCGGTTAGAACCGTTAAAAGACACTCAATGGAGCCATGAAACACTTCAAGAGCTCATACAAACATATGTCACGGACAATGACATTGGCTTTGGCAAAATCGGTCAGCCCGTTCGCGCGGCGCTCACCGGAGGCGCACCTTCCCCGGATTTATCCTGGGTTCTCGCTCTATTGGGCAAGGACGAGGTGCTTGGACGCCTTAGCGATGTCATTAAAAGTGACTACGGAAAGAAAGAGGACTAAATGGAAATTAAGATAACAGACGCAGGAACAGCCAAAGTTACAATTGGTAAGGACAGCTACGATTTACCCATCCTAAAAGGATCTATGGGCGCGCCCGGTATTGATGTGCGGGCCCTACATAAGCTCTCAGGTCACTTTACATTCGACCCCGGCTATACCTCGACCTGCTCAACGGAATCTCAAATTACATTTATTGACGGCGATAAAGGTCAACTTTTACACCGCGGCTACCCAATCGAACAGCTCGCCGACAAATCGACATTCCTTGAAGTCGCTTATTTGATGATTCACGGCGAGCTTCCGAGTAAACAGCAAAATACTGACTTTCACCGCACCATTACAGAGCACACAATGCTCCATGATCAGGTTGAGCAATTCTTCCAAGGCTTCCGCCGTGACAGCCATCCAATGGCGATGATGTGCGGAACAGTCGGCGCGCTCTCAGGCTTTTACCATGATGACACGCACACAACTGTCAATGAAGCCCGCGATATGGCCATTCACCGCCTGATTGCGAAAATGCCCACCATTGCCGCACGCTGTTATAAATACTCCATCGGCCAGCCGCATATTTATCCTAATAATGAGCTCTCATATGCCGAGAACTTCCTGCATATGTGCTTCTCGGTTCCGGCTGAAAAATATAAAATCAGTAAAACGATTGTTGATGCGATGGATACAATCTTCATCCTTCACGCGGATCATGAGCAAAATGCGTCAACCTCAACAGTCCGCCTTGCGGGCTCTTCAGGCGCTAATCCTTATGCCTGTATCGCGGCGGGCATTGCCTGTCTTTGGGGACCAAGTCATGGCGGCGCGAATGAAGCCTGCTTGAATATGCTGCGCGAGATTGGCACTGTTGACCGTATTCCGGAGTTCATCGCCCGTGCCAAAGATAAACAGGACCCCTTCCGTCTTATGGGCTTTGGTCACCGTGTATATAAAAACTTTGATCCCCGCTCACGCGTGCTGCAAAAAGTGGCGCATGATGTTCTTGAAGAGCTTGATTTGGATAATCCAATTCTGGAAGTCGCCAAAGAGCTTGAGAAAATCGCGCTTGAGGATGAATACTTCATCAGCAAGAAGCTTTATCCGAATGTCGATTTCTATTCAGGTATCGTTCTTTCAGCTCTTGGCTTCCCGACGTCTATGTTCACTGTGCTCTTTGCCTTGGCAAGAACTGTCGGCTGGATTTCACAGTGGAACGAGATGCTCGAAGATCCAAGTCAGCGCATCGGGCGTCCACGTCAGCTTTATTCAGGCGCAACAGAACGCGATTACGTGGCTCTCTCCAAAAGATAGCGCTAAGCGCCCACAATATCTAAAATCGTCAAGGCGGCCCGCTCACTCGCGGAGCCGCCTTTTCCTTTCATCATATCTGTTTGAGCCATGAGCCTCTTCGAGGTCTCTTGGCGCAATTCTTCATCATAAAGATATTTCAACGCCGCACGCGTTAAATTCTCGCCCGTCACTTGACCTTGCACCAGTTCTGGCATCAAGCTGTCATTTGCAGCGATATTCACGATAGAAATATAGTCAGGTTTATAAAGCCGTTTTGCGACCGCATACGTCAATGCGTTTAGACGGTAAGCCACAATAGTTGGGACCCCCGCGCAAGCAAGTTGTGTTGTCACAGTCCCCGAACAGGCCAGCGCCACATCACTAGCGGCAAAGACATCAAACTTACGGGCTTCGGGCAATAAGATAATGTCTTGCAGGCGTAAGTCTTCGCCTGCTGCCGCATTTACATCCGTAGCAATGGATTCCGAAACAGGACTGATAAATTTAGGATTAGGTTGCCTATGCTTCAAAAGCGCAACAGCGTCCGCAAAGGGTTTCGCGAGTTGTTGGATTTCAGATAAGCGGCTTCCAAAAAAGACGGAAACAATATGGTCCCTTGGTTCTAATCCTAACTCTCGCCGTAATGCGGAGCCATTCCCCTGACAATAATCCGTATCAAATATAGGATTGCCGACATAGCTGACAGGCAGTCCGTGTTTTTCGAAATAAGGGGCGTCGAAGCTATGTATCGTTAAAAGGTGATCGACATATTGCGCTAAAATTTTAGATCGCCCTTCACGCATCGCCCAAACTTGCGGAGCCAAATATTTGATAACCTTACCGCTATATCCTGCTTTTTTAAGACCTTTAGCCACACGGATCATGAAACCCCAGCTATCAATCAGGACGGCAGCATCCGGGCTGTGAGCCATAATACTCTCAACCGTAGCTCTCACCCTATCCAGTATCATGGGGTAAGATTTTAAGCCTTCAACGAAGCCTAAAATAGCTAAGCCAGAAATATCTATTTCGCTCTGAATGCCCACAGCCGCCAAGGCAGCTCCGCCTATACCTAAAATTTTCACATCAGGATTTTGAATTCGAAAATGCTGAACCAGTTCAGCGCCTAAATGGTCTGCTGAATTTTCTACAGCAACGATATAGACAGATGCGCTCACGCTTTGGAGGGCGGCAATCCCGCGATAAAAATGCCTGCCGCATCCGCCAGCGCGATTGTTTTTTCGCGTTCCAGAATAAAAGCTCTCCCGCCCTCAGCGACAATACCTGCCAGGCCTGCGGCGGCGGCATGTTCTATGGTCGCGGGGCCGAGTGTCGGCAGGTCAACGCGCGTCTCTTGTCTGGGCTTGACCATCTTGGCCAAAATGCCTTTTCTCTGCGCGGAGCTTCCCCGAATTTCGGCTGGTAGCTCGGCAACACGGCGCAACATCGCATCCGTACCTTCCTGAGCCTCAACGGCCAGAACAACACCCTCGCAAATGACAGCCCCTTGACCTATATCCAGCTCGCCAATTTTTGCCGCAATTTCGCAAGCTTTTTGCGCATCGATTTTATGAGCTTCTGTTAGAGGAACGGTGCCTAAAACACCTTCGGGCAGAAGCAATGACTGACACACATCCTGCGGCGCAATGACCTCAAATCCTTCTTTTTCGAATAGCTCTAAAAGATAGCGCATCAGGGCATCATCGCCCTCTTTCGCTGCTTTCACAGCGCCGCCCATACGCATCATGCCCTTAAGGTCAGGCTTTAAACTCTTGAAATCAGGGCGTTTAACAATACCTGCAAAGCACACATGGGTGGCATTAGCTTTTTTCAGCGCTTTCGTCATTTTCCCAAACTCAGCAATGCCAAAGCCCTGAGCATTTTCAAACTGAGACGGAATTGCAAAGCCCTCTAAGGCAATGACGGATACATCATGGCCGTCTTGCTTTGCGGCCATAACCACATGCTTGGGAAGGTCTCCGCCGCCTGCTATGACACCAACATGCATACCTATGACCCTGTATGGGGCATACATATACGCCGACTTTTTTGCTCGCGAATAAAGCCGACAATTTCCATGACGAGTTCATGGTCTTTATAAATGTCTGCAGCATCATTGAGCCGTTCTGCAAATGTGCCTTCTTCAGCGAACAGCAAGCGATAGGCCGAGCGTAAATCCCGTATCTTCTCACGGGAAAATCCGCGGCGCTTTAAACCAATAATATTAAGGCCTGCCAAATGCGCGGCATTACCAACGACTGAGCCATATGGAATAACGTCCGTCGTTACCGTTGCCATACCGCCAATAAAGGCGTGAGCGCCAATACGCGTATGTTGATGGATAGCACATAACCCGCCGAGGACTGCGTGATCTCCGATAGTTACGTTGCCGCCAATTTGAGCGCCGTTAGACACAATGACATTATTCCCCATCTGCCCTTCATGAGCCAAATGCGTACCCACCATGAAATAACAATCATTACCAATACGGGTGACAGGCTCGCCTATATCCACACCGGGGTGAATGTTCACATTCTCGCGAAAGACAGAGCGCGCGCCAATTTCAATTCGAACTGGGCCGCCTTTATGTTTAAAATCCTGCGGCGGATGCCCCACTGAGACGAATGGATAAAGCTTACAATCTTCACCAATCAATGTATCGCCTGCCAAATTAACCTGACTTATCAACTGAACGTTCTTGCCGAGTTTAACATTAGGCCCGACAACGCAAAGCGGTCCTATTTCAACACCCTCTGCCAGCACGGCTTTAGGGTCGACAAAGGAAGACGGATGAATGTTCACGCTCATGTGTCGTAGCTCATTTCTGCGGCGGCAAACTTCAATGTTGCGGCCACCTTGCCCTCCACTGTGGCGGTTCCTGTAAATTTATAAAAGGGCAAACGTATCCTTTCAATTTCGACATTAATTGTCAGCATCTCGCCGGGTGTAACAGGACGGCGAAATTTGACCGCATCTACATTTGAAAAGGCGATGAATTTATCATCGGACAGCCCGCGCGTGAGAGATACTAATAACGCGCCGGCTTGAGCGACGGTCTCCACAATTAAAACACCGGGCATGATGGGCATGCCAGGAAAATGACCTTTAAAATAAGCAGCCTCGGGGTCAACATCTGACTCGATGGTTATGGCATTTTCATCAAGGCCTGTGACCCGATCGATAAACAGCATAGGGTCGCGATGGGGCAAATAATGTTTTACGTAATCCCGGTCTAAAGGAAGTGTGTGCTTATGTGGCATTCTAGTCCTTTTTGGGCTTCTGAATGAGTTTACGTGTGGCGCTGACAAGACGCATATGATCCCTGATCGGCATAGCGGGAATACCGCTCCAAACCTCTCCTGCAGGAATGTTATGCATCACTCCTGCGCGCGCGGCAATTGAAGCCCCGTCGCCGACCATGATGTGATCCGCTAATCCGACATTGCCGCCCATTTGTACGCCTTTCCCCACAATACAGCTACCTGAGATACCGACATGCCCGGCTATCACAGTTCCGTCTCCTATGAGGCAGTTATGCGCGATTTGAACGAGGTTATCGACCTTTACGTCATCGCCCAAAATGGTATCTCCAATTTGGCCGCGATCAATGCAGCTTTGCGATCCCACTGATACGCGGTCGCCTATGATAACGCGGCCTATATGAGGTATATCTATCATGCCTTTTTCATCACCGGCTACGCCAAATCCCGCGCCGCCAATAACAGCAGAAGGTTTAATTTTACAGTTTTGACCGATGACAGCACAGCGAATATCCACATGTGACCCAATCACGGTGTTCGCGCCAATATGCACACCTGGACCAATGATTGAATAAGGCGATATTTCCACGCCGTCTTCGATCACAGCGCCCGCCCCGATGATGGCCGAGCTATGTACCCTTGCCGACTTTGAAATCTTTGCAACGCCTTCGGAAGCTCCCATCGTTTTGCGAACGGCCAAGCGCTCTACCGCGCGCGCAAAATGGGCCCGCGGTGTTTTAGTGACGATGGGAATAATATGCTGCGCGCCGATGACCTCAGCGAGACGCTCTGTCACGAAACAGGCTGTTGCCTTAGCCGTCAGCGCCTTATCTTTATGACGCTTATTATCAAGAAAACAAATTTGTCCAGGCTGGCTATCGGCTAAAATACCGCCAGACGAAATCTCTTCATCCGCAAATTTAGCATCAGGCAATTCTGCTGTCAGACCTTCAATCAGATCCGCCAAAGTTAAAGGGCCGCGGGAGATATAGAAACGGGTATCAATCATACCCTACTCCTATTCCACACGGCCCTGAAAGGGTTATCAATTCACGTTACTTTCCGTTGCGAAAGTTACGCGAAGCTCATTAGCTTTTGCGCGGCAAGCGCTCACGAGTCACAGGAACTGTTTTCATCTGGCTGTTCAGACGGCTAATGACCGTATCCGTCACATCAACGGGGTCGCCGTAAATAACCAAGGAGCGCTCCAGAACAACATCGGCATTACGCTCTGCCACAATAGTTTTCAGGATCGTGCGAAGACGCTCTTGAACCTTTTGCACAGCTTTCGCCTCGGTAATTTTCATTTCCTGTTGCTTATATTGCACGTCGATAGCAACTTTTTGCTGATCTGCCCGGAAGGTCTTAATCTGCTGCTGAAGCGCCGTATTTGTTTGCAAAGACTGAGCCGTTTGTCCCTTAAGTTGGGCTTCCAGAGACTTCCCTTTAGACTCAAGCGGGGACACTTTTGCCTTAGCTTCGGCTTCCATGGATTTGCCGATTGTCTCGAGTTGACGGGCAATATGCTTGCCAACATCAGAGTCGCGAAGGACGCGGCCCGTATCGACAACCAAGATTGTGCTTTGTGCAAAAGCACTGGCGGAGAAAACAAGTGCTGCAGCAAAACCCATTGCAGCGCGATAAAATGTTTTAGAGAATGTCATAATTAGAACCTTGTGCGGGTTGTAAATTGAAAGGACTTACGATCATCGAAGTCAAATTGTCTGAGTGGCTTGGTGAAGTCAAAGCGGATCGGGCCAAATGGACTTTCCCAGAAAACAGACGCGCCGGCCATAGCCCGAAGAGATAGGTCGTCCACGGTACGTATGAATGTAGCGTTGGTTGTGAGCTGTTCACCCGAAACTGGATCAATACCTGTATCAAACTGTTCGCTTTCATCCAAAAGACCCACTGTGCCTGCTTCAACAAATAAACTACCTAATAAATTGGGAATGCCAACAGGAAAACTCACCTCAGCTGAAGCCAAGCCAAAGGCGTTACCGCCTAAGGCGTTCAGCCGTTGGACGACTTCTCCTGTCAGAGCGTTATACTGAACAACGCGCGGCCCAATACCCGCATTATCATAGCCTCGAAATTCGAAATTACCTTTGAAATAACGATCATTAATCGAAACAGGATCACCACCCCAACCTTGAATGTATCCAGCTGAAACAGCGGCACTCGCAATCACATTTTTATAAAGACCGCGATAGGCATTAGCACGGAAATCTGTCCGAATATATTTTACGTCACCACCAACACCGGCAACATCTTGTGAGAAGCGAACGTCAAAACCACGAGTCGGTGTGATGGGGTCGTTTCTGCGGTCCCATCCGAATGTGTAGCCTAGGATGGACGATGTGCGGCCTCCAATTTGATCACAGAACGAAAGTTGCGATTGATCAATAACCATTGACCCATCCGCAGCAGCGGCACATGTTTCCTCGGTCACACCCGGAGATTCAATATCCTCTCTACGAAGGGAGTATCGCGTCGAAAGCGTTGTATTTTCCGTGAGAGGGAAGGCTAGCGTCAATTGCCCACCTCGACGTGATTGACGGAAATTGGCCTCGTCAAGAAAGTCGATAACAATGTCAAATAGTTCAACACCCGCTGCTAAGTTACGGCCCAAGAAACGTGGCTCTGTAAAGCGTAAATCAACTTCGCGGCGATTTGAACTGGCGCGGATAACAAAGCGCAAAAGCTGCCCACGACCACGAAGGTTTCTCTGTGTAATAGAAAGGTCGACAAGAAAAGCATCAGCAGATGAGAAGCCCGCTGAGAATGAGAGCTCACCTGTGGGCTGTTCCTTAACCGCGACTTCAACAATGGCGCGGTCAGGCGCACTGCCCTGACGTTCTGTGATTTCAACTTCCTCAAAGAAGCGAAGTGATCTGACGCGGTTACGTGAGCGGTCAAGCAAAATTCGGTTAAAGGCGTCGCCCTCTACCAGCTCCATTTCGCGGCGAATAACGTAATCCAATGTCGTGGTGTTGCCGACAACATCGATGCGTTCAATATAGACACGTGGGCCTTCAACAACATTGAATACCAAATCGACTGTCTTCGTATCGCGGTTGCGTTTAATATTGGGCTGAATGTCAACAAAGGCAAAGCCTGATGTACCAGCCGCAAAGTTTAGCGTATCGATAACAGCTTCAACACGGCTGGCATTATAGATGGTGCCAGGCCTAATTGAGACCAGGCGCTCGAGGAAGTCTGAGTTCAAATCATCAAGCTCTGTATCAACGGTGATATCACCCCATGTATATTCTTCGCCCTCATCGACGGTAAAGGTGATATAGAAATCTTCTTGGTCAGGCGTCAGTTCGGCCACGGCTGAGACAACGCGGAAGTCTGCAAAGCCGCGATTAGTATAGAATGTCCGCAATTGCTCGCGGTCAAATTCGAGGCGGCCCGGGTCATAGTTGTCATTTGAGGAAAAAAACTTGTACCAGCTAGATTCCGCCGTCACAATTTCCTTACGCAAGCGGCGATCCGGGAACTCACTGTTGCCGATAATATTGATGCGCTTAACGCCGGTCACAGGGCCTTCGGTGATTTCAAAAATTAGGTCGACACGGTTTTGGGGTTGCTGAACAACCTTAGGCGAGACTGTTGCCGCGAAGCGGCCTGATTGACGATAAAGCTCAATGATGCGCTGCACATCAGCTTGAACATTAGAGCGCGTAAAGATAGCGCGAGGTTCGGCTTCGATTTCATCTGTGATTTTATCGGATTTAAGCGACTTATTGCCCTCAAGGATAACACGGTTGATAATTGGGTTTTCAATGACGCGGATAAGGATGTTTCCGTCAGCACTTGGCTCAATCGCCACATCGGCAAATAAGCCAGTTGCGTAAAGTGTCTTGATGGATAAATCGATACGGTCTTCGCTGTAAGGATCGCCGGGCGCGAATAGAAGATATGAGGCCACTGTATTAGCCTCAACCCGCTGATTGCCCTGAACTTGGATATTGCGGATTAGAGTGGCTTGCTGAGGCGCGTCCTCGTCTTGCGCGCTCGCCATATCAGGAGTCGAAACGGACAAGATAACTGCCATCATAAGGGCAAATAGGCGAAGTGTAGCCAAACGCATAATGTTATTCAGTCCCATAAATCCGTCCACTTAGGAGAAGATGCTGGCTACGTAGCCGATATCGTTCACCGTTAAAATTACGAAGAGTGTTAGCAACACCGCAAACCCAAATCGAAATCCAATCTCCTGCTTCTTTTGACTCAGCGGACGACCCGCTACGGCTTCATAGCCATAGTAAACCAAATGTCCACCGTCCAACACTGGAATAGGCATTAAATTTGCGACACCTAACGCTATGGAAAGCGACGCGGCGAGAGTTAAAAGACGCAGCAATATCATCTGCATGCGGTCTTTAAACGGTACGTCCGCATTGGCCGCATCGACAGCCGATTTACCCGTCATTGTGGCTATTTTAACGATGGAGCCTAATTGCTTACCATCTTCTTTACGCGCAAAAATACGGCCGATATAATGGCCCGTCATTGCGATTGTGTCTTTTACCTCACCCACGCCAAAACCAACAGCCTCAATAGGATTGTATTTAATAGGTATCAGCTCTGCGTCAGGGGAGATACCAACCCCAATTTTCCCAGCAGACGCCTTACCGCCGACAAAGTCTTTTTCCACGACACGGCGCGGCGTGAGCGTCAGATCAACTTCACGGCCATTGCGGTCAACCACTGTCTTAATGGGGTTTCCGCTGCGCAACACGACGTAGCGGCGCAATTCATTAAAATCACTGACATCCTTACCGTCCATCGTCAAGATTTTATCCCCGACCTGCACGCCCGCAGCTTCGGCAGCACTGTCAGGCAAAACCTGACCGACTTCTGACTCCACGGAGTAAGACCCCATGGTTAAACCAAGGCCTGCAAATATTGCGATAGCCAGGATGAAATTAAAAACAGGTCCCGCCAGAACAATCAACATGCGCTGCCAGACGGGTTTAAAATGGAATATTTGGTCGAGAGGAACATCGCCCTCACCGCGCACCTTATTTTTCAGTTCTTCTAGCGCTTCTGCATCAGGATTACTGGCCCCGCTGGCATCGCCTAAAAACTTTACAAATCCGCCAAGAGGAATGCGGCCTATGGACCACTTGGTGCCATTCTTGGCTGTCCACTGCGCCAACGGCTTACCAAAGCCGATAGAAAAGCGTTCAACCGCGACATTAAAAAAGCGCGCAACGGAGTAATGTCCCAACTCGTGGAAATATACGAGGAAGGATAAAACAACCAGAAAACTGGCCATAAAAATGAATGTGTCGACAAGGCCGGACAGCATGAGAGAGATTCCCTTTATTCGGCGCTGTTTTTGCCCGTTTTTCCTGCGGCTTACAAGCTTACAATATGCTCATGTGCAGTTAGGCGAGCGTCTTCGTCTGTCACAATAATATCGTTGACATGGCCCGGAGATGTCCCAAAGCAAGATCGCGCGGCGTGTTGGTCTAAGGCATTTTCAACAACGCGGGCAATATCTAAGAACTTTATCTGCCCTTCGAGAAAGGCGGCTACGGCAATTTCATTGGCTGCATTAAGAACGCAAGGCGCTTTTCCGCCAGCTTCTAAAGCCTCTCTCGCGAGCCTTAGCGCTGGAAATTTCTTCGTATCTGGCTCAAAAAATGTTAGACCGCTCAGTTTCGTCAAATCCAATCGCTCCACAGGCGCGGCCATGCGGTCGGGCCAGCCCATGGCATAAGCAATCGGCGTGCGCATATCTGGAGAGCCGAGCTGCGCTAATACAGAGCCGTCTATATATTCGACCATAGAGTGAATAATCGATTGCGGGTGTACGACAATATCAATCTCGGCTGATGGCCGTTCGAAAAGATAGCTCGCCTCAATAAGCTCAAGGCCTTTATTCATAAGGGTCGCGCTATCAATAGAGATTTTCGCGCCCATGCTCCAGACAGGATGGTTGAGCGCATCTTCGCGGGTTACCTTGCGGAGTGTCTCTAGTGAAGTTTCGCGAAAAGGTCCGCCGCTGGCTGTCAGGATGAGACGCCGAACGCCTTCGGGCTTATCGCGTTCAAGAACTTGAAAGATGGCATTATGCTCTGAGTCGACGGGGAGCAGCGTTGCACCCTTCTCTTTTACGCGCTGCATGAAAAGATCGCCCGCGCATACCAAGCACTCTTTATTAGCAAGCCCGACATGAATGCCTTGATCGACAGCCGCCAATGTCGGCTCCAAGCCTGCCGCGCCTATAATCGCGGCCATGCAAAAGTCAGCTTGGCGTGAGGCCGCTTCAATGAGGGCCTCAGAACCAATACCGATTTCCGTATTCGTGCCTGATAAAGCCGCCTTTAAAGAAGCAGCGTTTTTTTCATCAGCCAAGGCCACGAATTTAGCGTCAAACTCAACGGCTTGCGCGGCTAAAAGCTCGGCATTGCTGTTAGCGGTAAGGGCCACAACTTGGATGTCACCGGGCTCAGCACGGCGTACAAGGTCAAGCGTGCTCTCGCCTATTGACCCTGTCGAGCCTAAAATTGTTACGCGCTTTGTCATGGGGCTTACTTATATAGGCCAGAAATTTGGGGCAATGGTTAAAATCACTAAAGCCCCGACAACAGCCATCATTAAGCTGTCTAAACGGTCCAAGAGCCCGCCATGACCTGGCAAAAGGTCTCCTGCGTCTTTTACGTTTAAAGAGCGCTTCAAGCCGCTTTCAAGAAGGTCGCCTAAAACAGATAAGATCACGAGAGGAACAGCTAAGGCAGCTCCGGGAAGAAACCCTAGGCCGACAATCTGGCCCACAATTCCGCCCATCAAAGCTCCTGAGAACATGCCGCTTAAAAAACCTGACCATGTCTTATTGGGGCTGAGCTTAGGCGCTAATTTGGGTCCTTTAAAAAAAGACCCTCCAAAATAAGCGCCAACATCCGCCGCAACGACAATCGATATGACGTAGATTAATTTGGTAAAACCCTCTGTCGCAAAACCATTTTCAACGCCGCGTATGCCGACAATGGCCGCAGAAGGGATGACAATATAGAGATAGCCCAAGCCGGACCATAGCAGTCCACCTCGCCTTGCCCTTTCAATTGCGGCTAAAACAGCGGCAATCGCGATGGTGGTAATAGCAAATAAAGGATTTTTTTGCGCCATGTAAAAACACGTTATGACAACGCCAATAATAGGAATGATGTAAGCTAGGCGCGTAGGAACCGGGTCCGACATGCGCACCCATTCCCACATCATGCGCGCGCCCAACAAGGCGACTAAAATAGCCCAAGGCCAACCGCCGAAGTAAAGCGGGGGAATACAAATCGCTGCGAAGAGTAAAGCAGTTGCGGCTCTGACGCCGACATTTTTGAAAAGCGGTTTCTTTTCAACGGTGGAGATTTCCACGGGAATTAAGCCACTTCGGAGGTGTTAAGATTGCCAAAGCGGCGTTCACGGTTTTGAAAGTCAGAAATGGCGGCTTCGAGATCCGCGCGGCTAAAGTCTGGCCAGAGGACATCCGTGAAGACAAATTCGGAATAAGCCGCTTGCCAGAGTAAGAAGTTGCTGATGCGTTTTTCCCCGCTTGTGCGAATAACCAAATCAGGCTCAGGTAAATCCGCTGTGTCGAGATAGGGCGTTAACTCGCCTTCCGACATGGACGATAAGTCTTTTCCATCCGCTACGGCTTTCGAGGCCGCCCGCAGGATTTCGTTACGTCCCCCATAATTAAAGGCGATGTTTAAATGAAACTCGGTATTGGCCTGTGTCGTTGTTTCGACGCGGTGAATAAGCTCAAGCAAATCAGGCTTTAGCCCTTCGCGCGAGCCCAAGATACGGACACGCACATTATTGCGGTCGAGCGTGTCCAAATCATCTTCCACATATTTGCGCAAGAGATTGAAAAGAGCCGCAATTTCAGCTTTTGGCCGCGTCCAGTTCTCTGTCGAAAAACTGTAGAGTGTTAAATATTGAATACCCATATCTGCCGCATCTTCTACAATCCGACGCACAGTTTTCACCCCGGCTTGATGCCCGAATACGCGCGGCCTGTGGCGCGCCTGTGCCCAGCGTCCATTCCCGTCCATAATGATGGCAACGTGCAGAGGAAAGTCAGCTTGATATGCGGAGGAACTTGCCAATTAAACCTGCATGATTTCCGCAGATTTTGTTTCCAAGGTACTATCTATTTCGCCAATAACAGAGTCTGTTGCCTTTTGAATATCCGTCTCATGCGCCTTTTGTTCGTCTTCGCTAATCTCTTTAGCTTTTTCCATGCGCTTGACCGTCTCCATCGCGTCACGGCGAACATTACGAACCGCGATCTTCGCCGTTTCAGCATAGCCATTGGCGACTTTCACCAAATCCTTACGGCGCTCTTCGGTGAGCGGCGGCATAGGGATGCGCAAGTTCTGTCCATCCACAATTGGATTTAAGCCCAGATTAGATTGACGGATGGCTTTATCGACAGAGGCCACTTGGGTCTTATCCCAGACATTGACCATCAACATGCGCGATTCAGGCACAGTGACAGAGCCAACTGTGTTGAGCGGAACCTCAGAGCCATAGGCATTGACCGTAACGCCATCCAAAATCGCCGCATTGGCGCGGCCCGTGCGTAATCCACCAAATTCAGATTTCAGCGAGGTCACGGCCCCGTCCATCCGTTTGCGGTATTCTTTCAGGTCAAAATCACCTGCCATGTCTAACTCCTTGTGAGCGGGCCTTACCCCGCGCATTTGTCTTTTCTAAGACCTATATTAAGACGTAATCGTGGTGCAAGTCCCCTCGCCGCGCATAACTTTGTCAAACCCGCCTTTTTCATGTAGCGAGAATACTATAATGGGGACTTTATTCTCCCGCATCAAGGTTATGGCCGCCGCATCCATAACTTTCAAATCATCTGACAGCACTTTGTGATAGCTCAGCGTGTCATATCTTTTAGCGTCAGGGTTTGATTTAGGGTCGCTGTCATAGACGCCGTCGACTTGTGTGCCCTTGAGCAGCGCGTCACAATCCATTTCTGCTGCGCGCAAAGCTGCAGCTGTATCCGTCGTGAAATATGGGTTACCTGTACCGGCCGCGAAAATCACCACGCGGCCCTTATCCATATGGCGCGCGGCGCGGCGGCGGATATAGCTCTCGCAGACAGTTTGCATCGGAATAGCCGATTGCACGCGGGTATCCACGCCAATTTGTTCCAGCGCGCTTTGCATCGCGAGCGCGTTCATGACGGTGGCGAGCATGCCCATATAGTCAGCCGTCGAGCGTTCGATACCGCCTGCCGCGGCGGATAATCCGCGAAAGATATTTCCTGCGCCAATCACGAGGGCAATTTGCAAACCTTTATCGTGAGCCTCTTTTACTTCGCCGGCGATGCGGGAGGTCATCGCAGTATCGATGCCGTAAGGCTTATCCCCCATCAGAGCTTCGCCTGAGAGTTTTAGCAATACGCGTTTATGTTTATAGGCTGTTGCCACAAAAAATCCCCTGCAGGTGAGTCAGTCACTTGCAAGGGATAATAAGGATTCGCGCTCATTGTGCCAGTGATTTGGCACCGTAAGCTGAATTTTCTTTAAAGGATTAAGAACCTTTGAGAGTCGCGGCAACTTCTGCGGCGAAATCTTCTTCTTTTTTCTCGATACCTTCGCCGAGGCCCATGCGCACATAGCCTGTCATTTTGACGTCTGTGCCTAGGGCAGTAGCTTCGTCTTCGATGACTTTGGCAATGGTGCTCTCGCCGTCCATGACAAAGATTTGGGTCAGCAAAACAGACTCTTTGAAGAACTTCTGCATACGGCCTTCGACCATTTTATCGACAATCGCTTCTGGCTTGCCTGATTCAATCGCTTCGGCTTTGAGCATAGAGCGTTCTTTATCGACAATTGCTGGGTCCAGATCATCAACAGACAGAGCAAGCGGATTTGTTGCCGCAACGTGCATCGCGATTTTCTTGGCGAGTTCTCCAAGCTTGGCCTTATCGCCTGAGCTTTCGAGCGCGACCAATACACCGATTTTACCCATACCGTCTGTGACAGCATTATGGACGTAGCCGGCCACGACACCGTCAGTGACGGAGAGTTTGGCCATGCGGCGGAACGCCATGTTTTCGCCGATTTTGCCAACAAGCTTTTTGAAAAACTCTGTCACGTCATCACCTGAGGCGGTTTTAGCAGCTGCAAGTTCTTCGTTAGAGTTAGCGGCAAGCGCGAGCTGAGCCACTTCGGCGACAGCGGCTTGGAAGCCGTCATTACGCGCGACAAAGTCTGTCTCTGAGTTGATTTCAACCAAGGCACCTGTTGTGCCGTCAATAGCGACAGCGACAAGACCCTCAGCGGCAACGCGCGAAGCTTTCTTGTCAGCTTTGGCAATACCTTTTGTGCGAAGCCAATCAGCGGCGGCTTCGAGGTCGCCATTGGTTTCGTTTAATGCTTTTTTACAATCCATCATACCGGCGGATGTCTTTTCGCGAAGTTCTTTCACGAGGGCGGCTGTAATCTGAGCCATGATAAATCTCCTATGGGAGTAGAGTTAAAAGGGTGCAGCCTCCATGTAGGAGGCCGCATGTCTTTTTAAAGAGGCAGAGCGCCGAGCTTAGAATTCAGCTAGCTTGCCTTCGTTCTTTGCGAGCAAGTAATAAAACGTCACGCGGTTCTTCATGCGTGTGGGTTTCATTGTTTCGCAAACAGCTTTGACTTTTTCCATGGCTGCATCTTTATCGTCGATGCCCATTTTCTTAGCCATGAAGCCTTTGACAATCGTCTCAAGCTCAGTCTCGTCTGAACAAGCCACATATTTGCTGTCTTTGTTAGAGAGCGAGGCGCCGAGGTGCTTTTCGATTTTCGTCACGACAGCTGGGTCAACCTCTGCATCATATTCACGCGTCACGCGTAGATACTCAGATTCTTTTTCAGCAGCCGGGGCTTCAGCAGGTGCGGGTGCAGCTTCAGCAGCGGCAACCTTTTTAGGCTTAAGAACAACTGTCGGCGTTGGCTCAGCCTTAGGCGCTTCAGCTTCAGGTGCTGGCGCTGCTTTTTCAGCCATCGCCATTTCCATTGGGTTCTCAGCCGCGCCGAGATCAACACCCACATTTTTCTGGGCTTCTGTCATGCCGTCAAGAACAGCATCGGCAACCAACTCACAATAAAGCTGAATCGCGCGTGCCGCGTCGTCATTACCAGGGATAGGCAAGTCAGCAGAGGCTGGATCACAATTTGTATCCAAAATTGCGACAACAGGAATACCGAGGCGGCGGGCTTCTTTAATCGCGATGCCTTCTTTATTCGTGTCGATAACGAACATCAGGTCAGGCTTGCCGCCCATATCCTTGATACCGCCAAGCGCTTTATCAAGCTTTTCAAGCTCACGTGTCAGCTTAAGGTTCTCTTTCTTGGTCAGGCCAGTATCTTCACCGCCCTCGCCGAGTTTGGCTTCAAGCTCGCGCAAGCGAGAAATAGAACCGGAAATTGTCTGCCAGTTGGTCAGCATGCCGCCGAGCCAGCGGTGATTGACATAATACTGGGCGCAACGCTGCGCAGCCGCGGCGACAGGCTCAGAGGCCGCACGCTTAGTGCCAACAAACAGAATACGACCGCCTTTGGAGGCCACTTCGCGCACTTGAACAAGCGCTTGGTGAAGTAAAGGAACAGTCTGAGACAGGTCCATGATATGGATGCCAGAGCGCGCGCCAAAGATATAAGGCGCCATTTTAGGGTTCCAGCGATGAGTCTGGTGACCAAAGTGTACGCCTGCTTCAAGCAATTGACGCATAGAAAATTCAGGTAGAGCCATGGATATCTCCTTGTTCCGGTTGGCCTGTATAGGGTGTGGAGATCAACTTGAGTGCTGGTCCCACCGGAATGGATGAAAAGCTATATGCTAGACACCCTCACCTATACGCGAATTAAGCGCGCCGTATAACGCGGATTCGAAGGAATGCAAGGGGTTTGTTTGTGGGAGGTAGTGATGCCCAAATTAAGACGCTCACCTTAAAAGAAAATCATTTGTGTTTCGCCAACGATAAGACAATGTTGATGACCTCACCTATGCAGCCTGATGGCTGTGTCATTACGGAGAATTCAAAGTGCCAACAATCAATCTATATGGTTATGCGACGAGTCCTTACGTTCGAAAAACAGGGTGCTTTCTCTATTATAAAGGTGTGGAATTCACCTACATCCCTGTGAACCCGATAGACCCGTCCGCCACTTTGGGCCACATAGGCGGCACACAAGTTCCTGTCTTAGAAATTGATGGGCAGGCCCGCAGAGAGTCATCTTCGCATGCGCTCTGGCTGGATGAGTTGTTTCCTGAAAAACCATTACGCCCGTCTGAGCATGCTGATAAAATCAAAGAGATAGACGAGTGGATTAGTCAAACATTTTTAATGAGCATTTTCAGGTCGGCCATAGATGGTGATTTGAATTTACAGTTTCGCTTTCGAGGTTGGCGGCTTGCGGCGCTTCTGAGTGCGCACACCCCGCTGCCTGAGCATATCCGTCACCGTTGGCCTGACCTCATATCCATGGCGCCCTTTATTCAAAAAATGGGAGAGCATATGGACTTAACGGAACCTCCTAAAGACATGCAGCTGCGCATCATGTCTGAGCTAAAAGCCCATATCGCGGATGGCCCTTATATGGGCGGGCTGGATGAGCCGACAATGTTGGACTTTGCCGTATTTCCGCAACTCGTTTGGGGCTATATGTTCGGTCTGGAAGAGCGGTTAAGCGCCGCCTTTGATCCAACGCTAAAAGAGTGGATGAAGCGCGTTGCAGAGCATTTACCCGCTAACCCCACACTGGTCTCAGATGAGATGCTAATTCACCCGCTCAAAAAGGGGCTGGAATAGGCAGACGAAGCGAAATGCGTGGGGTTTGTTAGGGGAGTTCATAACGCCCTAAATTAGAGGCTCGAATTACTTTACAAACAAGTATAAAAACTACGAAATATCCTTTGGATAGTTTTTGGAGATCGACTCAATGAAACACTATAAAATTGCGACACATCTTTTTTTAAGCGCTCCCTTTTTGGCGAGCGCTCTTCTTTTTTCAAGCTGTTCCAAAAATGAAGACCTGACTAGCGTGAGCCAAAATATTGAAGCTCCATCAAGATTTGATGAATTATCAGCTTTATTTGACGATGCGAACACCCTTGAGACGCCAAAAATCGTTGATTGCAAACTCTCTGGTGGGACAGAAACACAGTGTTTTAGCATCACCACAGGACCGGCGCCGGCAAATCATAAAACCGGCCCCTACTGCCCGCGCACTATTAGCGACACTGCGGAGCAAGCGGGAACGTGGTTTGTCAATGAAAAGCTTTACGATGTAGATGGGAAATTCATTGAACAGCTTGGCGTCATTTATAATGACAATGAGTGGCAAATGTTTGACGCGGCGACAGGCAAGGTTACGCTCGCCGAGGGTCAATTAGGCTGTGATGTTGCCGGAGATCCAAACAGCGCGCCAGATTACAAAAATTATTGCGTTGAGTGCGAAGTAAAATATTTAGACCCTAATGCGGGGCAAACATTTGTATTTCCCCTAGAGCCGGTTTTGACGACTGGAAACCCATCGCGTATCGGGCCTCATACGGGAATAGGTTTAGCGTTTAACGGCGTGAAATTAGATGCGCCCGCGCCTTTGGACCTTATCTTAGGCAGCCACACTCTAGGACTGTTTGATGCCTGCGTTGGGCACGTGAACCCCACAACAGGGTATCACTATCATGGCTTAGTCGGCTGTGAACCGAACAAGACCGCCGGGGCCGCAAACCATTCGCCCTTGGTCGCCGTCGCGATGGACGGCTTTGATATTTATGCCAAGCTTGATGATGGTGAAGCGGGCTCTCTGGATGAATGCGGCGGCCATGTTGTGGGAGGGCTTGGCTATCATTATCACGTCGAAGCGGCAGGCACGAACCAATTTATTGGCTGTTTCAAAGCGGAAAGCGGCTGCACGTTAGATAACTCCTCAGCGACATGCGATGCATCGGTCCAAGAGCGTAGAGGTCCGCGGGGCCGTGGGCCTGAGGGTGCAGGACCCGGTGGTCCCAGACCGGATGGCCCCAGACCAGACGGACCGAGACCAGATTAAGCAGGGCAATGGATGAAGCGAAATGCAAAAGTTTTTTGTGGGGGCACACTCTCACTCCGTCATCACCCGACTTGATCGGGTGACCCATTCGGCTGGCTTTCGTCAATCGTCATAGTCTATAGTGAGTTCCCGCCATTCTGGATTATGCTTTTCAATCAACGCTATTATCCAGTTGCGATGCCAATTCTTCATCGCTTTTTCTTTTGCAATCGCGTCCACGATTAAGTCGTAACGCTCAAACCATACTAGGCGCGTGACGTTATACTCAGCAGTGAAGCACTTTGGGTTATAGTGAGCTTTATGTTGTTCTAGGCGTCCCGCAAGGTCGGTTGTCATGCCAATATAGACCGTGCCGTTTTTTTGGGAGCAAAGGATGTAAACGTAACCATAGCGCATGAGGTCAGTTCACCATATGGGTTACCCGATCAAGTCGGGTAATGACGCAAGAGGAGTTAGGCCGCTCACTAAGCCGCAATCTCGGTTATCATCTCTACGGCCCTATGGGCTTTAATTGCTTTTTGTATTGAGGCGTCTATTCCGAAGCGGCCAGGTAAGCGCCAATGGCCTTCTCTTTGGTCGCCGAGCGGGGCGAGGATTTCGACATAGCCTTGGGTTTTAGTGGGTGCTGCTTTTAAGGTCTCTAATGTTTTTTGTAGCTCGTCCAATGTTTCAATCGTGGCAGAGCGCAGGCGAATTTGTAGGCCCTTAATATGGGCCGCCTCACCTGTGAGTTCGAGTGAGGTGACCGTGCTCGCAAAGAGGCTGATTTCGCCTTCACGGTCTTTGGCCTCCGCCGTAAGTTCGATGAGGGCACCCGCCTCTAATATGTTGCGGTTCACCGCCAGTAGCTCTTCACCAAAGAAGACTTCAAACTCGCCCGTCGGGTCGGAAATATTGACCCAAGCAAATCGCTTGCCGCGTTTGCTCATACGCTCTTGGCGTTTGCGCACCACACCGGCCAGACGCACATTTCGCGCCCCTGCCTTGTAACGATCCTCCAAATCAACGGCCATAATCGCTTTTTTACGCTCCAGCACTGGCAGAAATGTTTCGAGCGGGTGACCACCGAGGTAAAAGCCAATCGCGCCAAGTTCATGGTCAAGCTGCTCGACATTGCTCCAAGGCTGCGGATTTGGCAGTTCTGGCTCGGCCATGGTTTCGGGCGCGTCGCCAAAGAGGCTGTTCTGAGCGCTTTCTTTTTCCTGCGCCGCGCGGGAACCGACAGATTGCAGGGTGGAGGCCGAGGCCAGTGAGCGCGCGCGGTTTGGTTCAAGGCAATCAAAAGCCCCGCCCCGCGCGAGATTTTCAAAGGCGCGTTTATTGACAATGCGGGTATCTACACGGCGGGCAAAATCAAACAGGTCTTTATAAGGCCCGTTCGCCTCGCGCTCCTCCACAACATGGCGCATGGCTTCGACACCGACGTTTTTTAGTGCGCCCAGCGCATAAAGCACCGCGCCGTCCGCCACATCAAAATCCGCCATAGAGCGGTTCACGCAAGGCGGGGCAATGGTCATATCCATGCGCTTGGCTTCTTGGAAAAACTGCGCAAGCTTTTCAACATTGGCGATATCGAGCGACATGATTGAGGCGATAAATTCCGTGGGATGCAGCGCTTTCAGGTAGGCGGTCTGGAAGGATATCATCGCATAGGCGGCGGCGTGGGATTTGTTAAAACCGTAACCCGCAAATTCATTGACGAGGTCAAAGATAGAATTGGAGAGGGTTGCATCCACATTCATGCGCTCTGCCGCACCCTCGACGAAACGTGAGCGCTGCCTGTCCATTTCGTCTTGGTCCTTTTTACCCATAGCGCGGCGCAGAAGGTCCGCTTCGCCGAGAGAGTAACCTGACAGAACCTGCGCGATTTGCATGACCTGTTCCTGATAGATGATAACCCCGTAAGTCTCTTCGAGAATTTCTTTGAGGCTTTCATGCGGATATTCAATCTCGGCGCGGCCATATTTCCGGTCAATATACATTGGGATGTTCTTCATCGGGCCGGGGCGATAAAGCGAGATAAGCGCGGTTAGTTCCTCGATAGAGTCAGGGGCCATTTTGCGCAGCACATCCCGCATGCCTGAGCTTTCAAGCTGGAACACGCCCGCGGATAAGCCGTCCGCCAAAGGCTTATAGGCTTCGGGGGTTGCCGTGCTGACCGCATCAAGGTCAAGCTCTATGCCTTGCTTGGCAAGATATTTGATACAGCGGTCAATCACAGTCAGCGTTTTCAGGCCTAAAAAGTCAAATTTCACCAGCCCCGCCTTTTCGGCCCATTTCATCGTAAATTGCGTGGCGGGAATATCAGAACGCGGGTCGCGATAGAGCGGCACAAGCTCGGTCAGAGGACGGTCGCCAATCACAACACCCGCCGCATGGGTTGAGGCGTTGCGGTAAAGCCCTTCAAGGCTGAGCGCTGTCGTCAAAAGCCGCCTTACGGCTGGGTCTTCGGCTTGAGCCTGCCGCAGGCCTTTTTCCATCTTTATGGCTTCACTGAGCGTGACGGGATTAGCAGGATTGGACGGGACGAGCTTTGCGAGGCGGTCAACTTGTCCCAAAGGCATTTGCATGACCCTGCCGACATCGCGCACCACCGCGCGGGCTTGTAGCGTTCCGAAAGTGATGATGTGCGCGACTTGATCTTCGCCATATTTCTCTTGAACATATTTAATCACTTCGCCGCGGCGTTCTTGACAAAAGTCGATATCAAAGTCGGGCATGGAGACCCGTTCTGGATTTAGGAAACGCTCAAACAGCAGGCCATATTTCAAAGGGTCAAGGTCGGTAATGAGGAGCGCCCACGCCACAACAGAACCTGCACCTGAGCCCCGCCCCGGCCCTACAGGTATGCCCTGATCTTTGGCCCATTTGATAAAGTCCGAAACGATGAGAAAATAACCAGGGAAACCCATCTGGCGGATGATGCCGATTTCAAAATCAAGCCGGTCGTAATACTCTTTTTCGGGCGCAGAAAGTTCAATGTTTTCAAGGCGGGCTTTCAAGCCATCGCGCGCTTGCTGGGCGAGAATGTCGCCTTCGCTCAAAGAGCCGTCACCAAAATTGGGCAGGATAGGATCGCGCTTATGCGATTTAAATGAACACCGCATGGCAATATCCATAGTGTTTTCAATAGCTTCTGGAATATCCTTAAATAGCTGCGCCATCTCTTCCATAGATTTAAAATAATGCTGGCGCGTGAGTTTACGGCGGTCTTTCTCAAGAATATATGAGCCTTCATTCATCGCCAAAAGCGCGTCATGCGGCTCATAGATATCAGGGTCGATAAAGTAAGGCTCATTAGTCGCGACCAAAGGCAAGTCTTTGGCATAGGCCCAATCAATCAAAACTTTCTCGGCCTCTATTTCATGCGGGAGATCATGGCGTTGCAGTTCAACATAAAGCCGCTGCGGATAGGTAGCCGCCAAATGGTCGATCCATTTCTCCGCTTCTTCCAATCGTCCTTGGCAGATAAGTTTATTAAGAGCCCCGTCAGGGCCGCCTGTGAGCGCAATGACGCCTTCCGCATGGTCCGCAAGCCGTGCGGATTTTACATGAGGTAAGTCCGTGGCGTCCACGTCCAAAAAAGCCGCGCTGGTCAGCTTCATGAGGTTGCCATAACCCTGCTCATTCTGAGCCAATAAAGCTATCGTGCCGTCGGGGTCTTTACGCAGCTGCCCCGGCTGGTCATCAATTTCCAAATCAAGGCTGAGTGTGAGGCCCATAATGGGCTGCACGCCCTCACCGCTCATAATATCGGAGAACTCAAGCGCTCCGCACATATTATTGGTGTCAGTGAGAGCTAGCGCAGGCATACGCATAGACCGCGCGCGCTTGGCGGTCTCTTTCATTTTAAGCGCGCCTTCGAGCATTGAATAAGGCGAGCGGGAGCGCAGATGCACAAACATTGGCGATTTTGCCACGAGCTACTCCGCTTTAAATCGGGGGCTTTACCCTCCGAGAACCATCATCCACATAGTCACAACACCAACGAATCCCGTCATGACCACCCCTGTGGTAACATCTAGTGCGATCTGTTTCATAGCATCCTCCAAAAATAAACTGTGCGTGAAACCCACGCAATACTGTATATGTTCATGTTTTGTTCTATACATAACTTATCCACATGTCAATAAGTGATTCGTTATTAGTCTGGACAGAGTGCAGCGCCCTGCGCAAAACACTGATATGAAAAGCTTCTACTCACCGCGCACTGCCACCGCCGTTATCATCGCCAATATGGTGGGAACGGGCGTATTCACCTCGCTCGGTTTTCAACTGGCCGATATTCAGTCTGTCTTTGTCTTGATGATGCTCTGGATTGTCGGCGGTATCGCGTCGCTTTGCGGCGCGGCGACCTATGCGGAACTCGGCGCGGCCCTGCCCCGCTCTGGCGGTGAGTATAATTTCCTCGGCCGTATCTATCATCCCATAGCTGGGTTTATCTCGGGGTGGGTCTCGGCCCTAATCGGCTTTGCCGCGCCAGTTGCCGCCGTCGCCCTCGCCTTCGGCAAATATAGCACGGCTGCCCTGCCCGGTGATTACGCCCCTTGGGTCGGCAAGGCGCTCGCCTGCGCCCTCGTTATTATTGTCACCATCATGCATAGCCGTAACCGCCGTTCGAGCGGGCGGTTTCAATATGGCTTTACCGCCGTCAAAGTCATCCTGATCTTGGCCTTCTGCCTCGCGGCCTTTATCTTTACCTCAGATCCTCAACCTATATCGCCTATGCCGCAAGAAGGTGATTGGGACATGCTGACCAGTTCCGCTTTTGGCGTCTCGCTCATCTATGTGGCCTATGCCTATATGGGATGGAATGCCGCCACCTATATTTCGGGCGAGCTTGAGAACCCGCAACGTGACCTGCCCCGCATCCTCATATCTGGCACAGGGTTAGTGATGGTCCTCTACGTACTCCTTAATTACGTCTTCCTCTATGCTGCGCCGATGGCCGCCATGGAAGGCCAAGTCGAGATTGGCTATATCGCTGCCAAAGGCATCTTCGGAGACACAGGCGGGCGGATTGCGGGCGTTATGCTCTCGCTCCTGCTCATTTCCACCGTCAGCGCCATGACCCTCGCCGGCCCGCGCGCCCTCCAAGCCATCGGCGAAGATTTCAAGGCGCTGAAGTTTTTGGGCAAAGTCAATACAGACGGCATTCCTCGCAATGCTATCTATTTCCAATCGGCCATCGCGCTAATTTACATCGTGACATCCAGCTTTAAAGCCATTGTCGTCTTTGCAGGAGCTATGCTTGCTCTAAACAGCTTCCTCGCCATTCTCGGCGTCTTTGTCCTACGCTACCGAGAACCTGACCTCCCCCGCCCCTATAAAACATGGGGCTATCCCATCGTGCCGCTGGTCTATCTCGCGATTACAGGATTTATGCTGGCATTCGTGGTGATGAATGAACCGGATAAAGCGCTTGGCGGATTAGGGATTATTCTGGTGGGGGCTGTGTTTTACTTAGTGTCCGCGCGGTTGAGTAAGACCTAAATAAAACAATTCTAAGAGCAATTTTATGAATTATTCGGAAAATCTAAAATGGCCTGATTTGTATGTAGCCGGGTGCGATTATTACAGGGACGCGTGCAAATTGCTCATAGATACTGCAAAGAAGAACGGACTTTTATCTATCGATATTGAATTAGAGCATCATCCCAAAAACCCACATGATAGTAATGCCGTTGCGGTATATGCATATATAAAATCAGGTTTATTATTTAATATTATTAGACGAAGACAAATAGGTCACATTCCAGCTTATACAGCAAAAGATATGGCTTATTTTCGTGGGAAAGGTGGAAGCTTTTCAGCCGCTTTAGCAAAAGCTAGATATTCAAGCGGAGAATATCCCTTTGATATTAAGCTTGATATTTATTCTGACTATAAACCAACAAAGCAAGTCCGTGCTAAAGGAAAAACCAAAACTAATTTCTCCAAGGTTATTTGTTTTGCGGAAGGGCTGCCAATAAGCAATCAAACAGCCATGAGACTTGCAAAAGATAAGGGATATGATGTCAGAACCAAAATATCTGAAGATGTTGATTACCTAATTGTCGGGCTTAGTGCTGAAAATACCAATGAATATAAGATTGCCAAAGAGCTACAGGCACAAGGCCACTCTATACTTATTGAGTTGGCGGATAAAATATTCACTATAGATGAAATGGCAGATGCTTCTTCAACCTGACAATCAGCGCCCATTGACTGGCATTCAGAGAAGCTACCGCGTAAACGGCACAAGCAACCCATCCCGCACCGTCAGCACCCTATCCATATATTTTGTCAGTTCCATATTATGAGTGGCGACTAGGGCTGACTGGTTGCTCAAAAACGCAATTGATGTTTATGCAGTATCACAGCAATTGAACGGAGAGCCCAATGCTGACTGAAACACCCCGTCTTCGGCTGCGCCAGTGGACAGAAAAAGATAAAGAGCCATTCGCGCAATTAAATAGCGACCCTGAGGTTATGCGTTTTCTTCGGCCTGTCATGACACGCGCAGAAAGCGATGCGGCCATAGAGGCTCAAATGGCGCTTATGGAAAAAGGCGAGCCTGCATTCTGGGCCGCCGCTCGAAAAAGCGATGACCACCTCATTGGCTGCATAGGCGTCAAGCATGTCAGCTTTGAAGCGTCATTCACGCCCACTTATGAAATTGGCTGGCGCCTCGCGCGGGAGCATTGGGGCCTCGGCTATGCAACCGAGGGCGCAAAGGCAGCCTTAGGATTAGCTTTTGCAAATTGGGAAATATCAGAAATCCATTCCTTTACAGTGCTCGCAAATGTAAAATCGCAAGCCGTCATGACACGAGTAGGCATGTCTCGCGTAGAGGGCGGTGATTTCGACCATTCTGCATTGGCAAAAGATGACCCGTTATTACGGCATGTTTTGTATCGTATTAAGAAGCGAGATAACTAAACTACAACGAAGGTGTATTCATTGTAGGCCTTGAGGCTGACGCTAAAGTGGTGTAATTATGCATCAATATCGCACAAAATATAAGGTTCTTATCATGCCGCGCACAAGCATCTCATTCACACCGCCAAATGAAAAATGGATTCAAGAACAGATAGATAGCGAAGAGTTCACCAGTAAGAGCGAGGTGATAAATGACCTCATCCGCCGCGCTCGCCGTGACAGCGCCGAAGAGATTGAGGCTATCCGCGCGGCTCTGATAAAGGGGGAGCAAAGCGGGATTAGCGATAGAAGCCTTGATGATATTTGGCGGGATGCCCGTAAACGCCGCTCAGCTTAATTTGACCATGTATCTACTGTCCAAAGAAGCTACAGAGGATTTGACCCAAATTGCAGATTATGGCGACCAACAATTTGGCATTGAGCAGTCAGATAAATATCGTGACAAACTCAAATCTCATTTTTTAGACTTAGCAGAACACCCTCTTCATTACCAAGCCGTGGATGACATTCGTAAAGGTTATCGGCGCAGTGTCTGTGGTTCGCATGCTATATACTATCGTATTTTCAATGAAACTGTAGAAATTGTGCGCGTATTGGGCCGCCAAGACCCTTTCGCAGTATTACAGTAACCTACCGATTAAACGGCACAACCAATCCGTCCCGCACCGTCAACACTCTATCCATATATTTTGTTAGGCCCATATTATGTGTGGCAACTAACGCTGAGACGCCTTCGAGGCGCGTGAGATCGAACAGGCTCTGAAAGACATTGCCTGAGGTTGTCGGGTCGAGATTGCCTGTGGGTTCATCGGCGAGCAGAACTTGTGGTTTATTAGCGATGGCGCGGGCGATGGCGACGCGCTGTTGTTCCCCGCCTGACATCTGGCTCGGCTTGTGGTGACTACGTTCTGTTAGTCCCATAATGCCTAAGAGCCGCGCGGCTTCGGCTTCGGCGGCTTTGTGGCTCTTACCTGAAATCATTTGCGGGATAGCGACATTATCCAGCGCGGAAAATTCTTTTTGCAGATGATGGAATTGATAGACCACGCCAATGGTTTCGCGGCGAATGGCTGTGCGTTGATCATCAGGCAGCTTGAGACATTCGCGGCCATTGATAAAGACTTCGCCCGCATTAGGCTTTTCGAGCAATCCCGCTGCGTGAAGCAATGTCGATTTTCCCGAACCAGACGGCCCGATAAGGCCGACCATTTCGCCGGGATAAATATCAATATCCGCGCCCATCATGACGTGCAGCGTCTTGGGCCCCGACTTATAAGAGCGGTGCAGATTACGAACGGAGAGGATGGGTCTTCTACTCATAGCGCTACTCATACCTCAACGCATCCACGGGATCGATTTTAGACGCGCTCCAAGCTGGGAAGAAGGTCGCAGCCGCCGAAATCACAAAGCCCCAAAAGGCCACGCCAAAGACTTCTGACCAGACGATTTTCGCCGGTATGCCGCCCGAGAGTTGATAGACATCGGCGGGGAATAGTTCCGTGCCCGTCACAAATTCAATGGCCGCTTGAATGGCTCCGATATTCAAGCAGAATAAAATACCGAAAATCAATCCTACCAATGTTCCTAAAATCCCTATCATCGCGCCAGACATAAAGAATATCCGCAAGATACCGCCTTTGGTCGCGCCTATTGTGCGCAGTATAGCGATGTCTTTAGACTTGTTTTTTACGAGCATAATCATCGAGGCGAGCACAGGGAAAGCCGCGATAATCACTACAATCATGAAAATAAACCGCATGGCGATTTGTTCCGTGCGCAAGGCTGTCGCTGTTGTAGCGTTGCGGTCTTTCCAGGTTTGAATGAAGACAGGTTCATTAGCAGCTTCTGTAACAGGGCGTTGCAAACGGTCAATATCATCAGGGTTATCAAGGCGGAGCTGAATTTCGCCCGAAACACGCCCGCCTTCAAAGAGTTGGGTCGCCTGATTAAACTCCATATAGATATAAGATAAGTCGGTCTGATACAGGCCAACTTGGAAAACTGCGCCCACCGTATAGGCTTTTTTGACAGGAACAGGACCGCTAATAGTTTGGCGCGTACGGGGTGAAAAGACGAGTAATTTGTCACCTACAGTCAAGCCTAATTGATTCGCCAAGCCTATGCCTATGGCGATTTGGTTTTCATTTCCGCGGCCTTGTCCGAAAAACTCTAATGATCCGCCTACAACACTATCCGCTATAAGCTCATAGCTTTGCAGGTTTTGCGGTGAAATTCCGATGACTTGCGCCAGGGCGAATTGCCCATTGGCCTGAACGCCTGTATAGTCCTGAGTAAATTGGAAGGACTTTTGAACACCGTCCACCGTGGCCAATCGTTTTTCAAGCGCATCCACACTCTCGGGTGTCGGTTGAGGGCTGCTGGAGGCGACATACATATGTCCTTCCGAGCCAATTGTCAGGCGTATCATATCCTCGCGAAAGCCGTTCATAATCGACATGATGATAATCATCGCGGCAATGGCGAGCATGATACAGGTAAAGGAAATTGCCGCGATGAGGCCAACCCCGCCTTGGGTTTTCTTGGCGCGCAGATAACGCATAGCAATCATGCGCTCGACCAAGCCGAAGGGCTTATTCTGCCCGCCTTTAAAGGCCTTTATGTCAACAGGAGCATTCAACTACACATCCTGATATTCGCTAATGATGAAGTTCACGGCCGCTTCAGGCGTCATGTTTTGTTTCTCGCCCGTGGCTCGGGTTTTGACTTCGACAACGCCTTCTTTCAGCCCGCGCGGCCCAATAACGAGTTGATAAGGCAAGCCAATCAAATCCATACGCGCGAATTTCTGTCCGCCGCGATCATTCTTATCATCATAAAGCGGGTCAATCCCTGCGGCAGAGAGTTTGGCGTAAAGGTCTGCACAGGCCACATCCGCCGCTTCGTCGCCAACTTTCAGATTAATAATCCCTGCCCCGAATGGCGTGACGGATTTCGGCCAGACAATACCATTATCATCATGGCTGGCTTCGATAATGCCGCCGACCAAGCGGGAAACGCCCACGCCGTAAGAGCCCATATGGATATTTGTGTTCTTACCATCGGGCCCCTGAACTTGCGCCTTCATAGGATCAGAATATTTATCACCGAAATAAAAGATGTGACCCACCTCGATACCGCGGGCTGAAAGCTGCTTATCGGCTGGCACTTTGGCAAATTCGTCCGCGTCATGCATTTCATCGGTCGCCGCGTAGAGCGCGGTACGTTTTTCGAATGTCGCTTTCAACTCATCATCGCTCACTGCGCCTGGCGCTGGCATATCGACTAAGTCCTTATGACAGAAGACTTCACTCTCGCCCGTCTCGGCCAAAATGAGGAACTCATGCGACAGGTCCCCGCCAATGGGGCCCGTATCGGCACGCATCGGAACGGCTTTTAGGCCTAAGCGTCCGAAGGTGTTGAGATAAGCAACGAATTGACGGTAATAGGACAGACGCGAAGCCTCTGCATCAATGTCGAATGTATAGGCATCTTTCATAAGAAATTCACGTCCGCGCATCACGCCAAAACGCGGACGGCGTTCATCGCGAAACTTCCATTGAATATGATAAAGATTTTGCGGTAAGTCTTTGTAAGACCTCACAAAAGTACGGAACATATCGGTAATCATGTCTTCATTGGTCGGGCCGTAAAGCAGCTCTCTATCGCCGCGATCTGTAATGCGCAGCATCTCGGGACCGTAGGCGTCATAGCGCCCTGTTTCTTTCCAATGATTGGCTGATTGTATGGTTGGCATCAGCATCTCAACCGCGCCCACTTTGTTCTGTTCTTCGCGCACAATTTGCTCGATTTTCTTAAGCACCTTAAAGCCGAGCGGGAGCCAGATATAAATTCCCGCGCTATCCTGCTTTACCATGCCTGCGCGCAGCATATAGCGGTGCGAAGCGATGGTCGCGTCAGAAGGCGTCTCTTTGAGAAGCGGTAGAAAATAGCGTGACAAACGCATGAGAGATTCCTTGTTATTCTACTTAGGCTTAGCGGGTTGTGCGCCAGGCTACAAGTTCGCGTGTGAGGTGATGGACGTTTATTTATGAGCGGAGATTATTCCGCAAGCTTATCAATATTGATCCACTCGGCAATCATATCCCAGTTCAGCACGCCACTCCAAATAACCGTGCAGACGATAAGCCAGATGATGGTCGCGAAAATTGTCGTGACTTTCACCTTGCGCTTCATATTGCTTTCGACAGGCGCGCCGGGTTCAGAGCCGCGAACAATTTCGCCCTCTTCCGCTTGGCCGCGAATACCCATGGGCAGGACAGCAAATAGCGTCAGCCACCAGATGAGCAGATAAACAACGAAAAGCGAGAATGGAGACATGGGCTCTACCTAATGCGCCTCTTTGGGCGTTTCCATGAGTTCAATTAGCACACCACCTGCATCGCCGGGGTGCAGAAACACAACAGGCGTGCCATGGGCGCCAATACGCGGCTCGTTTAAAACCCGCATGCCCTTCTCTGCCATAGCGAGGCTGGCCGCATGAATATCTTTGACTTCAAAACAGATATGATGCTGTCCGCCCTTAGGGTTCTTTTCGAGGAATTTCGTAATGGGAGATTTATCACCATAAGGCTGGATGAGCTCAACTTGCCCGCTTGGTAGGTTCACGAAGGCAAATGTCACGCCTTGGGGTGGCAGGTCTGCGGGCTCGGTAATATCTGTCACGCCAAAGACATTACGGTACATCTCGATGGCTTTGTGAATATCCGGAACAGCAATGCCGACGTGGTTTAAAGGGCCAAGAAATGTGTCATAAGTCATCTTATTTTACCTTATGGGCGATGATTTCAATGTGGCTGCGCTTGCCAGTTTGCTCTTTAACATAGCGCTTTATCTTAGACATGAGCCGTTCTTCAACAAGATCTTCATCGCGGCGTGAATTGTTTGACATCGCCTCATAAACCTCTTCAGCTTTGTCAGCAACGCCGTCGATTAAGTCTTCGATGAAGCTGCCGTCGAGACCTTCGGCGAAACCGGAAATACGGGGCTCTGGCCCGCTGACGATATGACCTTTATTGTTAAAAACCAGGCTGACACTAACATGTCCTGCATAGGCCATTTTCTTACGCAGGCGCAGACCTTCGTCGCGGTCGCTAACAATGGCGTTGCCGTCCTGATGCAGACGGCCTGAGGGTACGATATCAATAACTTCAACACCGCGTTCTGACAGGCTGAACATCTCGCCATTGCGCGGGGCGACAGCGTGTTTCGGGCCGAGCGTTCTGGCTAGTTTCGCATGTTCCAAAAGGTGACGTCTTTCGCCGTGGACAGGGATAGCAATATGAGGCCGCGCCCATTCATACATTTGCTCAAGCTCACCGCGGCAAGGGTGACCTGAGACGTGGATGGGCCGCATCTTTTCAGTAATGATTTCGACGCCGTCATCCGCCAATGCATTTTGCAGCGCGAAGATACCCTTCTCATTCCCCGGAATAATTTTGGACGAGAAGATAACAACATCGCCCTTATGGAAGCGCACATTACGGTGTTCGCCTGCCGCAATGCGAGAGAGCGCCGCGCGGGGTTCGCCTTGAGAGCCTGTGCAGAGATAAAGCACATGCGCAGCTGGCATAGAGCGCGCATCATCCTCATCAATCATATGACCAACATCTTTTAGCAATCCGATGGATTTCGCCGCCGCTGTCATGCGTTTCATCGAACGCCCAACAAGACAGACGGAGCGGTCATTAGCTTTGGCCGCCATCATCACGGATTCGAGCCGCGCGACGTTAGAGGCGAATGACGCCACAGCCACGCCCTTCCCTGCATATTCGCCGACCAGTTTTATAAGCTCGTCACGCACACCGTCTTCACTGCCCGCATAGCCGGGGGAGAACACATTGGTACTGTCGCAGACCATGGCGAGAATACCTTCATCGCCTAGCGCTCTGAGAGCTTTGGCATCGACAGGTTCGCCAATTTGCGGGGCCTCATCAATCTTCCAATCGCCTGTGTGCAGGATAGTGCCAAGCTCTGTGCGAATAGCGAGGGCGTTTGGCTCCGCGATGGAATGGGTCATGGTGATGAGTTCAAAATCAAACGGACCGAGACTGAATTTGCCTTTGAGCTCAACCTCATGCAGCTCAACCAAATCCAAAAGCCCAAATTCTGACAGGCGGTCTTTGACCAAGTACATGGTGAAAGGCGTCGCATAAACGGGGCATTCCAGCTGTGGCCATAAACGGCCCAGCGCGCCCATATGATCTTCATGGGCATGGGTCAGCACAATGCCGAGCAAGTCTTTCTTGATAGAGAGAATAAACTCAATATCGGGCATAATGATTTCAATGCCAGGTGTGTCCGCGCCGCCAAAAGTCACGCCAATATCGACGATGACCCATTTACGGTTATTGGGCGGGCCGAAGCCAAAGAGATTAAGGTTCATCCCAATCTCGCCACACCCACCGAGTGGCAGGAATATCAGCTCGTTTTTATTTTTCTGTGCCATTAAAGCGCTCTCATTCTTTTCATTTATTGAGGCGCCAAATCTCGTAAAGACCGTCAATGGTCAGGTTTGAATCGTAATGCTGTATCGTCTCAGAGGCATCCTTGAACAATGAGGCCACACCGCCCGTTCCGATAACCGTGAACTCGCGGCCATCCTCTTCAATTATTTGGCGCACCAAACCATCGATTAGACCTATATAACCCCAGAAAATACCTGACTGCATCGCTCCGACAGTATCAGTCCCGATGACCTTTTCGGGTTTCTTTATTTCAATACGTGGGAGTTGTGCGGCCGCTTCATGCAAGGCTCTGACAGACAGATTTATACCGGGCGCGATAATGCCGCCTTCAAAATGCTTATCTTCTGACACGACATCAAAGGTCGTCGCCGTGCCGCTATCAATGATAATCAAGTTTCCCTTGTAACGCTCCGTCGCGCCCAACGCCGTGACGAGCCTATCAGCCCCAACTTCTTTGGGATTTACATTGCGGATGCCAATGCCGATTTTCACGCCCTCTTCACCAATGATAATCGGATCTACGTTTAAATGCCGCCTTGCAAGATTACGCATATTAAACAGCGATTGCGGAACAACGGTTGAAATCACACACGCCTCAATGTCTGAAAACTTAAAGCCCTGCATCTCCATCAGCTGATGAAACCACACAGCATATTCATCAGCGGTGCGCGTCGCATTCGTCGCAATGCGCCATTCGACGACCCAATCTTTGCCATCATGAATGGCGAAAAGCGTATTCGTATTTCCTGTATCGATGGCGAGAAGCATTAGTCGTCCTGTGAAGTTCCGAAGAAGACGTCTCCGGCATGTATGTCTCTTATGGTGCCATTCTCAAGGCGCACGCGCAACGCCCCATTTGCGTCGAGCCCAAGGGCTTCTCCTGTAAACGTTTCTTGTGGGAGCCGAACCATAACGGGGCCTGGTAGATTGTGGGCGCGCGACGTCCAAGCCTGCCCAATGGGTTCAAACCCTTTCGTTAGCAGAATATGCCGCCAGTAATCAAAGCGATTTGCAAGGATGGCAAGCACCGCTTCTACGCCTGTCATAATCGGTTCAGGACCGCTTAAATCAGCAGCTAAAATATGAGCCAGCATGTGTGTCGCTGGGAACTCTGTGCCTTCAGGGTGGTGCGTCAGGTTAAGACCAATGCCAATAACCATCCATTTTTGATGATGTTTCTGGCCGCTCTCTAGCAGAATGCCTGATGTTTTCTGTCCGCCCAGCAAGACATCATTCGGCCATTTGAGGCTGATGAGGTCTTTGGGCACATAGCGCTCTAAAGTTTCCGCAAGCGCTAAAGCTGCCACAAAACTCATTTGGGCTAATTGATGGACATTACCGTCATGAGGATAAAGGCCTGAACAAAAGAGGTTGCCCGTTTTGGATGTCCATTCGCGGCCTCTGCGGCCACGTCCTGCGCTTTGACTATCTGCCCTTATCCAAAACGGACCAAAATCACCCTGCTCCGCAAGGCGTTTCGCCTCAGCATTAGTCGAGTCGACCGTCTCTAAAGAGATAAATCTCAAGCTAAAAGAGGCTCGCGGCGGCTTGAGAAATCAGGCTTTGCGCGGGGATTGAGATCATCGGCAAGAGCAAGAGCGGGAAGATGAGTAACGCGGTAATGACCGCTAAGCCGCGCAATGTCTTGGGCGCCTGAACAAACTCTTGCTCATTTTCATCACCCCACATGATTTTGACGAGGCGCAGATAATAAAACGCGCCAATGACAGAAGCGACAAGCGCAATCACGACAAGCCAGGCAAGTCCGGCTTCCATTGCTGGCACAAAGGCAAAAAACTTTCCAAAGAAGCCCAGCAGCGGCGGAATGCCCATGACCGAGAACATGAAGATTGTCAGCACAATGGCGAGGCCGCGATTAGTCTTGGACAGTCCTGCAAGATCTGAAATCTGCTCAACCATGCCGTTGCGAATCCGCATCTGCAGGATACAGGCAAAGATACCGATAACAGTAATGGTGTAGATGCTCATGAAAATCAGCATGCCCTTAACGCCAGCTTGCGTCCCTGCGGAAAGCGCGACAAGCGCATAGCCCATATTGGCGATAGAGGAATAGGCCATAAGGCGTTTGATGTTGGTTTGTGTCAACGCGCCAATCGCGCCGACAAACATGGACAGAACAGCAAGCACGATAATAACCTGCTGCCACTGTGTCGTGATATCGCCGAAAGGGCCCACCAAGAGACGGGCAATCAAAGCCATAGCTGCGAATTTAGGGGCTGCGGCGAAGAAACCTGTGACAGGTGTCGGCGAGCCTTCATAGACATCGGGCGTCCACATATGGAACGGCGCGGCAGAAATTTTAAATGCCAAGCCGCAGAGCAAGAAGACCATACCGGCAATAATACCGGGGGTCGCGCCATCTGCCGTTATGACCTGTGCAATCCGCGCAAATTCCAGCGAGCCTGTAAATCCGTAAATCAGCGACGCGCCGTAAAGCAGCAGACCTGACGATAAAGCGCCGAGGACAAAATATTTCAGGCCTGACTCTGAGGCCCTAAGGCTGTCGCGGTTAAAGGCGGCCATGACGTAAAGCGCCAAAGACTGCATCTCGATACCGATATAGAGCGCCAGCAATGTATTGGCCGACACCATAATGGACATGCCGAGCGTGCAATAGAGCACCAAAACCGAGAATTCAAAACGGTCCAGTTTCTCTGTTTGGAAAAAGCTTTTTGAGAACATCAGCGCTGCTGCCGCAGACATGCCGAGGAAGAAATTCATATAATGGCTATAGCTATCGACAATCAGCGCGCCTTTGAAAGCTGTGCCTGTGGGCTGACCCAATAGAAAGCCAATCACGGCATAAAGCACTAGAACGCCAACGGCGAAATAACGCACGCCAACAGAAATATCTTTCTTGGCAAAAGCGCCAGTGGACAAGAGCTGAGAGGCAAAGAACGCCAGAACAAGCTGCGGGGCAAAGAGTGAGATAGTCTGCAACATAGCCTTAATTCCCTGCCACGGCTGTTGCGGCATTAAAGTTCGCAATCAGGTTTTCAACAGATGCTGATGTGATGTCGGTAATAAGTGACGGATAGACACCCAATACAATTGTCAGAATGGCGAGCGGGGCGAGGATAAGAACCTCGCGGCGGTTCATGTCCAGAATATCGTCGAGCTTCTCATTAGTCTGCTCGCCAAAGATAACTTCGCGGTAGAGATGAAGCGCATACATGGCTGACAAAATCATACCGAGCGCAGCACCTGCCGCAATCCAAGGACTAACCTGATAGGCGCCGACCATTGTCAGGATTTCGCCCACGAAACCCGATGTCCCCGGAAGGCCAACATTGGCCATGGTAAAGAGCATGAGAAAGGCGGCGTAAACAGGCATGCGTTTGACCAGCCCGCCATAAAAGGCAATCTCGCGCGTATGCATACGGTCATAAATCACGCCGACACAGAAGAAGAGCGCGCCGGAAATAATCCCGTGTGAGAGCATTTGGTAAATACCGCCCTGAATACCTTGGAGGTTGAAGGTAAAGATACCCATTGTCACAAAGCCCATATGCGCGACTGAGGAGTAGGCAATCAGCTTTTTGATATCGTTCTGCCGGTAAGCCACGAGCGAGGTGTAGATAATCGCAATGATGGACATCCAGAAAATCAGCGGCGCGAGTTCAACAGAGGCGTTCGGGAAAAGCGTTAGAGAAAAACGCAGGAAACCATAACCGCCGAGCTTTAGCAAAATACCCGCAAGGATAACGGAGCCAGCTGTCGGCGCTTCAACGTGAGCATCCGGCAGCCATGTATGAACTGGCCACATCGGCATCTTGACCGCGAAGGAGGCAAAGAAGGCCAGCCAGAGCCAGGTTTGGATACCGCCCGGAATTTTCAGCTCCGTTATAAGCCGTTCCATATTCGTTGTTGGCGCGCCGAGTTGTTGTCCGCTGAAATTATAAATCCACAGTATGGCGGCAAGCATTAGCACTGAGCCGAGCAGCGTGTAGAGGAAGAACTTATAACTCGCATAAACACGGTTCTTACCGCCCCAAACGCCAATGATAATAAACATCGGAATAAGAACAGCTTCAAAGAAAAGATAAAACAAGATGAGATCAAGCGCCACAAAGGTGCCAATCATCAGCGTTTCCAAAATTAGGAACGCGACCATATAGTCTATCATGCGTGTCTTGATCGATTTCTCACTCGCCAAAATACAGAGCGGCGTGAGGAAGGCTGTTAATAGGACAAAGAGAATTGAGATACCATCCACGCCCAAGCGGTAATCAATACCACCGCCAAGCCAGCTTGTATCTTCAACGAATTGGAAGCCCGCATCAGCGGAGTCAAAATCAATGGTCAGCGCGAGGGCTAAGAGGAAAACGACAAGCGAGACAATAAGCGCAACACGGGGCGCATTGCGTTCTAATCCTTGATCGTCACCTTTCGGCCAAATTCGGGCTACAAACATTAGAGCTAACGCCCCGGCAAGCGGAATGAATGTGATGGCGGAGAGAATGGGAAGACCTTCAAACATGATCTATCCTCCTACCGTGCGGAACACTAAGGCGATAATCACCGCAACGCCCAGCAACATGATAAAGGCATAGTGATAGAGATAGCCTGATTGAATTTTAGAAAGACGCTTCGCCGCACCAACTGCAAAAGCCGCGACACCATTAGGGCCAAGACCGTCTATAATTTTCATATCGCCAATTTTCCAGAAGATGTCGCCAAGCTTGCGCGCGCCTTTTACGACGGTCGCGTCATAGAGCTCATCAATATACCACTTATTGAGCAGGAAGTTATAAAGCGGCGTTCCGCCTGTTTCCTCAATATTGCGAATATGTTTAGCCGTGCCCTCACCGCGCATATACATAAAGAAAGCGATAACACCCCCTGCAACAGAAGCGACCAGCGGCAGAAGCAAGACCCAGAACGGATAGCCGTGAACTTTGTTAAAGAGCCATCCAAAAAGTCCGCCATGTTTAACCGCGTCGTGAGCATCATGGCCCGTTTCAGCAGCGGCCATTAAATGCTCTCCTGCAATGGCCGCATGCTCTGCTCCATATTTTGTCGGTAAAGCGCCGTGCCAGAAATCGCCCGCATTACCCATAAATTTGGAATAGAACACAAAACCGGCCGCGACTGCGCCTAAGGATAAAAGCCCCAGCGGCACGAGCATATTCATCGGGCTCTCATGCGCATGGTCAAATGTATGCTTATCGCCGCGATAGTCTCCGTGGAATGTCATGAAGATAAGACGCCAGCTATAGAAGGCTGTCATCAGTGCCGCGATTAATCCAATCCAGAAGGCAAAAGCCCCTGCGCCTGACCCTGCGATGCCTGCAGAGTAAGCCGCTTCGATAATGGCGTCTTTGGAGAAGAAACCCGCAAAGCCAATTTTCGTGCCAGGAATACCGATACCCGTAATGGCAAGCGTTCCGATAATCATCGCAGCATAGGTGAAAGGCACCTTCTTACGAATACCGCCCATTTTACGCATATCTTGCTCATGGTGCATGGCGTGGATAACCGAGCCTGCACAAAGGAACAAAAGCGCTTTAAAGAACGCATGCGTAAAGAGATGGAACATGGCAGCACTGTAAGCGCCGACGCCTGCGGCGAAGAACATATATCCAAGCTGAGAACAGGTTGAATAAGCAATCACGCGCTTAATGTCATTTTGAACCAAGGCGACACTGGCTGCGAAGAGAGCGGTAAACGCGCCTATCGCCGTGATGAAGCCTGATGTGATAGGCGCGGCCTCATAAATCGCAGAGGCGCGGCAGACAAGGAAGACACCGGCTGTGACCATGGTCGCGGCATGAATAAGGGCTGATACAGGGGTCGGGCCTTCCATCGCGTCAGGGAGCCAAACATGCAAAACAAATTGGGCAGATTTACCCATCGCGCCGATAAAGAGCAGCGCCGCAATTAATTCTATGGCGTTAAATTCCATACCCAAAAATGGCAATGTGCGGTCGCTATTTTCAGCAATCGCGCCAAAGACTGTGTCGAAATTGACAGAACCAAATACGAGGAAGACCGTCATAACCCCGAGGGCTAAGCCGACATCACCGACGCGGTTGGTCACAAAGGCTTTGATAGAGGCTGCATTGGCTGTGTCTTTTTTGAAGTAGTAGCCAATTAAGAGATATGAGGCGAGACCCACCCCTTCCCAACCAAAGAAGAGCTGAATGAAGTTATCAGATGTCACCAACATCAACATCGAGAATGTAAACAGCGAGAGATAGGCAAAGAAACGCGGCTTAAACTCGTCATCGCTCATATAGCCCCAGCTATAGAGGTGGACGAGCGCGGAAACAGAGTTCACCACTACCAACATAACAGCCGTCAGCGTGTCGATCTTGAAAGCCCAATTAGCTTTCATATCACCAACATCCATCCAGCGCAGGACGTTTATATTCGCTTCTTCATGGCCTACGCCAACCTTGAAAAGCGCAATCCATGACAGGATAGCAGAGAGGAAAAGCAGTCCCGTTGTAATCACCATAGACGGCTTTTCAGGCAGGAATTGACGCCCAAAGCGCGTGCCGAGCAAGCCCGCTATGATAGCGCCGAAGAGCGGCGCGAATACTATGATATGGTAAAGCAAAGCCCTAACCCTTCATCAGATCAATATTTTCAACGGCGATGTTTCCGCGGTTACGGAAATAGACGACGAGGATAGCGAGGCCCACAGCCGCTTCAGCAGCGGCCACGGTGAGAATAAACAAAGCAAAGATTTGTCCCGCCATCGGGTTGTTCCCCGGCAGGTCAGCCATATGCGTTGAGAAGGCGACAAAATTGATGTTCACGGCGAGCAGGATAAGCTCGACACACATCAGAATAATGATGACGTTTTTACGGTTTACGAAAATTCCGAAAACACCAATGGTGAAAAGAATAGCCGCAACAGCGAGGTAATGTGAGAGACCGATAGTCATTATCCAATCCCCTGTCCTGGTTCGATATCGACCATTTCCATACCTGTTTCTTTAGTCCGCGCCATTTGCGCTGTGGCATCTTGTTTGCGAACGCCGTCGCGGTCCCGCAATGTCAGAACAATTGCGCCAATCATAGCAACCAGAAGCACGAAACCAGCGGCCTCGAAGATACCTGCATAATCTGTGTAGAGAACCTGTCCGAACGCTTCGAGATTGGAGACACCTGTTTCGCGCACGACAACCGTTTTGGTCTCGCCCGCAACATAAGCCGCGCCAACCATCAGCATTTCCAAAAGCAGTACGATAGCGACCAAAGCCCCAATAGGGAGATAGCTCAAGAAACCTTGCTTCATTTCAACGAAATCAACATCGAGCATCATGACCACAAAGAGGAACAGCACGGCCACCGCGCCGACATAAACCATGACGAGGAGCAGCGCCAAAAACTCTGCGCCCATTAAAATGAAAAGTCCTGCCGCACTAAAAAATGTCAGGATAAGATACATGACCGAGTGCACGGGGTTGCGCGCAGCCACGACCATAAAGGCAGCTGCGACAGCAACAAATGCCAGTAAGTAAAATGATATAACCGTCAACACGATCTTGGTCCCTTCTTAACTTACCGCGCTAACGGTAAGGCGCATCCAATGCTAAATTCTTAGCGATTTCCCGTTCCCAGCGATCACCGTTCTCGAGAAGTTTTTCTTTGTCATAATAAAGCTCTTCGCGCGTTTCTGTCGCAAACTCGTAATTCGGGCCTTCGACAATCGCGTCAACGGGACAAGCCTCTTGGCACAGCCCACAATAAATACACTTGACCATATCGATATCGTAACGCGTCGTGCGGCGTGAACCATCATCGCGCGGCTCGGCTTCGATTGTGATGGCTTGCGCAGGACATATGGCTTCGCAGAGCTTACAAGCAATGCAGCGTTCTTCCCCTGACGGGTAGCGGCGCAAAGCATGCTCACCGCGAAAACGAGGGCTGAGTGGCCCCTTCTCGAATGGATAGTTGATGGTCACTTTGGGGCGGAAGAAATATCTCATCGCGAGCCAAAATGCGCCGACGAATTCTAACAGCAGCGCGCCGCGAATAACTTGTTTGATACGGGTAAACATCTAGGCACTTCCCCCTAGGAAGACAACGAATGTCGAAACAATCACAACGGCCGCCAGCGATGTCGGCAAGAAGACTTTCCAGCCCAAACGCATTAGCTGATCATAACGGTAACGCGGGACAATCGCCTTCACCATCGCGAACATGAAAAACATAAATAAGCACTTCAATATGAACCAGAAAACGGGCGGAATAAATTGAACGCCAATATCAATCGGGGCGTGCCAGCCGCCGAGGAAGAGGATTGTAAACATCGCGCACATCAGCGTCATGTTCAGATACTCGCCAAACATAAAGAGCAAATAAGGGGTCGACGAATACTCAACCATGAAACCCGCAACGAGTTCTGACTCGGCTTCGGGCAAGTCAAATGGCGGACGGTTCGTCTCAGCCAAGGCTGAGATAAAGAACATCACGCCCATATAGAACATGATGGGGAAAAGAAGCAGACCCAAAGGCCCATATTCGCCCACAGGATTAATGCGGAACATATTCCAGTTAAAGAACCCGCCCGCTTGGGTATCAACGATAGCTGTAAGGTTCATAGAACCTGAGAGGAAAATCACTGTCAGAATAATGAAACCAATAGAGACTTCATAAGAAATCATCTGCGCGGCAGAACGTAGCGCGCCCATAAAGGGGTATTTAGAGTTAGAGGCCCAACCCCCAATGATGATGCCGTAAACGCCTAGTGATGAGATGGCGAGCACGTAGAGAACACCGACATTAACGTCAGACATCACCCATCCCGGGGCAATAGGCACCACCGCCCAAGCTAAAAACGCCATAACCAGCGTGATAATAGGCGCGAGAATGAACAGGCCTTTGTCAGACCCAGATGGAATGATGATTTCTTTAAAGACGAATTTCAGAAGGTCAGCAAAAGACTGAAGCAAACCAAATGGGCCAACCACATTGGGACCACGGCGCATTTGAACAGCCGCCCAGACTTTACGGTCCATCAAAATGAGGAAGGCCAGAAGAACGGATAAGATAAGGACGAAAGCCGCAACCTGCGCAAATTTCAGCCCAAACCATGCGAGCGGTGAGAGGTCAGACCAGAACTGGATGAGAGACATCGTCATTATTCCGCCGCCTCTTGAACAGTGTCGCCATCTTTAAGCGCAGAGCACTCAGCCATGACATCAGAGGCCCGCAAAATCGGGTTGGTCATGTAAAAGTCAATCACGGCGTTTTCGAATGGCACGTCATTCACAGCCCCGCTTGCGCCCATAGCGCCTAAATCAAATTCAGCAGCGCCTTCCGTGCCGGGCGCATAGCCCAATCCTGAGAATGTTGGATAGTCCGCGAATAGTTTTTCCCGCAACGCGCCAAGATTGTCATAAGGTAGGACCCTGTTGAGGTGACCCGACAATGCCCGAATAATTGCCCAGTCTTCTTTGGCCTCACCTTTCGGCGCGACGGCCTTGGAGCCCATTTGCACGCGCCCTTCAAGGTTGACGTAAAGACCATCTTTTTCAGAATAGGCTGCGCCCGGCAAGATAACATCGGCGACATGCGCGCCTGCATCACCATGGCTGCCTTGATAAATCACAAAAGCATTTTTGAGTTTAGCTGTGTCGAGCTCATCCGCGCCCAAGAGATAAACCGTTTTGACAGCGCCTTGCTCAGCCGCATCAAGTATTTCATGTGTGGCAAGACCACCTTCACCCGGAAGGAAACCCATATCCAATCCGGCAACACGAGAGGCCGCGGTGTGGAGAATATTCAGGCCATTCCAGCCCTCACTAACGAGATTCACATTCTTCGCTAAACTACTGATAGAATTGAGTATTTGCGGCGCATCAGAACGATTAAGCGCGCCCGCGCCTAAGATAATCGCAGGTTTTTTGGCAGCTTTAAATTTCTTCGCAAAACCTTTGGTGGCTTTAGTAAGAGCTGCAATATCAGCGGGCGTTGCGCCGAGATGCTCATAGTCATAGGTCAAGTCTTCAGCTTCGCCAATGACGCCAATCTCCATACCGCCTTCAATCCAGGCTTTACGCAAACGCGTGTTCACAAGAGAAGCCTCAAGACGAGGATTTGCGCCAATAATCAGAACCGCATCAGCGTCTTCAATTCCATTAATGGTGGAATTAAATAGATAAGATTGACGTGCTCCCGCGCCAATCACCATGCCGTCTTGACGGCAATCAATATTCTTCACGCCAAGGCTGCCCATAAGGTCTTTAAGCGCTTTCATAGACTCAGCATCACACAGGTCGCCCGCAATCGCAGCAATCGTCTCAGGCTCGCCTGAAAGCTTCTCGGCTACAACAGCCAAAGCTTCGTCCCAACCTGCGGCGCGGAGTTTTCCGTTTTCGCGAATATAAGGTTTGTCCAAACGCTGACGCGCAAGACCGTCCCAATTAAAGCGGGCTTTATCTGTAATCCATTCTTCATTCACGGCGTCATTGATGGTCGGCATAACGCGCAGCACAGCGCCGCGGCGGCTATCCACACGGATGTTAGAGCCGACGGCGTCCATCACATCGATAGACTCGACATGCTCTAATTCCCAAGGCCGCGCATTAAAGGCGTAAGGCTTGGAGGTCAAAGCGCCGACGGGACAAAGGTCGATAACGTTACCTGACAGCTCAGAGGTAAGAGATTGCTCAAGATAAGTCGTAATCTCCGCATCTTCACCGCGCGACGCTAGGCCAATTTCTTCAACGCCTGCGACTTCGGTGACAAAACGCACACAGCGCGTACACTGGATACACCGCGTCATAATCGTATTGACCAGCGGGCCCATAAATTTGTCATCAACGGCGCGTTTATTTTCCTCGAAACGCGAGGCATCACGGCCATAAGCCATAGCTTGGTCCTGAAGATCGCACTCACCGCCTTGGTCGCAAATCGGACAATCCAGCGGGTGATTAATGAGCAGAAATTCCATCACGCCTTCGCGTGCTTTTTTCACAGTTTCAGAATTTGTGCGAATATTAGCAGGTGTTCCGTCACGGTTTGGACGCAAATCTTTGACTTGCAGCGCGCAAGAGGCTTGAGGTTTAGGCGCGCCAACCCATTCGACGAGGCACATACGGCAATTCCCCGCCACAGAGAGACGTTCATGGTAACAGAAACGCGGAATCTCAGCCCCCGCCGCCTCTTCACAGGCCTGCATCAGCGTGTATTCGCCGGGCACTTCATATTCAGTGCCATCAATATTGATTTTGCGTAGCTCGCTCATCTCTATGAGTCCTCAAACTTTTCTGCGATTTCAGCAAAGGAATTATCTTCCGTCAAATCAAGACGGCGTTCAGTGCGATCCATACGAACTGCAATATTATCAATACGGTGATTAACTTCAGCGATAGCTCCCTCAACCGCCGTAATCCGTTTAGACACGTTCCTGACTTCTTCAGTTAAACCGTCTATTTTTTCGTCAATACGGTTTAGCTTCCCGTTCATTTGATGAAGCATTGGCATGACCATATCTTGGATATTATCGACCATCGAACCTACTCCGCCGCCTGCACGAATACAGGCTTATTGGCGCGGTAATTATCTATGCGTTCTTCAATCTCGTGGCGGAAGTGACGGATGAGACCTTGAATGGGCCAAGCCGCCGCATCGCCTAGGGCGCAAATAGTGTGGCCTTCGACTTGCTTTGTGACTTCGAGAAGCATGTCAATTTCAGACGTTTCAGCATTACCCGCGACCATGCGTTCCATAACGCGCCACATCCAACCTGTGCCTTCTCGGCAAGGCGTACACTGCCCGCAGCTCTCATGCTTATAGAAATAGCTAAGCCGCGCGATGGCCTTAATCACATCAGTGGACTTATCCATGACAATCACCGCCGCAGTCCCAAGGCCGGATTGATGCTCGCGCAGCGCGTCAAAGTCCATTAGCACCGTATCGCAAATCTCTTTAGGGAGAAGCGGGACAGAGGAGCCGCCTGGAATGACACATTTAAGATTATCCCAACCGCCGCGCACGCCGCCCGCATATTCTTCGAGCAACGTCTTCATCGGAATAGAGAGCGCTTCTTCGATATTGCAAGGCTTGTTAACGTGACCAGATATTGAAAAGACCTTCGTGCCTTTATTATTGTCACGGCCAAATTGCGTCCACCAATCCACGCCGCGGCGCAATATGGTCGGCACGACGGCGATAGATTCGACATTGTTCACAGTCGTAGGACAGCCATAAAGCCCTGCCCCTGCCGGGAATGGCGGTTTCAGACGCGGCTGTCCTTTCTTACCTTCAAGAGATTCCAGCAAGGCGGTTTCTTCGCCGCAAATATAGGCGCCTGCCCCGTGATGCATATAGACATCAAAATCCCAACCTGAACCGCAGGCATTCTTACCGACAAGGCCCGCCGCATAAGCTTCTTTGATAGCGGCCTCAAGACGGTTACGTTCTTGGATATATTCGCCGCGCACATAGATATAACAGGCATGGGCTTGCATCGCGAAAGACGCGACCAAGCAACCCTCAATCAAAAGATGCGGATCATGGCGAAGAATATCGCGGTCTTTACAAGAGCCCGGTTCGGATTCATCGGCATTAACGACAAGATAATGCGGGCGATTGCCGACTTCTTTGGGCATGAAAGACCACTTAAGGCCCGTTGGGAACCCAGCACCGCCGCGCCCGCGAAGGCCGGAAGCTTTAGTTTGATCAATGAGCCAGTCTTTACCTTGGGCGAGCATAGCAGCTGTCCCCAGCCACGCGCCGCGATCCCGCGCTGCGTCCAAGCTCCAATCATTCAGACCATAAAGGTTCTGGAAAATGCGGTCTTTGTCTTCGAGTAATTTGACCATTATGCCTTACCCTTTTTCTGGGCCGTTTTTGCCAGTGCCTTGCCTTGCTTGACCCAGTCATCACGCTTCACACGGCCTGTGGCAAGAGACTTAATCTTATCTTCAACAACTTTTATGTCCGCCGCTTTCCAAGCCCCAATTTGGCGGAAGTAATAGACCCCATTGGAATTGAGTTCTTTCTCAAATTTCGGGCCGATACCTTTGATAAATTTGAGATCATCAGGAACGCCGTCAGACGCCCCATCTGTGTAGAGCACTTTAGGCTTGGCGGTCTTAGCTCTAACGGGATTTGTACCGCGCTGGGGGAGACCTTTATGCGGATCATCATCGACTAAGCCGGCAGAGATAAGATCGCGGCCATGATTGCTGCTCCGCTTTCTCGGATCAGGATTAGCTTTGCGGTTAGGGTCTACCCACCCCTTACGTGTCCCGCGCTTCTCCTTGGGATCCCACTCATAATAATTGATTTTCACTTTCTTGTCGGCATTTGGTAATTTCACCATTGTGCCGCGAGCTTTGGATAAGTTCTTAGTGGTCAAAGCCATCGCGCCGCCGATTGGCTCTGAACTAAAGCGGCCGTTTTTAGGACCTTGCGGCGGTTTCTTTCCCGCCACTAAATCATCGAGCACAGCTTCTAGAGTCTCAGCCGTCAGGTCTTCGTAATAATGGTCACCATCGCCATTTGAAATTTGCACCATAGGTGCGTTGGAACATGAACCCAAACATTCGACTTCAAGCCAGGAGAGCTTACCATCCGCAGAAATAGAGCGCTGCGGCCCAATCTTGCGCGTGAGCATCTCTTTGAGCTCATCAGAGCCGCGCAACCAGCAGGGCGTTGTCCCGCACATTTGGACGAAATGCATACCAACAGGTTCAAGGTTGAACATCGTGTAAAAGGTCGCGACTTCATAGACGCGAATATAGGCCATATCGAGCATATCGCCGAGCTCACGCAAAGCGAGCTCAGGCAGCCATCCGCCCGCATCCTTCTGCGCAATCCATAGCGCGGGGATAAGCGCTGAACGCTGACGGCCCTTGGGGTATTTCTTAACCCAAACCGCAATGTCCTTTTTGGCTTTTGCAGATAAAGCAAAAGTCTCAGGCTGTCTTATGGCGAGACGCCTTGAACTCATTTCATGACCCTTGTGATTTGAACATCAGAATCCATCAAGAAACTACCCGCTATAACCTTTGCATGAGGCATTTGAGCGATGACGACATTTTCTTTTGATTGCAAAATTTGAAAATGAAAACCATCGGCGAAATAAGCCGAAACGACCTCATAGCCAAGCTCAAGATAATCTGTGTAAGTTTTTTTAATCGGATCACTCATCGGTCAATCTCTCCAAATACAATATCTAATGAACCTAAAATCGCAGAAACGTCGGCAAGCATATGCCCTTTATTGAGGTAATCCATGGCGGCCAGATGCGGGAAGCCTGGCGCGCGGATGTGGCAGCGATAAGGCTTGTTGGTGCCGTCCGCGACGAGGTAAACACCGAACTCACCCTTTGGAGCTTCGACGCAAGTATAAACTTCGCCCGCAGGAACGTGGAAGCCCTCTGTATAGAGTTTAAAGTGATGAATAAGCGCTTCCATGCTCTGCTTCATCGCGGCGCGGCGCGGCGGCGTGACCTTATTATTCTCAGCCATAACAGGGCCTTCAGGCATCATCTCAAGGCATTGGCGCATAATTTTCACAGATTCATGCATTTCTTCGACGCGGCAAAGATAGCGGTCATAGCAATCGCCGTTTTTGCCCAGCGGGATTTGAAACTCAAGTTCGGAATAAACTTCATAAGGCTGATTACGGCGTAAATCCCATGGCAGGCCTGAGCCGCGCACCATCACGCCTGAGAAACCCCAATCATAGCAATCTTGCTTGGACACAACGCCAATATCGACATTACGCTGTTTGAAGATACGGTTACCTGTCAGCAAGGTCTCGATATCATTGAGCTTTTGCGGAAATTGATCACACCAATTGAGCATGTCGTTAATCAGCGCAGGCGGCAGGTCTTGATGGACGCCGCCGGGGCGGAAATACATGGCATGCATGCGCGAGCCACAAGCCCGCTCATAAAACACCATTAGTTTTTCGCGCTCCTCAAAGCCCCAAACAGGCGGCGTCAACGCGCCAACATCCATAGCTTGCGTCGTGATATTGAGCATATGCGAGAGAATACGGCCAATTTCAGAATAGAGCACGCGGATAAATTGGGCGCGGCGCGGCACTTCGATATCCATCAGCTTCTCAATGGCGAGACAGAAAGCGTGTTCCTGATTCATCGGCGCGACATAATCAAGGCGGTCAAAATAAGGGAGCGCTTGGAGGTAAGTCTTATGCTCAATCAGCTTTTCCGTGCCGCGATGCAGCAGGCCAATATGCGGGTCCACGCGCTCAACAATCTCGCCCTCAAGTTCAAGCACAAGACGCAATACCCCATGAGCCGCAGGATGCTGAGGGCCAAAGTTAATGGTGAAGTTACGGTCGTCACCTTCGAGATATGCTTCGGTGGTGGTCATGAGAGAGTCTCAGTGAGCAGTGAGCAGTGAGCAGTTTTCATGATTTAGATTCCATTAACTCAGTAAATCCGCAAATCGAATCTGAAAGTTCACGTTCGCAAATTTTATACTGTGCAAAGACCTCGTCACCCGAAGAGGGCTTGACCGTATCCGCCATGAAATCCCCATAAAGCTGAAAGTGATTTGGAGTGACCCTTCCAGAATTTGGACCGACATCACCCGTAACTTTGACTTGAGCAGACTGAGTCCATACATTTTGAGCCAGTATACCCTCGGAAAGCTGAATTTCATCAATATTTCCTGAGTGATGATTTAGAAAACGATCTGTCCATGCTGTACACTGAGCAATTCTCGGCTCAGTGACACCATTTGCGATGCAACGTGATACAGAGACCACATTGAATTTGTTCGCCTCGGATGATGAGTCTGCACTACAACCTGAAAGGCCAAGCGATAAAGCCGCAAACAACAAACAACCACGCATCAACCCTCCTCCACTTTCTCGTCACCTGGGAGGACATATTTTGCGCCTTCCCACGGACTCATAAAGTCGAAGCTGCGATATTCTTGCGGCAGGTTGACGGGCTCATAGACAACCGCTTTGCGCTCTTCGTCATAGCGAACTTCGACGAAGCCTGAGAGCGGGAAATCTTTGCGCAGCGGATAACCTTCAAAACCATAATCGGTGAGGATACGGCGCAAGTCAGGATGTTGGTCAAATAAAATGCCGTACATATCAAAGGCTTCGCGCTCATACCAATTGGCATTCGGGAAAAGCGAGGTGATGCTGTGAACGGGCTCGGTTTCGTCTGTCATGACTTTAATGCGAATCCGCGTATTATGCGCCATGGACAGCATGTGATAGACCACATCAAAGCGGCGTTCACGGCTTGGGTAATCCACGCCGCAAATATCAATTAGGCTTGAGAATTTACAAATCGGATCATCGCGCAGAAAGCTTATAACTTTCACGATTTCAACGCGGCGGGCATTGACGGTCAGCTCACTGCCCATTTTACCAAAAGAGGTAATCTCGCAGCCATTTATAGCCTCGCCGAGTTGAGCTTCGATATGATCTTTTAAGTCCAACATATATCAGCGCTCAATATTGCCTTCGCGGCGGATTTTCTTTTGTAATTGCAGAATACCGTAAACCAAAGCTTCCGCGGTCGGCGGGCAGCCCGGCACATAGACATCAACGGGCACAATACGGTCACAGCCGCGCACCACGGCATAACTGTAATGATAATAACCACCGCCATTGGCGCAACTACCCATTGAAATCACGTAGCGCGGGTTTGGCATTTGGTCATAAACCTTGCGCAAAGCCGGCGCCATTTTATTGGTCAGTGTTCCCGCCACGATCATCACATCAGATTGGCGGGGGGACGCGCGGGGCGCAAATCCAAAGCGCTCAAGATCATAACGCGGCATCGAGGCCTGCATCATCTCAACTGCGCAACAAGCGAGACCAAAAGTCATCCACATGAGGGACCCTGTCCGCGCCCAGGTAATCAAATCATCAGAGGCCGCCGTGATAAAACCTTTATCGGCGAGTTGGTCAGACATGCCGTCAAAAAAGGCATCATGTTTTTTCGGATCATAGGCAGGCGTGCCCAAATCAACAGCGGATGAATTTGCAGGTGTCAAAATCTTTGTCATCCCCCTACTCCCAATCCAACGCGCCGAGCTTCCACGCATAGGCCAAACCTACGGCGAGTTCGGCGAGGAAAATCATGACAACAAACCAGCCCCAAAACCCGACTTGGTCAAGCGAGACGGCATAAGGAAAGAGGAAAGCGACTTCGATATCGAAGATAATAAAGAGGATAGCGACGAGGTAAAACCGCACGTCAAATTTCATGCGGCTGTCGTCAAAAGCGTTAAAACCGCACTCATATGTAGATAGCTTTTCCGTATCTGCACTTTTTGGCGCGATGATAGCCGGAGCTACAAGCAAGGCGAGAGAGAAAGCCGTCGCGATTCCAAATAAAATTAAAACTGGCAAATAATCGAGTAAAAACTCAGACATACAGGCTCTTTTGGTTCGAATTTAGGAGCCGGAAAGACTCATAGAAACTGTCACAATCGCTGCGGAACCTAGTCAGAGGACCCTATGATTGCAACGCCTATCTTACAGAAAATTTATGCCTCTGCACAGCTTTTAACTGCGGCGTTTTGAATAGGGTTTATATCTCTCCTCACCCCGCTCGCGGGGGAGGTGCTGTAGCGCAGCGAAAGCGGAGGGGGAGCACCACAGGTCAGCACTTCCAATGATAAGCTTTCCTTTTACTCTCCCCCCATCCCCGTCTGCGTTTTTTCAAAACGCCAACGGTACTTCCCCCGTGAACGGGGGAAGACAACAACCCTCAACCTATATCAGGCTCGCCTGGCCAAATTGTGATGCGGGTGATGTGCTCTTCTGCTGGAACTTTCAGCTCGCTTGTCACGGCGCCCTGCACGCTCATGCCCGCTTCATGAATACTGTCGCGAGAGCCGCTGATGAGATGATGATAGTCTGGTAAATCTTTGCCATCCGCGACGAGCCTGTAAGCGCAGGTTTGGGGCATCCAGTTGAGCTGCTCCACATTATCCTTCGTCAGGGTCACACAATCAGGCACGATTTTGCTGCGATTCGCGTAATCAATGCACTGGCACGTTGCAGGATCAAAGAGCTTGCAAGACACATCGGTGATGTAAATATCACCCGTAATATCGTCCTCCATGCGGATGCAACAGCACTTTCCGCAATTATCACACAGGCTTTCCCACTCTGTCTGGCTCATTTCTGCCATATTTTTAGTCTTCCAGAAGGGAAGTTGCGCGGTCTCGTGCTTATTTTGTTTGTCTGTCATAGGGAGTCGCATATAGAATGTCATTAGACATGCCAACATATCGTGCAGACATAGATGTCGCAAATGACAATACAACGCGCAAGAAGCGAAATATCTTCTTGGTCGTGCTGGCTGTTCTATGCGTGCTGCTCGCTATGGGTTATTTTCTGACGCGAAACTACCTGATGGACGGCATGCCTAACCTGCCGGACAAAACAACCATGTGGGAGATGAACCTTAAGCCCAACATGACCTTGCTGGATAAAGACGGGCGGGTTATCGGCCATCGCGGCCCTATGGTTGGCGAACCTCTTAAACTTGCAGACATGCCTGATCACCTCTCAAGAGCGTTTCTCGCGATTGAAGATGAGCGGTTTTATGAACATGCAGGAATTGACCAGAAGGCGATTTTGCGGGCGGTCTTTGCAAACACGAAGGCCGGCAGCAAAACTCAAGGCGGGTCAACCCTGACTCAGCAACTTGTTAAAACGATGATTTTGACGCCGGAGAAAACCTATCGCCGCAAATTCCAAGAGGCCCTCCTCGCCCATGATATGGAATCCATTCTATCCAAACCTGAAATCTTGGAGCTTTACTTAAACCGTATCAGCCTTGGACCACAAATTTTTGGTGTTGAAGCGGCGGCGCAGCGCTATTTTGGCAAATCTGCCCGTGATGTAACCTTATCCGAAGCCGCCATGCTGGCCTCACTGCCAAAAGCGCCTAGCCGTTACAATCCTGTCTCTAATTATGAAGGGGCGTGGAATCGCGCTGAACTTGTCCTGCAGCGCATGGTCGTCAATGAGATGATTACATATGATGAGATGCAAGCCGCCCTCGCCGCTAAGCCTGTTATTGCCGAAGATGCCGCCCCGCTAATTGATGCTGACGTCTTAGGGTACGCCTTTGACCTCATATCAGAACAAGCTCACGGCTTAATCGGTAGCAATCATCAAGACTTGATTGTGACAACCACCATTGATGTGGATCTGCAAAATAAAGCTGCAGAGACGATAAGCACTATCGTTGATAAGAATAAAAAGTCCAAAAAGGTCAGCGAGGGCGCGCTTGTGTCCATCGACAACCAGACGGGCGCCATTCGCGCCATGGTCGGCGGACGCGATTACGCCACATCTAAATTTAACCGCGCTTATCAGGCCAAACGTCAGCCCGGAAGCGCATTCAAAGCCTTCGTCTATGCGGCGGCCTTAGAGGACGGCTTTACGCCGGGCACAATCCGCATCGACCAACCGACAGAGATTGGCGATTGGGCCCCTGAAAATTACACAAAACGCTATCGCGGCCCCATGAGCCTGAGAGAAGCCTTGAAACTCTCTATCAACACGATTGCGGCCCAGGTCACAGCGGAAATAGGCCCGACACGTGTGGCTAACCTTGCGACTCGATTCGGCATAACAACCGAAATGCGCCCTGAATATTCCATTTCACTTGGCTCGTCTGAAACCACGCTTTTGGATATGACCTCAGCCTATATGGTCTTTGCCAATGAAGGCTTGTCCATCCAGCCCTATTTCGTAACAAGCATTACAGATACCACCAAGAAAACACTTTATACCCGCCGTAACGTTAGTCCTGTTCGCGCCTATCCTGTGCCTTATGCGCGGCAGATGACATCCATTCTGCGCGACGTGATTGATAGCGGGACAGGCCATGGCGCGCAGCTCGGCTCGCGTCAAGCCGCCGGCAAGACAGGTACAACACAAGATTATCGTGATGCGTGGTTTTTGGGCTTCACAGCCGATTACACAACAGGCGTGTGGATGGGTAATGATGATAATTCGCCCATGCGTAAAATTACAGGTGGCCTGCTCCCTGTCGATGCGTGGAAGACTTATATGCTTGCAGCCCATAAGGGGCTTAAAAGAAAACCTATCAATGCGCCTGATCCGCTCATTGATGATCCCGAAATTAAAGCTCAAATCGCCTTTTACGGAGAGCTGGAAACAGCTCTCGTCGCAGAGCGGGATATTGCCAGCGGCGCACAGCGCCCAAGCGGCGGCGCAGGCGGCACAGCGGGACGTTAAGCCCGCATCATTTGTAACAATTCACAACCTTGTCATGATTGTCACACTCCAACCCTTTTATTCGCGCGTATAAAGCTTTAGTTTAAGGTGATGATTAGAATGAATCAGTTGACGATGAACGGCCCTGATAAAAAGGATGGTGAAAACACGCCTGAGCGCGGCGTTGCGACTAAAGTCCGTCCTAAGACCAAAAAGCCATCTATGTACCGCGTCATTCTGATGAATGATGACTATACGCCTCAAGAATTTGTTGTGATGATTCTGATGGGAATATTTAAAAAATCCCAAGAAGAAGCCTTCACAATCATGATGCATGTGCACCAAAAAGGCATCGGGACTTGCGGCGTGTACACATTTGAGGTGGCCGAGACAAAAGTTGCACAAGTAATGGACGCGGCGAAACGCGCGCAGCATCCACTGCAATGCACCCTTGAAAAGACGTAATTGAGTCACAAGATATGACTCCTGAAAGGATTTTATAATGGCTTCATTTTCCCCCGTCCTAGAAGAGACAATCCACCGCGCGCTGACATTGGCGACGGACCGTAAACATGAGCTTGCCACTTTGGAGCATCTCTTGCTGGCCTTGCTTGATGATAAAGACGCGTCAGCGGTCATTACGGCCTGTGATGTCGATGTTGAGCCGCTTCGCACGGATGTTACGCGCTATCTGAACGAAGACCTTGCCTCACTTGCCGTACAAGACTTTGAAGAAGCCCGGCCAACAGCAGGTTTCCACCGCGTGATTCAGCGCGCCGTGATTCATGTACAATCCTCAGGCCGCGAAGAAGTGACAGGCGCGAATGCCCTCGTCGCATTGTTTGCCGAGCGTGAAAGTCATGCCGTTTACTTCCTGCAAGAGCGCGACATGACCCGCTATGATGCCGTCAATTACATCAGCCACGGCATCTCTAAAACTGGCGAGTCTAATGTCGCTAAGCCTATTCAAGGGGCTGAAGACACGCCGGGTGAAGACGCCAAGCAAAAAGACCCGCTCGAAGAATATACTGTCAATTTGAACCAGAAGGCCCGCGAAGGCGATATTGACCCGCTCATCGGGCGCGACGAAGAAGTCGAGCGCTGTATCATGGTGCTGTCTCGCCGCCGTAAGAATAACCCGCTCCTCGTGGGCGATCCCGGCGTTGGTAAAACAGCGATTGCCGAAGGCATTGCCCGCCGCATTGTCAATGATGATGTGCCTGATGTCCTCGCGGATGCGACGATTTTCTCTCTCGATATGGGCGCGCTGCTTGCGGGCACACGTTACCGCGGTGATTTCGAAGAACGCCTTAAGGCGGTCATGAATAAGCTTCAGGAAACGCCTGGCGCAATTTTGTTCATTGATGAAATCCACACCATCATTGGCGCGGGCGCGACAAGCGGCGGGGCAATGGATGCGTCTAATTTGCTTAAGCCTGCGCTTCAAAGCGGTAAGCTCCGCTGCATGGGCTCTACGACTTATAAAGAGTATCGTCAGCATTTTGAGAAAGATCGCGCCCTATCTCGCCGTTTCCTCAAAATCGATGTGTCTGAGCCGACGCCCGAAGATGCTGTAAAAATCCTTCAAGGCCTAAAATCCTATTTTGAAGAATTTCATAAGGTCAAATATACGGCCGCCGCTATTCAAGGCGCGGTAGATTTATCTGTGCGTCATATCACGGACCGCAAGCTGCCCGATAAAGCCATCGATATTATTGACGAAGCCGGTGCCCGCACCAAACTCGTCGAAGAGAAAAAGCGCAAAAAGAAAATCGATATTAAAGAGATTGAATCTGTCGTGGCCAAAATCGCCCGCATCCCGCCAAAGTCTATTTCGCGTGATGACGAAAAAGCGCTCAAGTCTCTGCCTATGGATTTGAAACGCATGGTGTTTGGTCAAGACAAAGCCATTGAGCAAGTCACCGCAGCGGTCAAGCTCGCCCGCGCAGGTCTGCGCGAGCCAGATAAACCTATTGGGAGCTATCTCTTTGCCGGTCCGACAGGCGTGGGTAAAACCGAAGTCGCCAAACAGCTGGCTATGACGCAGGGCTTGGAATTGCTTCGCTTTGACATGTCTGAATATATGGAACGCCATACGGTGTCTCGCCTCATCGGCGCGCCTCCCGGCTATGTCGGCTATGATCAAGGCGGTCTTTTAACGGACGCCGTGAACCAGAACCCGCATTCTGTCCTATTGCTGGACGAAATCGAAAAAGCCCATCCGGATATTTACAATATCCTGCTGCAAGTGATGGATAATGGTTTCCTCACCGACGCCAATGGCCGCAAGGTTGATTTTCGCAATGTCATTTTGATTATGACGACCAATGCGGGCGCATCAGATGCGGCTAAGGCTGAAATCGGCTTTGGACGCGGCATGAAAGATGATGAGCAAGAGGCCGCCATTAAGCGCCGCTTCACGCCTGAATTCCGCAACCGCTTAGATGCTGTTGTCTCCTTCGCAGCCCTATCGCCTGATGATATTGCGAAAGTTGTCGATAAATTTGTTATACAGCTCGAAGCGCAACTTGCCGACCGCAAGATTGAGTTTGAACTGACGAAAGGTGCTAATGTTTGGCTCGCGACTAAAGGCTATGACAAGCGTTATGGCGCGCGTCCACTGGGCCGCACGATACAAGAATATATCAAGAAGCCGCTCGCAGATGAGATATTATTTGGCAAGCTTAAGCAAGGCGGCTTGGTAAAAGTCGGCGTGGACCGTAAGAAGGAAAATCTAACCTTCAAAATCGTCCCGCCCGCCAAGCTTAAAATCGAAGGGCGCAAAGGCGGCAAAGGGCTACCGGCCCCAAAGCCAACGGAAGACGCTTAGATAAAATGTCAAAAAGCCCGACTTAGGTTGGGCTTTTTTTATGGGGAGAATACTATGACAGAAACACCGCCAGAGGACCCGCAAAAGCCGACCTTGATGGACCGCGGCAAGAAAGCCATGGAAACAGCTGATCGTGCCTCGACGGTTGTTGATACCGCCAATACGGCCTTTGGCGCGATAAAATGGATTGCGATTGCGGTTGTGACCGTGACCCTCGCGGGCGGCGCATTTGTCGCCTATAAAGCGGTCTCCGCCCCCGCTAAAGCTGTCGGGAATGCTGCTGGGGCTGTCACAGAATCTGTCAAAAGCGGTGCGGGTAAAATCAAAGATAGCAGCGCCAATGTCATGAACCGCTTGGACATTCCCAGCACTGATCAAACAGCCCTAAACGCGGCGTCCGAGGCCGCTTTCACAGCGCTGACGACAATGGCCGAGACTGAGCCTGAAGGCGTGAAGGACCGTATTTACCGCCGCACCAATTTTGGCGGTCATGAAAACCGGGTTTGCAAACTCACTGTCAAAACAGGCACCGTCTCCATACCCGTGACGCTCGCAGCGGATAATGATGATCACGCAACAGCCAAAGCCTTGGGGTCAAAAGATAATCGTCTCATTCGTATAGTCCTGACAGCAGGCGATGACGATATCGCTTTGCGCGCGGAGTGGGATGAGGACGCCAAAAACTGGGTTATGCGATGGAAAGGTACGACTATTAAAAAAGAAGTTGGTGATGCAGTTGCAGGACAACGTATTATGGATGTCCTGAAAGCGGCTGCAACGGGCTGCAAATAAAGGCCTTAGAGCATTTCATAAACGAGATTGACCGTCACGCTGATCGTGAGCTCACCCCCACTGACAGGCGTAGAAACACCGCCGCCTTCACCGCCACCACCGCCGGTAACTACAATTTCATCATAGCTTTGGTTGTTGGGAAAATAACCGTTATTATTGACATTTATGCTTTGCAAAGGGCCTAATGTGACACCTGCGCTTCGCGCTATAAGTTGTGCTCTAGCACGTGCTTTCCCAATTGCCTCTTCCAAGGCTTTAGCCTGAATAGCGTCAGGGTCACTTAAAGAAAATTTTACATTCTGAATATTATTTGAGCCTGCTTGCACAAGCGCATCGATAATGGGCGTCACTTTCGTCAAATCCTGCGTTGTAACAGTAACGAGGTTATTGGCCGTATAACCGACAATACGCGGCTTTTTTCGGCTCTCATAATCATATCTGGGCGACAAAGATAATTGCGAGGTTCTTATATCGCTTGAGGGAATATTCGCGCGGGTCAAAGCGTCAAATACCGCCGTCATTTTCACCGCATTTTCAGAGGCTGTTTCAGAGGCATTCTTACCCTCAGTGACGACACCCGCAGAAACGGTCGCCTTGTCAGGGGCCGCTTTAATCTGTGCACTGGCTGTAACGGGTAAAAGCCGTTTTGGCGCTACGGTTTCATGGCCAGTATTGACGGTATGAGCTGTAGCCACTGAGCTTAGGAATAAGCTCGCCCCAACAATTAAAGTCGATAATCGTCTTTTCTTCATAATAATTCTCCCTCAGATATTATTTTGCATAGCACACCCACTACCTATTCGCCATTAAGCTTAACAGTAAATCACCACGGCCATTGCCTTTATGAATGTGTTTGTTGCATTGATGGTATTATTCTCGCGGCGGCAAAGAATTGCAAATAATCGCCTTCTCCTCTAAGAAAGTGCAAGGAGAACCTCAATGTTTCAAGATATTAGTAGATCGATTGAAGCCTGTGCCGCGCATTATGGGGCGGATGCTGAGGCGGTAAAAACCTATTTAATTGAAGGGCAAGCTAAAGCTTTGGCGCTCCCAAATCGCGGTCCGCTTAAATTTGAAGCCAATGGTGACATCCACACTGATATCCTAAGCGCCTATTCCGAATATGGGTTTTATATTTTTGAAGGCGTTTTATCAGGCGATGAACTCGCAGATATAAGAGCTGACCTGCAAGAGATGCGGGAGAATTTCCCGAGCTATATGGGCGCGGAAACAGATAAACATGGCCGCCCTGCACTCGGCGCTGATAATAAAGCCATGACTCTTCAATGGGCGAGACCTTTATCAGATCCGCTTGGAGGTACGCAAATTTCAAATGGTCGGCACCAAGTTAAACTCTTTGAACCTAAGGCGGCCAATGACGCGCCGCCCGCTGTCCCAGTCTATCTAAGCGGTTCGCTGCAATTTTCTCCCGCTTGCCTACGTGCTTACGCGCATCCTGGCCTGCTTAAGCTGGCAGAGACGATTAACGGTCCGGATTTCGTACCCTTCACAGAAGGTCTTTTCATCAAAGATGCGGGGCTCGGCGCAGCCGTTTCATGGCACCAGGATGGCGACACACATTGGGATAACCCTGACTTTGACGAAAACATTCACGGCTTTAATTTTATGGGACAAATCTATGGCAGCACCGCGGTAAATGGCGTCTGGGTGGTCCCGGGCAGTCATAAAATGACACGCGCTAATATCGTCAAAATGGTTGAAGACGCCGGAAGTGAGCGCCTGCCAGATGCGGTGCCCATCATCTGTAACCCTGGCGATGTCGTCATTAATAATCGCCAAATCGTGCATGGTTCATTTGCAAATACAGGCTTTGAGACCCGTATCACCGCCAATTTCGGGTTTCATAAGAGGTCTTCAGTTCTGAACGTGAAAGGCGCAGGTATTCATGCCGATGCGGTCACTATGGACGCTGATTATATTGATACGCGTTCACGTCTCATTGGCCTTGCTATTGATGCCAGGCGGCAGCGCTTTCCTGATGAAACGCCATATAATTACGCCCCATTTGCTAAGCGCAAAGATGAATTTAAATGGAGCGAAACGGCGCAAGCTGAGCTTAAAGACTATAATCTGATGGATCTAAGCATCTAATCTATCCCAAAACTCATTCAGACGGTATTCACGCATGATTTCTTATGTTGAACACAGATAATGTGAAGGAATCTTTTATGATGCGCCCTATTTATGCTCTCTCCCTATCCGCAATCTATTGTGCCTCATTGGCCGCTTGTACAACCGTGCCAAAGGCCGACACCTTGACGGCAGGCATTCCTGCAAATACGGCATCCAAGCCAGCTAATGGACAATTAAGAAGTGAGTCTGACCCTGTTTGTCAAAGGTTTTACACCAATGCTAAAACTTATATAGCTCAAGCGAAAAAACCTAGTCCCGGCGGACAATTTATGAAAAGGGTTGCCATAGGTACTGTGGCCGGAGTTGCAGCGTCGAACATAGGTTCAACCGGAAGCCAGGTTGGGACGATAGCGGCACGACGCGCTACAAGCACGGCGGTCTCTCAAGGCAGCAATATCGCACTTGATGGGATAAAGATAGATTCAGGCGCCAGCAAACAACTTGAAGCGACAGCGGCAGAACTGGCGTGCCCCGTTACCTTCACAATTTAAGCCCTTTAGCTTCTGTTTCGGCCATGCTTGTCATGGCTGGACACCCATTCATCCGAGATCACGGCTGAGGCGAGTGAAATCTCGCCCGCCAAAACTGAGCCAGCAATTATTTCAATGAGCTTTTCGACTTTGCCTGTGCCAAAGCAATCCATAATTTCCAGTGCTTCGCGCTGTGTCGCAAGGCCCGTCCCTCCGCCATAGGTTGCCACAATAAGTGACGGCAAAGTGAGTGACCAATAGAGGTCATTATTTTCAAGTAGCTCGACATAGGTAATACCTGTAACCGCTTCGGCGACATTGGCTTCGTCTTGCCCTGTCGCGATAAATATCGACGCCACGCCATTGGCAGGGTGTACGCAATTATTGCTTGAGCCTACAAGCAGCGCCCCTGTCGTGGAAACTTGCCGCGCGCGATACATGTCCCGCGTATCCGCCCGTGTCATTTGCTTGACCAGATCATGCGGCAAGACCGCTTCGGCGATGACCCGCGCGCCGCGAGAATGCAGGCTGTTAATCGCAGAGTGTTTCTTCTCGGTCTCAATAGAGCCTGAGAGCGTAAAGCGCATCTTATGCGGATAGACTTGCTCTATCCATTTACAGGCCGCTTGTGTGGCCTTGCCGCACATATTCTGCCCCGCCGCATCGCCCGTTGTGTAGTTAAAGCGCGTGTACCACATCTTGGCTACGCCATATTGTTCGATGTGCGAGAGCTTACCAACAGAGGTGGTCGACTCAGCGACCTCTTTGACTTTCTCGAAATTCGCCGTCAGCCAATCGCGAAAATCACGCGCGGCGCGGGCATCGTCAAAATGAAAGACGGGGGCGCGCTGCATATAACGCTCAACGATGGTCGTTTTCACCCCGCCCGCCGCCGTCAAAAGCCGCATACCGCGTGAATAGCTCGCAACCAATGTGCCCTCGGTCGTCGCCATAGGTACATAGAAATGTCCCTGTGCATGTTCGCCGTTCACTTTAAGCGGCCCCGCGAGCCCTAGAGGAATTTGCGTCACCCCAATGGGATTCTCAACATTGCCAGAGAGTGTCGCCGGATCAATCGACATATGAGACGTATGGGTCATCGAAGCCCCCGTCTCGCGCTCAATGAAATCCTGCCGCTCTTTGATAATCTCAGGCTGAAAATTACTTCCCGCAATACGCGGAATGGATTTGGGTGGGTTGGTCATAGTTTTGCTTAGACAGCTAAATAGTGTAGAGCAAGCTGTAAGAAAATAAGCCGATACAAACTCCATAAAGTAAAACCAAAAGATAAAATCGTATGAGAACTACTTCGAATGAGCACGCTTTGTTGATTGATTTTCGCGATTTCATTGCAAAAAATTGGGAATTCATCACTGCCCTAGACGCGCAAGACGAAAGTGACGCATTATTAATTGACTGGTTGCAAGCCAATTGGGAAATCATTGTCGAACAACAATTAAAAAATCCGAAAATCATATTCGAATTTTATGGTGATGGAGCCGATAATGGGAGAAGCTCTCGGATCCAACAAAGTGAAGCCATTCCTACCCATGAAGTTGTTTGCCTGCCTAAAAACGGAACTGGCATTTTTGACTACCTTAACAAGGTTGAGCATAACGTTGATACTAATGCGCTTGTTTTTGATAGATTTGTAACTATGCGCTCCGATGGTTGGTACTATGAAGAACCACCTTTTGATAAGGGTCTTTGTTATGCTAATAACAAAGAGGTAATCGTCAACTTAGACGAAATAAAATTTCAGCTTGCACCTCACTGTTAAGTAGCAGCTAAATCGCCCACAAAAACCCCTTGCGCCCTGCCCTTTTCCCTTTATAAGCCGCCCATCACGGATGCGGTCTGTGGGTTTCTTGTCGGCATGGGGTCGGCATCGCCTGACAGAGCCATCGTTTTGCCCCGGCCTTCACCGGGAATAAGCGCCGCCTCCATTACATGAAGGAAGACACTATGTCTCTCTACGAGCACGTGGTTATATCACGTCCGGACATCTCTACGGCGCAAGTCGAAGAATTCGTCCAAAACCTCGCTACAAAAATCGAAAATATGGGCGGTTCCGTTGAAGGCGCCGAATATTGGGGTCTGCGTAACTTGGCGTATCGCATGAACAAAAACCGCAAAGCGCATTACAGCCTTTTGAAAGTCAATGCATTGCCTGACACTATCCACGAGATTGAGCGTCAGCACCGCATTAACGAAGACATTCTGCGTTACATGTCCATCCGCGTTGATGAGTTCTCTGAAGACCCATCACCCATCTTAAAGAAACGCGAAGAGCGCAAGCGCCGCGAAGATAGAAAGTAGGATCATGGCTAGAAAAGATGCAATCAAAATTGAAAACCTGCCAAGCCGGACAAGTTTTCGTCGCCGCCGTAAGGTCTGTCCATTCTCAGGTGATAACGGCCTAACAATCGATTATAAAGACCCGAAAATGTTGCAGCGCTATATGTCTGAAAAAGGCAAAATCGCGCCGTCACGTATCACGGCTGTCTCTCATAAAAAGCAACGCGAATTGGCAAAAGCTATCAAACGCGCACGCTTTCTGGGCCTTCTGCCCTATGAAGTGAAGTAGGAGCGTCACCATGGACATCATTTTATTGGAACGCATTGAGAAGCTCGGCGCGATGGGCGACGTTGTTAACGTCAAACCCGGATTTGCCCGCAACTTCCTCCTGCCGCAAGAAAAAGCGCTTCGCGCAACGAAAGCCAATTTGGCCCGTTTCGAAGCTGAGCGTGAATATCTTGAAGCGCGTAATGCTGAGAACCGCGAAAAAGCGGCCGACTCAGGCAAAGCCGTTGACGGCGCTAAAGTCATCGTTATCCGCAATGCCGGCGATACAGGACAGCTTTACGGCTCAGTCTCTGCTCGCGACGTGGCTGAGATGCTTGCCGACAAAGACGTTAAGCGCAACATGGTCATTCTTGAAACGCCTATCAAAGCGTTGGGTCTGCATGAGGTCAAAGTTCGCCTTCACCCTGAAGTCACTGTGACAGTCACCGTCAACGTGGCCCGTACGGAAGATGAAGCAGCTCGCCAAGAAAAAGGCGAAGACGTTATCGCAACACAGCAAGCTGAAGAACGTGCTGACGATCAAGAAGCCAATGCAGAACGCGCAGCCAATGCCGTCTCTATGTTCGAAGGCGACGCGCCAGACGAGTTTGTAGCGCCAGAAGAAGGCGCTGAGGAAGCTCCCGCAGCCAAGGCTGAAGAAGAGTAAGCTCTCGCTTATAACAATTTAAAAAGCCCCGTTTACACGGGGCTTTTTTTGTGGGCGCCAAACAAACAACATCGTCATTCCGACGTGGCGCGACGCGACACCCAGAACCCATGCCTAAATATCTCGCCTATCGAAATACTTCACATAGGCGCGATATCTAGGCATGGGTACCGTCAATGCTTCGCATTGTGTCGGTATGACAGAACTTTTAAATTTTATGACTACTCAGCCGCCTGCAGCTTACTCGCCATGCCCGCCATTAATGCGCCTTGATTATCTTTCAAATCAGCAAAGGCTTTGAGGATGGTGTTGATGTCCTTTTCCGTGTGGGCCGCAGAGAGGCTGATGCGCAGAAGGCTTGAGCTTTGCGGCGTTCCGGGCGGTACAGCGAGGTTCACGTAAACGCCGTTTTCAATCAGCCAATTCCATTCCATCGCGGCGACAGCTTCATTCGGACGGCGCACGGCGATTACGGGGCTAGCATCTGCGCAGAGATCATATTGCATCTCGGCTAGGCCTTGATGCAACTGCTTGGCGCGAGCCATTAAATTGTCGCGCAACGCTCCGCCCGTCTTGATTTTTTCAACGGCGGCTCTGGCGGCGGAGACATTTGATGGTGTCGGCGAGGCTGTGAACATATAGGGCCGCATGACTTTGCGCGTGATTTCAAATTCAGGATGTTTGGAGGCGCAAAAGCCGCCAATCGAGGCCAGAGATTTAGAGAATGTGCTTGAGAGAAAATCGACTTTATCCAACACGCCTTGGGCTTCAGCAATGCCGCAACCTGTGGGGCCGAAGACGCCGTAACTATGAGCTTCGTCGATATAGAGATAGCCGCCATGGCGATGGGTCACATCCAGAAATTCGTCAATCGGCGCGATATCCCCGAACATGGAATACATGCCTTCAATGACAACAAGCGCATGGCCGCCTTCAATTTCGCCTTGGCGCTTCAGGCGCTTATCCAAGTCTTCAGGGTTGTTGTGGCGGAAGCGAATAGTTGAGGCTCCTGTCAGGCGCGTGCCGTCAATAATACAGGCATGAGCATCCGCATCCATAAAGATGATATCATTATCACCCGCCAAGCCTGAGATGGCGGCCAAGTTTGTCTGATAGCCGGTTGAAAAGACAATACAGCTGGGCATGCCCAAATGCTCTGCAATAGCTTTCTCTAAATCCACATGTTCGGTATAAGTGCCGTTGGCGATACGCGAACCCGTTGTGCCTGTACCGTGGTCATCAATAGCTTTCTTCGCCGCCGCAACGCAATCCTCATCAAAGGTGAGGCCAAGATAATTATTCGTGCCGGCTAGTAGAATTTCGCGGTTGCCGATACGTCCTCTCGTTGCGTCGATAATATCGTCAAACTCCACACCGAGCGCGTCCTTGCCGATTTTCATCATCATATCGACGCGGGTTTGAAGAGGGGCGTATTTATCAAAGAGTGACATGGTTAGCCTATTCGCTTGTAAGTTCTTTAATCGCTGTGGCCAGCTCACCCACAGTTTTTATATCTGAAACCATCTCCATCGGGATTGAGATATCATAGTGGTCTTCAAGACCCATGACGAGGTCAAAGACAGCGACAGAATCGACCTCAAGGTCAGACATGATTCCGCTGCTCATCTTAATGGGGTGGTTCTTTGGATTATAGGGTTTTAGAAGCTCGCAAATCTTATCATAGATTTCCTCGCGTGTAGGCTCAGACATATTATTCTTTCGTGTAGGACGCCGCCGTTATGCGCAGCGCGTCGATAAAAGGAGTCGCGTTTTGAATCACGTCCTGACTTGACCAATCTTCATAAAGGAACTCCCGCAGCTTGCCTAGGGTCAAGTGCCCTACGCCGAACAGGCGGGAAGTCAAGGATGTTGCGCCTGCTACAGCCTTAATGACAGGCAGTGGAATAAGAGTGACCTTCACAGATTTATCGAGGGCTTGCCCTGCATCGCTCGCAAATTGCTCCCATGTCAGAGCGGGGACTGTGCAAGGCGTGAGGGTTTGATAATCATAGTCTCCGCTCACAGCCCGCAGCGCTATGTCGTTGACCAAGTCACTAACAAAAACCATCGCCATTTGGCGTGATTTCCAGTTCGCTCCTCCCGCGACAGGGAGACGGCCTTTGGCGATGAAGTCAAAGAATGGCTTGGTCGCCTCATCACCCGGACCAAAGACAGCGGGAGCGCGGATGATGGCCAGCTTGCCCCGATAGGCCTCTTTGACAGCGATTTCGCCTGCATGTTTAGACGCTGCATAATCGGAAAGCTGTGGCTGCCCAGCCGTCTGTGAGGACAACAAAACCAAGCGTGGCACTGAGGCGTTTTGCGCGGCTATGGCAATAGCGCCTGCGGCGTCGCGATTGACCGCCATTATATCTTGCCTTGTCTTGGCTTTTATCAGGCCAGCCATGTGCAGAAGAACGTCAGCTCCTTTGACTAAGCCTGCATCATCACTGCCTAGGCCGCCTTTGATAATCTCAAGGTTTTGATGTGTGACATGAGAGAGTTTAGACAGCGTTCTGGCCAGCGCTCTGACGCGGTAGCCCTGCTCTAGCAAAGCCTTTATCATGTGCTGCCCGACAAAGCCCGTGCCGCCTGTGACAGCTATGAGCGGCTTGGCATCAGACATAGATTAGGCTGTTTCAGCACCTATAACGGTGACTGGGCTCTCGGCCTGTAAATCAAGGATTGCGCCTTTGAGATATTTGTCCTTCACGCGGGCGCGCGAGAGTTTCCCTGAAGAGGTGATAATCATCGTGCCGCGCGGAACGAGTTGCAAACGCACAGGCACGCCGACTTCGAGGCGGATAGCCGCCATAACGGCTTTGTATATCTCGTCGAGTAATTGCGGGTCACGCGTGCGGCATTCGAGCAGCAACATGACTTCCTTCTCATCACCCGCCCCGCCCATAGCAAAAGAACAAGCACGCCCGCAGCGATGCGGCGCAGCGGCTTGCGCGGCCCATTCAATATCTTGCGGCCAAATATTGCGGCCATGCCACAGAATAAGGTCTTTAAATCGGCCTGTAACCACTAATTGGTCTTCGAGCCAATAGCCCAAATCACCGGTATCCAGCCATCCATCAGCCGAGAAGGCCGCTTCTGTCGCTTGTGTGTTTTGGAAATAACCCGGCGACAGACTAGGCCCTTTGAGGCAAATACGCCCAACTTGGTTGCCGCTGAGGACATTATTGTCAAAGTCGCGAATTTCAATTTTATGGTCAGGAAGAACTTTTCCGCAAGCTACAAATGTTCGCTGATTTTCTTCAGGCGTCAAATCCGTTGCCTCTACAGCTTCCGACGTGCGCTCATAGCGCTCCATATCAATCGTGTGCTTTAAAAGACCTTGACCAGGCGGCGCGAAAGTCGCCGCTAAGGTTGTTTCCGCAAGACCATAGCTTGGCGTGAAAGCCCCTTCTCCAAATCCCATTGTTCCAAATAAGTCCTGAAACTCAGTCAGCGGTTCCGGGCGAACCATATCACCGCCAATACCCGCTGTGCGCCAACTCGATAGATTAAGTTCACGGTCATCACGCCAACGGCGAACGCAAAGTTCATAGCCAAAGGTCGGGGAATAGGAGAGCGTGCCTTTATGGTCAGAGATAAGCTGCAACCATGTAATTGGGCGGCGCGTGAAATCTTGGGGATCAATAAAATCAACACTTATCTGACTGGTCAATGGTGTCAGCATGAAGCCAATAAGGCCCATATCATGGTAAAGCGGAAGCCAGCTTGTACAGCGGTCGTCCTCGTTAACAGCAAGGCCATGTTTTGAAATGCCGTGACAATTGGCCGAAACTGACGCTTGCGTCCCAATGATGCCTTTCGGCGAGCTGGAAGACCCTGATGAATATTGAATATAGCACAGATCATCTGCGGTGAATGGGCGTAGGATCTCGCCTTGGGGCAAATTATTGACGTCTTCGAAAGTCAGAACCGGAATAGCTTGGTCATTAAGAGCCGAACTCATGATGGGTTCCATAGAACTCGGGCAGAAAAGAGCGTGGAAGTCGCCAGTATCGGCCATACGCTCTAATTGACGTTCATATGAACCACGGCCGCCCAGTGTTACCGGCAATGGCAGCGGCGCAGGCACGAGCCCTGCATATTGGCACGCCATAAACATCACTGCAAATTCAGGTGTTGAAACCGCCGCAAGTCCTATACGGGCATTTTTCTCTGCAAATGGCACCAAACGCTTTGCCAGCTCTACAGCTTTTTCACGTAATTCTGAATAAGGCAGTACCGTTACAAGATTGGCTTTACCGTCAAAATAGTTAAAACCCGTCTGACATGTCGCGGCGTAATCTAAAGCTTCACAAAGCGTTGCAAAGTCCCCGTGCCTTAATGCTTTACCGCGAGTTGTGGGCGTTGGTAGGCTCATTATTCTTATCTCGCCTTGAACGTGCGCCGCCTCCAAAACTGGAGAAAAAAGCACTGTCAAAAAAATGTCTTATTAGTGTATTAACTTAATAAGTAAAGGTTACCCTAACACGAGAAAAACAATTCATTTTTCACGTGTTGATACATATTGTAACAATTCAACGACAGTTTGTGATAGGATTATGACAGTTTCAAGCGCTCTCTGGCCATCTCATCTGCGATGTCATTTGTTGGCCGTCCCAAGCTTTTAGACCGGTCAAAAACCTCTTGGAGCGTGACACGCAAGCCCTCAAGCTTTCCATCCACCCATTTATAATCATAAGTGCCTGAGACTTCTGCCGCGACATTGATAATACCGCCGGCATTTAGGACGTAATCAGGACAATAGAGGATGTCCCTATCCATCAACGCACGGCCCATTTCAGCCGTTTTGAGCTGATTATTGGCGGCCCCGCCAACGATGTAAGCCTGAATATCGTCAATCGTGTCTGCATTTATCGCCCCGCCAAGCGCGCAAGGCGCAAAAATATCGGCTTCTTGGGCATGAATTTGGTCTACTGTAACGACAGTGGCCTTTAGCTCTTCAGCAGCACGCTGTGTCGCCTCTTGATTAATATCTGCCACAATCAATTGCGCGCCCGATGTTTTAAGCTTTTGTGCCAAAGCATATCCAACATGTCCTAAGCCTTGCACGGCGACAATCAGCCCGCCCACGCCGTCAACTCCGAGTTTATGTTTGACCGCAACTTCAAGCCCTCTGAAAATACCGTCAGCTGTATGCGGAGACGGATCGCCCGAGGCCGCCTCGCCGTCATCCAGTCCCGCCACATAATCTGTTTGGGTTTTGATAACGCGCATATCATCCGTGGACACACCCACATCTTCCGCCGTGATATATTGCCCGCCAACTTTCTCAACTGCGCGGCCATAGGCGGTGAATAGAGCCTCACGGTCAAACTCACCTTCGGGTTTTAAGATAACGGCCTTGCCTCCGCCCAGCGGAATCTCGGCCATCGCATTTTTGTAGCTCATCGCTTTTGACAGCCGCAAGACATCAGTCAGCGCGGCAGTATCGTCTGCATAGGACCAGAAGCGCGTGCCGCCACTGGCCGGGCCACGATTTGTATTATGGACGGCTATGAAACACTTGAGCCCGCTTTCAGGCTCAGAAAAGGTGTATAGGCCTTCGTGATTGTCAAAGTCAGGATGAGAAAATATCGACATGTTCGACCTTTAGAGCGGAACGACAGGTATTTCATTCTAAAGTTAAGGTGTTTTTAACGTCCCGAGCGCTTGGCAGGCCGAGCGAAGCGTTCCGAGGGCAAAAGCTGACCCTGTCCCGTCCCCTATTCCGATTTGCATATCCAGCATAGGCTTTAGCCCCAAGCGATCCAGTAACGCACGGTGCGCCGGTTCCGCAGATACATGCCCCGCCATACAATGAGAAATAGCGTCTGGATGCAGTTTATGCAGCACAGCCGCCGCTGCGCAGACGACATAACCGTCCAAGATAATCGGTATGGCTTGATGTCTGGCGGCCAGAATCGCGCCGACCATTCCGGCTATATCTCTACCGCCAAAGCGCCTTAAAACGTCGAGCGGGTCTGCCAAATGGCCTTTATGACAGGCGGTGCCCTTATCAACAGCGTCTATACGGGAGCGCGCGGCGGGGCCGTGGCCCCCTGCCCAATAATCTGCCGTTCCGCCGTAAAGCCCTCTCGCGATAGCCGCTGCAGCTGTCGCGCTGCCAAAGCCGGCATTACCAAGCGCGATAATATCGGCGCCTTCCGCCACGACCTCCATACCAAAGGCGATAGCCGCCGCGCAATCTTTCTCAGACAGAGAAGCCCTTTGCGTGAAGTCTGCGGCGGGATATTCGATACCTAATTCAAAGACCTTAAATGCGGCTTGAAGGGAGGCTGATATCCCGCGCACGCCCGCCGCGCCTTCTGTCATGGCTTTCACCCGCGCTTGTGCTTTTGGAATAACATCATCACCATAAATATGCTTAGCCACATCATGAGAGCCTGCAAAAACAGCAATAAGCGGCCTGTCCACCGAGGGCAGCTTCCCTTGCCAGCCCGCCAGCCAAATAGCGTATTCAGACATTTGGCCCAACGGGTTAAGCGCAGCGCCAAAGTCCTTAAGGGTTGCCTCAACCGCGTTTTGAGCGGCCACATCTGTCTCAGGCATAGCCTCAGTCAGAGCGCGAATATCATCAAAGGGGCGTCCAGTTGTCATGTGGGTGTCCTAAGGAGAAATTTTCAAACATTAAAGTCTTAAAAACCTTGATGTGCCATAATTAAGCCATGGGAAATACAATTCTACGAGATGCAGTTGTTATTAGCGCTATTGGAGTTGGAATGGTTTTGACATTCCAGCATCGCGATAAAGTCTATGCGATGGCGGGTTTAGAACGCCCGGCTCTTCAGCAAGAGGTCGCTCTGCCTGAGCCGCCGCCTAAGCAACAAGTCAATCAAGGCAGCGTCGTCTCTATTCCAAAATCACTACGCGATGGGCATTTTTGGGCGGAAGCTACCGTCAATAGCGGCTATGTCAGGTTTCTTGTCGATACAGGCGCGTCATCTGTTGCCTTAACCAAAGAGGACGCGCAAAAAGCGGGCCTTCGCTTACACGATCTTGAGTATAATGTGCCTATTCGCACGGCGGGCGGACGTAATATGGCGGCGCGCGTGCAGCTTAAATCTATTGCTGTCGGGTCCATTACACTGCGCAACGTAGAGGCTTTAGTCGTCCCTGAAGGCCTTGAAACCTCACTTCTGGGCATGAGCTATTTAGGACAATTACAAAAAGTCGAAGCCACACCCAGCGCGCTCCTCTTACGTTTTTAACCTGCACTTCACGTCAGAGCTTTTCTGGCCATATTTGCCGCGACTATCAACAACCCAATCCCGAAGATAAGTTTTAGCTTTTTCTGGCTCATGCCATGCGCCAGCCTTGTGCCTAAAGGTATGGTGAGAAACGCCACGGCGGCAATGACCGTGAACCCCAGCATATTGACATAACCTAATGAAAAGGCCGGACGTCCTGCCGCGCCCCAACCTGAGACAATAAATCCAATCGTTGCGGGCAAGGCAATAGCCAGCCCAAATCCTGAGGCCGTCCCGATGGCGCGGTGAATAGGAACGCCGCACATATTCATCAGGGGCACAGTCAAAGACCCCCCGCCTATGCCCATAATGGCAGATAATGCGCCGACACCTCCGCCGACAATAGGTCTCGCCGCGCCGCCGGGCACGTTGTCGCGAAAACGCCAATCAGGCTGCCCGAATATGAATTTCAAAGCCACAAGGCTTGCGACCACCGCGAATATAAGAATCAAAGCTGTGCTCGAGAGGCGCGGGGCGAGCCAAATCGCGCCCAGAAATGCTCCCACCCCAATCCAAAGTCCGTAAGACAGCAGCGGGTTTTTAGGCCAGAGCAAATCCCAATCCACGGCCCCGTGTTTGTTATGGCTCCTGACCGAGCGTATCGCGTTGAAAATGATGACGGAAGACGACGTTGCCACCGCGCAATGCATCACGACATCTTCGGGTACGCCCAGCGAGATAAAGGCGTAAAACAAAACCGGCACCATGACCGAGCCGCCGCCAATCCCGAAAAGCCCTGAAGTCAATCCCGCCACCGCTCCAACAAGAGAGAGCGTGATCATCAGCGGCCAATATGAGAGAAGCTCAGCCATTAAGCCGCGTCTTGCAATTGCGCCATGGCCTCGGCGCCCATACGGATAACCTCAGACGGCCTAGCGCCCGTTGCCATGCCTTCGCTAAGTGTGCGCCGCCAAAGCCTCGCCCCAGGACGCCCCGCATAGAGGCCCATAATGTGGCGAATAAGCGCTTTGGTAGAGCGGTCTTCCCCCTGCTTACGCTCGGCATAATCTATGAGGTCAGCCACAATATCCTCTCGCGCCAAAGTAAAGTCAGAGCCCCCATAAAACATCGCGTCAATGTCTTTTAATATCCAAGGATTGTGATAGGCCGCGCGGCCCAACATCACCCCATCAAGTCCCCTCGCCTCTGCTTGCGCCTCACTCAATGTTTTGACGCCGCCATTTAGCACAATCTCCAAATGCGGATATCGCGCTTTCATGGCGTGAACCAAGCCATAATCCAGCGGCGGCACATCGCGGTTCTCTTTGGGCGATAACCCCTTAAGCCACGCTTTACGCGCATGAATAATAAAATGTGTCGCGCCCGCAGCTGACACCTTCTCGATAAATTCGGGTAAGGTCTCATCAAGGTTTTGATCATCAATACCCAAACGGCATTTGACCGTGACTGGCACCTCAACCGCATTGGCCATCGCATCATAACACTCCGCCACCAAATCAGGCTCGGCCATAAGACAAGCCCCGAAGCGGCCAGATTGCACACGGTCAGACGGGCACCCAATATTGATGTTAATCTCATCATAGCCAAATTGCTCACCTACCTTTGAGGCTTTAGCGAGTTTCACGGGATCGCTCCCGCCAATTTGCAGCGCCACAGGATGCTCCTCAGGATTATAAGACATCAAATAATCCTTATCCCCATGAATAACCGCATCGGCGACAACCATCTCAGTATAAAGCAAAGCCCGCGCAGACAACCGCCGATGAAACCAACGGCAATGCCGATCCGTCCAATCCATCATGGGCGCCACGCTAACTGTAAATCCTTGATTTTGTTGCATTTTCTGTAATACTTCAATCACTTAAAACAGGAACCTTTTACTCCAAATTACCGCAGTATCACCCTTATTACCGTCACTTCTCGCTGGCACTGCACACAAATTGCACACGCTATGGCAACAATCGTAAAACTCAGCTCAGGTAACTACCGCGTCCAAGTCGGACGTAAAGGTCAATATGCCTCAAAAACGTTCAGACGCAAGGCCGATGCTTACGCATGGGCCCTAGAAGCCGAACGGCGTTCTGATCAAGGTAGAGCTATCAAAGCTCCAAAGATCACTGGCTTCAACACCTTTGGCCAACTCATAGATTTACACATAGTTGATATGCTGGAAGTTGGAAAACCGCTAGGCCGCTCAAAAGAGTTTGCGCTGCGAACTTTGCGTAAGCATCTTGGCAAAATTAAACTCCCTCACCTTAGCCGCGGACGGATAATTAGTTTTGGCAGACAGCGCGCCAAGGCAGGTGCAGGCCCCGCGACATTGTCAGCCGACATTTCTTACATTCATACCATAATAAGCCATTCAGCAGCCGTACACGGCGTGAAAATATCGACAGAGGAAATAGACCTAGCGCGTATTGCTCTGCGTAGGCTTGGCCTCATTGGCCGTTCTAATGAGAGAGACCGCCGACCAACACAAATCGAACTTGACCGCCTTATAAGTTATTTTGAAAACTTTTCTAACACTGAAATACCAGTTGCAAGAATCATAAAATTCGCAATTGCCACCGGCATGAGACAAAGCGAAATATGTAGAATTACTTGGGAGGACGTCGATGCTCGAACTCGTTGCGTGACAGTACGAGACCGAAAAGACCCTAGACACAAACATGGCAACCATCAGCGTGTAAGCGGACGCCTGAAACAGAGGCCGCGAAAGCGGCAAGCGTCAGGGATCGCCGCCGTATGGCCGAGACCGCAAAGCGGGCTTGGTTTACAAGAGCCCGACCCTCAGGGAGACGCCCAAATTCAAGACCCAAATAGCGACTCTCAAATCACCCAACCTCATACCCCATAAAACAGAATCGCCATTACAAAGACTGCGGGCCCATAGACTATTCCCTCCATCCCATGCCCGCATTTCGCCCCGAGTTGAAGTCGCGTTCATCCTCATTGCGGACATCAGCCGAACAATTTAAATTACCCGAAAAGCGTATTCAAAATGATAAATACGCTAGCAAATCCTACGCCGCCTTATAAGACTCAATCCAATTACTGTAGTTATAACTTAGCCAAACGGACACCGCCGAAGAGACCTGCGTCGTCTCCTAATTCGGGTGTAACTATCAAGTTATCTATCTCATCTTTTGATTGTCCGAGATAATCATTCATTAATTCAGCATATTGATGCCGCACATTCCCAATCAGGTGAGGCGCTAACATCAGGCCGCCTCCTAAGACAATTTTGCTAGGGCGCAGCATTAAAGACAGCGCAGTGCAGGCTTGGGCCAAGTAATAAGCTTCAATATCCCATCCTATGTGCCCCTTTGGTAGATTCACGGGATTACCAAAGCGGCGTGTCAAAGCCGTCGCCGAGGCAAGTCCCTCCAAGCAATCACCATGTATAGAGCATCCGCCTGAAAACGCTTTATCGGCGTCGTGACGCTGCACTCTGATATGTCCAAATTCAGGGTGGTGTGGCTTCCCAATGAGGTTACCATTGGCGAAAATGCCGGCCCCTATGCCTGTTCCAATCGTAACATAAGCGGCTGCGTCTACGCCTTTCGCAGCCCCCCATTCCATTTCAGCTAATAGAGCTCCATTAACATCAGTGTCTACTGCGACAGGAATTGAGAGCGCCTGCTCGAAATAGTCTTTCAAGTTCGTCGCAGCCCAACCGAATTTAGGGCCATCCAATATCATTCCGTAATTTGATGAGTTAGGGTCAACATCAATTGGACCGAACGAGGCGATTCCCATGGCGGAAGCGTTCAATCCTTTTCTGGCCTGCTCTTTGAAAAAAGCCGCGCAGGAAGATAAGGTTTCATCAGGACTTGTGGTCGGTACTCGCATTCCCGCTATTACGCCTCTTTCCTCTTGGATGAGAGCACATTTAAATGTGGTACCGCCCGCATCGATTGATGCGATAATTGGGGGTTGCTGGGAACCGCTATCTGTTGACATCATACTCACCTTCTGCAGTCCAAAAGAGACTTTTTAAAATCACAGTCTAAGACATCTCTATGGCAAATAAAAAAATAAAATACAATCGATTGTATTACTTATGTGATTAAGATATAGCGAGGGCGCATTGAATGCTTTGCTGCAGTTGGGGCGGGATCCGCTAATTAATGCAATAGGAAGCCTGGGAAGAAATGACATGACACTACACAAACCGAATACAGCCCCCCTCTCGCTGACGGAAAAGATTGGCTATGGCTTGGGCGATATGGCCTCGAACTTCTATATGGGATTCTTCGGCATATTCCTGCTGATATATTACGTAGATGTTTATGGCATCTCTCCTGCTGCCGCCGGCACAATGTTTCTGGTAACCAAAATTGTCGACGCTGTCACAGACCCCGCTATGGGCCTCCTTGCTGACCGTACGACGACAAAATGGGGTAAATACCGACCCTACCTTCTCTGGATGGCGATTCCATATGCACTTTTGGGATATCTCTTATTTCTCGGACCAGAATTTGGAGACTCAGGGAAATTGGTCTTCGCATATGCCTCTTACTCACTCGTCATGCTGGCCTATACAGCCATTAACGTGCCTTACTCCGCGCTATTGGCTGTTATTCATCCGAAATCTGCCGAGCGCGAAAAGGCGACGCAATGGCGCTTTATTTTCGCATCACTGGGCACCATTGTCGTAGGCGCGACAGCAAAACCTTTGGTCGAAACATTTGGCGGCGGTAATGAATTACTGGGATACCGCATGACCATCATATTATTTGCTGTCTTATCAGTCATACTGTTTTGGGCTGTATTCTTCTTAACGCGCGAGCGAGTCGCGCCTAAACGCGAAGGCGGCTCCATTAGCAAAGACTTTGGTGTTTTGCTGAAAAATGTATCCTGGATCGTTCTGGCCATATCCGGCATTTTAATTGTCGTGGGTCTGATCGCACGCATTTCATCGGCGACCTTCTATCTTAAATATTACGTCCCCACAGGGGAGCAGAGCGGCCTGTGGTGGATGGATAGAACATCTCTTCTCATCACACTTGGCTTTATCGGCCAATTATTCGGAGCCATGTTGACACCGACATTTTTGAAGATTTTTGACAAACGCAGCTTGATGATTTTCATGGCCGTATTAAATGCGGCCTTGCTTGTTGGATGTTACTTTGTACCGCCGAGTTGGTACTGGACGGTCACCGCCTTTCACGTCGCCAGTATCTTCACCTTCGGCGTTATGATTACGCTGCTCTTCGCCATGTATACTGACTGCGCGGAATATGGGGAATGGAAATCGGGCGTGAACAGTGCCGGCCTGACGGTATCAGCCTCCATGTTTTCTCTTAAGTTTGGGTCAGCTGTCGGAAGTGCTGTGCCGGCCTTTATTCTGGCCGCATTCGGCTTCATTGCAAATGAAGTGCAGACGCCCGAATCTATAAAAGGTATTCGGATGATGTTTAACGTCGTACCCGCCATTTTCTTTTTCGCTGCAGGCCTGTTGATGACTTTATATAAGCTTAATGGCGTTATGGTGGAAGAAATGGAACAGGCACTGATGAAACGCCGGTCCGAAGCTCCGTCAGCTTAATTTTGAAAATTCAATATCCACCATGGTTCACATGATGCCTCTAACAAGAACAAATATTTCGCCTGATGCCGCAACGCGGTCGGCTATACCTCTACCCGAGCCTCCCCTGCATCCCTTTCGCAAAGGTGTTGCGCATCCCGATTTGTGGCTGTGGGACAGTTGGACATTGGCTGAAGACGATGTCTGGCATCTCTACTGCTTAGCCCTTTCGCGGCTCGATAATGACGGACATGATATTCCGCCGCAAGATCGTAATAAGCACCCCTTCCATATACGCCATTTCCTTAGCCGAGACGGCGGGCAGTCTTGGTGGGATGAAGGGGTTTATTTTAAACCCGAAAAGACGCCTGACGGTTTCTATAATCGCAATGTCTGGAGCGGGTCAGTCCTGAAGTTGAAGAACGGCCGTTACCTCACCGGATTTACAGCTATTCGCGATGTCGACGCCGATCATCCATTTGTACAGTCAATCGGTCTCGCCACGTCAGAGGACAATCAATCGATTACACACGTACAGGATAGGCCCTTATCTTGTCCCGTTAGGGATTATGAGCAGATCACGTCATTAGGGTATTACCTGGGGCCTAAAGAGTTTCTTGGGCACAGAGACGGCGAAGAAGGCGGACCTATACTAGCGTGGCGGGATCCCTATCTTTATCAAGACAGTGATGGTCGTATTCATGCATTCTGGTCTGCAAAAGTTTCGCCAAAAGAAGGCGCCATGGCACATGCGACGCTGGCCGAAACAGAAATGGGATTCGTTATAGAACGTCTATATCCGCCTGTTCGTTTCCCTGACAGTGAAAAATTTACGCAGGCAGAAGTCCCGAAAATCTATTATAATTCTACATCGGGTACGTATTACTGCCTGCTCGCGGCCTGTGACCGTCTTTATGAGGGGCAACCCGATAGCGAAGTGACAAAAGTTACACGGCTTTACAAGGGGCCGACATTAAAGGGGCCATGGCAAGCCTTCAACAATAAGACATCAAAACTTGACGGATTGGAAAATCTTTTTGGCTGTAGCATAATCAAGACCGATTTTGATGCCGGAAAAGTCGCGCTTGTAGCGCCCATAACTGAAATGGCGAATAACGATATTCAGCTGACGTTCGCGGATATAATTACTCTTACCATCTAAATCTTCAAGCGCCGCTCGAACGTCTGACAACCAATTCTGTTTTCGTAAATGCCGACTTAACGGGCTTGCCGTTGATTTTATCCATTAAGAGATCAACAAGCATTTGACCGCCTTGCGCGATGTTTTGGTCAATTGTCGTTAAGGAAGGCGTGGCCATTGAAGCTTGACCTACATTATCATATCCGACAACGGCGATATCTTCTGGTACACGCTTACTAGCCGATTGCACGGCTTGGATCGCTGCCATTGCCAGAACGTCCGAGGCTGCGAAGATGGCATCAAATTCATGACCCGCCGCCAAAAAGTCTTTCAAGGCGTGAAATGCCGTCTCGCCGCCGAAATTCTGTCGCAGGATGAGACTGTCATCAAATGCCACCTCGGCTTCTTGATGTGCCAGTTTGTAACCTTCATAGCGAAGCGCGACTTCGGGCAGGTCAATATCGCCCAGGAACAAAATTCTTTTGCGTCCCAGAGACAGTAAATGTTCGCTCGCCAGACGCCCGCCCCGCTTATTATCACTCCCGACCAGCGTATAATTCGGGTTGCCTTCACGGCCACCCCAGACGACGATGTTACTTTTTAATGTGTGTAGCTTATTCAAACGCTCTGAACGTCCAGCCTGACCAATGACGATCAGACCATCAGCTCGGCCAGTCAGCAACAGACGCCTTTCAGCGATTTCCGTCTCGCTCTGCGGGACAGAGACAATCAAATCATAGCCTTTTTGCGAGGCTGCATGCGAGACCGCTCCCACCATTTCCAAAAAGAATGGATCGGAAATTGTTTGTCCGGAACCCGGTGCCATCGGGATAACTATGCCAATGGCCTGTGCTGATTGACGGCGCAAATTCCGGGCAGAGGCATTGACGACATAACCGGTTTCGGCGGCAATCTTCAACACGTGAGCTTTTGTATCGGCTTTAACCAGTGCACTATCGTTCAGTGCACGGGAAACCGTGGAAACATCGACTTCTGCAAGCCGCGCTAATTCCGCCATTGTTACTTTTTTCGCCATAATAGTCGATAGTCTATAATCGAGTGATTAGATAGCAAAGCTTGATTTTGTAATTCTTCAAGAAAACAGAAGTAAAAAAAAGGCCCGTGCTCAAATTTTGAGCCACGGGCCTGAAGTCAGGGATTTTTGATTAAAAGTCGTACCGTACTGTGGCAGAGATTGTGCGACCATTAATCGGGCGGAATCTTATAAATTCACCGATTGAGGGCGCCCCCTCTTCCCCTTCTGTGAACCCCTGTTCATCCAGCAGGTTATTTGCATTCAGGCTCATCGTCAGGCCATCGTAAACTTCATAATTCACATAAGCACCGACGGTCGTGTAAGATGGTAAATCAAACGCGTTATCATCTTGCACAGGCGCATCACCCGTCGAGAAAATGTTAAGCCCCACATCATAGTTTTCACCCATATAATAAGGATTTATATTGGCCGTATAGGGGGCCTGACGACGGGATGTATTTCCTGCATTAACTGTATTTGTGAGCTCTGAATCGGTTATGGTTACATTGCCTCTAAGACCAAAGCCATTTTCTAAAGCAAAATCGGCTTCGACCTCGACACCATTCGTATCAAACTCGTTTTGAAGTGTTTCTTGGGTCGTAACTTCAAATTGAGCCGCTTCTGCAACTTGCGCATCAAAGTATACAACACTCCAATTCCCTATTCCCGTCTTAAACCGTAACCCGACTTCAAACTGATCCACGAAGTTGAGGAAAAGGTCATCATCTGGCGATACGCCGACACCATTTGTCACCACAAGATTGCCAGTTGAACGGTCAGGGGCTGTTAACGATGCACCTTCAGAATAGTTACCAAAGACTGCGAGATTGTCATTGACTTGGTAATTTCCGCCAATCGAAAAAGCTGTATGATCAGCGTCATAATCTGTTTCAACAAGCGCATCAGGGTTGAATTGCTGCGCCCCCTGCTCATTCGTGCCAATCATGCCGTCGCCATTGGCATCAAATGGCCCTACAATCGCATTTCCAAAGCTAATGAAGTCACCAGTGACATTATTGTTCTCGAAGCGGACCGAGCCATCAACTGTCAGATTGCCGACATCAAATTCACCTGCGAGATAAGGCGCAATTTGCTCAATTTCAAAATCCCAATAGACGGAGCAACAATTTCCGAAGTTAGAATTCCCGAAGGCTTGCCCATTGATAAAGGACCCGTCTGCTGGGTTGACGAACAGGTTATTAGGATCATCGGTAACAAACTCTCCATTTACCAATGTCGCGCGTGCATCATTAAAGTTCCAAGACTGCTCGCTCTGCTGGTTGCCATAGAAAACACCAGCTTTTACTTTGAAGAAATCAAAGTCACCTTTCACACTAATATCACCGAAAAGGTTTCCGACATCCGTTACTTGTGTATCAAACAAGACGAAGTTTATGTTGGCAGGCCCACCGGCAAAAGTCCCATCAGCGTTTTGTGAGCTAGCATCAAGTCCGGCAGGAAAAGGCGCAAAGAAGTTCCCGTCAATATCGGCCCAACGACCTTTTGCAGCAACTGTGAATTGGTCGGTAATGTCGTACTCACCCTCAATACCGATAGACGTAAAGTTAGCCTGGACACCTTCACTGTTTGTGTCGAGCGTTTGATTACCATCCTCAAACCTGACGGCTGTATCGACAATACCGAGTGATGTCGTGCCATCGCCTAAATCTAAACCATTTAACGCGCCAATAGACCCATCATTTTGAACGATCGCTGGTAGCGGTAAAAACGTCGGAACGCGGTCGTCGAGATGTTTGAAGTGAACGGCGACATTACCACGTTCAAAGTCTTTTCCGACTGTTGCTTTAATTTGGTAGCCCTCTTCAAAATTTCCAACTGTATCGCGTACACCTTCGCCGGTGCGGGCAAAGCCCCCAACATGATAGTAAATATCATTGTCCAGAACGCCGCCATATTCAGCATCAACGCGGAAGCTATCATAATCAATTCCGACAGTGCCAGCGACAGAGCCGCCATTCTCAGTGGGCTTTTTCGAAATCAGGTTGATAATTCCACCTGCAGCATTCGGCGCTTGCGTGGCAGCTGAGCCGCCCCGAATAGCTTGAACAGAGCCGATAGTGCTATCTGCCCGAAGGTAGGAGTCAGCTGTTGAAAACGCGACATCGCCCACGAGTAAAGTGGGAATGCCATTCTCTTGCAATGAAAGATAACGCGCACCACCCGATGCAATAGGAAGACCGCGAACTTTGATATTGGCGTTAGCGTCCCCGCCAGTATCTTCAGACTTAATGCCCGGAATACTGCGGAATAGCTCGTTTATGGATCTTGGCGCTAAGTTAGAAATTTCTTCGGGAGTAATTGCAGTCACTGAAGCCGTCGACTCAAATACTGTTGTGGGAGACGCGACCCCTGTAACGATAATCTCATCTTCAAATTCGCTATCCTGCGCAAAAGCAGGTGATGTCATGAGCGCTGCGCCTGCAGCAGTCGCGAGAAGTTTTTGGCTGGTACGTATGATCATCAGTATTCCCCTGTATGGTCGTGTTGTTTGTTTAAAAGAGGACATTTTTCGTCCTCAAAATCTTTTTCACACTCTCCCATACCAAAATTACAATCGATTGCAACAATAAAATACAAACGATTGTATTTTTTGATAAGCGTTGTATATTTGCTATACTGGTGACCCTATTTCTTGAACAGGTAGTTTTTCTATCAGCCCATTCAAAAATGTATCTCGTGGCTAGCCTATCAAATAGCGAGGACTTTAATCCAACACTGCTGTTCATTTCTAAGGAAGAACTTTACATCGGGAACGGCGCCGAGACTTACTCGTTTCTCACTGGTGAAAAGATGGCTTATATAATCGAGGGCTATTTGCTGACGTCCGCTAAGCCCCCTGAGCTGAAGTAGCGAAGATCCTCATAGCGGACGTTAGCTAAGCGTCTTAAAACGCCCGAAAAAGGATGCCCACTCACATGATTATCAAAAAAGAATAAGCACGCCTGCGGCGTATCAACTGGTTTACAGTTGCGTTTGCACATTCATACCGTTAAAGAAATGTAAGACCCTAACATTAGGTAATAGTAGTATAATCGGATAGGCGCATTTCTGATAAATTAAAGACAAGAATTTCGATCCTTGGTGATTTCGAGCTTACGAGCGCGGATGGGCGGACAGTTCCGATTTCAAATCGTAGAGGCCGGGCGATCTTGGGAATGCTATGCGTCGTTCCAGGACTTTCTCTGCAGCGGGAACTCGTCAGTAAACTTATCTGGCCCGGACGTTTCAAGCCACAGGCACGGGCCAGCCTTCGTCAGTGTTTACATGAGTTGAACCGTGAGCTGCAAGCGAGCGGCCTTGAAATACTTCAAACCTCAAACACACAGATTGCTTTGTCTACGATCAGCGTTCAAACCGACGTTCAGGAATTGGAAGCCGCCCTTTCAAACCAGGATGCAAAAACAGCCAGCGCTATTTTCGGGCAGACGACTTGCCAGAGTATCCTGTGTGATCTGAATCTAGGAGAGGAACTCGAAAACTGGCTCTCGGTCCACCGACTTCACCTTGAGAACCGCCTCAGATTGTCAGTAAATCAGCTCTTGGCTGACTTGAAGACGACTGTGCAATATACGGCTCATGACACATTGGCCGCCGCTTGGCAGCATTGGTCCGGGGTGGGAAGATTGCAGGACCGTGTAGGGTTGGCAATCCTGCCCTTCCAACATCTTGATGACTTAGGCGATGAGTCATTTTTGCCGGAAGGTGCAGGTGAAGAACTGTCTTCACGCCTTGGGGCGATTACAGAGATCGCTTTAGCGAGCCGGACATCCGTACTGGCTCTGCAGAGTCAGTCGATAACCCTGCCGCAAATGGCGGAGAAATTAAACGTCACACATCTTATAGAAGGGACTATGCATCGAAGGTCCGATGGCGTGAGTCTCTGCATTCGCCTGATTGATGGCCTCAGCGGCATGCAGCTCTGGGAAGATCGGGTGTATGCGAGCGAGACAGACCTCTTTAGAGGTCGGCAGGTCATCGGTGCCAATATTGTCGCCAGTCTTTGCAAGGCTCTCGGCATCTCACCCTTATCAACTCCTGCGAGACGGATGACGCCTCATCGCGATGCTTACGCACTCTACTTGCAGGGTCGGTCCCTGTCGCAGAAGACCATGGTTTCAGGCGCGCCTGAAAAGGCCGTCGAATTGCTACAAAACGCCTTGGAGATTGATCCTGACTTTGCCGAATGCTGGACAGCACTGGCCGAAGCTTATATTTCGACAATTGTATATACGCCTTGTGTGGACAAAGTTGAGCGCTCTGCGAAGGCTGCTGAGTGCGCAGAGCGCGCCTTGGCATTAGAGGATAAGCAAGGCTATGCGCACGCAATTCTAAGCATCCATGAGTGGACGAGCTTTAACCCCTCAAAATCTCTTGAATATGCGCTTCAAGCCTATCGTCTGGAACCAGCCAATGCTGATGTGACCCTGCGTCTCGGCTCATGCCTTCTATATCTCGGTCGCACCCGTGAGGCCTTACCTCATATTCAGGATGCAATCGACCAAGATCCGGTCAATGGCCGAAACTATGCCATGCTCTGTACGGCCCACCTCAATCTCGGCAATTATCCTTCGGCTCTGGCAGCCGGTCAAAGCATGGTGGATATGGGCCTTCCGGGCTTCCATCTGGCGCTGACACAGGCCGCTATGGGAAACCACGACACCGCCGTTGAGACTTATTATGATATCCGGCGTTTTGTCGGTACGATGATCATGTCCCCTCCAGGGAGTCCAGAAGTCTCGGATGAAGCGCGGGATTTCTATCTGCTGACGGCAGCAAAAGGGGTCGTGAGCGGCGATGCAGAGGCGCGTGAGACCTATTCTAATCTGATTGAAATGCTGCATCAGACTCTGTCAGACCCTTATGATCACTCTGTGGCGTGGCCGGCCATCTGGATGGGGCATTCAGAGCTTGTCATGAAGATTTATCGGGAATGCATTCACCCTGCCAACATGCCGGGCCTGATGCATCTCTGGACGGATATTGAGCCCATGAACCGCACCAGAAATCATCCCGGGTTTATGGATTTTGCTGAAGATGTCGGCTTTGTCGACGCGTGGGAAAAATATGGTTGGCCCGACCTTCTGGCGTCGGACAATCGCGCCAAAGCTTAAGAATTGACACTTTATTGACGCCTTGCGGCATTGCCACCCCACCTGTCTTCGCTGACATTCCCCTCATCACACGGGAGGGCTTTCATGAAGACGCGCGCTATCAATCCGACACCTTGGCTTCAACATTTCAATATGAACCATGCGATCGAAGTGACGGGCGCGTCGCGAACGCTGTATCTCTCGGGCCAGACCTCCACTAACGCTGACGCTGGCCCGCTTCATCCCGGTGATATTGTGGCGCAGTTTCAAACGGCTTGGGACAATCTGAAGGCTGCAATTTCCGAAGCCGACATGGAGCCCGCTCATATCGTACGCATGAACATCTACACCACGGATGTCGCCCAATTCATGGAAAAGGCGGACGATATCATTCCGATCTTCGCCGCTGACGGGGTTCAACCCGTTTGCACGCTTTTAGGCATCTCTGCGCTCTTCGATCCCGACCTGATGGTCGAAATCGAAGCGACGGCGGTGGCGTAGGTGACTTCCCGACTGCGGGTTGATCTTTTTACTGGCCTCACAGGAAAGCGTCTCCCGGAATGACTCTGCTGAATGAAAAACCAGTACCGACCGCGCGGGGTGAACGCTACGATGTGCTCGACGCGTTGCGGGGCTTTGCGCTGCTCGGGATATTTGCAGCGAATATCCGCTTTTTCAGTGGTTGGGAGTTCCTTTCTGAAGCGGATCGTGTTGCGCTTGCTGGCGAGAGCCATGCTCTGTGGGATTTCCTGCACCTCGCCCTCATAGACGGAAAATTCTACACATTGTTTTCGCTTTTATTCGGCATTGGCTTTGCGTTGCAGCTTAGCCGATTGGAGCAGCGGGGGACGGCCGCAACGAAAATTTATTTGCGCCGGACCTTTATTTTACTGGGGTTTGGCTTCATCCATCTCTTCGTTTTCTGGGAAGGTGACATCCTCACCTCCTATGCCCTGCTCGGGTTTGTTCTACTCGCAATACGGCGATGGTCTGACAGGGCATTGCTTGTCACAGCGGGCGTTTCCCTGCTGGTCCCACCCATTGGGTATGCGCTCTTTTGGGGGTTCGGTATCGATCAAAGTCTAGGGCTTTACGGGGTTGCAAGCGGTATTTGTCCATCCTTCTTCACTGACCCGGTCGCTGAGATACGGCTCGCCACGATTGGGGAACAGTTAACGTGTTCAATAGGCGGCGGCATCGCTCGTTTTGGTTATCTCTTTGACACATGGCGCTGGCCCAAACTCTTCGCCATCATGCTTCTTGGCCTTTGGGCCGGTCGTCAGCTTGTCCGTGGGGAGTTGCTGGATAACACCAAACTTTTGACGGCTATTCTTGTCATTGGCGGACTTAGCGGCGCGGTCGCTGGTCCCGTCCTCGCCAGCCTTAACGGGATCGGGTTTCTCAGGCCGCATACCGTGCAGGGCTTTTATGCGGTGATCGCTTATACGTTTGCTGTCATACCGCTCGGACTGGCCTATGCGGCGGGGTTCGTTCTTCTGTGGCGCGTGGCTCGTCCGGCTTTAAATGTCCTCGCTGCGCCGGGCCGCATGGCGCTGACAAATTACCTCACCCAGACAGCGATAGGCCTGATTGTTTTCCTCGGAATCGGCTTCGATCAGGCAGGTCTATGGTCGATCCAGTCGCTCTACCTCTTCGTGGGCGCTGTGTTTCTGTGCCAAATCATTTTCTCCAATCTCTGGCTCAGCCGCTTTCAATACGGGCCTCTGGAATGGGTTTGGCGGACACTGACATACGGGCAAATGCCCGGAATGCTGAGCCGTCGTTCGACACCAAAAACGTCGGCAAATTCCTGAGGACCAAATGTTACTGCGACGTCTCACAAAACACATCCAAGACCAGAACTGGTTTGCGGTCAGCATCGACTTTTTAATCGTCGTCGTCGGTGTCTTTATCGGTTTGCAAGTGCAGGAATGGAGCACGGCACGGGGCGATGATGAACGGCTGAGATCGCAGTTGAACAGTTTGCGGACTGAACTGGTCATGGCGCGCGGCGATCTCGATGACCACGAATCCTACTATACAGCGAGAACTAACGCCGCTGCCGAACTGCGCGTGCGGCTTGCAATGCGAGACCCATCGCTGACCGAGGACGAGTTTAATCGGCTCGCAGCCTCGGCGATCCTGAGTCGGTCGTTCAACGTTTCGTATCGCAACTTCGAAGAACTCTCATTGTCTGGCGCTCTTGCACGGATCTCCGACGATGCGCTTCGTGATCTCGTTTTCCAGTGGGATAATCAACTCACAGACATTCGTAATCTTGATGTCTCGAGCGAGGAATTCCGGGCCACGACCATCGTGCCCGCTTATTTATCGACGGTTGTGTTAGGGAATAGTTTCCAGAAAGATGAACGCTACACAGATATTGTAACCCTGACGGACAGGTTTAAATTTGATCTCGATGGGATCGGCGCCAACCTTGAATTCGAAAATGCGCTTGCAATGCGCCGCCTGCTGACATTGCAAAAACTCGAGCATCTTAGGGAGTTTCGCGCCATCAGCGAAGACTTGATCGCCGCGCTGGAGGACAGCGCGCCATGATCTTCCGTCGCCTCAAAGCCCACGTCGAAAGGGAGAACTGGTTCGCCGTTTTTCTCGACTTTTGCATCGTCGTGATTGGCGTCTTCATCGGTCTGCAGGTCGCAAACTGGAATGAAAGCCGCGCCAATGCCCAACGCGAAACGCAAGTCCTTCAGGAAATTCTCGGTGATTTGCGCGAGGACGCGGTGACTTTGCAGTCTTCCATTGAAGCGGCCAAGTTGACCTTTGACTCCACAAATATCCTTTTATTGCGCGCGGACCTCGAGCCCATTACGCGGCTTGTCGTTCCCGTTCAGATCCGTTTGATCGATGACGTTGAAATAACAACGCCGACGCCGTTGACCACCGATCCCACACCTCAATTTTGGGCCAGGATTACGACGCGGTTTTTCCCCCAGCAAAGCCGTACCGCGGTCGAGAGTCTGATTGCGTCGGGTAATTTCTCGATTATCGGGGACCAACAGATCGTACAGGCCCTCCAACAAAACACAGCCCTTTGGGAAACTGTTACGACAAGCCACAACTTGACCTACAGGCCGCTAAGAGACCGTGTCGTTTTTGTCGGCCAAAGACATGGCCTTAGCCCGTTCATGACGGTCGATCTCGATACTCTGGTGGAGATCGTCAAGTCCGATCCAGAGCTGCATGGCGCGATACGGACCAATGCGGAGTTTGCCACTTTTCACTACCAGTCACTGCAAGCCCTTAAAGCCAACACCGACTCCCTCATAAGTCGGATTGAAGAAGCCCTCGGCATAGAGGGTAAGCCATGATCCTCCGCCGTATCAAAGCCCATGTCGAAAAAGAAAACTGGTTCGCGGTTTTTCTCGACTTCTGCATCGTCGTCGTTGGTGTGTTTTTTGGCCTTCAGGTGCAGGCATGGGCAGAGGAAAAAGACCGAGAGCGGCAGGAAGCCATCTATGCTTTGCGGCTCCACGATGAGGTCACGGAACTGCAGTCGGTACGACAGCCCCTTCTGGCTTTGCGAGAGCGCATCGTCGACAATTTGTTCTCTGCAAGGCCATTGCTCTACAGCGAAACTGACCGGACTTTGACCGAAGAAGAGTGTGATAGCCTCGCACTTTCAGCGATCCTCACCAACCCCACAGACGACATAGCGACCTTAATTGAGTTACAACAGACGGGCGGGCTTAGGTCCTTTCGCAATGAAAACGTCCTGAGCGCCGTGCGCGACTTTCTTCTGACGAGAGCCCGAGCCCGCGATGTCCTAGAAGGGAGCGTGCGAGCGGTTAGGCCTCTCGTGCATGACTATCCGGCGCTCATGCAAATCGCCCCAGATAAAGACCCTTCTGACCGATTTTCGGGATTGATCGTGTGTGACCTGAGCGCGATGCGTCAGGACATAGATTTTATGAATACGTTGAGTTGGAATGCGGCGGCTTATCAGGAGCATGTTCAAAGCAATAGGCGGGTGAGCGAAAGCCTTGAGGGCCTTCACCAGGCTCTGGATGCGTTCATTGACAAACCCCATGAGATTGGGCTTGAAGAATGATCCTCCGCCGCATCAAAGCCCATGTCGAAAAAGAAAACTGGTTCGCGGTTGGCATCGACTTCTGCATCGTCGTGGTCGGTGTGTTTATCGGTTTGCAGGTCGCAAACTGGAATGAAGCTCGCAGTGAGAACCAGCGCGTCGCCACCCAGCTTGCGAGTTTTCAAACAGAACTCATTCTGGCGCGTGACGACCTCGCCGCGATGCAAGCCTATTATCAAGATCGGATCGAGAGCGTTGCCACGTTAAGGCATCGGCTTGAACAGGGCGGCGACTTCCCCGCAGATGAGTTTAATCCCTTGGTTGTGTCCGCCATCAGAGGGGACGGGCTCAATATGGCATTTCGCAGCTATGAGGAGATCACGACAACAGGCACAATCAGCAAGGTTGCTGACGCGCGCTTACGAGATTTGCTTCACGAATGGGATACACAGTTAACCTTTATCAATAATTCTGACATGAGGCTCGAGGACGGGCGAGCCAATTTGATAATCCCGGCCGTTCTACAAGGGACTATTTTTGGAAACGCGCTGCAAACGGATGAGCGCTACGCAGATTTGACCGTGGCCGAGCGGTTCGAGTTCGACATCGAAGAGATTCGTACCAATCGAGCCTTAGATGGCGCGCTGGCCATCAGGCACCTGCAAGCCAAACAGCAACTGAATTCCCTCGATGACTTTATCAACATAACGGAAGCCCTGATCATCGCTTTGAGCGACGGAGACGCGTGATGCTGTTTCGCCGTATCAAAGCACACGTTGAGAAAGAGAACTGGTTCGCGGTAGGGATTGATTTTCTCATCGTCGTGGTGGGCGTCTTCATCGGTATTCAGGTCGCGAACTGGAACGAGGATCAGGGCCGCAAGGCGCAGGAGCATTCTTACCTTGTCTTGCTGCATGATGAACTGGTGCAAAACGCTGATCAGTCTGCGCGTTTGCTTGAGTACTACACTATTGTCACGGATGCCGGGGAGCGCGCGCTCGATTTCTTAAAGCGGGACGAAGCGTGCATGGACGATTGCGAAGACCTTCTCATAGATTTCTTCCACGCCTCGCAACTCAGGTCTATCACATTTGAAAAAACAGCTTTTCGGGAGGCGACCGAGCTCGGGTTTCCGTCCGACAACGCTCTGCGTGAAAAGCTGTTCACGACCTATGATCTGACCGACAGCTTTGATGTGGTCAACCAAGTGTCTCCGCCCTTTCGGGAAGCGGTTCGCGAATATATCGGACCCAATGCCGCCCGGATTCTGTGGAGTGAGTGCTGGGAGTTGGACTTGGCGACCGTAACTGAAATACTGACACGCGGGTGTGCGGAACGATTGGACGCCGTCGACGCCGCCGGAATGCTGCGTGACATCAAGCGCGATCCAGATATTAAGGGAATGTTGCGTTACTCGCTTACCCAAAACATCTTCGCCATGCACAACTATCCTGCCGTGACGGACCGAACTACCGCAACGGCGGACATGGTGGCCGCTGAAATCAAGACAGTTCGATGACCCTTGAGCAAATTGCGCTAATCGCTCAGATCATTGGCGTCGCTGTTGTCGCAGTGACACTGATCTATTTGACCATTCAGGTGCGTCAGGGCGCTGAGCAGATGAGATCCGAGTCCCGGCAGGCGCAGCTCGCCAATGATCAGACGGGGGTTTATAAATTTGTTGAATTTCCAGACCTCGGACGCATCGCCTCTCAGGGTGAGACGCCGACCTTTGAAGAGAAAACGCAACTCTTCTTCTGGATGATCGGACAGCTTCGGGCCCGTGAATTTGAGTATCTCCAATATAAAAGCGGGGCGATGACGAAAGAAGCTTGGGAAACTTATCGCGACGTGATTTTCTTCGTACTTGGCACGCCGAGGACCCGGGCCTTATGGGAACTTTGTAAAGGCTATTTCAATGCCGACTTCGCCCAAATGGCTGACGATATGGTCAAAGATGTCCCGCCAATCCCACTTTGGGATGAAATCTCAAAAATAAAGTAATCATGGAAACCTCAAAATGATCTTTCGCCGCATCAAAGCCCATGTCGAGAAAGAAAACTGGTTCGCCGTCTTCCTCGATTTTTGTATCGTGGTGGTCGGCGTCTTCATCGGTATTCAGGTCGCGAATTGGAATGCATCTCAGTTTGAGGCCCGCGAAGAAACGGCCATTATTGAAAGGCTTCAGTCTGATTTTAAGCGAATTGAGCAGGATGCTGACCGCAGCCTTGCGTTCCACACGCAGATGACTGAGGATATGCGGACTGTGTTGCGGTCCCTGCGCTCCGGCGAACTAAAGGATGAAAACATTCCAGCCTTTGAACGCGCGCTTTTGCTAGGGACTGGATTTCAAACAAGCGCTGATCGGTCTGGGAGCTTTACGGAACTTATGTCCTCGGGCCGAGGCAACATCCTGCGGGATCGCGACCTGCTTCATGCTTTGGTCGATTATGAAGATTTTCTGGAGCGTTTCGCAATTGCACGAAGCTACTATGTTGAAAGTGCGCTGCTCGCGACACGCGATTTCAAGGATGGGTTCGAATACGATATTGAGTTGCGGTTCACGGAAGACATCTTTGCTTTGGTCGAACAGGAACAGTCACTCGTCTCTTACGACTTCGAGATGTTGGCCTCTGACCCGACTTTCTACAATGCAGTGGAGGAATTACTCTTCGTGCACAGTGGGTTTACCATTTGGCGCTCACGGATCAGCGATCGCATTGATATCATTCAACAGAACCTTGCCGCAAAGGAGCCGTGATTATACGTCACAAAATTGGCGCAGATAAACGCTATATAACAGCATCTTAAATTCAACTCAAATTAAATACGCTTTGATATCCGCAATGCCCCCTATAGATCAATGCTTTCCGAGAGTGCGAGAGCATCTTCGACCTCAACCCCTAGATACTTAACAGTGCTATCAATCTTTTCATGACCAAGGAGAAGTTGAACTGCTCTGAGGTTTCCGGTCTTGCGATAAATAAGAGTTGCCTTCGTTCGCCTTAGCGAATGTGTAGCATAAGACGACTTAGGCAGATCAATCGACCCGATCCATTTTTTGACAATCCTTCCGTATTGTCGGGTTGTCATAGCAGAGCTCCGATCTTTACGACTTGGAAAAAGCCAATCGTAGATGTTTAGGTTTTTAGAGTTAATCCAGTCCACCAAAGCTTCCCTGGTTTGCTTTGTAATTTCGAACTGAACTGGCTTGCCAGTTTTCCTTTGGATGATTTTGGTGCGAGACCTAATCTCATTCCCTGTTTGAACATCAGAAACCGTCAATGTCACCAAATCACATCCTCGTAATTTGCTGTCCAAAGCTAAGTTGAAGAGTGCCAAATCTCGCTTATGGTCGGCCAATTGAAGCCTGACCCTTATAGCCCATACCTGTTGAGGGGTTAGCGGCGATTTTTGCCCTATAAGTTTACCTTTATTCCACGGGCGTTTGTCTGCCACGACAGTTTTTTTTGATCCGCATTCCATTTTCAATTCCTCCATAGTGGAATTTTGGATATGCAAATTATGGGCTAACCTAGTTATCCTCATACCAGATGAGGTGGATGGCTCCTGTCCCCGGCGTCGCAATGCGCCATAATGCAGATCTATCGAAACTGCTGACTAATAGGAGCCACCCAAGCAGAAGAAAGGTGGCGGCACTTTTAGCTCTAGGACTTGAGTAATTTTTTCAATTTTGATTCAAAAAATCTATTACTCCAAAGACCGAGAGACTCCGCTTCAACAGGCCGCAGAAAACGCCTCACATCGAGCCTGGCATCTTCCCAGTCGATTTCGTGAATTTTGCTAGTAATTTGCGTTTCAAACCAATTTCTATCGACGCTAAGGCTCTTATCTTCTGACCAAGGGCCAAACTGACGAAGGGCAGCTTCTAAATGTGGCAGGTTTGGAAAAATGCCCTGCGCAACATACCAAGAGAAGTCGTACCAATCGCGCCCCTTTACATATTCCCTGCACAAGAGCGCGTGAATTTTGAGTGCGAAGTTAGAAGGAAGATCTTGATGGCGCACCTCGTAATCCACCGGAAAGTCGAGGAATGTAAAGGCATCGATTGAGTGGACTGGCGGTTCAACATCGATTTCCAGTTTAATCTTGAGCTTCTTTCGAGCATCGCGCGCGCCAAATGATAAGCCCAACTGGTTGGCCACCGAATTATCTTTGATTACAGCGTTTCTTATACGCCTATCCATCTGCTCTCTCGAAACTGTTTCAGGATTCAAGCCATATTCTTGAAATGTCTCAGTCAATATTTTTAAGTAGGGCGCCCAATCAAATTTTGGGTTGGGCTCAATCAACATGAAATCGAGGTCTTCGGAAAACCGCGGCAGCTTGTGAAGGATTCGCAAACTCGTTCCACCCTGAAAAACAGCAACATCAAAAAACCTCGCTCTCCAAAGCCCGTACAAAGCAACCTCTTGAATGATTTCCTTCGTGGCATTCTCTTCTTCGATTGCGTTTGCAGCCTTATACTCAGCTAGTCTTGCCTGAATAATATCATTCATGTCGTTACCTTTATCGCTCTCGTCGTGCCGAAGATTGCCTGTCAAAAACTGCAGCTTCTAATCCATTCAGAAAGTTACTTGCGGCCTTATGCTTATAAACGTCCACAAGAGCTTCGAAGTCGCGGCGACACAATTGCAGGAGAGATGAGCGTTCAATGCGCAATCCAGACTCAATCCAGCTTATTCCCGCCCAGTCTTGCTTACGATAGGCCACAATGTCCATCAGTGCCCTCAGAGGTGATGCAACAAGCGATGGCTGCAAGCTTAGTACATGTCTCTCAACGCCTGACAAAAAACCTGACGTGTGAAGTGCCAAGGGCCTAAATTCAAATTGCCCAAATGTTTCGTGGTGAACGTTTTTTGACTTTCGCCCTGGCGTAACGCTTACCGTCGTGAAAACTGCTTCTGGAATCCACCCATGAAACGCTAAAGCTGTTTCCATGGACACATAGCTACCTACGACTAAGGTCTGGGCCAGCGCAAAGGGGTGAACAGGGTTTGTTCGGCAACTTTCCGCCAACACATAGTGTCCGCGTTTGATCCGAATAAGGTCTCCTGACTTCAAGGCCCGTTTTACCTGACCATAGCGACGATCATCGCTACCACCAATGATGCGCGCCAATTGCCGATCATTTAAAATACGGTCCGTATATCCGGCGTGAGTGATGAGTGAAATCAGAGTGGTCATAAAATTCCCTATACTGTCACAACATGACAGTTACAAGAATTTTTAATAAACGCCTGTATATGAACTTTAGTTCGCTAAAGCAGTCTTAAAAGCAGCCTGAACGCAGAACTCTTGCCCTCCGATTCTTTCCCGTAAATCATACTATTTCAAGACCAAAACTTTTTCGCAGTGCACAAATAGTGCACACAAAACCGTCTAACCTATTGATTTAATTGAATAGTCGCCCCAATCCATCATGGGCGCCACACTTACTGTAAATCCTTGATTTTGTTTCATTTTATTATATTCAATTACTTAAAACAGGAATCTATTACCCAAAATTACCGCAATATCATCTAAGATATAAGGGCGATAGAAGCAGCGCTGTCAAAATTACGTCTACGGCGATACCGACCCAAATGATTTTGATAGGGCATTTATCTATGACTGTGAATGTCGATTTTATGACAGCGGCGGCTAGGGCGGCATATCCGAAGAAGGTGAAGAACTCCGGGTTTTGCTTGAAGAGTAAAATCAGAGGCAGCGTTGTGAGAAAGCAGCCGAAAAGGACTCTGATTTCGACAAGCCCTACTTTTGTTTCCGGCGCTAGGCCGACAAGTTTGCCCATGTGAAGCGGGCGGAACAGACCGTTCAACCCCACCATCAGCGCCAGCGCGGCGCCTAAATTTTGGAGAATGAGCGTATTCATGACGTGCCTTTCGGCGGCTTGTTAAGAGCGTTCACAATTAAGCGGTCCGCAAGGCGTCTTGGCATGAGAGATGAGGCGAAAATCCGCGCAATATTTCGGCCCTGTCCACAGTGATAGCTCACCCGTTTTTTGCGCCCCTCGAGGATGTCCAAGACGGTCTCAGCGATAACGCTAGGCGGCAGAGCAGACTTTTTCGCATATTGCATAATTTTATGAGATTTGACGGCCATGTTTTTATAGTCCGTGTCCGAGAACGGAATTGTTTCTTCAATATTTTTGCGCCAGATTTCCGTGGCGATTGGGCCCGAGCGAATAGAGACGACATCGATGTTTTCCGGTAGCAGCTCGCGGCGATAAATCTCGCCAAGGCTTTCCATCGCATGTTTGGAAATACAATAGCCGCCATTCATTGGGGTGTTGAAAATTCCTGAAAGCGACGAGACGTTAATGATACGGGCTTTACCAAACGTATCACGGCCAAGACGTAGCGCTGGGAGGAAGGCATTGGTCACGCTACGTGTGCCTGTCACATTCACATTCATAATATGATCAAAACTGGCGTCATCCAGCAATTCAATTGGGCCAAAGACCGCAAGCCCTGCATTATTGACCAACGCTTCTATTCCGTCAGAGCCGACCATTGCGGTTACGCGTTTTCCTTCGGCGGCGATGGCCTCTCTGTTGCAGACGTCAAATATCATCGGCTCGAACATGCCTGGAAACGCTTCAATCAAATCCTGTGCATGTTCGGGTTTACGCACACTGCCAAAAACGTGGAAGCCCTTTTCAATCAATGTCTTGCAAATGGCTTTGCCGATGCCTGAGGACACGCCTGTGACAACAATGTTTCGGGTCGGCTTTAAAGTTGGCGTGCTCATGACTAATCCTGCGCTTATAAAATGCGGTTATAAAGACCTGCGTAAATCTGTTTTGGCGTTTGCGTGAGAGATTGAAAATCGGGCGATTCTATAAGGGTTTCGATGACCGATGCGCTGTCAGATTTTAATACATGTATCCCGCTAATGATGCAGGGCACGCGGTTGCAGGCATCACTCGTCTTACCGGTTGCAATCTCTCCGCTGATGAGGCCGCTATAATATAAATCAATATCGGCGTGTTTATCCAGAAGGCGGTATAATGCGCCGGAGTCAAACGCCCCTGAATATTGAATCACCGTAATAACGGATTTCGTCGGCGCTTTTGGATCATGCGGCGGCAAATCCGCGCCCCCATCCTGCCGCTTCGTAAAACCGAATGTGAAGTCCGAGACAGCGGCTGTGCGGAGTAGGCTGACGAGTTGAAACATCGTACTTTCGAGCATGCGGCGAAAATTGACGAGTGAGGGATATTTTACAATCAACAACACGTCGCGGCGCAGCGTGTCATCATCCATAAGTGTTTTTTCTAATTTGCATTTAATAAACGGCCCGCCGCCGATTTTACGCACAGAGCGCACAGCCAGAAAATTATAAAAATCATAGACGAGTGCGCTGCGCGTATTAAACCAATTAATTGCGTAAACGGGCTCGTCATCTTGGAGCAGCGAGTTGTCGCGAAAGATAAACGCCTTCAACGAACCGGGCAATTTGGCATCGTGGATTTGTATATCGGGTTGCGGTGAATCTGTCATGAGCGGCCCTAGTAAACATCTTTGAGATAGCGGCGGGATTGCTGCATTTGCGTGACGTATACATCAGCTGCATCGCTATCCATTTTACCGTGGGTTTTGATGATTTCGCGCAAGGCGAGGTCAACGTCATGGGCCATGGATTTGGCATCGCCGCAGACATAAACCGCCGCGCCGTCTTGTAGCCATTTGAAAACTTCCGCGCCCTTTTCCAGCATGCGGGTTTGAACATAGACTTTCTCTTTTTGGTCTCGGGAAAAGGCTGTGTCGAGATTTGTAAGCGTGCCGTCTTTTTGCAGGGCTTCCAGCTCATCCTGATAGAGGAAATCTGTCGCCGCTTGGCGTTCCCCAAAGAACAGCCATGTCGGGCCGCTATAGCCCTTATCTTTATGAGCTTGAAGAAATCCGCGGAATGGCGCGATGCCTGTGCCGGGGCCAATCATGATGACGGGCTGATTTTCATCCTCTGGCAAAGTGAAGGACTTATTCGGTACGAAATAGCCTTTGACGCTGCCGCCTTCAGCCACCCTGTCCTGCAGATAAGCGGATCCAACGCCGTCATATTTTCGCTCGCCAATTTTATATCTGACGGTGGCCACACAGAGATCAACGCTATCAGAGTTTCGCAGAGGGCTCGAGGCGATGGAATAAGCGCGCGGCATTAGCGGGCGCAGGCATTCTAGAAAGCGTTTGAGATTCCGTTTTTTCTTCGGGACTTTACGCAGAATATCCAAGACGTCGAGACCTTCAATATCGTCGCTCTTTTTAAGGCCCGCCATCTCTACAAGGTCATCTGACGGTGTACGAATATCATATTGCGTTTTGAATTTTTCCGCGAGCTCGGAGTCTTTTTTCAAATCAAGCTTTAATTCAGCGGCGAGTTCATTGACCAGCGCTGGGTCATTTTCAGGCAGGATATTTAAAATGCCGCCCTCTTGATAAAGCTCGCCCGCACCCTTCGCCTTCAGGCTATAATGATAGGTCTCTTTGCTTGAGGTCTCTGCTGTCAGCGCGCGGTGCTCCGTAACTTCAAAGACCATTGGACTGTCCTTGCTCGTGCCGGGCGCGGCGCGGAGGTCGGCACGGGACGGCTGGGTAACCATTGTCTCCTGATCCCCAAGACCACTAATAATTGGTAAGCTCGCGTCAGCCCAATCTTGCCATAGAGGCGTATAATCTACGCCGCAATCAACACGCGGCGCAGCGCGTTTTGCGCCAAGCGCTTCAAGACGTGCATCCCAATCCTTGCCCGCTTGGCAGAAGGTCTCATAGGCATGGTCACCCAAGGCCAGAACAGAATAATTGAGCTGTGATAAATCCATCTCGACCGCATTGACATGGTCCCAGAGTTGCTGCGCATTATCGGGCATATCGCCTTCGCCGTAAGTGCTGCAAATAATCAGCGCGCGGTCAATGTTGACTAAGCTCTCAGGGTCTATTTCATCCATAGCGACGACGGTGGCGGCCATGTCGTGAGACTCCACCAGACGGGCCGTTTCAGCGGCGAGAGATTCCGCGTTTCCGGTTCGAGAGCCATAAAGAATGGTGACCGGTTTGCCGGTGATATTTTTGACCTCTCGCATTTCGACAAGCGGCGTAACTTTGAATATCTGTCCGGAAAATGCAGCATTCCCTGTGACGGGGTCGACCTTCATATGGTCGGTAATGTCGTTGATGCTAACGCCCGCTTTTTCAGACGCTACAGGCACACGCGTGCCTTTGCGGTGATGCCCAAATCCGTGGGGAATACAAATTCCGCCCTTGACCATATCCTCAGTCACTTCTGCAGGAATACGAATTTTGCCGATACGGCTGGCGACTTCAATATCGTCACCATCCCCGATCTTGAGCCGCGCCGCGTCGTCGGGATGTATCATTGCCGTGCATCGCACCATTTTGGATTTACTGAGCTTTCTGTATTGGTGCATCCAGCTGTTGTTTGTGCTGACATGACGGCGGCCGAAATAGATGAGCTCATCCTCATCGCGGCCGTCTACTGCCTTTTGAAGCTGTGGAAATTCTGAGGCGATAATCTCTTTTAATCTGGACGCATAAACATCAGGGGCGAGATTGATTTTTTTATCATCCGTAATGAGGCCTTCAGGCACGCGCGGCATCATTGGGCCGAGCCGAATGCCGTGTTCTGATTTCAAAACTTTAGAAAGCGACAGGCCAGAGAACCAGCGTTTGGGAGAACTTAATTTTCCATATTGTCCGAGCATCAGACCAAAATTCACGGCGCGGCGTGGCGTGATAAGGCGCGTATAAAGATCAAGACCGGATTTTGAAAATCGCCCGATGAGCTCTTTCAAGACTTGCCAATCATAAAGGCGCCCCTCCTCAATCGAAAAAAGCGCTTCCGTGAATTTGACGTTATTACTGACCGAAATTGTATGGAAAATCATATCATAGTGATCAATTTCCAGGCCCGTTGGGGTCGGCAAAATAATATTGGCGTGGCGGGTCGTTTCATTGATGTAGTTATCAATGGAGAACATAAATTCGATATCGGGCAGGTGCTTCTCAAGCTCTCCCCCGCTTGGCGTCGAGAGGACGGGATTGCCGCATATCGTCATAAAGGCGCGGACTTTCTTATCGTCCTTTGCCGCAAATTCATCAACCATCCCGGAGACTGGCAGCTCGCCATAAAATTCATTCAGGCCGCGGCTTGGGCTGGTATGACGCCCAAAAGCCAGCGGCTGTGTCTTAGACCGCGCAAGTTCTATAGCAGGTGACGGGAACATCATCCCACCCGCTTTGTCGAAATTACCTGAAACAATATTGATGGTATTGATTAGCCAATTACAAAGCCCGCCATGAGGCTGGGTCGAGAGGCCCATACGGCCGTAAATCACCGCTGTCGGGCTGGCCGCAAATTCGGTCACGAGGCGCTCTATATCTGCCGCGTCAATGCCCGTGATGGCTTCAACGGCGTCCGGACTGAACGGTTTGACCCATTTTGCGAAATCCTCTTCACCTTTGAGGTGCGGGGCGAGAGCCTCCAATTTTACATGATTATCGCGGTAGAGCACATGTAGGAAGGCGAGCAGGAAATAGAGGTCTGTTGCGGGCCGGATGAAATGATGCTCGCTCGCGACTTTGGCGGTTTCAGTCTTGCGCGGATCAATAACGACAAATTTTCCGCCGCGCTCCTTAATGTGCTTAAGCCTGTCCGTCACCCCAGCAGAGGTCATGATACTGCCATTACTCGCCAGCGGGTTCGCGCCCATGATAATCATATAATCCGTGCGGTCTATGTCAGGAACCGGAATTCTAAACTCATGACCAAACATAAAATGCCCCGCAAAATGATGCGGAAGTTGATCCATAGACGTCGCGGAATACACATTTTTGGTCCCGAGTGCGCCCGTCAGTGTTTTCACAAATAAGAGCATGCCCAAATTATGGACGATGGGATTGCCGAGATAGGCGGCGATGGCGTCATCACCATGTTTGTCCCGAATGCCATTAATCTCGCGCTCAATGGTGTCGAAAGCTTCGTCCCAGCTTATTTGCTCCCAGTCCTCACCGACCCGCCGCATAGGATATTTAAGGCGGCTTTCGTCAAATTGGATAGAGGCCAGCGCCGGGGCTTTCGGACACATACTGCCCTTGCTGAACGGGTCTTTAGGGTCAGGCCTTATGGCTAAGCTTTGCTCGCCCTTTTTCGACGGATCATAACTGACCTCGATGCCGCACATGGCCTCGCATAAATTGCAAACTCTATGATGTGTTTGAATACTCATTCGGAAAGGGGCTTGGGGCCTCTAATTTTTATAAAGATGAAATAAATAACTAAGATGACAACAGCCGCGACCGGCAGATAAACTTTAAGCTTCGACCCAATCGCCTCGCCGAAAAAATGGAAGGCTCCGAATGCCACGCTGAGATAAAGAATGGCGCTGGTCACAACGAAGAACAGAACTTTTAAGGCGTTCATTTTGAAAAGCCCTGCAGCGACATAGAAGGGAATGCGCACAGGCGGGATAAACCGCGCCATGAATAGCGATTTGCCGAGATTGGTCTTTACGTTTTCCCCGGCTTTAATGACCTTAGGGTCCTCGGTGAATTTCTTCGTCCAACTTTGAGACGCCCCCACAGAGCCAATCATATATTTTCCCATCGCGCTGGTCGTCAGGCCGAGTAAAACTAAAATAAACGCGAAAAAGGGATTAGCTATCCCGCTGGCACAGACAGAAGCCGCGCCCAGGATCGACACATCCTCTTGAGCGAAGGGTAACAGAAAGAAGCAAAAATATATCAAATAAGGATATGTTGCAAAAAATTCTGCCATGATAATTCCCCTTTTATCGTTAATTTGAGAGTATAGTCTATTTGCGTAACACGCAAATCACATTGTCCAAAGCGCCTAATCTTAATAAAATGCCCTCGATTCGGACCATGGATAATTGAGAGATGAGCGCATTAAGACGCTCCGCGCGGTCAACAAATGGATTTGCATAATCCGATCTGTTACAGAAATGGAAGGACAAACGGAACCGCTTTTACGAGAAACTTGATTTGACTCGCCTTATGTTTATGTTAGCGACCTGAAGTACAAGTGTAAAAATTGTCTTAGGGGAAGTAAATTGTCAGATAAATCTTCGGCTAAATTTAAGCCTGGTCTACGTCATTTAATATGGTGCGCCCTTGTTATCGGCGTTGGAGCCTTAATATTTTTCATTCTTAGCGCCTTTGGCGTGTTCCGCTATTGGCAAGCTGAGAAGATACCGCAGGGAGAAACGACCCTCAAATTTTCCGAGGTCGATCTGCCATTTTCCAATGTTGCAGATTTAGACAACTCGCTGCCGTTTTTGGCCAGCGCTGCGATTGATATCGATGGCGACGGTCAAGACGAGTTATTTCTGGGTGGCGGCAACCGCCAAGCTGACCAATTCTTACGCTTTCAGGGCGGCAAGTTCGTTCCCATGGATATGTCCATAAGCAAAGGCGACGTAGACGCCACGCACGGCGCAGCGACGATGGATATCGATAATGACGGTGACACAGACCTGCTCGTCGCGAGAGAGAGCGGTATTTGGTATCACGAAAACCAAGGCGGCAGTTTTGGAAGCGTCAATCTAAACCTGCCTCTCGCGGATAATACAACGCCTCTGTCGATTGGCCTCGCCGACATCAACCAAGACGGGTTGGCCGATATGTATGTGGCCGGTTACATCAAGCTTAGCTTGGTCGAAGGCGAAACCAATTTCGATAAAACTTACGGCGGTTACAGCTATCTGTTTTTAAATGATGGCAATGGCGGATGGACGGATATTTCCAAATCGGCCGGCGTCTTCCGCAAGCATAATACCTTCATCGGACTCTTTGCCGATTTGGATAATGACCTTGATAGCGACCTGATAATTGCTCAGGATACGGGCGTCGTGGAGATGTACTCTAACAATGGAGACATGACATTTGACCCCATTCCAAATCCGTCGGTCTTCTCCTATCCGATGGGTGTTGCCGCAGGTGATTACGACAATGATGGTTTGATTGACCTTTATTTCTCCAATGTGGGCTACACTCTCCCTCCAGCTGTCTTGAAAGGTAATCTCGAAAAAGATGATCCTTTTAACCCTGCTTACTACCTGTTCCACAATGACGGCGGGTTGAAGTTCTCGGACCGCGCGGAAGCGATGAACGCAGCGCGTTATGGCTTCGGTTGGGGTACTGTTTTCGCTGATATGAATTTAGACGGAAAAGAAGATCTTCTGTTCGCGCAGAACTATGCGCGGTTCCCCGCTCAGAAACTATTGGCAAAATATCCGGGTAAAATTCTCCAAAACTATGGTGATAAATTTCAGCCCGTTGAGAAAGTGGCTGGTGCGGAAAATAAGAATTACGCTATCTCGCCGATCATTTCCGATTTCAATCAAGATGGATGGCCGGACTTGATTTGGGCAAATCTGGATGGAGAATCTTTGGCCTATATCAACCAAGGCGGTCACGACAATTGGCTGAAAGTGCGTCTGCCCAATGTGGCTCGGTCTATCAATGCCCGCGTCATGGTCACGGATAATTCCGGCCAAACATTTATGAAACAGTTCATCACATCTCAAGGCCTTGGCTCTGATCAGGGGCGTGACCTTATATTTGGCTTGGACGGCACGTCCGGACCTTATGATGTCAGGGTTGAGTTTCAGGACGGTTCGAGCAAATCGATGTCGGACCAAGCAGCTGGACAATTGCTCACAATCGCAGCACCTACGCCATGAGCGCGCAAGGCTGGATTCGGGCCTGTGGATGGGCGGGTTTGCTCGCCTCTATCCTTGTCGGAACGGGAGAGTTCTTACTGCACTTCACGCCAGACGGCGGAATTCAGGACCAAACAAGCTATCTCTTTTTCAATGAGGTGAGCGAGTCCCGCCTATCAATGGGGCATTACATAGCTGTGCTATCGGCCCCGCTTTATGTTTTGGGCTATTACTTTCTATCCAAACAGCTTGAGCCCGCGGGGCGCAAACAGGCAAAAGCCGTTTTCGTCGTCGGTGCCTATTCTTTCATGATTGGCGCGGTCTGGATCGGACAGCGCTATTTCCTCGGAGAGACAGTCCATGCGATAGCGGCTGGTACTGCCGATCAAGCCCTTCTCACCGCATTTTCAGAACATAACGAACCTCTGGTAAATGTTCTCAGAGTTGCCATGCTGATTGTCTCTATTCTTTGGATTAAACTGATCCTTTCAGGCAAGACGCCCTTCCCGAAATGGCTGGCGATTTTTAGCCCGATTGTAATTCTGGTAAGTCTATTGGGCTTATACTTAGCCGGGACCACAGCCGGTTTGTATTTGTTCCCCATCGCAATGAATGTGACGCATTTTATCGTCTTCGGACTCGCGCTTCTCACGACCCGAAACAAACATATTGAGGCGGCGTAATGGATAAAGTCGCCCGTTATCTCTTAATAGCAATCTCGCTCTTTGGAACATATGCGGGCGCGAAACTGTCCATTTCCCATTTTCATACCGGAGAGACTTGCCCAACACTCGGACCCGTTCCGGCCTGTTATATCGTTTTGGCTGGATATGCGATTATACTGCTGAGCACCGTGTTTAGGGGCAAGCTAAAAAACGGACGGATTTTTTATCTCGGTTGGATCCCGGTTTTCGGCTTAGCCGCATTGGGCGTGACCTCCGAACTGATGGGTAATCACATATGTCCGCCAAGTGCAGGCGGCGTTCCGCAATGCTTTTATTCTTTGGCTATGATTACGATCTGTTTGGTTTTGTTTCTGGTTTATAATCGCAACTTCGCGAAGTGAATGTAATTTTAAGCCGCTCGTCAATATGTCTAAATCAACGCGTCCATAACGACGCCTGTTGTTACGGCGGCGTTAGGTCAAACTGCTAGGCTATGACTCCCCCTACAAGAACGTAAAGTCATCGACGGTCAGGTCTGCGATGTCCATGTTTCTGACGGTGATGACGCCGTTATCGGATGTGATGATAACACTGGTGCCGCTCTGCTCTAGGGTTAGATCAGCAAAGCTATCGACTGTGCCGCGGAACTCAATCGTGTCAATGCCGTCCTCAAAGTCACGGATGATATCATTGCCGGAATTGGCAAAGAACACAAAGGTATCCGCGCCCTGCTGGCCAAAGAGAACATCATTATCAGCGCCGCCTACCAAGCGGTCATCGCCGTCACCGCCAAAGAGCGTATCATTGCCCCCAGCCCCGCTAAGCGTGTCATTACCCGCCAGGCC
>JAOIVW010000060.1 GCA_028224375.1 Hellea sp.
TGCGGGCCATAGCTTTCCAAAAGCTCATCGGAGCGCTTAACAAATTTCTTTGCCCCAATCGTATCGATGAAGCTAATCGCGCCGCCCGTATAAGGCGCAAAGCCCCATCCGAATATCGAGCCCAAATCCGCTTCGCGCGGGTCGTGGACAATGCCTTCGGCCATCGTGCGTGCGGCCTCAATCGCTTGGGCATACATGAGGCGGTCTTTGACATCAGCCACATTGGGCTGTGGGTCTTGCAGACCGTCCAGCGCAAATTGACCTAGCTCAGGCCAGAGATGTTTTTCGCGGCCTTCATAGACATAAAACCCTTTTTGCGTTTTACGGCCTAAACGCCCAAGCTCATTCATCTTCGTAATGATGACATCGCCTTTACCTTCGACATATTGGCTGCCCAGATCTTTTTTGGTTTGCGTCATAACTTTATAGGCCAAATCAATCGCAACTTCGTCCTGCAGCGAGAGCGGCCCGACAGGCATGCCTGCCATTTTGCCGGCATTTTCAATCAGCGCCGGCTTCACGCCTTCGGAGAGCATATTATAGCCCTCTTGGATGTAGCGCATCACGCACCGATTGGCATAAAATCCGCGCGTATCTTCGACAACAATCGGAACTTTGCGAATTTTAGAAACAAAATCAATCGCGCGGGAAATCGCGTAATCAGACGTCTTTTCGCCTTTGATAATCTCGACCAACATCATCTTATGCACGGGGCTAAAGAAGTGAATACCGATGAAATTTTCTGGACGGGCAGACGCCTTGGCCAAATCCGTAATTGGAATAGAGGATGTGTTCGACCCAAAAACCGCTTTATCGCCAATAACGTCTTCCGTCATTTTCGTGATTTTAGCTTTCAGGTCAGAATTTTCAAAAACCGCTTCGAATGATATCGACATCTTTGAGTTTTTTATAATCCGTTGTTGCCTCAATACGGGCCGCAATTGCGTCGGCTTTTTCTTGCGTTGTTCTTTTGCGCTGAACACGTTTGGCCTGCTCATCAATGGTGAGCTGTTTGCCTTTATCCGCGCCTTCTTGGTCTTTATCAATCAGAACAACATCAAGGCCTGACATGGCCGAGACATAGGCCACGCCTGCACCCATAAAGCCTGCGCCGATGACGCCGACTTTTTTAATCTCGCCTTTCGTTTGACCCGCGGGACGGGCTTCACCTTTTTCCAAAGCTTGTTTGGACAGGAAGAGCGAACGCACCATATTTCCAGAAACAGGGTCTAGTAACAAATCGCAGAAATAGCGCGACTCAACACGAAGAGCTGCATCCATCGGCAGCTGACTGCCCTCATAGACACAGGCCAGAATATTCCGCATGGCCGGGTAATTACCAAAGCTTTCTTTCCGCAGCATGGCATTGGCACCTGCAAACATCTGGTAACCTTGCGCTGTGTAAGGCGCGCCGCCCGGGAATTTAAAGCGGTCTTCATCCCAAGGCTGTTTCGCCTTTGGATTATCAAGACACCATTTTTTCGCCGTCGCGATGAGGTCAGCTTCAGGCACAACAGCGTGGAAAATTCCCATGCCTTGCGCTTCGGCTGGTTTAAGCTGCTTGCCCTGCAAGAGGACGCCAGAGGCATTCATGAGGCCCGTCAGGCGAGGCAGGCGCTGCGTTCCGCCGCCGCCTGGCAAAAGTCCGATAAGCGCTTCGGGCAGACCGACTTTAACGGATGGATTATCATTGGCTGCGAAACGGCCTGTGCAGGCCAGCACAAATTCAAATCCGCCGCCAAGAGCCAAACCATTTAGCGCCGCCGCGACAGGTTTGCCGCAAGTTTCAAGGTCACGAAACATCATATTGAGCCCGACAACATTTTCAAAAAGCGCCTTTTTCGCGCCTTCAGGGTCTTTCGCCATAAGCTTACGCGCGCCTTCAATATTGCCGCCCATTTCTTCAAGATCAGCACCTGCGCAAAAGGCTTTTTTTCCTGAGGTGATGACAGCACCTTTGACGGTGTCATCCGTTTTTATCATCTCAATCAAGGAGGCGATATCGCCCATAGAGCTCTCGCTCAGCACATTCATAGAGCGGCCGGGCATATCAAATGTCGCGAGGACAATGCCATCATCATCTTTTTCAATTTGAAAGTTTTTCATCTTATTTCTCTCTTCAAATCTAACTAATTAAACGCGTTCAATAATCGTGGCGGTGCCCATGCCGCCGCCGACGCATAATGTGATGAGCGATGTCTCTTTGTCAGAACGCTCAAGCTCATCGAGCATTGTGCCCAAAATCATCGCGCCTGTGGCGCCTAGCGGATGACCCATCGCAATCGCGCCGCCATTCACATTGATTTTATCATGGTCGATATTATGCGCTTGCATGAAGCGTAGCACGACAGAGGCGAAGGCCTCATTCAGCTCATAGATATCAATGTCGCTGACGTCCATGCCAGCGCGTTTCAGTGCTTTGGCGGCGACAAATTCCGGGCCTGTCAACATCATGGTGGGTTCACTTCCAATCTCAGCAAAAGCCTTAATCCGTGCGCGGGCTTTAAGGCCAAGCGCCTCGCCCATTTCTTTCGTGCCGACAAGAACAGCCGCCGCGCCGTCAACAATGCCCGAGCTGTTCCCCGCATGATGTACATGTTTGATGGCCTCTAATTCTGGATATTTTTGCAGCGCCACATAATCCATACCAGGCATAACTTTGCCTAAGGATTCAAAAGCTGGGTTTAGTGAGCCTAATGACTGCATATCGGTTTGCGGACGCATATGTTCGTCATGGTCCAAAATCGTCACGCCAAGCTGGTCTTTGACGGGCACGATTGATTTTTTGAAACGGCCTTCATCCCAGGCTTTTTTCGCGCGCTTCTGGCTCTCTACTGCATAGGCATCGCAATCATCACGGCTAAAGCCATATTTCGTGGCAATCAAATCAGCAGAGATGCCCTGAGGCACCATCATGTGATCAAAGGCAATCATCGGGTCAACACCCATCGGGCCGCCATCACTGCCCATCGGCACGCGCGACATATGTTCAATACCGCCGCCAATCGTCATATCGGCCATGCCTGCCATGACTTTCGACGCCGCCATATTGACGGCCTCTAAACCAGAGGCGCAGAAACGGTTGATGGTCACACCTGCGGAGCCTTCATCATAATTGGCGGTAATCGCAGCGGTCCGCGCAATATCTGCACCTTGACCCGCGACAGGGGAGACACAGCCCATAATAATGTCATCGACTTTGGATGTATCAAGCTCATTACGGTCTCGAAGGGCCTCGAGCTGTTGCGTCAATAAAGAGAGCGCCGTAATCTCATGCAAGCTCCCGTTC
>JAOIVW010000061.1 GCA_028224375.1 Hellea sp.
TCAATGTGCAGGGCGAAGTGCAGCCGCGCACAGAGATTAGTCTGGTACCGCAAATCAGCGGCCTCATCACATTCATGTCGCCAAAATTCATCGAAGGTGGGCGCTTTAAAAAAGGCGATCTTTTGGTACGCATAGAGCCCGCCGCATTTGAGCTGCGCGTGACGCAAGCCCGCGCCAGCGTGGCGCAAGCTGAAACAGGGGTCGCCCGCGAAGTCTCGGAATCAGATATGGCCCGCCAAGATTGGGAAGAATTGGGCCGTTCGGCTAAGGCCTCGGCCCTGACGATGCGAGAACCGCAAATGGCTGAAGCTAAAGCGCAACTTGCCTCTGCCAAAGCCCGTTTGGCTGAGGCAGAGTTGCAGCTGGCCCATACATCACTTTACGCTCCCTTTACGGGCCGCGTCACCACCCGCCATGTTGACCAAGGTGAGTTTGTCACGGCGGGGACTAAGCTTGGCGAGATTTACGCGACCAATGTCATGGATGTGCGCTTGCCCATGACCAATGACGAGCTTCGCCGTGCGGGATTGACCCTCGGCTTTGAAGCGACCAGCAAAACAGCCGGTATACCCGTTACACTTTCCGCCGATGTGGCGGGCCAATATAGCGAATGGCAAGGGCGTATTGTCCGCACTGACAGCCGCTTTGATAGTCAAACCCGCGTGCTTTATGCCTATGTCGAAGTGCGTGATCCCTTCGGGGCGGGGGCCAGTAATGGCGTGCCGCTCGCGCCGGGGTTATTTGTCAATGCGGCTGTCGACGGGCAAAAGCTGGAGAATATTATTGTTGTCCCGCGTTCGGCCCTTCGCGGTGCCGACCAAGTCTATGTTGCCAATGCAGACGGCACCCTAACCATTACCACTGTCGACGTTATATCGTCAGACCGTGATAAGGCTATATTAAGCGGGGGCATTGACCTTGGCACCTCTGTTGTCACTTCGCCCATTCGCGGTGTCGCAGACGGGATGAAAATCGCTGTTGTGCAGTCTAAAGCCAAACTTGATGCAGACGCTCTGGCCGGAGACGCGCCATGACCAATATGATCAAATGGTGGGCGGCCAATAATGTCGCCGCTAATTTATTGATGATTGCGCTTTTCATTGGCGGGATTGTGAGCTTCATGACCATTGACCGCGAAATGGAACCCTATGTCGAATTTCCAGGAGCCGTCGTTGACGTCACCTGGCTAGGCGCCTCTCCGCAAGATGTTGAAGAACAAATCGTTGTCCGTCTCGAAGAAGCCTTAAGCACAGTCCAAGGCGTTCACCGCATGCAATCTTTCGCAGGCGAAAATGGCGGCACCATCATTGTTGAAGGCAAATCCGACCTTGATGAAGGACGCTTTCTGGAAGAGGTAAAACGCAAAGTTGACGCCATTAATACCTTTCCTGCTGCCGCAGAACGCCCGCAAATGCGTCTCTTTAGAAACCGTGATGAGGTTATTCGCGTCGCCGTTTCAGGAGATGACTCTGTTTCGGAACGCGAGCTTAAACGGTTTGCCGAAAAAACCCGCCGAGACATTGCGCAGTTTTCGACCGTGCCCGATGTTGAGCTGTTCGGCGTGCGCGGGGAAGAAGTCTCAATCGAAGTCTCTGAGGAAGCTCTACGTCAATATGGGCTCACGATTAATGATGTTGCCTCAGCCGTGCGCAGCTCATCCGTTAATGCTTCATCAGGACAAGTACGCACCAATATCGGCAACATGCAATTGCGCACACGCAGTCAAGCGGACAGCCAGGCTGATTTCGAAAGCATCATTGTGCGGCAAGATGCGAGCGGGGCGATTATTCGCGTTAAAGATATTGCCACCGTCATAGACGGGTTTGAGCAAGTGAACCTTCTGGCAACTGTCAACGGCAAACGCACCATTCTAGTCCAAGTTCAAAGCGGGCCTAATATGGATATTGTTGGCATGTCCGAAGACGTGCTCGGCTATATAGAAAAAGTCAAAGACACGGTGCCCGACGGCATGTCCATGACCGTGTGGAATAATAATAATGATGATTATACGGGCCGTATTAATACGGTGACCAAGAATTTCATGACAGGCTTGATTTTAGTCTGTCTTACCTTGATGTTATTTCTGCGTCCTAAAATCGCGATTTGGGTCTCAATTGGAATTGCGACAGCCTTTGCGGGCGGCCTTATGCTGCTGCCCCTTCTCGGTGTTTCTTTTAATATGATTTCGACCTTCGCTTTCTTATTGGTCATAGGGGTCATTGTTGATGATGCCATTATTGTTGGCGAAGCTATTCACTTTAAAACGGAACAAGGCGAAACGGGGCTAGATGCGGCCGTGAACGGGACAACCATGGTGGTCAAACCCGTTATTTTCGCCGTCTTGACGACCATGATTTTCTTCATGCCAAATATGTTTTTCTCAGGCGGCATGGGCGAGTTCACCCGCGCAATTTCTATCGTCGTTATATTGGCCTTATTCTTTTCATTAATAGAATCGCTATTTATTTTGCCAGCCCATTTGGCGCATCTGAAACCCGTTGACCCCCAAAATCCAATCACACGTTTTCAAGCAAAAATATCTAATAGTTTAGTCTGGGTCGCGGAGCGTGTTTATCAGCCTGCCATGAAAACGGCGCTTCGCAGGCGGTACCTTACGGCCTCATTCTTTGTCGCCTTAATGATTTTGACAATAGGGGTCATGGCTAATGGTCTTGTTAAATCCGAATTTTTTCCCTCGGGCGAAGCCGATCAAGTTGAGATTAGTGTCCAATTGCCGGAGGGCACGCCTTATGCGCGATCACTCGAAGTTCTTGAACAAATACAGATTGCTGAAAAGCAATTAGCAGAGGAGATTAAAAAACGCGATGGCGCCTTGATTGAGAACTGGTACACGCGCTCGCGCGATAATGACATTTTGGCGCTGGTCAAACTCGTGCCGCCTGAAACCCGCACCTTAACGGCCAAGGAAACTGCTGAACGGTTACGCGAGCTTATCGGAGACGTACCGGACGCTGAAACCATTACCGTCAATTACCGTGACCAGAATAATGGCCCGGCGCTGGCCTATGTTATCAATGC
>JAOIVW010000062.1 GCA_028224375.1 Hellea sp.
GCCGGCATCCAGTCTACGTACCGGCCATATTGAGGTTGCTGCGGGTTTAAGAGCTTCGACATTTTAGCTTTGGCAAAGCTCGCGCAACTACGCTGAAAAGACTTTAGCGCTTGATCAGAGTCTTTCCAATGGGCAAGATGAGCATACCATTTTGGTGTTTCAATAATTTCGACTTCAGGCGGCAATTTAGACGGCGGAGGCGGGGCCGTGACACGCGGGATGCTCGGCGGAATAGGCGATGGCTGCGCAATAGGCGCGTCTTTAAGAACGGTTCCAGATATAGGAGCTGGTTGCGGCGCGGTCTGAACAGGTGTTTGCGGCGCTTGGGGCGGGACCGGCACAGTGGCGCAAGCGCTCAAAGACAGAATCATCCCAGCCCATAAAAAGCGGCGCAACATTGCCCTTAGGTCTTCGTGTCAGGTGTCGGATCCGCCTCAAGCTTATCACCTTCACTTGGCGACACATCAGAGAGACGCCAGTTAAGGTCAGCTGATTTAACATCACGCTCAAAGGTCCAAATCTCTGACACGCTCGAGAGCACATCAGGATCGCCTTGAACAACATTACCTTCTTTATCCATAAGGGCTGATGTTAGTTCAGATTCGTAAAGGACTTCTATACGCGCTGTATTTCCGTCTAAAACCGCATCTTTAATCATCGCTTTGCGCAGACGTCCCAAATCTGTGACCTGCGTGAGCTCATCCGTTTCCCGCGCGTCAATGGCCTGGCCGTAAACTTTATAGACATCAGCCGTCAGCAAAGATTCGAGCTGTTCACGGTCACCCGCCGCATAAGCTTCGAGGATCATGGAATAAGCGGCTTTAGCTCCATCCATAAAATAAGCGGGAGAAAAATTTGAATCAGCCGCCGCAATCGCTTCCAAACCTGTTGGAGGGCTTTGCGCTGCGTCTAATTGCACAACTTTATTCTTATTAGCGGAGGCATCTTTGAGAGCTTTCTCCACATCAAACCCGGATTCCGGGCCCTGGCCCACGGACTTTCCGAGGACGGTGTAAAGCATCACGCACACAATGGTCGCAATAGCGGCATAGAGAATGACTTCATACATGCGGTGTCTATCCTTTTTTATAGGCGCTTGGCTTGATATTTATACGCGCCAGCACCAGTTATGGGTGGAGATAGGCGGTAATAGCCCGTCTCGCAATAAGCAATTGCCCGCCCGACTGCACTATGTTAGCGAGCGGCCAGAGATTTACGGAAACGGGAGACCGGATATTATGGCGAAAAAGCCAACAAAAAAAGAGCTTGCGGCTCAAAAAGCTGCAGAGGAAGCGGCAGCCGCCGCTGAAGCCGAAGCGCAACAACAGCAGCCCGCGCAAGGGCCTATGCTTAGCGTCTTAGCGCAATATACCAAAGATCAAAGTTTCGAGAACCCGAATGCGCCCGACAGTTTACGCGCCGGTCTTGCCGCGCCGGAAATTCAAATCGGTATCGAAATTGGCCGCCAAATGCTCGAAGGTGATAATGTCGAAGTGACATTAATGCTTAAGGCTGAAGCGCGCCGCGGCGACCAAGTCGCCTTTATTGCAGAGCTTGAATATGCGGGTCTGTTTGCGTTCCAAGGCGTTAGCGTTGAAGAAATTCAGCCGCTCATTCTTATTGAGTGTCCGCGCCTTCTCTTCCCCTTTGCGCGCCAGATTATGGCCGATATGACACAAAACGGCGGATATCCGCCGATTATGTTAGAGCCGCCGGACTTTGCCGCGATGTTCCGCGACGAGATGATGCGCCGCGCAGCAGAGCAACCCACAAATTAAATGATAGGGCCTTTTAAGGGCCTTATTTTTTGGGCGTAATTCTGAGAAGTTTTCCATTCGCGGAATCGTCCGTTAGCACTAATATCGCGCCATCTTTTGCGACACGCACATCCCTTACCCGTGCATCCAAATCAGATAATAAACTTATCTCGCCGACAGATTTTCCATTTTCGAGATCAACCAACCTTAGGTCTCTGGAAATTAACCCCCCAACCAAGGCATCGCCATTCCACTCTGGGAACATGTCGCCGCGATAAATAGCCAGACCTGAAGCGGCTATTGAGGGTGTCCAGACATGCACACCATCTTTCATGCCCTCATAAGTCTCATGCGGCGTGATTTTCGCGCCATTATAATCAAGGCCTTTAGAGGCAATCGGCCAGCCATAATTTTCGCCTGGTAGAATGAGGTTAAGCTCGTCTCCTCCGCGAGGACCATGTTCATGGGCCCATAGCTGGCCAGTCTCATTATCATAGGTCAGGCCTTGGGGGTTACGATGACCATAGGAATAGACTTGCCGCTTATCGCCTAATTTTGGATTATTTTCAGGAATACCGCCATCCATATTCAGGCGAATAGTTTTCCCTAGATGAGAGTTTAAATCCTGCGCCGCCTCGCGATATTTAAACCCCTCGCCCGTTGACAAGACCAATGTCTGATCAGGAAGAAAAGCTATGCGTCCGCCAAAGTGGGCATTTGTGTCTTTAGGCGGGCTCGCGCGAAATAATGTCTTGGTCTCTGTAAGACTATCGTCATCCACTTTGGCCGAGATTAAGGCCGTGCCATTGGCTCCCGCATTTCCATAAGCGTAGCTGATATATAATTTATCATCCAATGTTCGAACATCAAATAGCCCAGCCTGCCCCTCGACATAGATATCATCTGGCAGTCCTGTAATCTCTGTTTTTGTATTATTGCTGATGCGGTAAAGTTTCCCGGCGCGTTCGGTAACAAAAAAACCACTATCATCAGCTGCAACAGCCCAAGGGTGCTTCAAGCCTTCAGCTATGACTTCAATAGTAAAATCAGACATAGGCCTTTCAGAAATTTCTGGAGCCGGTTGAGCCTCCAAACATGCGGTAAGGGATAGCCCTAATAGTCCAATAATAACCTTATGCATTTTCTGCTCCATTGACCGCATCACAACATTACGCATAATGCTCTCTATGAAAAGATTTATGTCGATTTTAAAAAAGATACTGAATTGGCTTT
>JAOIVW010000063.1 GCA_028224375.1 Hellea sp.
CTGAGCAGGGCTTCCACCGCCGCGCTGTTTTTTGGCAGCGCCCTGCCCGTATAAGACGAGAATAAAATCAGCGCCAAATAAGCCCGCTCTTGATGGGTCAGCCCCGCAATCGGGGCATATAAAACATCATCAAAAACAAGGTCCGCGCGGTAATCAGGGTGCAGCCCTTTTCCGATACCCGCCAGATGACAGGCCGCTTGCCTCAATCGGTTTTCATTCTCTTGCGGAAAAAAAGCTGGAAACTTCGCAGCCGCGCTCTCGAGAAACTCATAAAGCGGCTCAGCAAAATGCACGGCTTGCAAATTGCCCCGCGCCAAATCTCGGCAGCCATCCATTAAGCTGTCACGCTTATGCAGTTTCGGGTTCATAGCATCATAGACCAGACCTTCGCGCAGTCCCGTTGTTGAGATAATGACAACACTTGGCTGCATAAGCTCCAAAATCATATCCAAAAGATAACCGCTATAGGGCAGCGTTTCTGCGCGGCGTTCACTGACGCCGGACCACGCCAAAACCTCCTCACGCCCCTCACCATAAGCCCATTGCGCCAAGTCTTGGGCATCTTTGGGGGCCAAGCGGTAAGCTTGCAGCGTGCGCATCGGATAATGTTCGCGCTTTTGATGGATGGCCGCCAGATTGCGCCACGCCCCGCCAATCAGGTGCAAGGCTTTGCCTTTAAAGCGCGCAAAGTCCACTCGGCTCAGCTTCTTTTCGATTTTTGCGCGGATCTTTTTATCAGTAAAATTATCCGCACTCGCTGGAGAGCTGCCAAGCATTTCAAAAGGTCCAAGCTTAAGACTAATACCTTCGGCAACGACATTATCCTGAACCTGCACGAATTCCAGACTGGCCCCGCCCAAATCCGCCGCCAGACCCTGCGCGCGATTATCTGCCGCCAACATCCCCATAGCCGTCAGCCGCGCTTCTTCTTTTCCGCTAATGGGAGTAATATTCAGGCCTATTTCATCTTTAACTCTGGCAATAAACTCGGGCGCATCTTTGGCCACACGCAAAGCCGCCGTCGCGCCGATGAGAAGCTCGCCCAGCCCTTGCGCGTCGGCGATAGTTTTAAAGCGGCGTAGATTATCAAAAGCCAGACTTTTCCCGTTTTCTGAGAGCTTGCCCGTTTCTTTGAGCGCGCGGCCCAGACCGGCCAAAACCTTTTCATTATAAACAGGCGTGAAATGCGCGCCAAATAGCTCATAAATCACAAAGCGAACCGAGTTAGACCCAATGTCTAAAACACCAATGCGGTTAGATTTTAGCCTGGGTTCAGGCTGCATTGCTGGCTTTATTGACCGCAGTTTTACGGGATTTGCTCAAGGGCATCTCTAACTCTGGCGCGTCCAGCTCTTTCGGCGCGCTGATGTTTAGGGAGCGTCCGCGTCCAGACAAAGACGGATTTTGCATAAAATATTCATGGGCGGAGAACGGTGCTTCTTCGGAGACCTTGCGCTCATATTTTCCTGTGGGCAGCAAATCCCAGCTATTGGTGTTATCTTTCAAATTCGCGACCATGATCTGGTTCATAATTTGATTCCTAACCGTTGTCGCCTCAACAGGAATGAGAGTCTCAACACGGCGGTTTAAATTACGCGGCATCCAATCCGCGCTGGAGAAGAATATCTTAGCTTTGCTACTGGGCAATGCCTGGCCATTTCCGAAACAGACAATACGTGAATGCTCCAAATAACGCCCAATAATCGATTTTACGCGAATGTTGTCCGACAGGCCTTCAACGCCTGGCCGCAGGCAACATATGCCGCGCACAACCAAATCTATCTGCACCCCAGCTTGGGACGCTTCATAGAGCTTATCTATGACTTTTCTATCAACCAAGGCGTTGAGCTTAACCCATATCGCGCCCTGTGCGCCAGCTTGGGAAATCTCAATCTCATTTTGAATGAGCTCTAATAGATGATCGCGCAACATCGTCGGCGCGATGATAAGTTTTTCCAAATCGCGCGGCGCGGAATAGCTTGTGACGTAATTAAACAGCTTGCCGACATCTCGGCCCATGGCAGGGTCCGCTGTAAATAAGGCCAAGTCGGTATAAACCTTCGCATTTTGCGCGTGGTAATTGCCTGTGCCCAAATGGGTATAGGACTTGAGCCCCTTCCCTTCTTTGCGCACCACCAGTGAGACTTTGGCGTGGGTTTTGTAATCGATAAAGCCGTAAACAACATGCGCGCCCGCACGTTCCAAATCCCTCGCCCAGCGCAGATTAGTTTCCTCGTCAAAGCGGGCCTTAAGCTCGACCAAGGCCGTCACGGTCTTACCGCGTTCTGCGGCTTCAATCAACGCTTTGACAATCGGGCTGTCTTCTGAGGTGCGGTAAAGCGTTTGTTTAATCGCCACAACATCAGGGTCGAGCGCGGCTTGTTCCAAGAACTGAACCACAACATCAAACTCTTCATAAGGATGGTGGACGAGAATATCCTTGGCCGCAATGGCCGCAAAACAGTCTCCGTCAAATTCGCGGATACGTTCCGGAAAACGGGCTTGGAAAGGGGCAAAGAGCAAGTCTTGGCGTTTTTTGCTGATAAGACCTGACAAATCAGACATACCGAGCATCACGGCGCTGGTTTGGATGTCCTCATCCCAACACTCAAAGCTTTCTATCAGGAACTCTTTTAAATCAGGACTGATGTCCTCATTCATCTCAAGACGAATAACGCGGCCTCGGCGGCGTTTTTTGATCAGAAATTCAAAATGCCTGACAAGGTCCTCCGCCTCTTCATCTACCGCAATATCGCTA
>JAOIVW010000064.1 GCA_028224375.1 Hellea sp.
CTCTGGCACACGGATCGGCAGCCTTGGCGCGAATGGTAGCATCGTAGGTTCTAATGGCACTGTCGTTTCACGTAATGCAGTCAATTCATATGGCGGAAGTACCGGGTCCCGTTCAGGCCAGCCTACTTTCCGTACAGTGACTGAAACTGTTGTTGTTCAAGAAGCCTCAACAGAAATGGTGGCAATACCGCCTGTCTATGAAACTGTTACAGAAACAGTTGTCGTGCAGCCTGAGTCAGTTGAGTATATTACTGTTCCTGCTGTTTACGAAACTTACACAGACACTGTTGTTGCCCAAGAAGCGTCGACTGAGCTCGTAACTATTCCCCCAGTGTTCGAGACAGTGACAGACACTGTTGTGGTTCAAGAAGCCTCAACAGAGCTGGTAACAATCCCTGCGACTTATGAAACTGTATCCGAGACTGTCGTTGTACAGCCCGCAGGCGTAGATTACGTCTCCGTGCCTGCAACATATGAAACGGTATCCGAAACTGTTGTGGTTCAAGAAGCCTCAACAGAGCTTGTCACTATTCCTGCAACATATGAAACAGTCTCAGAGACTGTTGTTGTGCAAGAAGCGTCTACTGAGCTTGTGACTTCACCGCCTGTCTTTGAGACAGTCACTGACACTGTTGTGGTTCAAGAAGCCTCAACCGAGCTTGTGACAATCCCGGCGACATTCGAAACTGTTTCTGAAACAGTTGTTGTGACACCTGCCACATCAACATTTGAAACTGTTCCAGCTGTTTATGAGACTATTCAAGAGCCTGTTGTGGTTCAAGAAGCCTCAACTGAGCTTGTTTCAATCCCAGCAACTTACGAAACAGTGACAGAAACTGTTGTGGTTCAAGAAGCCTCAACAGAGCTTGTTACTATTCCTGCTGAATACGGAACGGCGACAGAGACTATTGTTGTGCAAGACGCAACAACAGAGCTTGTCACTATTCCTGCAACATATGAGACTGTGACTGACACTGTTGTTGTTCAGCCTGCCTCTGTTGATTACGCTGTTGTGCCTGCTGAGTATGAAACATACACAGACACAGTCGTCGTTCAGGAAGCATCAACTGAGCTTGTGACTATTCCGGCCACATTCGAAACAGTCACAGAGACTGTTGTTGTTCAGCCTCAATCTGTTGAATATGTTGTGGTTCCTCCGCAGTATGAAACAGTTTCAGAGCCTGTTGTTGTTCAAGAAGCCTCAACTGAGCTTGTGACTATTCCGGCGACTTATGAAACAGTAACTGACGTTGTTGTCGTTCAGCCGCAATCTGTTGAATATGTCAGCGTGCCTGCTGTTTATGAGACAATTCAAGAGCCTGTTGTTGTTCAAGAAGCCTCAACTGAGCTGGTCACTATTCCGGCCACGTTCGAAACGGTCTCCGAGACTGTTGTTGTTCAGCCTGCTGGCGTTGAATATGTCAGCGTTCCTGCAACTTACGAAACAGTGCAAGAGTCAGTTGTTGTTCAAGAAGCCAGCACAGAGCTTGTCTCTATCCCGGCAACGTATGAAACAGTGACAGAAACTGTCGTTGTTCAGCCTGCTACATCTGAGTATGTCAGCATTCCGGCAACTTACGAAACAGTCCAAGAGCCTGTTGTTGTTCAAGAAGCGTCAACAGAAATGGTGACAATTCCTGCAACATTTGAAACAGTCTCTGAAACTGTCGTTGTAACACCGCAAACTGTTGAATATGTCAGCATCCCAGCTGTTTATGAAACAGTTCAAGAGCCTATTGTTGTTCAAGAAGCGTCAACTGAGCTTGTGACTATTCCAGCCACGTTCGAAACAGTCACAGAGACTGTTGTCGTAACGCCGCAAACTGTCACTTACGAAGTTATCCCGGCTGTTTATGAAACAGTGTCAGAGCCTGTCGTTGTTCAAGAAGCGTCAACAGACCTCATCACAATTCCAGCAACATATGAAACAGTGACAGATACTGTTGTTGTTCAGCCTGCTGGTGTTGAGTATGTTTCTGTTCCTGCTGAATATGAAACTTACACAGACACTGTCGTTGTTCAGGAAGCCAGTTCAGAGCTTATCTCTATCCCGGCTACTTATGAGACAGTTTCTGAGACTGTCGTCGTAACACCTGCGACAACTCAATATGTCAGCATCCCGGCAACTTATGAAACAGTCCAAGAGCCTGTTGTTGTTCAGGAGGCGTCAACAGAAATGGTGACGATCCCTGCAACGTTTGAAACAGTTTCTGAAACAGTTGTTGTTCAGCCACAATCTGTTGAATATGTCAGCGTTCCTGCTGTCTATGAAACAATCCAAGAACCTGTTGTTGTCCAAGAAGCGTCAACAGACCTCGTAACAATCCCTGCAACATATGAAACAGTGACTGAAACAGTCGTTGTTCAGCCTGCAGGCGTTGAATATGTGTCTGTCCCAGCTGTCTATGAGACGGTTGCGGAAACAGTTGTTGTTCAAGAAGCCTCTACAGAGCTTGTCACTATACCGGCAACGTTCGAAACAGTCACAGAGACTGTTGTCGTAACGCCGCAAACTGTGACGTATCAATCTGTACCGGCTGTTTATGAAACAGTATCTGAGCCTGTTGTTGTTCAAGAAGCATCAACAGAACTCGTCACAATCCCAGCTACGTTCGAGACTGTGTCTGAAACAGTTGTCGTAACACCGCAAAGTGTCACTTATGAGACTGTCCCGGCTGTTTACGAAACAATCCAAGAGCCTGTTGTTGTTCAAGAAGCATCTACAGAACTCGNGACT
>JAOIVW010000065.1 GCA_028224375.1 Hellea sp.
GAGGATGATCGTGGCTTCAGGTTGGGGGGCATAACTGACATAGGGAAAACTATAGAGTTTTTAAGAACTCCAGTTCTTCTTTTACCATATTCAATAAATATTGGCCAAAATTTTCTGCATAGATATGCGGTTTAATAAAGCAAGCTGCACTGCTAGGGTCCCATAGGATTACGGGACACTCATTTTCGATCATTCTTGAAGTATCTAGCACTGCCCAACATCCATCACCAAAACTGTGAACCACTATCGCAAATTGACGTAGTTTAAGGTTTTTACGGTTAGATCGAGTTTGAGTGATAACACTTCTAGGACCATTCAATTTTTTTTGGTGTGTTCCCGTAAGTTCTAACCCCATGAATTCCAAGGTGCCATAATGTCGAAGGAAATACTTGTAAGAATCTGGAAGTTTATTGCCTAAATCCTTCTCGACTTTTGCTATTTCCAACTCATTAGGGGGCGGTAGTCGTTTTAAGTAATTTTCTGACTCATCACTCTCATGATACTGATTGACCAAACTTACGGCCTGCTGGATTGCTGCTATCGCGGGGCTAGCTTTAGTTGGTTCTATCAAAATGAAACCCTTATACTTGAGGCAGTAATTTACCTTATGGCAAAAGCACCAGAACTATCAATGTCTGCTTTGCCGACGTTCCAGCCCAAACGATAAATTGTGCTAATGTCTGGTTTGAGGATCATCGTGACTTCAGGTCGGGGGGCATTGCGGACCTCAGAAATAATCTAGCTAGGGACTTTCTTCGGCGTAAAACGGACATAAACCGAGAGGCTCTGCTGATTACCGCAAATTCCAGATATCAGCTTGTTTCAATATTTAGGCTGCTCAGGGGGCGTAGATTGATTGATAGTAGAGTCTCTATAACTGCCGTTGGCCTTTTCGAACTATGTCTACTAAATCGCGGCGGGATAGAATTTCTAGTTTTCCATATCCCAGTTTAATGAGATCTTGCTCGGCAAGGGCTTTGACAGCTTTACCGATGGAAACGCGGGAGACGCCAAGTGAGTGTGCCAGGTCAACTTGCCGCAAACTAATGATGCTTGCATTATGGGCGCTTTCGCTGACACTCAGGATTTGTTTGGCAACGCGGGCTTGTAACGGCATTCCCAATGTATCTCCGATATAGGACAGGATCGTCCGCACTCGCATGCAGGAGACAGCCATCAAAGCCTTTGAGAAGACAAGAGAATGGGTCATCAAGTGATCAATATTTGCCCGTGACAGTTTTTGCAGAACTACATCACTCTCGGCATTCGCATCATACATAATATTTTGATTGAGAAAATACGCGGTTTCTCCAAAGGTGTGCCCAGGACCAAGACGCGTTAAGTTAAATCTAGACCCGTCTATTCCGTTGATACCAAGTTGGACGAGGCCTTGATCAATTAAATGTAGATGATCTCCGCTCTCACCGCGCGTTTCGATAACATCGCTTTTTTTAAAATGTTTGGGCTCTGCGATTTCGCGGATTTGAGAAATTGTCTTTTCATCAGCGAAACTAATGAATTTTGAGATGGAGTAGTCAATTGGGTTAAGCATACTCAAATGTAAACCACTTAGCTTTTGTATTCAAGGTAGGACTGTTAGGGCTTGGCAATAACAACTAAATTAACATCAGGGGATTTGATATGAAAAAGTCGCTCGTTTTATCAGCAAGTATGATAGGTATTATTGTTGGCGCTGAGCCAGCCTTTGCGCAAATAGCAGATGATGAAATCATCGTTACCGCGACACGCCGCGCCGAAAGCATTCAAGACATTCCGATTGCTGTGACGGCTATTCTTCCTGAAGACTTAGAAAAGCAAGGCGTTGTAAATATTCAAAACCTCACAAGTGTTGCGCCGAGTTTCTCAACATCTCAAGCGCAAACCGCTTCGGGTACAGTAGTGCTGCGTATTCGCGGTGTGGGTACGACGTCCAATAACATTGGTTTCGAATCAGCGGTTGGTGTATTCATTGACGGTGCTTATCAATCCCGTCCTGGTATTGCACTTGGTGAATTTGTTGATGTTGAACGTGTCGAAGTTCTTCGTGGTCCTCAGGGTACGCTATTCGGGCGTAACACTTCGGCGGGTGCATTGAATGTTATCAACGCACGTCCTGATCTTGAAGAGTTTGGCGGATTTTTTAATGCAACTTATGGCAATTTCAACCAACAAAACGTCCAAGGTGCAATCAATATCCCGCTTGCGGAAGGCAAAGTTGCAGCCCGCTTGACGGGAGCATATCGTAAGCGTGATGGATTTATTGATTTAATTGACTCAAATGGCAATGATCTTGGCGATTCCAATGATGCGGATCAGCTTGTTCTACGCGGCCAGATTGGTTTTGAGGGAGATAGTGGCATCAAAGGGCGCGTGGTTGTTGATTACTCTGAATCCGATGCAATTTGTTGTGCGGCCGTTGAGCTTTTGCGGGGTAATTCTGAAATTAATGGACTCTTCAACAGAGTTGGCCTTGGTGCACGAGGTGGCAATGGTGTTGCACTGTTTAACGATGATCGAAAATGAGTGTCCCGTAATCCTATGGGACCCTAGCAGTGCAGCTTGCTTTATTAAACCGCATATCTATGCAGAAAATTTTGGCCAATATTTATTGAATATGGTAAAAGAAGAACTGGAGTTCTTAAAAACTCTATAGTTTTCCCTATGTCAGTTATGCCCCCCAACCTGAAGCCACGATCATCCTC
>JAOIVW010000066.1 GCA_028224375.1 Hellea sp.
TCTGCCAGCGCCCAACACGTTCAATCAGGTGTGAACCTCGTTGATCAAACGGGAACCGCTCTGGATAAACTCGTCACGCAAGTTGCAAACGTTGATGCGCTGGTTTCCGAAATTGCGTCTTCTGCAAATGAACAAGCAACCGGGTTGGCAGAAATTAACAGTGCTATCAATCAGATGGATCGCGTCACGCAGCGCAACACTGCTATGGTTGAGGAGTCCACGGCGGCTTGCCATTCACTCACCAATGAATCCAATGAACTTATGGGGCGTGTACGACACTTTAAGATTGATGAGCGCGAGCAAGACGCGATGCCGGCAAATGTGCGTTCATTTCCACAACCAAGCTTACAGCCGCCTGTAAAAGATCATCAAGACCGCGCTTCAGCTTACTTTCAAAGCCGTTCAAGCGCCGCCGCACAGACTGTTGAGGTTACAGATGCTGATGACTGGCAAGACTTTTAAGTGCGATTCTTAGAAAGTTTGCCCGGTGACACGCGTTAAAGTTCTTATTATCGACGATTCTACGACGATGCGTTCATTGGTAAAAGTGGTACTTCGTCGAGATAAAGACATCGAAATCGTGGGCGAAGCCGCTAACGCTTATGAGGCCAGAGAAAAGGTCAAAGCCTTAAACCCTGACGTTTTAATCTTGGATATAGAAATGCCAGGTATGTCAGGATTGGAGTTTTTGAAGAGGTTAATGATGTTGCGGCCCATGCCCGTGGTCATGTTGTCCAGCTCGACACATAAGGACGCTGCAGACACTATCCAAGCTTTGTCAATGGGGGTGTTTGAATGTCTAGAAAAGCCTAAGTCTGGGGATTATTTAGCGGCTCTGTCAAGCTTGCCCAAGATTATAAAAGCAGCCGTCATTCATCACGTAAATGGAGGCTTAGACTCAGGGACTGCTATATCGCCTACCGCGCAAATGCATTACGAGACTGACGGTTCAATTATTGGTATTGGCTCCTCCACTGGCGGCGTCGAAGCCCTCACACAAATTCTTATAACGTTCCCAAAAAATTGTCCTCCCACAGTCATTACACAACACATGCCCCAAGCTTTTCTTAAAAGTTTTTCTGAACGTTTAAACGGGTTAGTCGCGCCTAAGGTTTCTATCGCTAAACACGGCGACGCTTTAAAGGTTGGGCAGATTTATTTTGCGCCAGGAGGAGATGCTCATTTGCAAATCAAAGGGCGAACCCAACTGCTCTGCTCGCTTCTTCATGCCGATACTGTCTCTGGTCATCGTCCGTCAGTCGATGTCATGTTTTCGTCTATGGCAAAATCCGTAAAGGGGAAAGGAATTGGTGTTATCCTGACAGGCCTCGGCCGGGATGGCGCACAAGGTTTATTGGCGATGCGGCAGGCTGGAGCGAAAACTATCGGGCAAAATGAAAAAAGCTGTATCGTCTATGGCATGCCGAAAGTTGCAAAGGAAATAGGCGCTGTGCAGCAAGAATATCATATTTCAAAGATTGGGCGCGCCATTATTGAAACTAGTGACCGCAATGCCATTAAGCGACCATAGAACTTTTTCCCCTTCAGTTGGAAAAGGGGCACAACGCATTAATGTTATTCAGGGCGATTACGCTGTCTCTGGGAATGCCGGTGACGTTTTAACAACCGTATTAGGATCATGTGTGGCGACATGTCTATTCGACCCGGTCGCCAAAATTGGTGGTCTGAATCATTTTTTGCTCCCAGGTGAAAATAACGAAACTTCGTGCTCAAGCGAAAGCTACGGTCTCAATGCAATGGAGCTCTTGATTAACAGCCTTCTCAAGCAAGGTGGGAAGCGAAACCGTCTTAAAGCTAAAATATTTGGTGGTGCACGGATGATTCGAGGTCTATCGGTTGTTGGCAAACAAAATGGAGCCTTCGCGACTGAGTTTTTAGCATTTGAAGGCATTCCTTGCGTTTCCAAAAGCTTGGGGGGTGACTTGGCCAGACGGCTACGATTTTGGCCAACGACAGGAAGAGTTCAAATGAAATACATAGCTGATATCGCTTCTGTTGCAGTGGCCATACCCAAAAAACCGATGCCAGTTGAGGCGCGCGGTGCGTCCAATCTTGAGATTTTTTGAAGGCTTAAAAGCGACTTAGAAAAAGTCACATTTGCCAGTGGACGCTAAGGTCATTAAAGGCACTTCAATGCCGTTAAAGCGATCTTTCAGCGTCTTTAATTTACTCTCCTCAATAGACTTCAAATCGTCAATCAGCCAATCTGATGAGGCGTAATGTGCGGCGTCACCCAGCACGTCAGATAAGACAAAGAGACTTTGCGTAATATAATCAAGCGATTGTAATGCCGTGTTCTCAGATGCACTCAGGGTGTCCTCGAAACCGGATTGAATTTGAGTCATACATTGAAGGCGTTCAACAAGCGCGTGTAACTGATTAATTTCTTGTGAAGCGGCCTTGAGTATAGTCTTGGCACTTCGACCTTTACGTAAAGCCTCTAGGGATGTTGAATGTGTC
>JAOIVW010000067.1 GCA_028224375.1 Hellea sp.
TAGGGTCGGATGCTCAAACCACGCGGGATAATCAAATCATTCTCGGCACGGCCTTAAACACAGTTACATTGCGAGGCTTAGCGTCTGCAGCTTCAACTGCGGCTCAAGGTACTCTCCACGGCATCGTGACCACAGATGCAGATGGCAATTTGGCCAGCGATGGCGGAGCCTTACAAAGCCAAGTCTCAACGAACACGTCGGATATAACAACCAATGCCAGCGAATACGGGTGATATTGCTACGAATGCAGGGGATATTGCGACAAACACAGGTAATATTGCCACGAATACGGGAGATATTGCGACAAACACAGGCAATATTGCGACGAACACAACTAATATCGCAAACAACACAAATGATATTGCCACCAATGCCGCTGATATCGTGTCGAACGCCGGCAACATTGCCACGAACACAACAGACATTGCGACGAATACGACCAATATTGCTACAAACACATCTGACATTGCAACCAATTCCGCTAATATCGTGTCTAACACCGACAATATTGCAGCGAACACGACTGATATTGCCACGAATGCTGCGGATATTGCGGGCCTTTCGACGACAGTCGCGAGCAATACTTCAGGCATAGAAACCAATGCTTCAGGCATCTCGACAAATTCGACTGACATTTCAACCAATGCTGCAGGCATCGTCACAAATTCGGCGGGTATTACGACAAATTCAACAGGCATTTCCGCCAATGCCACGCGTATTGACAGCTTTGACAATAATCTATCTGGCATTCAAAATAGTGTGGCCACCAACAGCCAGAGTCTTGCAAGCAATACGCAAACTCTCGCGAGTCAGGCGACTGCAATTAGTGCAAACTCGGCAAATCTCGCGCAGAGTATGAACCGCATCAGCGTCAATGAAAATAATATCGCGGCGAACCAAACGGCTATCTTGAATAATAGTGACCGTATCTCCAATAATACGGATCTGATCCTGCGACAGCTCGATGGTTATGACAAAGCTATTAGCGGCGTCTCAATCGCGCTGGCTATGCCAGATGCCTATTTAGGCAATCATGAAAACTTTGCTGTCGCTGGCGGTGTTGGCTTATATGATGAACAACCTGGTGTCGCTTTCAGTATGATGGCCCGCGGGCGAGAAGGCTGGTCATTCGGCGTTGGCGTCGGCACAGCCAATGGCGAAGTCGCCAGTAAGGTACAAGCACGCTGGGCAACGCCTTAGGCCTCGTATTCTTGGCCCCTGCCCTAACGTTACCTTAACTTACATAGATGCGTCATGAGAGAGACACATGACGCGGACCATAGGATATAGGCCTTAAGCATCACCTCTAACGCGCTCTTGCCATTATTTGCATAAGCCGCCATCCTGCGCCCATGATAAAAATCATGCCCCTAAGCGGTCTCAATGGCCACTCATCAAAAAGGGAGAGTTGTGATTATTAAGCGCATCGGATTTTGGGGAGGCGTGTGCGCATTTATAGCGCTTTGCCTTTTACCCACTCCCGCAGGCTTGTCCCAAGAGGGATGGTTTACTTTGGCCTTGCTCGTACTCATGGTGTCTTGGTGGGTCAGTGAGGCCCTGCCTATCGGCGTTACGTCTCTTCTGCCTCTGGTCATTGTGCCGCTCTTTGGCATTGGCAGCATGAATGCTGCTGCCGCGCCCTATGCCAGTTCAATAATCTTTTTACTCATGGGCGGGTTTATTATTGGCAAATCCGTTGAGCGCTGGAACCTACATGAACGCATCGCATTGGGCGTGCTCTCTAAAGTTGGAACACGCCCGACCGCCTTGATTGCCGGTTTCATGCTAACGGCGGCCCTGCTCTCCATGTGGATTTCCAACACGGCCACAGCCATTATGTTGCTACCCATTGTTCTATCCGTTGCGGCGCGCACCCCCTTTGAAGGTGAAGACAAAGCCCGGTTTACGATTGCTGCGCTTCTCGGGACTGCGTGGGCGGCTTCTATTGGCGGCATTGGTACACCCGTCGGCACAACACCGAACCTGATTATTATAGGGTTTTTGGAAGAGAGCGGCGATGCCAGCTTTACCTTTTTAAAATGGATGAGCTTTGGCGTGCCTGTTATGGCGGTTATGCTCCCCGCCGCTTTTTTCGTCATTACAAAATGGGGGCCGAAAATCTCCAATGATGCCAAAGCGCCTGAAGGCTTTTTTATCGATAAGCTCGCGGCACTTGGTAAGATGCGCAGGCCTGAAAGACGGGTCACAGGTGTTTTTTTGGTGATCGCTTTTTTCTGGATTTTCCGGCAGGCTTTTATTCAAGACATATCGGTTATGGGTCTTCGGCCCTTTGCTGGTCTGAATGACAGCATGATTGCCATTGCAGGCGTTA
>JAOIVW010000068.1 GCA_028224375.1 Hellea sp.
TTCTACTGTGTGTTTATCAAACATATCGTACTTTTCTTTCTTTCATCGTACATATTCGAGGGATTATTTTTAACCCCAAGAGATTGCGCCTTATGCGCGGGTTTGCACAATTCCAATTGTGCGAAAGGCCGCCCGAATTGGCAGCCTTTAATTCTTTTAATGTTGGGGCCGCTTAGTGGCGTAATCCCAACTTCTCGATAAGTGTCTTATAACGACCCTCATCTTTTTTCTTCAAATAAGCCAAAAGACGACGACGTTTCGCGACCATGGCCAGAAGCCCGCGGCGAGAATGGTTGTCTTTTTTATTTGTTTTGAAGTGATCCGTCAGTGTTTTGATGCGGTCTGTGAGGATCGCGACTTGCACTTCTGGTGAACCCGTATCGCCGGGTTTCGTGGCGTATTCATTGATCAGCGCTGATTTGCGCTCTGCTGTGATCGACATCGTAAATCTCCGTTACGGTTATAAGTTAAACACTTTCTTGGGCCGTAATTGACCTTCGATAGCGCGGCAAAGAGCGACCGCCTTGTCTTTCTCCATAGCCAAAATCCAATCTGGATTTTCGGCCGCCAAAGAAGGGGTGAGGACAATCGCCCGTCCGTGTTTCAGTTCATTAGCCTCGATTTCTGTAATGGCTAGCACCGGGATGTCGTCCAGCGCAGTCTCTACAGGCCGCAAGGCTTCTGAAACGCCGCCCCTATGACAGAGTTTCTCTAGCGCGTCTAGTGTAAAAGACTGCGCCAAAGTGAACGGCCCAACGCGGGTGCGGCGCAACATTGTGACATGACCGCAAGCGCTCAATGCCGCTGCCAAGTCTCGCGCGAGGGAGCGAATATAAGTCCCCTTCCCGCAGGCCACCTCAAAACTCGCGGCTTGCCCGTCATAGCTGAGCAGCTCAAAACTCTCGACGGTAACTTGGCGGGATTTAAGCTCCACCACTTCGCCGGATCGCGCTAAATCATAAGACCGTTTGCCATCGACTTTAATCGCGGAAAAGCGCGGCGGGATTTGCTCGATATCGCCGATAAATTGCGGCAGCGCTTGCAAGATATCTACTTCAGTAGGACGCACATCAGAGGTTTCTGTGACCGTGCCTTCCGTATCCCACGTATCCGTATTCTCGCCAAAGGTCAGCGTAAATTGATAACCCTTTCTGGCGTCCATCATAAAAGGAACAGTCTTGGTCGCCTCGCCCAAAGCAATCGGCAATATCCCCGTCGCGAGCGGGTCAAGCGTCCCCGCATGGCCCGCCTTCTGCGCGGTAAACAACCAGCGCAATTTCCCCACAGCCGAAGTCGAGCCAAGCCGATAAGGCTTGTCGAGCACAACCCAACCATGAACGGGGTTACCTTTGCGTTTACGGGGCATTATTCCAAGTCTTGTTTGACCTTAGGTTGGTCCAAGAGTTTCGCCATATCTTCGGCGGTATCAAAACTGCGGTCAGCGATAAATTTTAGGCGCGGTGTGGATTTCATTTCCATCTCTTTGCCGAGCCGTCCGCGCAGGAAAGAGCTACAACGCTGTAGCCCTTCAATGACCTTATCCATATCTCCGCCGCCGAGCGGCGCGGCATAGACAAGCGCGTGTTTCAGATCTGGCGACGCGCGAACTTCGGAAATCGTCACAGACACGCCTTGCAAATCAGGGTCGCGTATATTTTCTTTGGCCAAAATTTCAGCCAAAGCGCGGCGGATAAGTTCACCAGCTTTGAGTTGCCGTTGGGAAGGTGGTCGGTTTTTAGACATGGGCGCTATATCGGGGATATGGGCACAGATTGCTAGAGGGGAGATGATATTCTCTCGATCTTTATTGTATTATTTAAGAGACGTTTAATTGTACGTGTATCAATCAAACGCATCAGGGCCATCTGATAAATAGGCCGGCATGCGCTTTTGACATTCCCTAACAAAAGCGTCTTTCTCCAGAAAGTGGTTAAAGCACTTTGCGGGAATAACCGCGTGAAGCGTGTCTCCAATAAATATAATGTTCTTTTCAGTATCGTATACGGCGTGAAACGCATCCCACTGATAATTAATGCGGCGACCACGATCCGTGTAAGAAATGCCTTCATCAGTAATTTCAGCGACGCTCGTAAAAACCTCATCCTTGGTATGTTTATTTCGGCCTTGAAAAAAGCGAATTAAAAAAGACTCGAGAAATGTCGTGTATAAAAAGCCGGTAAGGATAAGCCCGCAAAACAATATTCCGGCGGTTCCGAAAGGTGACATCTCCGACTTTAGAACGACGAGGCAGAACGGCAGCCACATAAGAAATTGAATGGCCGCAGCGGTGAATACAGAACCTTGCAAATTT
>JAOIVW010000069.1 GCA_028224375.1 Hellea sp.
GGCCTGTTTCCTTATCAATATGCGTGGCCCAATTGACGGGCACAAAATTCTCAGCGGAGATGAACTCGCCTGTTGCGCGGTCAATCACATAGAAAAAACCGTTTTTAGGCGCTTGCATGATGACTTTGCGGGTTTCGCTTTCAATCTCCATATCCGCTAAAATCAAACTTTGAGTGGCTGTGTAATCCCATGTCTCGCCGGGCGTGGTTTGATAATGCCAGACATATTCACCTGTATCAGGACGCACAGCGACAATAGAGGAAAGGAAGAGATTGTCACCGCCTTCGGGACTGCGGATAGATTGGTTCCAAGGCGAGCCATTGCCAACGCCAACATAGAGCAAGTCCAAATCAGGGTCATAAGCTATTGAGTCCCAAGCTGTGCCGCCGCCGCCGGCTTCCCACCATTCACCCGTCCAAGTGTCTGCGGCCATTTTCATGGTATCGTTCTCAAAGCCGTCAGCGGGGTTTCCAGGAACAGTGTAAAAACGCCAATCCATTTCGCCTGTCTCGGCGTCATAGGCGCTAAAATAACCGCGCACACCCAGCTCGGCGCCGCCATTGCCGATAATGACTTTGCCTTTCACAACACGCGGCGCGCCCGTGATGGTGTAGGGTTTGGATTTGTCGATGGTAAGCTTGTCCCAGATGACATTACCGGTTTTTGTGTCGAGCGCGATGAGGCGGCCGTCAATCGTGGCGGTATAAACTTTATCACCCCATATCGCGACGCCGCGATTAACGACATCACAGCAGGCATTGGCGGCTTGTTTCTTATCGACTTCAGGGTCAAATTCCCAAAGCTGCTGCCCCGTGCGGGCATCCATGGCGTGGACAATATTCCATGTCGAGGTGACGTACATAATTCCGTTGTGAATGATAGGCGTGGCTTCGATACCGCGGCTTGTGCCCAAATCGTAAAACCAGGCTAAGCCGAGTTCAGAAACATTGTCCGGCGAAATCGCGCTGAGAGGTGAGAAGCGTTTTTCATCATAGCCGCCGCCATAGGTGAGCCAGCTATCAGTGGGTTGTGCGAGGATATTAGCGGCTGTGACGCCTGCGCTTTCAGGCTTTGCAGGCGTATCTGAAGACGTTCTGCTATCTGATGACGGCTGACAGGCCGATAATGCCAAGCAGGCGGCCAAAACTGCGGACGATAAAACACGCATAATATTCTCCCCATATACAATTTTTTGCATATGGGTAACGCGTTATGACAGATTGTCAAAGACCAATCCTTGAGGGCTTATGTGGTTTCCTCAGGCTCTTGAACAGCAGAGGGCATTTGGCCCAGCACATCCATGACGGATTTTATCAAGGGTATTTCGTGCTGCATGGCCCGATATCCACGTTCGATAAGCTCTTCAGCCTTAGTGAATTCCAGCATGCCGATATGGCCGATGCGCGGAGCGACAAAAACATCTGGCGGATCGCCTGCAAGGCGTGAGCGCGAAATACGGTCCATAACAATATTGAGCGTGCCCATCATAACTGAGCCGATTTTGGGACCTTTCCCAGTTGCGGCATCGCCCATCATGGACTTGATTAAAAGGCGGTCTGGACGAAGCTTGTTAAGAGATCGGGACGCGAGTTCAAACGGGTCCGCCGAATCGTCATCACTATCTTCGCCATCATCATCATCGAAGTTCATTTCATGGGACGAGCCGATTGGGCCAAAGGCATCTCCATTCAAGCTTACCGCGATAACCATATGCGCGCCCAATGCTCGGCAGGCCGAGACGGGAACCGGATTTACAAGAGCGCCATCAATCATATATCGCCCATCAACTTTTATCGGCTCAAATGCACCAGGCAAGGCGTAAGATGCGCGCACAGCTGGCACAATCGGGCCGCGTTGCAGCCAGACTTCGTAACCTGTGCGTAAATCACAAGCGACAGCCGTAAATTTTCGGTCAAGGTCTTCAATGTGCATGTCACCGAGATAATGTCTTAAGACGCGGGCAAGGCGTTCGCCGCGCATAAACCCTGAGCCTCCCCAGCGGACGTCCATATAGCTCATCATACGTCGTTTATTGAGCGCTCTCGCCCAATTCTCGAGCACATCAAGCTTACCTGCGAGATAGGCTGCGCCGACAACGGCCCCGATGGAGGTGCCCGAAATTATATCTGGCTTGATGCCCGCTTCGATAAGAGCGCGTATAGCGCCGATATGTGCCCATCCCCGCGCAACGCCGCCGCCCAAGGCTAATCCCAAAGGAGGTGTTTTATTGGGGCCAAGGCTGTCCGGATCGAGTCTCATAATTCCGTGTAGACTAAGCTGACGCGAAAATGAATGTCTATCTCA
>JAOIVW010000007.1 GCA_028224375.1 Hellea sp.
TGCTTTGGTTGTCAGCAGCATTGTCGGTCTGGACAGGACAGCTCTATGTCAGAGCCGCGCTTAAAGATTAGAGGCTGAGCTTACCGCGCACGAGCTTGTCGTAATCTTCAGCGAGAGCATGACAGACTTCGCCAGGTTTGTAATGCCGCCCTTCAATTTCGCGAACAGGCGTGACTTCCGCAGCTGTTCCGGTCACGAAGCACTCATCGAAATGCTCCATCTCTGACGGGTAAATGTCACGCTTAAATACTTTGTAACCGCGCTTGGCAGCAAGTTTTAAAACCGTATCGTGGGTAATGCCGTCGAGCAGGTTATCGCAAGTAGGCGTGTGTATTTCAGTCCCGCGAATAAAGAAAATATGTGCGCCTGTGCATTCTGCAACGCGGCCTTTAAAGTCATACATGAGTGCGTCGTCATACCCTTTGGCAGCCGCTGCGTCCTTAGATAATGTGCATATCATATAGAGGCCCGCGCCTTTGGATTTGCAAGGAATCGTATCCGGCGCCGGGCGTTTCCAATCGGCGATACAAAGGCGAATGCCTTTCATTTTATCGTCAAAATAGCTCCCCCAATACCAGCAGGCGATGGCAAGATGGATTTGGTTATTCTTGGACGCCACGCCCATCATTTCAGACCCTCGCCAAGCGACGGGACGCATATAAGCATCCTCTAAGCCAGACTTTGCCAATGTATCAAGACACGCCTGATTAATTTGATCCGCCGTATAGGGAATCTCATATCCCATCAGCTTGGCCGATTGGATAAGGCGGTTTGTGTGATCTTCAAGGCGAAATATTTTACCATTGTAAGCGCGGTTGCCCTCAAAAACCGCAGACCCGTAATGCAGGGAATGCGTCAGGACATGGACTTTGGTCTCGCGCCAGTCGATAAAGTCACCGTCCATCCAGATATGGCCATCGCGGTCGTGATACGCTTTTTCTATCATTTCAGTCGCCTTTAAGGTCTGCTGACTTGCAGCACTGTCATTTTCGCGGCATTCTGTGCAGCAGAGGCGGGAAGTCAATAACGATTAAACGCAGAAAGTAGGAAAAATTGAGCACAGAGTCCGATAGCCTTGAGCGGCAGGATATACATATCCTCGTCGTAGATGATGATGACCGCATTCGCTTACTCTTGAAAAAGTATCTGGCGAAGGCCGGGTTTCGCGTTTCGGCTGCGGCAGATGCTGCCGAGGCCCGCCGTAAGCTAGACGGGTTGGCGTTTGATTTATTGATTCTGGATGTGATGATGCCAGGGGAAGACGGATTTGCGCTGACACGCGCGCTTCGGGAGCATAATGATGTGCCGATCATATTGCTCACGGCGCGCGGCGAGTCGGCAGATCGGATTGAGGGTCTGAAGACCGGGGCGGACGATTACCTCGCAAAGCCTTTTGAGCCTGAGGAACTTGTACTCAGAATCGAAGCTATTTTCCGCCGTTTGGGCACAACAGCCCCGGCATCAATCATCGTTTTTGGGCCCTATCGATATGATTTGGAGCGTCTTGTCCTGACGAAAGATGGAAATCGCGTACGTTTGACAACAGGTGAAGAGTCCCTGATGACATTGCTGGCGCGGCGGGCAGGAGGTACGGTTAGTCGATATGCTTTGTCTGAAAAAATAAGCGCGAAATCAGAGCGTGCCGTTGATGTGCAAATGACGCGATTGAGACGTAAAATTGAAGATAACCCATCTGAGCCTGATTACATTATGACCGTTCGCGGACAAGGATACCGCCTTTTAGCTGAGGGCGCATAGGGCAATGCCCTTGAAGAAATATCTTCCTAAAAGCTTGTTTGGGCGGGCTTTGCTCATCATCATGTTGCCTATTGCCATCATGCAAATGGCTGTGGCTTATTTCTTTTTCAACGCGCATTGGAATCAAGTCACGGCAAACCTGTCAGACTCGATTTCGGCAGATGTGTCGGTCGCCGTTCAGCTCTATAAAGAAAACCCGACAACCCGTGAAGTTGAGCGATTGGATGACATGTTACGTCCGAATATGGAGCTGTCAGTCGCTCTGGAGGAGGGCGATAACCTTCCTGTAACAACGCGGGATTCGTTTTTTTCTAATTTGGATAAGACGTTGCGAAGATCGTTGCGCAACAGCCTGACTGACGAATTTTGGTTCGATACGACCCGTTATCCCAACCACATAGATATCCGCGTGGCGGTTGATGATGGCGTTTTGAGATTTATCGCGGCGCGAGAACGTGTTTTTGCCCCAACGGGATTCGTCTTTATTTTCTGGCTAATTACGGCGACGGTCTTGCTGTCATTGGTCTCAATCGTTTTCATTCGTAACCAAGCCAAACCCATCACAGAATTGGCGGCGGCGGCGGACGCATTTGGTAAGGGGCAAGATATATCGACTTTCAAGCCTACGGGAGCCTCAGAAGTACGCCTTGCGGGGCAATCATTTTTAAAAATGAGAGGGCGTATCGGACGACATATTGAGCAGCGTACGACGATGCTTGCAGGGGTTTCTCATGATCTACGGACTCCTTTGACGCGGCTAAAGCTACATTTGGCGATGCAAGATGATTCTGAGGAGACCGAGGCTGCGCGTCAGGATATTAAAGATATGGAGTCAATGCTGGGCGGTTATCTGGATTTCGCGCGCGGGCTTGAAGGCGAAGCCACTGAGTTTATTGAGATGAAAGCGTTTCTGTCGTCCATCATTTCAAAATGCCAAGACCCGCGCCCTGAGCTTATCGCGCCCGAAGAAATTTCAGCGCATATTCGTCCTCAAGCTTTGGAACGCGCGGTTATGAATTTGATTTCCAATGCTCAAAAATATGCAAAGGACTGCCGTATTTCCTTAACTGAAGATGAGACCAATATCTTTATCGCTGTAGAAGATAAAGGGCCGGGTATTCCTGAAGATAAACGCGGCGAGGCTTTTAAAGCGTTTCAGCGTCTGGATACGGCGCGAAATCAAAACATAGAAGGCGTAGGGCTTGGCCTGTCTATTGCGCGCGATATTGTGCAAATACATGGCGGGGCCTTACGTCTTGAAGATAGCGAATTAGGCGGGCTTAAGGCTCTTATTCGGTTGCCGATTTAGCTATCTGCTAAATCTTTGGCGCGTTTTAGCGCGGCTTTCACCGTATCGCGCATAAGAGTTGGCAGGCCTTCCAGTCCCATAAGGACGTCTAAGGCCGCCTCGGTGGTGCCGTTGGGTGAGGTCACATTTTTGCGTAGCTCTGCCGCTGAAAGATCAGAATTTTCCAGCAATCCCGCCGCGCCAATAATCGTCTGCCGCGCAAAGTCTGGCGCCATCTCTTCGGGCAGGCCTATTTTCAAGGCCGCGGCTTCTAAGGCTTCTACCATGTGAAAAACATAGGCAGGACCTGAGCCTGAGACAGCGGTGACGACATCAATCAAATGCTCATTGGCGACATGATAAACTTTTCCGCCTGATGCTAGAAGGCGTTCTGTCATCTTATTATGCTTCGCTGAGACATTAGGCCCATTTGTATAAGCCGTTATGCCCTTGCCAATGGCTGCGGGTGTGTTGGGCATTGCGCGGACAATAGGATGTCCCGTAAACACATCTTGCAGGCTAGCCATAGATGTTCCGGCGAGTATAGAAATAATGAGAGCGTCTTTGGAAAGGTGCCTAGCAATCTCAGGCGCTAATTTATCAAACATTTGTGGTTTAATGGCCAGGAGTAAGTATTTGATAGATTTGATATTTTTATTCGGTTTGGAAAGGTGTAGCGCCCCGGCCTTAATGGCTTTCTGACCCGTGTCTCCAGGGTGTGGGTCAAGCAGGATAAGGTTTTTGGGCGTAATAACTTTGGAGGCAATCCAGCCTTCTAATAAAGCACCGCCCATTTTTCCGGCGCCGACGACGAGATGTGTGGGTTTGGTCATGGTTTGGGGTATTAGGGGTTGGCGGCGAGATCAACCAGAGCCGATGTCAGAGCATCTTCAGGAGATTTTCCGGCCCATATAACATATTGGCAGGCAGGGTATCCGCGCTCGGCGGCATCCAAGGCAAGGGCTAGCATATCCATGGCTTGTTCCGTGCGCAGAGTTGCGCCGCCTCTTAGCGAGGCTGAATTGCGATAGACGAGGGCTTCGTTTTTGTCCCAATAATCAAAATGTCCAGCGGCTAAGCGCTCATTAATCAGCGAAAGCAGGCGGCAAATATCATTGGAGCGTCCGCCGGGGGTGCGGCCTTCAAAAATAAGGAATATCTGAATTTGTTCAGTTCCGAGGTTCCACGTGACGGAGACATCATGATCACACCACAGCCCTGGAATGGAAAGGTGCAGTTCATTCAAGTCAACACGTTCGCTGTCATAGCCTTCGGCGGTGGCGAGACGCGCGAAAACATCAATTGGATTTGTGCGCATTGACACAGCGCCGTTTAAAGACGGATTAGGCCTAATACATCTGTCGTCCGAAAAACTCATTCATAACACCCATCTGTTGAGAATCATCTGACGCGATTCTTATTATGTAAACGCTAGCCGTAATGATATTTTTTACAAGATGTAGTGTTAGGTGGTATGTTGATAACTGGATTTAGGGTTAATGGGGTCTTAAATTACCCATTTTCGTTGAGTTTCCATACCCATAGCCGCCAAAATAGGGGTTTTTGCCTGCCGAGCTATGAAATCGGATTTACCTAAAAGGGAGTCCCATCCACAGGAAATTAAGGCCTGAGCCGTCGCCCCGCCCAATGTTGTCCCTGGGCCTAAGATAATTAAGATGTCAGGCGCCAATTCTTTGACACTATTGGTTATGGCTTTTGTGAAATTATAGGTTTGGGTGACTTGGTGATCGAGGGTATAATCCCAAAGCTCTTGGACGTTCACCGTTTCAGGAAACCAGACGTGCCCGCGACCATCAATGAGCGGGATGTTAGGCTTTGAGAACATAGAGGCAGGTAAAGCGGTTTTGCCGCGCGCTGAGTTTTCATTTTGTAGGCTCGAATGAAACGCGGCGTGATTCATCAGCCGCATAGGAAAACGCCCATTAACGGGCAGGCGTTTTTCCAAAGTTGTCAAAGCGTCTTCTGTTCCCGCGAAAACAATCATGCCGCCCAGATATATAGATATAGATAATCCCTCTATCTCTACGGCTAAAGCCTCAAGCTCAGCTTTCTTACCGGGGGTGTCGTTCCAGTTTTCATCATTAAATGGATAGAGGATTTGCCCGCCGACAGCATTGTTGTGCATGATGCTGCCCATGCCGTTCACCACGCGAAACCCGTCATTTGCGGACAATGCTCCGCTACATGCCAGAGCGGTATACCAGCCCATAGAGTTTCCTGTAAGGCCGACAATGTCATAAGCCTCACAGTTGATAACTGTGAAGTCGGCGTAGGAGCAAGCATATATGAGACCAGACGCATTATCGCCGCGCGTGAATTTGGAGACTGAGAACCTCTCAGCACCATCCAGCGCTGTTATGAGCTCTTGATCCTCTGCCGCTCGGAGAGCGTCAAACCCCGCTAGAAGCTCGGCTTTGTCGCTATGATATTGTTTCAAATAGCCCAACTCGGTTTTATTATAGACACCTCGGCCGGGGCAAATGACGAGCGCTTTTTTGCGAGACATTCTAGGCCTCCTTTACCGCTTTAAGGGCTGCGGCAATGATGCTGTCTTTGGACGGCATTGTCGCGCCGTAAGCGGGGCCTGTGGCGATGAAACAATCATCCGACGTGAGCAGAGAGGTGGGAATATCTGTTTGGGACGTAAAGAGCCTATGAAGCGCGTCGCCTTGAGACCCCGTCTTTCGGCACTCATCGACAATCAAAACAGCTTTGCAATCCTTGGCTGATTTTAAGAGCGAGTCTTCTGCGACGGGGGCGAGCCAGCGCATATCAATAATCTTGCAATCAATATTATGCTCATCCTTTAAGACTTTCGCGGCTTGGCGGGAGAGGTAATATCCATTGCCATAGCTCACGATGGCCAAGTCTTGACCTTTGCCGTGAACGCCAATCTCGCCAAGTGGGATTGTACCCGTTTCGGGGTAATCAAATATCCAGCCGCCATCAGTTTCTGAGTGAAGGTCGCGGGCCATATAAAGCGCTATCGGCTCTATAAAAGCGACGATGCGCTGCTCTTCGCGTGCGAGGCGCACAGATTCTCGCAACATCATCACGGCGTCGCGACCATTTGAGGGGCAGGCGATGATAAGGCCTGGTATGTCGCGCAGGACTGCCAGTGAATTATCATTATGAAAATGTCCGCCAAAACCGCGTTGATAACCCAGCCCTGCCACGCGCATAACCATGGGGTTTGTAAATTGCCCATTTGAGAAAAAGGGCAGGGTTGCCGCTTCGCCGCGAATTTGGTCTTCGGCATTATGAAGGTAAGCGAGAAACTGGATTTCAGGGATAGGTGTAAATCCGTTATGTGCGAGACCGATGCCAAGCCCTAAGATGGACTGCTCATCTAACAGCGTATCGATCATACGGTGCGGGCCAAAGCGCTGCTGAAGGCGCTGCGTCACGCCATAAACGCCGCCTTTTTTACCAATATCTTCGCCCATCATAATGATATCTTCATGCTCAAGCATAAGGTCGGTCATAGCAAAATTGATGAGCTTTGCCATATGTTGCGGCTCGCCCATGGCCCTGATGTCACTCCTGCCAAAGACTTTCTCCCGCGAGGCTTTCGTTATTTTGGGCGCTTTTATGAGTGACCTTTTAGGCGGAATAAGACTCGCGGCGACCTCTGCAGATGTTGTGAGTTTTGGCCGCATGACAACCTGTTCAGCAGCCCGTGCTACGCGCTCTTCTGTGTCTTGATATAGCGCCAATATCTCTTCGGCTGTCATGATGTTATTCTCAACAATATGCCGCGCCGTGTGCAGAAGGGGATCATTGGCCTCCTGTGCTTCGACTTCATCCACCGCCAAATAAGCTGTCTGCACATCAGGGCCCGCATGACCATAAAGGCGGATGCACGACATGTGCAGAAAGACGGGTTGTTTGCGCACACGTGCAATCCGCTGAGCTTCAAAGGCGGCGGCATAAGTGTCGAGAACGTCAAGACCGTTACAGCTTATATACTCTAATCCTGGACGCGCCTCAATTGAGGCTTGCACCCATCCGCGGGGCGTTTTTGTTGAGATACCAATGCCATTATCTTCGCAGACAAAGACTATCGGCACGGCGCTGTTTTGATAGGCGCTCCAACTCGCCGTATTTATCGCGCCTTGCGCTGTCGAATGATTAAGTGAGGCATCGCCAAAACTACAGACAACAATGCCGTCTTGCTTTAATTGCTGATGCTCAGGCTGAATACGTTTGGACAGGCCGATGCTAAAGGCTGCGCCAACAGCTTTTGGTAAATGCGAAGCGATGGTTGAGGTTTGCGGCGGAATGTTGAGCGCTTTGGACCCTAGCACTTTATGCCGTCCGCCCGATATCGGATCTTCTGAGGACGCCGTGAAGCTCAGCAGCATATCCCAAAGAGGTGTTTGCCCCGGAACCTGCCGCGAGCGCGCAATTTGAAAAGCCGCGCCTCTGTAATGCAAAAATGCCATATCCGTGGGCCGCATCGCCCAAGCTATCGCGGCATTGCCCTCATGCCCTGACGACCCGATTGTGTAAAAGCCTTGCCCCGCCTTTGAGAGTTTTCTGGCGATTAAATCCAGATGTCGGCTCAAGAGTTGCGCGCGAAATATCTCGGCCAAACCTTCTTTTGAGAGCCCTGATGCCGCAAGAGAAATATCGCTGAGCTTAGGCGGGAAATCACCTGCCGCTACGCGGCGCTTAAAGTTCTCATCTACAATTTTCGCGCGGTCCATGACAGCTTTCCCTCAGCTTACTAACGGGCATATCTGCAACTTATTGTAACAACAAGGTGCTGCGCGAGGCTTTTAAGAGAAAATCTGCCTAATTACGACGGGCGTAAAGCTGTATCGTTTGCGGGCCTTCTTTGGCGCTGACCTCGCCGCTGTCAAAATATACACGGTCATAACTATCAACAATTTCAAGCGATAGGATTGGGGCAGGGATTAAAGGGTCAAAATTTGTACTCGCTGTTGCGAGAGAAAAAGGCACACGTCCGTCTATGCCTCGCATGATGATGGTTTGGGTGGCTAAGGTGCGGTTATCCCCTATTGCGCCAACGGCTCGTTTTAACGTGACCTTCAGACGCGCGTCACTTGGTAGGCCGAAGCGCACATCATAAAGGGCCTCTCCTGAGATAGCGGCTTGCGCCATTAGGTTCGGGTTCAGATTGCGGCCTGCTTTAGTATTGGTGCCTTGCGCTAATCTGTCGAGCTTGAGCTTATAGTCTGTATCCGCTCCGTTATAGGGAACGGGTACACGCATGATATGGGTTTTGCGGCCAGCCCAATCATTGATCCAAGCTTTGAAAGCCAGCGGCGGAGCGTCTGAGGTAGATGAAAGGCCTCTATCCATTGAAAACTTAATGGGCAGGGTAGCTCCATCAATTGGGATGACTTTTTCTCCGGCTATGGCCACAGAGGTTCCGCCCGCGAGGGAATTCTCAAGCAGTTGAATGGTAAGTGTCCCGCCATTGAGCCGTGCCTTAGGGTCTTGGAGGCTGACTTCACCGGTGACTTTTTCGAAGCCCGTAAAGGCAGGCGGTTGCTCTGATACGGGCATAAGGGTTGTTGATTTAAGCGTTAATTCAGGGGCTTCTTGTCCGCGAAATACGCCGTCACGTTCCGTTGTGAAAACCCGGTTTGTATTTTCATCTAAGATTTCCGCCGTAATGCGCGCAAAAGGGAGGTCTTTGGTCACATTGCGCGGGACTGACAGCGTGACCTGCAAAGGCTGTTCTAGACCTGTCATCAGAAGGCGTGTTTGGCCAAGTAATTGTGCTTTTTTGGCCCCGCCATTCGGATTGCTTGGGGCATAGGCCGAGACGACTAAAATGTGGTTGGCGGCATCTGGATCCATATCATAGCGAATGAGCACAGGAATATTTTCTATACCTGTTTCGCCGTAAACAGGCGTTTGACCCGGTAAAGGACCGCCGCCCATAATATCCTCAAGGATGTCGCCCAAATCTTCAAATTGAGCATGCGCAGGGGCCGTAAAGCTGCCTAAGACCAGCAATATCGTCGTGATGATGATCAGACTAAAACGCAAAACAACTCCCCAGCTTTTGTGCTGTGTAGGTCATGATAGCAGATTTGGGCGGGAATAAGGCGTGAATTATGCGCTTTTCCACAGCGGGTATTTGGTCATGACCGATTTGAACAGGTCTGACTCGACATGCCGCGCTAGCCAGTCGCGGGTTTTGGGGTAGGGCGCGTCTGCCCACCAGTCAGGTTCCACATTGGCAAATTGGCGCAAGAAAGGAAAAATGGCGATATCCGCTATCGTTTGCGTCTCGCCCAAAAGGTAGGGGCCGTTTTTAAGATGCTCTTCCAGAACGCCTATATGCGACTCTGCGTCAGCGCGGTGAGACAGATTTACATCGCCGCGTTTGGCGTCATCACTATAGCGGCTGGCATATTTGTAACGGTCTAGGTGATGTTTAAAATCTGTATCTGTGGCGGTGATAAGGGCGTTGGCGGCTTTTATATCGCAGTTAAGCCATTCTAACGGATCATTTTGGGCCAGAGCCCAATTAAGCAGGTTCAGGCTCTCATCAATAACCTGTCCGTCATCTTTGATAAAGACCGGCACCGTGCCTTTAGGTGATGTGTCCAGCATTTCTTGCGGTTTATCGCGCAAAAGAACCTCACGGTGCTCATAATCAAGCCCGCTCACCTTTAGCCCCATACGGCCGCGCATGGCATAGGGACAGCGGCGAAATGAATAGAGAATGGCGCCCATTAGCTAACCTTCCGCCCAATGTGAGCTTCCCCGCGAGCTTTGGCGAGGCTAATTTGTTTTTGCCGCTCTGCGAAACGGGCGCGTTGGTCTTCGCTCATTTTATCGTGGCAGCGAGGGCATGAAACACCTTTAACGTAAAGCGGAGACTCTTTTTCTTTATCGGTGATGGGATAGCGGCAGGCGTAACATTGGTCATAATCGGATTCTTCAAGACCATGTTTCACCGCAACGCGCTGATCAAAGACAAAACAATCACCTTCCCACAAACTCTCATCTTTGGGCTGGGTTTCTAGATATTTCAAGATGCCGCCTTTGAGATGATAAACATCATCAAATCCGTTTAACTTCATAAAAGAACTTGCTTTTTCGCAGCGTATACCGCCCGTACAAAACATTGCGACTTTGGGTTTGTTTAGGGTTTTGCGGTTGTCCTCGACCCATTGCGGAAATTCACGAAAGGTCTGAGTATCGGGATTGAGCGCGCCTTTGAAAGTGCCGATTTCGACTTCATAATCATTGCGCGTATCAATGAGAATAACGTCAGGGTCGGTGATAAGCTCATTCCAATCTTTGGGGTCGACATAGGTCCCGACGACATCATTCGGGTCCACACCGTCAACACCCATAGTGACGATTTCGCGTTTTAAGCGGACTTTCATACGGTAAAAGGGCATGTCCTCTGCGCGGGACTCTTTATGCTCCAGATTTACAAGGCGAGGATCAGCCCGCAGGAAAGCCAGCAAATCGGCTATGGCCTTATCCGTACCTGCGATTGTTCCGTTAATGCCTTCATAGGCGAGCAAAATTGTGCCCTTTATGCCGAGCAAATCGCACATAGCCTGAAGCGGCTCTTTAAGCTGCTCATAGTCAGCCAGGCGGGTAAAGTGATAGAGAGCGGCTACGCAATACGTCATGCGCCGCGCTTTACTGCGCAGGGACGCAGCCGTCAATCATCAGGCGCGGTTTAAGAGCGTTGGGTCAGGCGCGATAAGCTCTTGGTAAACGCCCGTGCTCTCAATGAAATTGATGATATTGTCGGGCAGGCCTTGTTTGCGAAGGAAACCGTCCATCGCTCTGGAAATAATTTGAGGGTCGTTACAGGTGGCGGAAAGGATTTTCAAATCTTTGATGCCTTGACCATTCTTAACTTCTTTTTCGAGGCTTTTTAGAGACGCGCCAAGTAAGGCCATCTGAATAAAGTTTGGCTGCTTTCCTTGCGCCCATTTTTCGCCAGCATTCCTTAGCGGTTTAAGCGTATTTTTTGCTTTTCTCTCAATCCGAGAGACAGCGATGTCAGACCGTTCGCTTATCCATTCAGACGTGCAAACCTTGGCAGGGTCAGGGGCGGTTGCGCATCCTGATATTGCGGTGGTCAGTAGGAGCGTGGTGAGTAAAGCAGAGATAATTTTCATAGCCACGGCTTAACTTGCATCCGTCCATATCACAAATGAAAATGACTGTTTATCTTTTATAGGCTAGTTGTTGCACATCTACATTTTTATCGGCATGTAGACATCTAAGTAAAATTATGAATTGAGACTCTAAAAGAGCCTATTCGGGGAGATAAATATGCCAATGCAAGCCCGTGACTGGATTGAATATCACGCTGTAACCACGCCGGATAAGGTGGCGATGGTTGATTTGATGAGCCAGCGCAAATTCACCTATGCGCAAACCCATGAGCGCGTTGCGCAGGTCGCAGGGTTTTTGAAATCCAAAGGCATTAAAAAGGGCGACCGTGTTGCTTTTCTTTGTCTCAACACTACGGACGTTATGGAGCTGATTTTTGGCTGCTGGCGTTTGGGCGCAATATGTCTCGCGCTGAACTTCCGGCTGACCCCGCCTGAGCTAGCCTTCATCTTAAATGACGCTGAAGCGTCTATGGTGTTGGTGGATAAACCTTTCGAGCCTGTGGGTGAGGCGGCAAAAGCTCTTACCAATGTCGAGCATTGGGTAGACACCGATGGGCTGGGCGGTGATAGCGGCTATGAGCGCGGACTTGCCGCCGCGCCCCCCATCTATGATTTTGTAGAGCAAAGCTATGATGATCAATGCTTGCTCATGTATTCGTCAGGCACAACGGGCATGCCCAAAGGCGTTATCATCACCCATGGCATGTTGGAATTCACCGTAGCGTCGACTGCGCGCCTGCCTGACTCAGGCCCGCATCAGGTCTCGCTTAATAACATGCCGCTTTTCCATATTGGTGGCCTGAACGTAACAGCCTTGCCGAGTATTGCAGTAGGCGGCACCTGCGTTGTGATGCGGCTTTTTGATCCCACGGCAACATTGCAAGCCATTGATAGTGCCGAGCTTGGCATCAATCTCGTCTTTATGGTGCCCGCCGCCTATAATGCGATGAAGGCGCATCCTGATGTCGAAAAGACTGATTTCTCTCGCATCGTCACAGCTTTGTGCGGTGCTGAAACCGTGCCTGTCTCTCTTGTTGAATGGTGGCTCGAAAAAAATGTCGTTATCCAAGAAGGCTATGGCATGACCGAAACTGCGGCTGGCGGGACTATGCTGCGAAAAGAAGACATACCCCATATGATTGGCTCTGCGGGACGGGCTTTGCTTCATTCCCGCGTGCGTATTGTGGACGAGGCGGGTCAGACTTGCGCGCCTAATGTGCCGGGCGAAATCTGGTTTACAGGTAACGCCATCACGCCGGGCTATTGGCGTAATCCCGAAGCGAATAAGACATCTTTCGTTGATGGCTGGTTTAAGTCTGGCGATATTGGCCGCATGAATGAGCAGGGCTATGTCTATATCGAAGACCGCGTCAAAGACATGTATATCTCCGGCGGCGAAAACGTCTATCCCGCCGAAATTGAGAACGTGCTCTATCAAATGCCGCAAATTACCGAAGTCGCGGTGATAGGCGTAACCGACGAAAAATTTGGCGAAACAGGCTGCGTCTGCGCCGTGGTCAAAGACGGCGAAACGCTATGCCTTGAGGATGTATTAGCTCACGTCGAAGGTAAGCTCGCGACATTCAAGAAACCAAAATATCTGCATTGCCTAAAAGAACTTCCGCGAGGCGGTACGGGCAAGGTCCTGAAGTTTGAACTGCGGAAGTCAGTACCGGGTGAAATAGGGCTTTAGACGAAAACTCTAGGGATGTCTTACTTGGAGCGAGACTAAGCCGCTCAGGCGATAGTCTTTTGAAACTAAAAACCTTGGCATTTTTCATTTATTTCTACGGTCAGCACTTGAGCTTTCTCCAGTGGTCCATTCCTACCTGCGTGGATATTATATTTCGAACCACTCAAAACAAAGGACTCACTGTATTTGTTTTCAAAAACACCTGAGACAGTTACTTTTTCTCCGGTAAAATTTCTGTACTTTTTTGGCAATTCCGACCTCAGTATTAGAAGTGGAGTTACAGATCGATCTAGTGAACAAGGGCGGTCATCATCTAGTCTTCCTTCATACAAAAGGAAAAAACCCTTAGTAAATCTATCATTATCGTCTCTATAAACTAAGTGCCCCGATGTTTTTATTTGTTTCAAATTTAGAGTTTCGCGCTGCTGCTCAATTTGAGTTAAGGAAACTGAATAGATATTCGAATTTTGGTCTTGCGGTGTGTTGAGTGCATTGGCACACCCTCCCAAAAACAAGGACAGAATTGTCAAATTTAAGCAAGTTCCTAAATTTTGGAGAGTATACTTCATGCCTTAATACTCTAACGCCGCTATTTTTTAGTCAAGGACACTTCTAGGCAAACATTACCAGCGTCCCTCTTTAAGTGCGAATACAAGCGGTCGCCCATACCGCTATTACAGACCCAAATCTTTCAAATTTGCATCATAATCAGCTAGCAAACCCTGAGCGCGCGTCTCTACCGCGATACGAGCTTCGGGGTCGTTAAAGACGTGGAGGCGGTTGGCTTCTACGGCTTTGAGGCAGAGCTCCGCATAGACATCCGCGTCCATACCGTTTTCAATATAGCCTTTAATTGTTTCATAGGCTTTTGAGGCTTTGAACTTATCTCGATATTGTCCTGCCACGGGGGCTTTATCAGGTGTGTTGTGGATATTGGATTTGACCCATGTTGGGCAGAGACAAGAGACACCAATGCCCGCTTCGGCGAGTTCTTGGGACAGGGCTTCGGAGTAACCGACCACCGCAAATTTAGTGGCAAAATAGGGCGCCATGCCGATGCCTGTGACGTGTCCTGCTGTAGAAGCGGTGTTGATGATATGACCGCCTTCGCCGTGACCGACAATGTGAGGGATAAAAGTCTCGCAGCCATAGACAACGCCGAGAATATTGATGTCGGTAATCCAGCGCCAATCTTCGAGCGCGATACGTCCGGGCCGTCCGGGAAGGCTAACGCCCGCATTGTTAAAGACGAGATGCACCTTACCAAATGTGTCGATGGCGGCAGCGGCAGCGGCTTTAACGGCGTTAGGGTCAGCGACGTCACAGACGGCTATAGCCGTATTATCTGTGCCGAGCTTTTCCTGTGCGGCGGCCAAACCTTCGGCATCAATATCGACCATGATAACTTTCGCGCCGCGTTTGAGTAGCCCCTCGGCTAAAGCAAAGCCAATCCCTGAGGCCGCCCCCGTCACGAAGGCGGTCTTGTTTTTAATATCTGTCATGAAGGTCTTTCTGTTTTGCCTTAAAGCGGCATCGGGCTATCGTGGAATATTTTGCGCATTAAAGGCTCAAAGCTCTCAAGGCTATCGGCTTCAAAGTCAGGGTCGAAGGCGGGAGCGTCCCACTCATCGACGAGCTTGACCGCGTAATCATACCAAGGCTCATCTTTCCATTGCAGGCGCAAATCTGTTGGCGCGCCCATATAGTGATAATAATGCTCACCCTGAAACGCCTGATGATTGCGCAGCACATGATAGCTGTCCTCGGACACATAAGGCTTGAGCATTTCAGCGGCGATGGGGCCGTGATTAGGCACATTTATGACCTTCGCCATATCGTGACAGAGCGCGACAACAATCTGCTCATCCGTTGCGCCGTCGCGGCGGGCGAGTGTGCCGCACATCAAGGCGTGTTGAAGTTGGTCACAGGCAAATCCCAATGTTGCGGATTCAAGCTGCTTTAACATGCCGATGAAACGGTCAGCTGTTTTGGTGAAATCCTGCTTATGGGCGGCGCCGATTTTCTGCCAGTCTTCCAGCGTGCCGTCTTGCATACGCGTAAAGCGGGCCTGCTGGCTGACCAACGCGGGGTCGTCTTTGATCATATCTGTGTAAGCATTCATCCTAAACTCTCCGTCAATATATCTCGCATCTTATCAGAAATTTTCACAGGCCGCCGTGTTTTTTCATCAACATAGACATGGACGAAATGGCCTTGGGCTGCGGCGAGCGTTTCGTCGTTTTTAAATAGCGCAATTTCATAGGTCACAGAACTATTGCCAATATCGCGCACGCGCAAGGCGGCGGTGATGTCATCGGGGAATGCAGCGGGCGCGAAATAGCTACAGCCTGTCTCGACGACGAGGCCGACAGTTTCGCTTTTACCTATTTTAAGTAAGCCTTCATCAATCAGGAAACGGTTCACGATGGTGTCGAAATAGAAGTAATAGACCGAATTATTGATATGACCATAAACATCATTATCCGCCCAACGTGTTGGGATGACGAGGCTATGCGGATAGTCCTCTATGCTATGGGGTTTAGGCCTGCTCACAATATTGTCTCATAAATTTTGACGGTGGCGTCATAGGTCATTTCGCGAGCATTATTCATTAAGAGGCGGTCTTTGGTCATGGCGTCTTCAGCCATCATGGGAATGGCGCTTTGCGGAATGTTCACTTCCGACAGTGTTTTGGGCACATGTGTTTCCTCTTTCAAGCGCAGCATTTCATCAATCAGGGAGACACCTGTTTGGCCGACGCCTAAATCTTTCGCGATTTCGCCATACCAATGGTCGGCTTTGGGTAAGTTATATTTCATGACTTCCGTCAGTACGAGGGCATTTGAGAGGCCGTGCGGCACGTGGAAGAAACCGCCTAGGGGATATGCGAGGGCGTGGACAGCGGCGCAGGGCGCGTTTGAGAAAGCTTGTCCCGCGAGCATTGCGCCGATGAGCATATCGTTACGCGCCTCAATATCATTGCCATCATTGACCGCCTTCACAATCGCATTCCGCATCTTACGAAGGGCGGTCAGAGCGAGGGCATCGGAGAGCGGGTTTTTCTCGCGTATGGAGGTATAGGCCTCAATCGCATGGACCATGGCATCAATACCTGTCGCGGCAGTGATGGCAGGCGGTAATCCGAATGTAAGCTCGGCGTCTAGTAGAACACGGTCGGCATAGAGGCTATCTGCGACGACGCCTTTCTTAGCCGTCTTGCCTGTCGTGATAATCGCGACATTGGTGACCTCGGAACCTGTGCCTGATGTGGTGGGTATCAGCATGAGGGGAAGTGTCGGGCCTTTGGCATTGCCGACGCCGTACATCGTCTCCAAAGGCTGATCACATCCAACCAGATGGGCGATGACTTTGGCTGTATCCATAGGCGAGCCGCCGCCAAAGCCGATAACAAGCCCCGCATTGAATTTGCGTATGGCTGTCGCGCCTTTCAGCACAATCTCTTCCGGTGGGTCGGCGATGACTTTATCAAAGACAAAGACCGCATATCCTGCGGCTTTAAGGGCGGCGAGCCCCGCATCCATCAAGCCAAGACCTTTGACGCCTTTATCTGTAACGATGGCGATGCGTTTATTACGGCAAAGGCCCTCGACATAATGATCTAGCTTAGCGGCTCCGCCAGGCTCGATACGGATATCAGCAACCGTTTGAAATGAATGCATGTCCTTGGCCTTTCATTGCGTCATTTTGGTTCTTTATCTTTACCTAGCCTATATCAGAGTATATGCAACTATGTGCATATAAATATAAGGACGCAATTATGACTGATTTGAAAGCTTTTGCAGCTCAAGCGCGGGAATGGCTCGAGGCCAATTGCCCCGAAGACATGCGTCAGCCAATATCCAGTGATAAAGACTTATGTTGGGGTGGCCGCAATTGGGAATTCCAATCTGAAGCGCAAAAAACTTGGCTAGAACGTATGGTCGCCAAGGGTTGGACGGTGCCAACATGGCCAAAAGAATATGGCGGGGCAGGCCTGTCTCGCGCAGAGGAAAACATCCTAAAGAAAGAAATGGCGCGTATTGGGGCGCGTTCTCCGCTCTCCTCTTTTGGTATTTGGATGCTTGGCCCTGCTTTGCTTAAATTTGGGACTGAAGAGCAAAAGCTCGAGCATCTACCGCCCGTAGCGCGCGGTGAAATTCGTTGGTGCCAAGGTTATTCAGAACCCAATGCAGGGTCAGACTTGGCCTCACTGGCGACGAAGTGCGAAGATAAGGGTGATCATTTTATCGTCAATGGCCAAAAGGTCTGGACATCTTATGCTGATCAAGCCGATTGGATTTTCTGTCTCGTGCGCACAGATAATACAGGTAAGAAACATCACGGTATTTCTTTTGTCCTTTTTGATATGGAGACACCGGGCGTCGACGCCCGTCCGATTAAATTGATTTCAGGCCGTTCGCCTTTCTGCGAGACATTCTTTGAAGATGTACGCGTTGAGAAAAAGAACCTTGTCGGAACGCGCGATAGGGGCTGGGATGTAGCCAAATATCTGCTCACCCACGAGCGCGAAATGATTGGCGGTCAAGGCCAGCTCGAAGGTCAAGGGCGCCCGCTTCATGAAATCGCGGCGAGTTCTCTGGGTATTGAAGATGGACGGCTCGCGGATCCGATGCTTCGCGCGAAAGTCGCCGAAGCGGAAATTGATGATTGGGCGTTCAGCCTGACTGTTGCTCGCAAGCTCGCAGAAGCGAAAGCGGGTGCGTCACTCGGCGCGGATAGTTCTATGCTGAAATATTACGGCACTGAGCTTAATAAGCGCAAATATGAGCTCATGATGGATGCGACGGGTCATGACGGCCTGGAGTGGGAATCAGATCGCTCGAATGACGGAAAGCTCGCGCGGAGTTGGCTCCGCACCAAAGGGAATTCGATTGAAGGCGGCACATCAGAAGTGCAGCTTAATATTATTTCTAAACATATTCTCCAGCTTCCGGGAGCCTAATTCATGGGCCTAGTATTAAACGATGATGAAGTCATGCTCCGCGATACGGCGGAAGGGTTCTTCGCAAATAAATCTCCTGTGACGGCGTTGCGTAAATTGCGCGATGATCGCGACGAGACAGGCTTTGACCGTGCCCTCTGGAAAGAGATGGCGGATATGGGTTTTGCGGGTGTTGTGATTGAGGAAGATCATGGCGGTGTGGACATGGGCTTTATGGCGGCGGGCCTTATCGCTGAGCAAATGGGCCGTAATCTTTCTGCATCTCCTTTCCTCTCTACTGCTATTTTGGCGGCGACGGCTATTCGCGAAGGCGGCACGGCTGAGCAAAAAGCTGCTTGGCTTCCGAAGATTGCGGGCGGCGAAGCGATTATCTCTCTGGCCCTGGATGAAGGGCCTAAGCATCATCCTGCGGGCACCTCTGCGACGGCTGAGAAGTCTGGTAATGGGTTTAAACTTAACGGGTCTAAAGCCATGGTTGTCGATGGGCATATTGCGGATGCTTTAATCGTGGCCGCGCGCACTAGCGGTGAGGAGGGCGATGCTGAAGGCATTAGTCTCTTCATCCTCGACCCCAAGACAAAAGGCGTGTTTACGGAACGCACCATCATGGTCGATAGCCGCAATGCCGCGCGGATTGAGCTGGACGATGTCGAAGTCTCTGGTGATGCGCTGCTGGGCTCGCTCGACGAAGGCATGGCCGTTCTGGGCAAAGTGCTTAATGCAGGCCGCGCGGCTGTTGCGGCTGAGCTGCTGGGCGCAGGCTCGCAAGCTTTTGAGAGCACGGTTACTTATATCAAAGAGCGCAAACAATTTGGCACTATCATTGGCGAGTTTCAGGCGCTGCAACATCGCGCGTCTCATCTTTATTCCGAGATGGAAATTGCGCGCTCTGCCGTTATGGCGGCGCTGACGGCGCTGGATGATAATGACTCAAAGGCTGATCTTTATTGCGCCATGGCAAAAGCAAAGCTCGGCTCTGTGGCCAAGCTCGCCTCTCAAGAAGGCGTCCAGATGTTTGGCGGTGTGGGCATGACCGATGAATATGACATTGGCCTTTTCATGAAGCGTATCCGTGTTCTACAAGAACTGTTCGGGGACGCGCATTACCATATGAACCAATTCGCCCTAGCCAATAAATTTTAAGCCGAATAAATTCTAACTATATCAAGGGGATACACATGAAAACTGCAGCAGCTTCCGTCCTTCCAGACCTCGTCGGCACCGTCATTGGCGTCAGCGGTTGGGTCACCGTTGATCAAGACCGCATCAATCAATTCGCTGATGTCACTGAAGACCACCAATTTATCCACATCAATGAAGACATGGCGAAAATGACGCCCTTTGGCGGGACGATTGCTCATGGGTTTTTGACGCTCTCTCTGCTCTCTAAATTTGCCGAGGAGGCTGGACTCGTCATAGAAGGCGTGAAGATGGGCGTGAATTATGGCTTTGAAAAAGTCCGTTTCCTCGCCCCTGTGCCGAGCGGGTCAAAAGTGCGCGGGCAATTTACCCTCAAAGAGGCGACCGAGAAAAAGCCGGGGCAATTCCTGCTTACCTATGAAGTCTCTGTCGAAATTGACGGACAGGAAAAACCGGCGCTGATCGCCGATTGGCTGGCCATGCAGTTTACGGGTTAAGTTCCAGCTCTGCGCTGGCAATAGCCGGAATTTGCCCCTGATAGCGCAGATATTCCGTCGTTTGCGCGTCTAGCGGCGTGGCCACTAACATCGCCCAATAAGTCTGATAGGCGCTATCGGGATTATAGACGAGGGCGACCCCGAAATCCGTCACATCATCGCGCAGTAGGTTCTCATTATGGCCCGGGCTCTCTTGCCACGCCTTAAAGACCTTCTCCCAAGACTTTTGTCCCGAGGCGACATTTTCTGCTGCGATTGAGAAATAATAGCCTTGGCGCTGAACGCGGTCGCCATGACCTGACCCGTCTGAGCCCGTATGGGACGCATCGCCAAAACTGGCCATATCTTCGGCATGGATTTGCGAGGCTTCATTAAGTCTCTCGCTGAGGCGCACAGGGGTTAGACCTTTGGAGGCGCGGTAATTATTAAAATCCGAGAGCGCGACATCTAAATTTAGCGGCGGCGGCGGTGTGGACGGGAAGGCGGGCTGGGCGCCTTTGCCATTATTCAGGCGGCAGATCATTTCTGGTTTGGAAGTATCCATTTGCACCGTAATCGTCCCGCGGCAGCTCTTGGCTTCGGCCTTACAAAGGGCCGTGCAGTCGTCGACCGAATAAACCGTTTCGGTACGGTAAGTGCCGTCATCTGCGCTGCCCAAAAAGTTCGGCGCACCAAAGGCAGGGGCGGCAAACGCCAGAACGGCGAGAGTTGAAATAGAGAGAGACGTCAATCCAAAACGCATATTAAAATCCATATTTTAGGCCTCCCCAGCTAGGAAATACCCTGACACGACCTAAGTTATGATTAGGTTAATATGCGAGTTACAAATCTGTCAGGTCGCACATGTCGCAGATGTAAGCGGTGTTTTTCGGCTGCGAAGGCGGACATTTATCTTGCCGATTAACATAGGTTAAGCGGTCAGGACGATAAGCTCACACATCCGGGTTTTGGACGGTGCTCTGACGAATAGACATGCAATTGTGACTCGAACTAATCCCGTCAGTTTCAGGAGGGGGAGGTATGGAGGACCGTTATGATAAGATCATAGGGCCATTTGGGAGAGCGAGGATTTAGTTTTTTGAGGGGTGGGGCATTTGTGGGGGTTTTGGGGTGTTTGGGTAAGGATAGATTCCAAAAGCCTATTTCAACCTAACCCAGGTTTTCCCGCGCTAACTCTATTGCGTCGGCGATGTTTTCATAGGATGCGGGCTTGTCGACGACGGGGCAGTCTTTGAACTCTGTGTCTAGCTCTTTGTGATTACAGTTGGCGCTGATGAAAATAACTTTCGTGCCTTCATCGTGGAGCTTACGGGCAAGCGGCCATACCAAATCTCCGCCAATATTGATGTCCATAACGGCTATGTCAGGTTTTTCTGAAGACTCGTTGATGATGTCGAATCCTTCGTCCAATTTTGAGGCTGGCCCGATAATATCAAAACCCAAATCCACTAGATGATTCTCAATATCTAGTGCAATGAAGATTTCGTCATCGATTACGAAGGCTGAATCGGTCATTTTTCTTAGCGTCCCTTTCTAAACTACTTAACTCAACAACGTGTTGTACGCACGATGGTTCCAATAGATGAGGCAGTTATGACAGTTATAGGTAAGTTTATGTTATTCATAGTTAAATCGCGGTTAAAACAGCTAAATTATCCATTGAAATTTCAATCAAAAAGGCGCTATTTCTGAATTAAGCTAAAATTAACCTATGCTAATGCTGCGTTTTACTATTCAATTATAGCGTAAGGGGGATTGTTGATGGGACACTTCAGATTAACCAGTGATATTCCTGAAAAGATGAGAGATTTTTTCTTGAAATCAACCGTACCGCTCACAATTTGTGATGCAAGATTGGATGACAGTCCGCTCATCGGCGTGAATTCCGCGTTCTGCTCGCTTTCAGGCTATGATCCTGATGAGATGTTAGAGAGAAACTGTAGATTTATGCAGCCCGAAGGAGACAGAATGCCGGTATGTGAGCGAATTAGGTCCTTTTTGGAGGATGATACAGCCGGAAATGACAGGTTTCTTGTTCCCAATGTTAGAAAAGATGGCTCTCGATTTGTGAATCTTTTATATATTACCAAACTTCAGCAAGATGGGGCCACGACACATTTACTAGGCTCGCAATTTGACTTCTCCCGCCACGGCGAAGCTGGTATCGACCTTTATGATACAGCGCTCTCCAAAGATATTGATAAGCTAAACTCTTCCGCGCAAGAGTTTGGTTGGGTTTTTTTAGGAGGATACGAGACATTAGCCTCCTCGCATGCGCTCATAGCTCAAGCCCGGCTTGAATAGATTTGGATAGTACGAATGATTGACGCGGATAAGATTACACCGATTATTGGTGTCGGGGCCTCGGCCGGAGGGCTGGAAGCTATCCGAGAGATGTTTCAAGCCTTTGATGATTTGCCGGGAATGGCATTTGTTGTCGTGCAACATCTTGACCCCACCTATGACTCCCTCATGGCGCAATTGCTTGAAAAGCATACCAAGATGACAGTCACGCAAGCAAAGGGGGGAGAGAAACTTGAACCGGATCATGTTTACTTCATTCCGCCCGGTTTTGGTTTAATGATGGATGACGGGACGTTAAACCTGACAGAATTTGAAAACCCCAGAGGTCTGAGGCGGCCAATTGATGATTTTTTTATAAGCCTTGCTGAAGATCAGAGGCGTCTATCGGCCTGTGTGATATTATCCGGAACCGGCTCTGACGGGAGCCGGGGGCTTAAAGCCATTAAAGAACATGGCGGCGTGTGCGTCGTTCAAGAGCCTGAGACGGCTAAATATGACGGCATGCCTGTAGCGGCAATTGCAACAAACCTTACCGATATGGTTCTGCCGCCTAACGAGATTATAGCGCTACTGCGGCAATTTTTCGACCGATATCCGATGGGAGAGGACTCCAGCGAATATGCATCGGAAGTGGTTGATTATATTGATGAGATTTGCGGGATTTTACAAAACACCGTGGGTCATAATTTTAGCGGGTATAAAAAAGCAACGCTTACGCGGCGCATCGCCCGCCGCATGCAAGTTTTGGGAATTGACAGCACGGCAGAATATTTAAAACTCGTTCAGGCTGACGTTCCGGAATGTGAAGCGCTGTTCAGAGATTTTCTTATTAATGTCACGAGGTTTTACCGCGACAAAAAGGAATTTGATGATCTGCAAAAGCTTGTCATCGACCCGCTCGTTGAGCAGTCGAAGGATGATGAGGATTTAAGAATATGGATTCCTGGCTGCTCGAGCGGCGAGGAGGCCTATACTATTGCCATGATGGTCAGCGATGCGATGCGCAGATTTGATGCAAACCCTTACGTGCAGATATTCGCGACTGATATAGATTTACAGATGATAGATATCGCGAGAAAAGGCGTCTATCCACTCTCGGCCTTAGGCGATCTTCCAGCGGCTTTCTCCAATAAATATATCATTGCAGGGAGTGATGATTTTTCAATCATTCCGCGTCTCAGAGATATGGTCAGATTTAGCGTCCATAACGTCTTATCTGATCCGCCCTTTTCAAATGTTCAATTAATCTCATGCCGAAATCTGCTGATTTATTTTGATGATAATTTGCAACGAAAAGTATTCCCGCTATTTCACTTTGCCCTGAATAATGAGGAGGGGTTCTTATTTTTAGGATCCTCAGAGACCATCGGAAGATTTGACGATCTCTTTGAGGCCAAAGAGCAATCATCACGCATTTTTGCCAGAAAAAGCGGGCGAAGTAAGTTCTCTTTACACTTACCGAGTAAAACCAGTAACGCGGCCAGAAGACGAGCCTTCAGTCGATCAGTATCTGTTCCCACCGTTGTGCGGACCAACGAGACCTCGGCCCTTAACAGAATTGCGGATAAATACGCGCCTGTTTCACTTTTAGTTGACGCAGAGGGCTTGCTGTTGGAGCGATGGGGAAAGGCAGGGAAGTTTCTTGATTTTCCGCAAAGGCTTGAGCGAAATATCCATGTTCCCAGTTTGGCGCGAACCGGCTTGCGCGAACTTGTAGGTCCAATGTTGCGTGAGTCGCGAGGCTCGAACAAACGTTTGGCGCGTAAAGCCGTGCCTGTCGTTACAGAATTCGGCACGCTCCCCACGACGGTCATTTGTGAACCTGTGGGTGACGGTGCCTTTCTGTTTATCTTGAAGGATGAAGGTAACCTCGAGCCATTTGACATAGATGCAGAAGACGAATTTGATGCCGATCAGGGTCAACTTAGCTATCTTGAAGAAGAACTCGAAGCGACGCGGCAACGACTGAGGACGACAGTAGAAGAACTTGAAACTACGAATGAGGAACTCAAAAGTAGTAACGAGGAAATGATGTCGATGAACGAAGAGCTTCAATCGACAAATGAAGAGCTATCCACTGTTAACGATGAGCTTAAAAGTAAAGTCGACCAAGTCACGACGGCGAATGCGGATTTGAAAAACTTCTTCGATTCGACCGAACTGGTTGTCATTGTCCTTGATGCGGAGACAAGAATTCGCAGCTATACTGACGCGGCCAAGAAAGTTTTCGAGATCACTGACAAAGATATCAACTCGCGCTTATCTAATTTGAAAACGAAATTATCGTCCTCCAAATACTTGTCACTGGTGGAAGACGTCTCCTCATCCGGAAAATCTGACCAGTACCGCGCCTCCCTACAAGACGATGAGGGACAATATATGGTGCGAATTATGCCCTATCAAAATGCCAAAGGCGAAGTCGATGGCGCGACGTTGATAATGACAGATATAACCAAAGTTCTGACACTTGAAGGCGACTTAAAACAAGAGCGGGAGCGTCTGCGTCTTGCGCTCGAAGTCGCAAGGATTGGGGTTTGGGAATATGAACCCTCTACAGATATCACAAAATTGGACCTTACTGAACGCTCTTTGCTAGAGTTGGACGCGGACGATGAGGGCGCAACAATGGCGCCAATATTAGCGAAGCTGCCGACTGAAGACAGAGCCAGAATTAACACCGCTCTATTAAGAGCGATGGATGGTGAGCAGGACTTTGACGAGACGTTTCGCATTCCGCTTAAGGACGGCACCTATAGATGGTTGCGCGGCCTGGGACGCCGCCTCGTTGACGGCGAGAAAAAGAAGTTCATCGGTGTCACTTTTGACGTAACATCTGACCGAGCGCGGCTGGAAAATAGAGAATTAATGATCCGCGAAATGAATCACCGTGTTAAAAACCTATTCGCTGTCATTTCAGGGATTGTGTCAATCAGTGCCAGAGATGCGTCTGACGTAGCTGTTTTCTCTGGAGAGTTACGTAAACGCATTCATTCTTTGGGACGCTCACATTCATTGACGACTCGCAATAAAGACGGCGAAGTCTCGTCTCTGGAAGAAATGATTACGGCTGTTATTGCCCCAACGCTTAGCCGTCAAAAGGTCACTATCAAGGGGCCTAAAGTTGTTATTCACAGTAGTATTGTCACCTCACTAGCGCTGATTTTTCATGAATGGGCGACAAATGCCACCAAATATGGGGCGCTCTCATCTGAGGATAGTCAGTTAAATGTGATATGGGACTTATCAGACGATGAGGTGAACTTGTCTTGGACAGAAATCGGAAAATTCGACGCGGCCAATGACCAAAGCGGATTTGGCACCAAGCTCATTGATATAACCGTTCAGCAATTAAAAGGCACAGTAACGGGTGAAGCTACGGATAAGGGTTACGAAAGGACGCTCAAATTTAAGCCCCCATTGCAAAGCTAATACGCTCAAGCATTTTACCGCCGCACTATTCACTTAAGCCCTGATACGCCATTAAACGCCTAAATCCTAGATGGATTAACCCCGTTAGTTTCAGGGGCTTAGGAGACGGTGGACGCAGTCCAAAAATCGACCCTGTGAGTCGATTTTAGTTGGATAAGGCCACGGCAGTGGCTTTAGGCCGCTCTGGACCAAACCCTTCTCCACCGCCATAGGTCAACTCTCCTTTACCGTCATAGCCCGACTTGCCGCGCGGGCGGCCCCGTCGGGCTACCCATTCGGCCACCTCTTATAAAGCACCATGGCCATATGTGTTACCCGATCAAGTCGGGTAATGACGAGTGTGGGGTGTTTGAGAGTGTTTTGGCGAGTGATAGATATAATTTTATTTACGGTGATAATGCTAAAGAATGTTTTTTAGAGTTTCGTAATAAAACCACTTGATCTTGAATTTAATGACTTAAAGTTGACTCGTAGTAAACCAAATAATTTTTACTTCTCATAGGTTCAGGTGCTACATCTGGAAAAATTTAAGTGGGTAGAAACTAGTTGCTAATAATTATCTAAAATGGATTCTTGATATAGATTGCAATTTATGTTTAATATTTTGTTTACTGAATAGGGGCTTATTCAACATGAAATCAACGGACAGCATACTTCGTGATATATTCAACGATGAATTTCCTTTGGGTCCAATTAGCTCAAATGAATTTAACTCCTATCAGCATAAGGAAATTTTCCATGCATATTTTGATACTGATAATTTTTCTTATCAACAGATAAAAAGAAACCCTACTATGATTGTTGGACGGAAGGGGTCTGGCAAAACGGATGCTTTAATAAGTCAAGCAATTGACCGAAATTTATTAGAGGGCACGGAAGCAACGATAGTTTATTTCAGTGACAAAAAAGCAGCTAACTCACTTTCCTTGGTTCTGTCACAGGTTGTTAGTGCAATACAGGAATCCTATCCGGGCCCTATGGTCGAATCTGTGGCGGAGTTTTGGGACGGGTTGTTTTGGCTGTGTATTTGCGCAACCCTCGTGCTTGAAAATAAGGGTGATGAAACTCCAGAAATAAATATTCTTGAACAGTATCTTATTCAATATGATATTAATGAAGAAATTTCACTTAATCCTTATCGCGTGCTTCTTAAGGCAACTAAAGCATTGAGGGAAATTTATCACGAAAGTGGGCTTAATAATGTGGGGTTTGGTTTTTTCCAATCATTGCCAGAAATAAATCTTGGTAACATTACCTTACGCGATGCAAAGTTCGCAGCCAAAAATTGGTTGATGAGAAATGGACAATCCGCATATATCTTGTTCGATTCCGTTGAGGCAATCGATCTCACAAATGAAGACAATGATTTAGTCATCTCCGCGTTGTTAAAAGCAATAGGAGACTTTGCTAAACCTGGTGTTCCAGTGAAGTTTCGTTGTTGCATACCTTCGGAGTCTTATTTTCACCTTTCCGAGCTATCTTCTAACACCATCAAAGACTTTAGAAGTGTCATGGTGCTTCAGTGGACTTCAGGGGAACTTTTACGTATTGCTGCGAAAAGGTTTTTGAAATACATTCAGCTTTGGCATTCCGATGAATTTGAAAAGTTTACAGATGCTTTTTTAGTTTCTGAACGTAGTGGAGCTATTGGGTTCTGGAAAATGATACTTCCCGACATAGTCAGAAACTCGCGTGATAAACGAGCTGAGGGAACGCTCACATACATTTTGAGGCACACTCAACTTTTGCCACGCCACCTTATTTATATTTTAAATAACATAGTAAGGCGTGCTCTCAGTGAAAATGAGAGTGATGGATTCCCTAGAATATCTGCACAGGCAGTAGTTCAAGAGGTGCAAAGTTCAGAAGAAGAAATTGTTAGTCAAATTCTCGATAGCTACAGCGGTATGTGGCCAGATGCAAACGGGGTCTTGGAAGAGCTGCTACCAAGGATTGAGGATAATATAATAAAGTATAATAAGTTGCAGAAGATTTTTAACAACAGTGGGGCAAAACCTTTAATGGGAGGTCTCGGATTTAAGCATACCATAAAAATGTTGGCAGAGATTGGAGCTGTTGGGCGATTGATAAGAACAACTGAGCGTTTCCATACAGGTGTGTTTGAGTACAGCGAGCCGAATAGACTGATATTTACACCTGATGATATGCTTTGCGTGCATCCCGTATTCTCCAGCCGATATCGAGCAATAAAGCCGGGGTTAAATCCAGACGGGTTCAGACCTGTTTACCCATATAGTATAGACCCTGATACGCCAGATTTAAGAAAATCTGCTTCCCCGCTTTTTAATTCCTAAGACTGTCTAATGCCTTCAATTCACAAAGCATTATTCTTAAAAAGTGCTGATGCCTTGAACTCCGTTTTACGAGAAGGAATATCAACTGGACTCTCATCAAGTGAACTATCCATAGTATGGGATGCAGCGGATACCATTAACTTGATCATTGCGAGCTTGACGGCTGTAAAGGAGGAAGCTTCATCAGATAGATTATTGAAGTTTATAGACCTTTATATAAGGCACAATTCAAACAAAAAAGCATACCAATTGAAAAGGTCGGAACTTTGCCTTGCCGTTTCTAACTTACTAGGCTCTTTACACTTGTTGGTTCTTACTGATGATGATGATGATGATGATGATGATGCTGCTGATGATGATGATGACCTTGTCATTGACAGTATAGAGAAGCAGACTGACATTGATAACGACCTTCGCAGCGTACTTTTGGCCAGTAATGTTGAAGAGACACCTAATTGTTACATTCTTGGTTGTTTCGAGGACAAGAAAACTTTTTTGACTCAGCAAGAAAGAGCTATTTGGCTTAGCACCGCTATACTAAAGTTTTGGAGAGGTAGTACTGCACCAAGAGTAGCTGTCATAGGCTCTGGTATAGCTGGTGTGACTGCGACAGCATGTCTTTCCACGGGTGGTGCTGAAGTGGTGTTAATCGAGAAGTCAGATGAGCTTATACCTCTTCAGCGTCGAAATGATACTCGTTACATTCATCCTCATTTATATGATTGGCCTAAACCAAGTTCTTTGTCATCAGATGCTAGGTTACCTATACTTAATTGGGTCGCTGACTTTGCGGATAAAGTCGTTGCCCAAATTGAGGACGAGTTTTATTCTATTGTAGATGAAAATGGCAATATTGAAATTGAAAAAAGTTTTAAGGTGACCGGGGTAAAACCTCATTCTGGTAATGCTCGCTCACCAAAGTTTGCTATATCAGGTAAGAGTAAAGAGCCATTAATGGGCTTTGATGTTGTTATATATGCAATTGGCTTTGGGGTTGAGCTTCCAAAGTTTTCCCACGTCCCTGTTTTAGGTTACTGGGATAATACCCCTTTACACGCCTCTGGCCTTTTTGATGAAAACATGAAAGGTAATATCTTAGTCTCTGGATGTGGTGATGGCGCACTAGTCGATGTTCTCAGAGGTAGGTTAAGGGATTTTAATCACTCTGAAATACTTGAATTGATCCCCGAGTTGCAAGATGAGGGCATTAAGACCAAACTTTTAGATATAGAGCGAGAAGCAATAAGTGAAAAAATCACGGTGAGGAGAGGGCAGTTTATATTTTCTCCGAATTATTACAAGATTTTGAAGGATATCAAACTCTCAACAGAAATTAAGAAACTCCTTCATCCAGCATATAATATTACTTTTAATTCTAGGAGACCCGGAAAATACAAACTTGGTAGCTCTATTTTAAATCGTGTGTTAGTACAAATTTTTATTTCGAACGGCTTAGTTAACTTTAGAGAGAAAGATATTGAATCTGATAATGTAACTGCCGTTACTATCAACGGTAGAAGTGGTTATAACGTAAAGTGGGTTGATGAAGAAGAGTTTTTTGATAAAATTTTACTTCGTTATGGAGTGGACTCATCAGCACACTTTGAGAGAAGCTTTCCAGCTGTGTTTGACTCTTGTGGTGAAATTCAGGAACGGCAGTCTAGACTGCGGTTGATAAAGCAAGCATCATTCAATCTTTATAATGAGTTACGCGACATTCGGTTGAAGTGGGTAAGCTGAGACAAGAATACAAGCAAAATACAAATTGGATTTTCAAAAGTCATTACATTACTTTTTTATGCGTATTGGCATATTATCTAATTCTTCTAGTAACTTAAACACAAATATTAATCCTTAACTCCCCCATTGCATTCCATCTCCCCACGCCCTACCTCCCGCTCATGACGAATTTCTCTTCTCTTTCGGGTCTTGGGCAGATTGCTGCTGATTATGATGTTGTGCTCTGTGATATATGGGGTGTGGTGCATAATGGGCAGGATGTTTATAGGCCTGCGACTGAGGCGCTGGAGCTGTTTCGCGGCGAAAATGGCCCCGTTATTTTGATTTCCAATTCGCCTAAGCCCTCTGTGTCTATTCCGCATAGCTTTGAGCAGATTGGGGTGCGGGGCGAGTTTTATGATGCCATTGTGACTTCGGGGGACGCCACGATTGATGAGCTCTCGCGCCGCGCGCCGGGGCCTGCCTTTAAGCTGGGGCCTGAGCGCGATGATGTGCTCTATGAGAATATAGAGCTGAATTTTTCTGATATTGATCAAGCGAGCTTTATCTCCTGTACGGGGATGTTTGATGATGATGACAGCCCAGAGGATTACCGCGCCATGTTGACCGAAGCGCGTAATGGCGGGCTGCCGCTCATCTGTGCCAATCCTGATGTAAAAGTGCGGGTGGGCAATAAGATTGTCTGGTGCGGCGGGGCGCTGGCTAAGCTTTATGAAGAGCTGGGCGGTGAGGTGATTTATGCTGGGAAACCGCATGAGCCGATTTACCGTCTGGCGCGCGCTTGGATGCAGGAAATGCTCGGCTACCAACCGCCGCAAGACCGCGTGCTCTGTATTGGCGATAATATCTTTACCGATTTGCTCGGCGCGCAGCAGCAAAATTATGACTGCCTCTTTATTCAAGACGGGCTTTACGGGGACACCGGAGCGAAATTTAAGGCGCTTTTGGGCGAGCATGGTATTGCCGCGCGCTATATGGCCTCTGAATTATCTTGGTAAGGTTTGTCTTGGTATTACTGTGCGGATTTGCTAGGGCAGATGTGGGGCACAGATTTGCTAGGGCAGGTGAATGACTGATAATGTAAAATTCTATCTCGAAGACTTAAAAGTTGGGATGAAATCAACGACTAAATCTGTGATTACGGGCGAGATGATTGACACCTTCGCCGATATTACGGGCGATCATAACCCTATTCATGTTGATGCTGAATTTGCCGCCACCACTCAATTCGGACAGCGTATCGCGCACGGTGCTTTATCAGCCTCGTTTATTTCGGCTGTATTGGGCAATGATTTGCCAGGGCCGGGGGCTGTCTTTGTTGAGCTTAATCTGCGCTTTCGCAAGCCTGCCTTTATTGGCGATGAAGTCACGGCAGTCGCCGAAGTCGCCGAGATCAATGAGCGCACAGGCCGCGTGAAGATGAAATGCCACTGTGAAGTGGACGGGCAGAAGATTTGCCGCGGCGATGCAGGTGTCTTTGTACAGAAACGTCCTGACGACTCCTGAGCTGTGAAGACGCTCCAAACCTACACAGATTTATCAGCTAAGGATAAAGGCGCCGTTATAGCGCTTGGGAATTTTGATGGGCTGCATCGGGGCCATCAAGCGGTGATCTCTGAGGCTAAGGCCATAGCAGACGGGCTGGGCGCGCCGCTGGGGATTGGGCTGTTTCGCCCGCATCCTTACCGCTATTTTAAACCCGATGCGCCGCCCTTTCGATTGATGACGCCAGAGCTGCGGGCCGAGATCATGCCAAGCTTGGGCGTTGACCGGCTCTACGAAATTCCCTTTGATGAGACTTTGCGCGAAATGGACGACACAGAATTTGTCGAGCGTGTTCTGCATCAAGGCCTCGGTATCAAACATGTGGTGGTCGGTGAGGATTACGGCTTTGGTAAAAACCGCTGCGGCAATGTAGAGAGCCTGACGCGGCTTTGCGGCGAGCGGAATATTGGCGTGACGCCAATGAAACCTGTGGGCCTGCATCGGCTTTACGGTAAATATGGCAGCACCGAAATTCGCAAGGCGCTACAACAAGGCGATGTCTTTCACGCTGCCCATATGCTCTCGCGCCCTTGGACTGTGGACGGCGTTGTGCAGAAGGGGCAGCAGTTGGGCCGGACACTGGGTTTTCCGACGGCGAATTTACCTTTAGGGGATTTGGTCGTGCCCAAGCTCGGTATTTACTGCGTGGAGACCCGCTTGCCGGGGGAGGATATATGGAGGCCCAGTATCGCCAGCCTTGGGACGCGTCCAACTGTTGGCGGGGAGGGCGTGTTGCTTGAAACCTTTATCCTCGACTTTGACCAAGACATTTACGGTCAGCATATACAGGTCAGGTTACGAAGTTTCATTCGCCCAGAAGAAAAATTTGAGGATTTAGAGGCTCTCACACGCCAAATGAAGCACGATGAAGCCGGCGCGCGGGCCCTATTTGGCCTCTCATAAAATTAGCACGAAATGGGCATCTGCAAAAAGAGGTTCATTTTGAGGCGAACTCGGTATAATAATTGCAGCCTAATTCGGATGATGACTATGAAATACGTTAAATCTTTAGCTCTCCTTAGCGCTTTTGCTCTGCCATTAGCGGCGCAGGCGCAAGTTTCGCCCTTTGTCGGCGCGCAAATTGAGGCCGCAACCAAATCCTGTACTCAAAAAACCGCGCTTCTGTCCGGTCAAAACGCGGCTACGGCCAAGTCACTGGCTGTTGCCGCGCTGCCGGATTGTTACAATGCGCTGCGCTCTTTGGATCAGTTTGAGAAGAGCAACGGGCAAGGCCTGACAGCGGATGAGCGCAATTACTTTTATTATATGGGCGGTAATATTGTCTGGCTTACGGCCGGGGCCGAGGTCATGAAAAATAACGGTAACCTTACGCCTCAAATCTGCCAGCAAGTTATTGCCGCGGAAGGCGCTTGGGGAAATGTGCGTGTGGCAGCAGGGTCTGACGTGGATAGGAGCATGCGCACGCATGATTTGCGGCGCATGTTAGTTCCAGCTTGTCAGGCTGCGCTAGGGCAAAGATAAATTATTTCAAAGCCTTACGGCGTTTTGTAAACCTCGCCGCCTTTCATCACAAAGTCCACATCCCGCAACTCTTCAATACGCTCCAGCGGATTACCGTCGACCCCAATAAGATCGGCATATTTTCCAGGCTCAAGCGTTCCGATAACATCATCAAGGCCAATGTGTTTTGAGGCTATAGTTGTCGCGCTTTCAATGGCTTCCATCTCGCTCATGCCTGCGGCGACCAGATAGGTGAACTCTTCGGCATTTTTGCCGTGCTGCGAGACACCTGTATCGGTCCCGAAAGCGATAGTCACGCCGTTTTCATAAGCGATACGCGCCATGTCCTGCATTTGCGGACCGACTTCGAGAGCTTTTTTAGCGGAGTTGGGCGGCAGCCAATCCGTATTATTCGCCCAATCCACGACGGTCATCCCTGCCATGATGGTAGGAACGAGCGTTGCGTTATTTTTCTTGAATAAAGCCGTTGTTTCCTCGTCGAGATATGTGCCGTGCTCGATAGATTGAACGCCAGCCTTTAGGGCTGAGTCTATCCCGTCTTTGCCATGGGCATGTGCTGTGACCTTCCGGCCCATTTTTGTGGCCGCTTCGACAATGGCGGCAAGTTCGTCATCAAAGAACTGTTGCCCCGTTCCGGCATTGGTATTGGATAAGACTCCGCCTGTTGCGGTGATCTTAATAATATCAGCACCGTTCTTGACGGCTTGGCGAGTGGCACGGCGGCAATCAGCCGGGCCATCACAGACGGTCTCGGACTGCAAATGCGGGAGAAGGTCATGTTTAAAGCCATGCGCATCCCCATGTCCGCCTGTAATCGAAATCGCGGATCCTGCGGCTTGGATATGAGGGCCAGGGACAAGGCCCTGATTAATCGCGCGTTTGAGAGCAAAAATTTCTCTGGGCCCGCCAACGTCTTGGACGGCAGTGAAGCCAGCCATGAGGGTTGTCTTTGCATGTTTCGCGGCTTCAAAAGCTACGTCACCTGACTCCATTGTTACGGGAGCCCAGCGTGATGTTGGACTCCATTCATGGCGTAGATGCACATGACTGTCTACAAGGCCTGGCAGGAAGAACATGTCTTTCCCGTCTATAATTGTAGCTTCATCGTCCTCCAAATAGCCATCTTCTACACCGACGATTTTTCCGTCATGGATGATGATGGTTTGCTCAGATTCCACGGCTTCGCCAGGTATAGCCAAGACTTGCCCCGCGTGTATCAGTGTGTAGTCCTCATAACTACCATTATGGTTGTCATCGGCTAGTGCGGAACCCGTAAAGGCCAGAGCGGCGGAGGCCAAAAGAAACTGTTTAATCATGCGTATCCCCATATGGATTTTATTTTTTTTGCGTGGTGTGACCCGCGCTCATTTAAGCGCGTGATGCGCGATGTCTCGGCGGCAAAAGCCTTCAGGCCAATCAATCGCTTCGTCGATAGCTTTATACGCTTTTGCGACAGCGGCTTCCAGCGAACTCGCCTGTGCGGTGATATTGAGCACACGTCCACCCGCCGCGCAAATCGCGTTTTTGTCATCACGTTTTGTGCCCGCATGGAAGACGACGACGCCGTCTATTTCGTTAGCTTTGTCTATACCTTTGATTTTTGAACCCTTTTTGTAAGCGCCGGGATAGCCTTTGGTTGCGAGAACGACGTTGACGGTCGGCTCATCGAACCAAGCGGGCGCTTTAAGTTTAGCTAGTTTGCCCGCTTCTGCCGCGATGAAAATCTCCATCACATCAGATTGCAAGCGGCGCATCAGAACTTGGCATTCAGGGTCGCCAAAGCGGGCATTATATTCAATCAGCTTAGGCCCGTCTTTGGTCATCATAAGCCCCGCAAAAAGAACGCCGACAAAGGGGTGGCCGTCCTTGGCCATGCCGTAAACTGTCGGCGTGATAATTTTATCCATCACGGTTTCCATAGCCTTTTGGTCAAAAACGGGAGTTGGAGAGTAAGCCCCCATGCCGCCTGTGTTCGGGCCTTTATCGCCGTCAAAGGCGCGTTTGTGATCTTGCGCGGCGATAAGCGGGATGGCGGTTTTTCCGTCAGAAATGGCAAAGAAGCTGGCCTCTTGGCCTTCCATAAACTCTTCAATGACGACTTTTGCCGACGCTTCACCAAATTTGCCTGAGAAAAACTCTTCGAGTTCCTTATTCGCCTCTTTCAGCGTCTCGGGCAGGACGACGCCTTTACCTGCGGCAAGACCGTCTGCTTTGAGCACATAAGGCGGCTTCATGGTTTTGAGGTAAGCTTTGGCCTCTTTAAGCTCCGTGAAAACACCGTAAGTGGCTGTTGGGATATTGTAGCGCTTGCAGAGCTCTTTGGTGAAGGCTTTAGAGGACTCTAGCTGCGCGGCGGCCTCTGTCGGGCCAAAGACTTTGACGCCCATCTCTTGCAAAGCATCGACGAGTCCAAGGGCGAGGGGCTGTTCAGGGCCAACAATGACGAAGTCATAAGCGTCGCGCTGCACAAGCGCTAAGAGGCCAATGATGTCATCCGCTGCCACTGGCACGATATCTGCCACTTCGGCAATACCCGCATTACCTGGCGCACAGGCAAGCTCTGTCACTAAGTCGCTCTGCGCCAATTTCCAAGCGAGGGCATGTTCGCGTCCGCCGCTACCGATAAGAAGAACTTTCATGTGCTGGGTACTCCAAAATATTCTTCTCCCCGTTTACGGGGGGAAGTACCCGCCGCATGGCGGGGGATGGGGGGCTGTTTCGTTTGCAAACTTAAATTGGGGAAAAGACGAAAGCGCCCCCCATCGACCATTCTGGCTTTACCCAGAATGCCCACTTCCCCCCGCAGGCGGGGAGAAGGAAATATAGCAGCGTCTTGAAGCATTATTCACCCTTGATTCTGAAGGGGCCTTCTAGTCTATAGAGACGTAATGAACAACACTCCCGAATACACAGTTTCTGAACTCGCATACTCCCTCAAGCGCACCGTTGAAGAGACCTATGGCCACGTACGGGTGCGCGGAGAGCTTGGCCGAGTGACGGTCGCAAAATCGGGTCACTGCTATCTGGACGTTAAAGACGACAAAGCGGTTATCAACTCTATCATCTGGAAGGGCGTTATGGGGCGTCTGTCCATGCATCCCGAAGAAGGGATGGAAGTTATCTGTGAGGGTAAGTTGTCGACCTATCCGGGGCGGTCCAATTATCAACTCGTCATAGAGAAAATGGAACTGGCGGGCGCGGGGGCGCTGATGGCGCTGTTTGAAAAACGTAAGAAGATGCTGGCGGCTGAGGGCTTATTCGCCGCTGAGCGCAAGCGCGAGCTGCCCTTTATGCCCAAAACCATTGGCGTGGTGACATCGCCGACGGGCTCTGTCATTCGCGATATATTGCACCGCATTGAAGACCGCTTTCCCAGCCATGTGTTAGTGTGGCCCGTGCTTGTGCAAGGCGATAAAGCAGCGGAGCAGATTACGAGCGCTATTAACGGCTTTAATCAGGCGGAAGGGTTTCCGAGGCCCGATGTGCTCATCATTGCGCGTGGCGGCGGGTCGATGGAAGATCTCTGGTGCTTTAATGAAGAAGCGGTCGCGCGGGCTGCGGCTAATTCCAAAATCCCGCTGATTTCAGCGGTCGGTCACGAAACCGATTGGACGTTGATTGACTTTGTCGCGGATTACCGCGCCCCAACACCGACGGGGGCGGCTGAAGTGGCTGTGCCTGTGCGTGAGGATTGGCTTGAAACAATGACTGATTATGGCCTGCGCATCACACGGGGCTTGCGCCGAAATGTGAATGAGAAAAAGACAGCCCTGTCAGCAGCGCGCTTGCCAAGGCTTGAAGGCGTTATCGCCGCGCCGCAACAAAGGCTTGATTTAGCGGTTGCGCGATTGCCAAGACCTGAGCGGGTTTTTGAACCTTTGCGTCAGAAATTGGCGATGTTGCGCTTACCGCCATTGAAATCACTAGCGGCTGAGTTCTCGCGGCGATTGGAATTGACCCTCGCTAGATTGGCGCCGGCTTTAACGGCCAGTCAAAATCGCCATGCCTCGCGACTGTCTAATGCGGCGCAACGTTTGCGGCCTGAGCCGATACAGCAAAATGTGACGCGGCAGAGTCGAACTTTGGGGCAGCTCACAAACCGAACAGCCCAAGCGATTGAGCGTAAGATTAAACAGGATGAGCAGCGGCTCAAAAAAGCCGCGCAATTGCTCGATGCTTATAGCTATCAGGGCGTTCTTGAACGGGGCTACGCACTCGTGCAAAATGAGGCTGGTGATGTGGTGCGGTCTAAAGACAAAGTCAAAGCGGGTGAGGGCGTTACGCTGACCTTTGCTGACGGTAAGCGCAAGGCGGTGATTGATGGGGCGGCGGGTAAAATGCCTAAGACGAAACCCAAGTCTAAGAAAGTTGCACCCGTAACGCCCCAGGGCGATTTATTTTAAGAATTCTAATGTTCTGTCATAGCGACGCGGACGAAGTGCGCCCGCTACCCATGCCTTGTCATCACGTTTAACGTCGCCATTTCATTTAGGCGCGATATCAAGGCATGGGTTCCGCCATCGCTTTGCGATGACACGGAATGACGACTTAAGAGTTCGGTAAATCACTGCAAAACCCCGCTTCACATTATGACCAACTCGCGTTAGACCGCATTATGAATTCATTTTTTCAAGGCACGGGCGAAGCGGTTATCCATTTTGGTCCTTCTGATTACACCATCATGGAGGGCGGAGCCTATATCACTTGCGCTACCACGGGTGATAGAATTCCGCTGGATATGCTGCGCTATTGGAATGCCGACAGGCAGGAAGCCTATAAGGACGCCGCGGCGAGCCTTGCGGCTTGGAAGAAGGAAAACGCCTAATGCGGATATTTGTAGGGTTGGCTTTGGCCTTTGCGATTTGCGGGTCTGCTTGTGCGCAAGATGTGCAGACGTCCGAAAATGTAGTTGAGGCTCAAGCAAGTGAACTCATCCAAGAGCCGCAATTAAGAACTTTTTCCAAAGACATCACAACGAATGAAGATGGTAGTGTGACGACCATAAAAACACAAATTCCGAATCCTGCCCCGACGCCTATTTCTTGCATAGGTGTAGCCCAACAAGGCGGCGCTGTTCTTTGCCAAACAACACCTAACGCCAAAGTGAAAGTCGCGCGGTCTGAGAAAGATTTTTACTTTGAGAACGCGGATGAAAGTGGGCATATCATTATTGGCTTTGATCGCGATGAGAAAAGTAATTTTGTTGAAGTTGCAGGGGATCGCGTCACATTCGATTTAGAGCCCCGAGACTACGACACCTCACGGATTAATGGCTTGCCGAAAAATATGGTGAGTGAATATACGCCCGAAGAATTAAAACGCATCCGCGCCGCAACAGCGCGTAAGAAAATCGGCTTTGCGTCCCGCGCGGAAGAAATGGGTTTTAAGAACGGATTTATCCTGCCTATTCAAGAAGACTATATCAAGACGACTAATTTCGGCGCGCAGCGTATTTTAAACGGCGAGCCTAAGCGCCCCCACTACGGCGTCGATTTGGCCGCGCCTAAAGGCACACCCATCGTCGCGCCTGCGGATGGTATCGTGTCGATGGCGGATGAAGACATGTATTTTGAAGGGGCTTTGCTGCTGATTGATCACGGGCAGGGGCTTATCAGCTATTACCTGCATATGGACGACATCGTTGTTGAGGACGGGCAGCACGTGAAACAAGGCGAGCAGATTGCGACGGTTGGGTCAAAAGGCCGCTCAACTGGGCCGCATTTATGCTGGCGTTTAAAGTGGCGTAACCGTAACCTTGACCCTGAATTACTCACGGAGTGGCCCCAAGAGGGTTAGAGTCCTATGGCTAAACCAGGTGAAGATTGCCAAACAATGGCGGAAGTCCGTGAAGGCGTAGATGCGCTTGACCGTGAATTGGTTTCGCTACTCGTAAAGCGCCAAGCCTATATGAGCGCGGCGGGGCGTATTAAGAATGATCGAAACGCTGTCTATGATGCTGAGCGTATTGAAGATGTTGTTAGCAAGGTTTTGGTGGAAGCCCGCAAGCAAGGGCTTTCCGAAGATATCGCTGAACAGGTTTGGCGTAAACTCATAGAGCGCTGCATCGCCTTTGAATTTGGTGAATGGGATAAGCTAAGGGCTGCAAATAAGCAGAGCGCTTAAAAAGGTAGAGCCCGCTCCCCTGTTCACGGGGGAGCTGTCGCGAAGCGACTGAGGGGGGAGCTAAATAAAGCCACCCTAAAATTTAGAATACCACTTGCTGCTCCCCCCATCCCCCGCTTTGCGGGTACTTCCCCCGTGAACGGGGGAAGGAACTTCCTGTTTATTTATATAACCCCTTAGGCCAGCGTCTATGCACCCAAAACCATTGCGCAGGGTTTTCGCGGATTCGTGTTTCTATAAACTCTGTAACTTTCTTCACACCGTTCATCACATCAGCGTCTCGGTCGCCTGTCTTGTCCAAAACAATCGGGTCATAAAATGTCACGGTGAAATTCGCGCCGTCACGCGTCACCGCCATGGGCAGCAGCGGCCGCCCAGTCTTCAGCGCTAAGCGTGTTGCGCCTTGGGCTGTCATGGCCTCTTGCCCGAAAAAGGGTACGCTGATTCCTGTATTGAATTTCTGATCATTGAGAAGTGCCACGCTCTCTCCGTTTTTTAGCGCTTCGAGCAATTCACGGCCACCTTTATGCGTGGATTTTTGCACGAGAAACTTAGTCCCGTAACGCTCGCGCTGCCTACGCACGCGCGCATCAATATAAGGATTGTTGATTTTACGGTAGGTTATACGGACTGGCAAAGCTGATTGCGTCAGCACGGTCGCCATAATTTCCCAATTGGCGAAATGCCCTGTGACGATGATGGCGGGCGCATTGGCTTTAAATATCTCAAGACCTTTGACGGTCACGCGGCCATCTTCAAAGGCTTTGATACGGTGGGTGATGGGAAACTCGGCAAAGGTACGGCCCGTATTATCCCATTGGTCTTTGAGTATTTGGGCGATTTCAGTCTCAGGCTTATCAGGAAAGGCAATTTCTAAACCTGTCTTTGCGATTTTATGCTTGCTTGTCAGAGGTCCTATCAGGCGGAGAAGCCATCCTCCAAACCCCGAAATGCCTCCAAACGGAAAAAGCTTGAGGATGAGCCCGACCACATCATAGGCGAGGGCTTCGAGCCGCCATCCAATTTTCTTGCCTAAACTCACTTATCTTGGCTCATTTAGGGGGTTTTGTGCGTTCAATGATAGGATGGAGCAGGCGGCGCAGAGTCAGCTCGTCCTCGAACTGCACGGTGACGGGCCAGGCATGGACGCCTTTTCGGTATCCTTTGGGTAGGCGAACATAGTCTTTTTCCGTGGTGATGAGCGAGGCTTCATATTCGGATGCCAGCATGAAGAGACTCTCAATATCCTCATCCTTATATTTGTAATGGTCAGCATAGGGGACTTCTTCGACAATCTCTCCGCCGTGACGACGCAGGCTATCAAAGAATTTATTGGGGCGGCCAATCCCAGCAAAGGCATAGAGCTTGCCCTTGGGCGGCGGCCCTGCAGGTTTGAGGAACGCGGGAACAACGATTTTACCTTTCAGCTGTTCTGTCAGAACGTCATCAATCTCGTAATCAGATGTAGGCTTCATCAGGATAACGGCATCTGCGCGTTCCAGTGAGGGCGTCAGCTTCTCCCGCAACGGGCCTGCGGGAAAGACGCAGCCATTGCCAAATCCGACTTCGGCATCAACAACGAGGAGCGATAGAGTTTTCTCTAATTGCGGGTTCTGATGCCCGTCATCCATAACAATCACGCTTGCGCCGTGGCTGCGGGCTGCACGTGCGCCGTCATCCCGTCCTGCACTGACCCAAACAGGCGCGTGACGTGCGAGGAGTAAAGGCTCATCACCCACATCAATGGCCGTGTGGCCTTTCTGTACGGGCATTGGGCCTTTCTCAAGCCCGCCATAACCGCGGGTCAGGCCTACAGCATCAATCCTAAGGCGGCGCAGGCTCTTGAGCAGATATATGGCGACTGGCGTTTTGCCCGTTCCGCCCATGGTGGCATTGCCCACGCAAATAACAGGAATACCAACATCATAGCTTTGGGTTGTCTTTATGCGGCGCGCGGCGGCCCAGCCATAAATCCAGCTAAAGGGCTTCAAGATTAGCCTTATCATCGGCGCGGCATCACGGCCCTCGCGGTGGTTCCAGAACTCCGGCGGTCTCATGACGAGGCCCCATTCATTTCATTTGGTAGAACGGGCGTCAGCTTATCCCATACGAAATCGAGCACAGCATTACGGCTCTGCGCGTATTCCAGCGCAAGGCTTTGTCGCCGCGTCAAGGCTGCAGGGTCTGAAAAGAGTTCGCTCACGGCGTGTCCTACCATATTAGGGGGTAGAATACGCTGTGCAGCGTCAAAGGCAATCATAGACATGTAGCTATCGGCGAAGCTGGATATATGCGCCCCTGTCAGTACCGCATTGCCAAATCGCGCAGGCTCAAGGGGGTTGTGGCCCATCAATCCTTTGACGAGCGAACCGCAGACAAATGTTATATCGGAGAGCGTGTAGGCTAGCCCCATTTCTCCAATAGTATCAATGATATAGACGGAAGTCTTATCCTCTATGCCTTGGCCGAGCGACCGGGTGGCCGTATTTTCGGGAGGCATCATGGCCAAGACGTCATCACGGCGTTCAGGATGGCGCAAGGCGAGAATAAGCAGGGCGTCAGAGTGATCTTTACGGACGTCTTTATGGGCCGCGAGTATAATCTCTTCTTCGCCTTTATGTGTGCTAGCCGCGCACCAGACGGGGCGATCACCAATTTGCGCTTCAAGCATAGCCAAGGCAACGCTATCGACCGGCAGTGCGGGCGCGGCTTCTTTGAGGCTTCCAGCGCTTACAATTTCTTTCCCCAAGAGCCAAGATAATCCATTGGCCGTGGCTTCATCCCCGGCAAGAATAACGTCGAAACAGCCAAACAAGCTTTGGGCGGATTTGCGGCGTTTGAACCAGCCTTGGACAGATTTTTCTGACATGCGGGCATTGATAAGCGCCATCGGGATGCCGCGCGCTTTGGTTTGCATGAGCAAATTTGGCCAAATCTCTGATTCCGCCCAGAACACGGCATCGGGTTTCCAGTGATCCAAAAATGTGTTCACAGCTTTGGGCGTATCGAGCGGTATATATTGGTGGCAGGCGCGCTTAGGCAGGCGTTTGTCCATAAGCTCAGCCGAGGTCGTTGTTCCGCTTGTGACAAGGACATGTGCAGCAGGATATTCGGCCAGTACTTTTTCAATGAGCGGTAGCAACATCGTCACTTCGCCGACACTTGCGCCGTGCATCCAAAAGAGCTGTCCTTCTGGGCGAGGGCGCGAGGCGATACCGAAGCGCTCACTTTGGCGCGACGGGTCTTCCTTGCCTTTAAGCGCGCGGCGTTTGAGCCATAGGGGCAAGGCAGGCGCGATGACTTTCGTTAGGCCTGAATAGGCGCGTATCAATCCAGTCTCGCTCATTTGTCAGCGGCCTGCACAGGATCATGGCCCATAGCTCTGTCGGCATCGGCGAGGAAGATATTCATCTCATCTTCGATACGCTCACGAATATGTTCAATTTTGCGCTCATCCGCATTGGCGGGCACCATAACAGGGGTTCCCCAGATAATTTTACCTTTGCCAAAGGGTAGAGGAAGAACGAGTTTGTCCCAGCTGTCAAATTGCTTTCTGTTTCGCACAGCAAAGGTGCAGGGCATGAGCGGCGCGCCCGTAAGCCTGGCTAGACGTATCGGGCCATCGCCCAATCTTTGACGTGGGCCGCGCGGGCCATCTGGCGTGACCACGATACAGCCGTCATTTTCCAAAGCCGTGACAATATCCATGCTGGCTTTCGCCCCGCCTTTGGCCTTGGCTGCCAAATCACCTTTGGCGGCTTTTTTGGCGGAACCTCGGATGGTTTTCAGACCCAAAAAATGGCTGGTATGGGTTACAATCGCGCCGTCGCGAGACCGGGAAACAAGCACATAAGGCAGTTGGTATTCTTTCTTCCAAGCAGATGTAAGCATCATAAAACGTGAATGCCAGACAAGCGCGATAACGCCTTTGCCATTATCGATAATCTCCTGAACATGGTCCGCGCGCTCGACCTCCCAGCGCGTGGTATATTTGACCAAAGTCATATAGGCCGCGACCAGCCAGCCTATCGTAATTTGTACGGCATTAGACCGCATGAAGCGTTTGAACACTTGCGGCCTCCCTGTTATGCCGAATATGAATCAAGGACATATGTTAAATGAGCTTAGACCTCAACAACCCAGCTGACAGAAAACAGGCTTACCGCGACCTCACCTGGGGCGACCACGGCTTTCTGCGTGTCCGCTTTGCCAATCATCACGATATTGGCGGGGGCATGTATCGCGAGAACCAACCCTCGCCCAAACGCATTGCAGAATGGGCCGAGATGGGGATAAAAACGAACATAAATCTGCGCGGGGAAAGTCCAAAAGGATTTTACTTGCTCGAGAAAGAGGCTTGCGAGAAACACGGCATTACCATGGTCGATTTTCGGGTTTACAGCCGCGACACCCATACGCCTGAGAAAATTCGCGCGGCCAAAGATCTGTTCGAGCGCATTGAATATCCGGCCGTTATGCATTGTAAATCAGGCGCAGACCGCACGGGTATTATGGGCGTGCTTTATCGTCACTTTCATATGGGGGATAATATTGAAGAGGCGATGGAGCAGCTAAAGTTTAAGTATCTCCATGTGAAGCAAGGCAAGACGGGCATGCTCGACTTCTTTTTCAATGATTATCTGAAATACGCTAAAACGCATGACATTGAATTCATCGATTGGGTCGAGACGGTTTACGACCCTGCCGATGTGAAATCGCGCTTCATGGAGCAATGGTCCGGTAATCCGGTGACGGAACTGATTTTACGGCGGGAGTAAAGTGCGTTAGACATAGCACAAGCGTTAGTTAAGCCGCTCGCAAGACACATCTTAAAGTATCAATTTGGTAACCATATTTTTATGTTTCCTGCTTAGAACGCATAATTGAAGACAGTGTGTGGTCGCTAAAGCGGGATGAGACTATGGCACGACCTGACATAACAAAAGGGGATCTTCGCTGGGGAAGTAACACTGATGTCAGCCGTTTTCGAAGTAATCTCGCTAATGTGAAATCATTGTCAGACGAAAGTGCTATGGGCAAGAAGCGTCTATTTTTCACAGTCTTGACGCTCTTGGTAACTGCCTTTCTCGCTTATTCATCTTGGTTTTACTTTCCTGCTTACACAATCAATCCAGCCACTATACATGTAGCATCTCATTCGCACCTCATCCCTAGCAGTGACGTGAAGGTAGACGATGGGGTTCTAGATAATTACGTAAAATTGCTTGCTAAACAGCGCGGTTATTTAAAAGCAGGTCAAAGCGTTACTGCCAGTTACAAAGTCAGTGCTGGGACAATGGTTGATCTTGTGGTCTCAAGCTGCTCAAATTACGTCATCTTAGAAATATACAAATGTAATAAGGTGGTTTCAGATAGCGTAAAAATCGGGAGTGCTCCAGAGGGGAAAATCGATTTTACAGTCGAAAGCAGTGGGTTTTATGTCTTTGACGAGATCCTCAGCAGTCCACATGATGAGGCCACTCAGTATCAGATTTCTTGGCGCCGGCAGTAGCATCAAATTTAGCTAGCTTTGCAAATCCCGTAATTTTGCGTAAATACCGCCGCGTTTCTTTTTTAAGCTCTTATGCGTGCCTGTCTCTACGACCTTGCCCTTATCCAACACATAAATTCTATCCGCTTTTTGCACAGTGCTTAGCCTGTGGGCAATGACGATTGTTGTGCGGCCATTTGAGAGCCGGTCTAAGGCAGTTTGTACTTTGGACTCGCTTTCAGCATCCAAAGCAGAGGTGGCTTCATCCAATAAGAGGATAGGCGCGTCGCGCAATATAGCGCGGGCGATGGAGAGGCGCTGTTTCTGCCCGCCTGATAATCCTGCGCCGTCTTCGCCGAGGATTGTGTCATAGCCCTTGGGTAGGGCCGTGATGAAATCATCCGCATCCGCCGCCTTAGCCGCCTTGATGATATCCGCTCGAGACGCCGATGTGTCGCCCAAACCGATATTCGCCGCAATGGTGTCGTTAAAAAGCGTCACGTCTTGGGACACGAGGGCGATAGCGCTACGCAAGCTATTCAAAGATAAGCGGCGCACATCGATACCATCGATTTGAACTTTACCTGCGCTGACATCATAGAGACGCGGAATAAGATTTATAATCGTGGATTTACCGCCGCCTGACGGCCCGACTAAAGCGATGGTCTCATTAACATTGGCCTCTAGCGATACGCCGCAAAGCGCTTCTGTGCCGTCCTGATAAACGAAGCGCGCATCTGTGAGTTTAACGAAGCCTTGGGGTTCAGTTAGGTCTATCGCATCGGGTTGTTCGGTAATTGTCGGCTGCTCGTCAATGACGTCAAAGATACGGGTGAGGGCGGAGAGGCCTTCTTGCACAACATTGTTGAGCGTGCCGAGGGCCCGTAATTTAGGAGATAGAATAAGCAAGCCCGTAAGGACTGCGCCTATAGACCCAGCCGTCGCCGTGTTGTTGGTCACTTGATAAACGCCGAATATCACCACGCCCGCAATGGCGAGGCCGCCTAATATTTCAAGAATGGGATCAACGCGGGCTTGCTCTGTGACAAGCTTCATAAAAAGGCGTATTCTCTCATTAAAGCTTTTGCCTAAGCGTTTGTTTTCATTGTTTTCTAATCCGTAAGCTTTAATCATACGTGCGCCAGAAAAGCTCTCTTTTAGCTCTGAGGTTATCGTGCCGATATGAGCCTGAACATCTTTGGCGTTGCCGCGCATGCGCTGCGAAATCGCGATGATGGGCCAAAAGGCGAGCAGGAAAACGGTCATGACGAGCGATAGCTGCCAGTTTTGATACAGCATGGCAATAATGGTGAATATTACGGTTAGCAGAGCGGCGACCAAATTCGACATGGTGCGGATAAGCGCATTTGAAATCACTGTGACATCATTGGTGAATTTGGAGATCAGGTTCCCTGTGGGCTCAAGTGCGAAGCTCGCATAGTCGCGATTATGGGCGGAGCTGAACATTTTCTTTTGCATTTTACCCACAGCGTTGAGGGCTATTGAGTTAGACAAGATGCGCTGAATGTAATTTGAGACACCGGAGAGGGCCGTTATGCCTAGTAAGATTGGCAAAATTGCATAGGCGTATGTTTTGGCATTGGCGGCGGCATCTGCGCTTTTGGACAGATTATTAGCTTCGTCCACGATATGCCCAACGACAAACGTGTAAGCGGCTGTTGCAGCAGCCAGCAGCGCCATAAAGAGAAAGGCTACAAAGAGCTTTCCCTTTTGCGGCCAAATATAATCGCGCCAAAGACGTTTAATCCTCCGGCGGTCAGTCTCATTTTTAATTGGCGGGTTCATCTTTTAAGACAGGACATAAGATGAGTGTTCAGTTTTAGGAGAATACGCGATGGCGTATGTCAATACGGCGAGAGAGTTCGACGCAAAAATGGACACTCAGTTAGCCAATGATGCCGTCTTTATCAGGATCAATGAGCTCATGTGCGTGAAGCACAAAGTAACGCATATGGGCGTTATCAACGGTGCGCTGTGCTGCAGATTTCCAAGCAACCTGAGCGTCTGCAAAATTGGCGTATGCGCCAACAAAATCAACCTCTTTTAAATTCTTAAATTCGGTCTTATTTGGGTCTACCAATTCTCCGCCGATGACTAAGTGAAGAAGCTGTATATTTTCGCCGTCTGACATATTTTTATCCTCTAAATTCCTATCGGTGGGGATTGTCCCCATAAATCCAAAATCTCTAATCTTGTCATCGCTTTTTTCAAACTGAGAAATGACAGGTGTTATGCGGGCTAATAACAAAGCGTGAAGAGTCTTGCCAGCACAAATAACCCCCAATCCGCTGGTGGTTTCCCCGTCATAGCTGGGAGGTTTTCCGTGCAGATCGGTGACGACAGCCCCTGCCTCTGACGCGATAAGCTGCGCGGCGGCCACATCCCAATCTGATTTAGGCGTAAAGGCTACGGTTGCTTCGGCTTGTCCGCAGGCCACTAAAGCCATACGGTAGGCCATGGAATTGGCGACATGACAATTCATATCGGGCCAGCCCAAGCGCCTAAATTTACGGGCATAGCCAACCATGCGGATGCCTTCTACCTTGTCACAGTCAACAGCTTTAACAGCTTTACCATTTAGCGCCGCGCCGCCGCCCAATGTGGCTTCAAACATTTCATCATTTAGCGGATTATAAAGCGCGCCGGCCACAGAGATCCCGTCCTGAATAATCGCCACGGAAACGGCGAAATTATGTGTGCGGTCGATGAAGGCACGGGTGCCGTCAATCGGATCGACAACAAAGGTGCGCGGACAGGCGTGGCGGGAGTGGTCATCTTTGGTTTCTTCCGACAGCCAGCCATAGCCAGGACGCGCGGCCATCAAGACTTTTTCAAGATAGTCATTTACGGCGATGTCAGCGTCCGTAACGGGCGTGTTGTTAGATTTGTCCCAGATTTCTGCGTCATCAGCCAAAAAGGCATCTTTGGCGATTTTACCTGCCGCGAGAACAGCCTCTTTAATTAGAGCCAAGTCCTCAACGTAAGGCACACAAACTTCATCAGCTCCCTGCAACGGTCAGCCCCTCTGTCAAAAGAGTTGGCGCGACGGTTGAGCCGTCAAAGATAAGGTCATTTGCGGGGATGAGGGTTTTGTACATCTCAAGCAGGTTGCCTGCGATGGTAATCTCGCTAACCGGATAGGCTTTTTGCCCGTTCTCAATCTTAAATCCTGCCACGCCGACTGAGTAATCCCCCGTATTAGAATTTAAAGAGGGGCCGAACATCTCTGTTATCCATAAGCCGTTTTCAACATGGCTTGTAAGCTCTTGCGGTGTTTTGATCCCTGCGGCCAGATAAGTATTTGTGGCCGACACACCAGGCGGTGAGCCGATGCTGCGCGTGGCATGGCCTGTCGTGACAAGGCCGAGCTGCTTGGCTGAGGCGCAATTTAAAAGCCATGTTTGCAGAGCGCCGTCTTTAATCAAGTGGCGCGTGACGGGGACAATGCCTTCGCCGTCATAGGGGCGGGAGCCGTGGCCGCGCGGCATAAGCGGGTCATCAATGATTTGTATGTTTGAGCTAAAGAGAGTTTCGCCCATTTTTTCTTTTAAGAACGACACGCCTCGCGCCACGGAAGGCCCCGTTATCGCGCCAACCATGGCGGCGACCAGAGAACCTGAAACGCGTTGATCAAAAATAACAGGCATTGAGCCTGACTCCATTTGTTTTGAGCCCAAGCGCTTGACTGTGCGCTCTCCCGCGATGCGGCCAATATCTTGCGGCGTTTTTAAATCTTCAAACCAGCGCCTGCCGTCATGGTCATAATCACGTTCCATCGCGCCGTCTTTCTCGGCAATGGCTGAGACGGAGAGGCCGTGACGTGAGGATTTCCAGCCTTGTGAAAAGCCGTGGCTTGTCATGAAGTGGATGGCGGAACTAGCATGGCTGGCATTTGCGCCTTCGGCTTGCTGAACGCCTTTCACCGCGAGCGCCGCAGCTTCAACCTCCAAGGCACGCGCTTTGAGCGCAGCTGGCGTAATGGGCGTGTCGTCATAAAGCTGTAGGTCGACATTATGTGTGTCGAGCTGGCTTTGCTCCGCCAGGCCGCAATAGGGATCCTCGGGCGCTAATTTGGCCATAGCCACAGCCCGTTCTGCGAGCTGGTCTATGGAGCTATCCGAAATATCAGAACTGGAAACACAGGCTTGGCGCTGCCCGACCATGACGCGAAGCCCGATATCGCGCCCCTCGCTATTATCGACATCTTCAAGCTCCCCGCCGCGTACGACGACGGCTAAAGAGCGGCCATGGGTGGCGACGGCATCCGCAGATGTTGCGCCGTGATGTTTGGCGCGGGATAAAAGTTTTTCAAGTGTCGGCGCGAGCGCGGCAACACTGATGGGGTCATGAAGGGCCATTGATATCCTAGTTAATCGTGAAGGTGAAAATCAGCCATAGCAAATAAATGGCGGTACCAAGGAAGGTAAAAAGTGTCATTGCCATGCCGATAACGCGGCCTTTGCCCATTGCGCCGGGCTGCGCCATACCGTGAGCGTGTAAGATGCGGCCTAAAAAGAAAATGGCCCCAAAAAGATGTAAAGAGATAGAGCTTGCGTTCATCATGGCCAGCGCGAAGAGGCCGATAAGCGCAAAGGGTGTGGTCTCGACAAAATTTCCGTGAGCGCGAATACGCGCTATCAGAGCCGGCTTATTGCCATCACCTAGATTGACATTTTCTTTCATGCGAACCTGTCCAACCCTAAGCATAAGGACAGGCAGGAGTATGAGGTGGAGCGCAATATAAAAGGCTACGATTTGAAATGTTGTCATCTATGCCTCCTAGATTTTTATTGAGCGGGCGGCAATTTTGCAGCCTCATTGAGCGCTTTCAAATGCGCGTCAACAGGCTGTGCCCCTTGCACGGCAAATTGTCCATTGTAAATAAAACAAGGCACACCATTAATGCCGAGATTGCGAAAATACATAATTTCTTCCCGCACGGCATTTTTATCATCTTCCTTGGTCAGCAACTCTGCAACGAGATCCGCGTCCATGCCAATCTCCTCTGCAATGCCTTTGAGGACATCGTGATCGCCAATATCTTTGAGGTCGGTAAAGAAACTACGAAAAAGGGCGTCAGAGGCGGCATTGCCAAGATCCTGACCTTGGGCCCATCTTAAAAGGCGGTGTCCATCAAGCGTATTGGGCCGCATCGGGATTTGTCCGAATTTAAAATCAATGCCGACCTCGGGGGCTGCAGCTTCCAACGCGTCCCGCATAGCCTTGTAACGGTCTGATGTGCCGCCTGAGTTAAATTTTTTCTTCATATAATCATTATAGGGGACGCCGCCTTCGGGAACGGTCGGGTCCAGCATGTAAGGTCGCCATGTCAGCCTAATATCATGTTTAGATTGCTTGGCGGCTTTTTCAAAATAACGCACGCCCAGCCAACACCAAGGACAGACGATATCCGAGACAATATCCACTTGTATGGTTTGTTTGGCGTTTTTATGAGAGCTTTTAGACGATTTTTTCTTGGCCATAATCGGCGTTTAACCGAGTGAAGCCTTGCTGTCTAATCTTGACTTGCCGCTGCGAAATAGATTTCGGCTCTGTCACAGCGCATCCGAAACTTAGCCTCGGAGGATAAGTCTTTTTTGAAGGCTGAAATAGACCTGATGTCGTCTTGCGAGTACCCTTCGCTATAGAGTTTATCTTCTGCGCTAGCTCTATCCTGATATAACGCCACAGCACCGCGATATTGGCGCAGTGTCATTTTGTGTTTGTAAATTTTCGTCACGCAGAGGCAATAAACCTTCTCTTTGCCGTTATCCATGCAGCTATTTGTTAGCGCCATATCTTCTGAAGGCGTTGAAACATCACGTGCGGGAGCGGAATCTGATACCGGCGTCGACGCCTGCGCTTGCGCGACAAAAATATCAGCCTCACCGCCGAGGAAGAAAATGGCTGACAATATGGCAGCCGGAAGTATCTGTTTAAATAGTCTCATTTGCGCCTCCGAACAATTTAGGTCGAAACCTTATGTTCGAATCTACAATAACATGTATCTCATCGCTAGAATTGTGACTTTCGTCACGCAAGCTTGTCATTTTTACCTAAAAAAGGACTTTGGGATTAATCCGCCTTCACATTTTCAGGCGCCAGAGCGAGAAATTTCAAGACTGTCTCGACTTCCGATTCGGTAAGACCCTTGACGAGCCGGTCATTAAAATCGCGAAAATCATTCATGACCTGTTCGCGCAGAGCCCAGCCTTTATCGGTCAAAGCGACGGCTTTCGCGCGGCGATCTGAGGTGAGGGTGATGCGCTCCAAAAGGTCATCTGCCTCCATACGCCCAACTAAACCCGTAATGGCGGCATTATTGCGGCCTGTGCCTTCGGCCAAATCCGTTAAGCGGCAGCGGTCATGGTATCCGAGGTAAATTAAGACAGCCGCTTGGGATGTGCCCACGCCCGCATTTTTAGCTAGGTAGTTATCGGCTTCTTTGGAAAGGCGTGTATGGGCACGATCCAAAATGAAAAAGAGACGTCGGTCGACAGGGCGGGCAATAGCCATAAGGTCTCCACAATATTACACATCCGAAGTAATAGAAGGGCTTGATGTAAAACACAAAAGAAAAAGCCGCCTGACAGTATCAGGCGGCTTCTCTTTGAAGTTTGGGTCTCGCCAAGCACATTGCTTGGTTTCAAGATAGATATTCTTTACCCAATTTCGCTTTTACGAAAGGGCTAATCTAATAGCTTCGGGCAGACCCCTCAAAACAGATAAACAAATCAGACCTCCTTTCATAATGCGGCCCCGGAATGGGACGGCTAACAATATGTTTAAGGTAAGCCTTTTCGAAAATCTGGCAAGAGGATAATTTTATTAAATTACATCTCCGGTTAAGTTTTCAGTAAGGCGAGTCACCGATAATTCATGCTTTCCTGAAATGCAGAGCCGAACCATTGGCGCAAAATCTCTTGCCTGTAGGGGCTGGGCCATCGTTAAAAATATGGCCAATGTGACCTTTACAGCGTGAACAGTGCATTTCTGTCCGCAAAGAAAATAGTTTGCGATCTTCTTTTGTGCCTAGCGAACCATCAATGTTCTGCCAGAAAGATGGCCAGCCTGTACGCGAATCAAACTTAGTCTCAGATTCGAACAGCGGTAGTTCACAGCCCGCGCAATCATAGATGCCGGTTTCTTTGTTTTCGAGCAGCGCATAGGTGAATGGACGGTCAGTGGCCTCATGGCGAAGCACTTTATATTCCTGGTCCGTCAGACGGGCTTTCCATTGGCTATCCGTTAAGTTAGCCCAATCAATATTCTCACTCATTTTTTTCTCCATAGCGCCTTTTGTACTGCCTTCGGCGGCTTGGGCTGTCGTGCCCGCTTTTGTGCAAGCTGCCAGAGCTAAGACTGCAGCCCCTAGGCCTAATTCTCGTCTTGATAATGTTTTATTCAACATGGGTCACTCCTATTCTAGACTCACAATATAGGAATTATACGCGTGAATAGCTAAACAAGTTCTATTCACGGTTAGGTGAAGTTCAAGCGGGTAAAAAGGAATCGATTCTGCGAATCGATTTCGTCAGCGCAGAACCGAACGACTTAGTGAATGTTTCCGATGATAAGTAATGGTATTATCAAGGCGAGAGCCGCCCAAAAGTTTGATTTAAATTTTCTCAATGAGTTTTTTGAACTATCGGGTTTGAACGTCACCAATTGCCATAAAAGGTGAAGTGCAAATAGTGATATTGGTAGGAATATAATCAAAAATACTCCTGAGCCAGATATGTCAATTGAAACTGAGTGTTCTTCTAGAGTTTCATATACTTCTTTTGATGGTAGAACCTCCTTAGCCACAGATATAAAAACAAGTATCACGCAAGCCATATAACTCACAGCTACTCCCAACTTTACCCGCTTCCCAAAACGCCTAGCCGTGCTCTTCACCCCAATTTTCATGTCATCTTCAATATCCTGACAGGCATAGATAGTGTCATAACCGACCGTCCAGAATATCAGCCCTGCATAAAGAATAAAGAGCGGCAGACTCACCGTGCCTGTCTTGGCGGCATAGGCCACAAGCACAGCCCAGTTGAACGTCAATCCTAGCCAGAGCTGCGGCCACCATGTGATGCGCTTCATAAAGGGATAGGCGGCGACAAGCGGAATAGAGCAAAGCGAGATAATCTGCGCGAGCCTTGGCAGGCAGAGCAGCACGACTAGCCCCACAGCGCATTGCGCAAAGAGCCATATCCAGGCTTGTTTCGTCGTGACCGTGCCTGCGGGTAGGGGGCGCAGGGCTGTGCGCTCGACTTGCGCGTCCAAATCTTGGTCGACAATGTCATTATAAGTACAGCCCGCGCCGCGCATGGCTATCGCGCCGATAAGGATAAGCGCCGCCCATTTCTGGTCGGAGGATGCAAAGCCATGGGAGAGTGATGCAAAGGCCAAACCTATCCACCCCGGCAAAGCGAGAAGCCAATATCCGACAGGCCGGTCTAGCCGCGAGAGTTGCAGGTAAGGACGCAGGGAGAGAGGCGAGCGGTTCACCCAATGGGAGCGATCTGAGTCTTTGACGGGGGCTGTCATTTGTAGAGGCCAGAAGGGAAGCTCTTCTCCCCGCACGCGGGGGGAAGTGGCTGGAGCGAAGCGGAGGTCGATGGGGGGTGACTGTCGACAAAATACAAACCGTCAGTGTTTAGACGAACGTGGCCCCCCATCCCCCCCTGCGGGGGTACTTCCCCCCATGAATGGGGAGAAGAAATATGACGTTCGTTACTCATAAACACGTGATTACCCTCGCTTCATCCCTTATAGCAATCCCATGCGTGAAAATTACACACTGACTCGGCTTTATGTTGAAACGGCTTTAGGCGAGGGCGCGGCTGTTGAGCTATCCAAAGACCAAGCCCATTACCTCGGCAATGTTCTGCGCAAAGGCGCGGGTGATGCGGTTCGCCTCTTTAATGCAGAAGATGGTGAATGGCGGGCAGAAATTTCAGCTGTGTCCAAACGCGCGGCGACGCTTCTTGTGACAGAGCAATTGCGCGACCCCAAAGCGTGCCCAGATATCACGCTCTGCTTTGCGCCCGTCCGTAAACACCGCACGACATTTATTATAGAAAAAGCGGCCGAGCTTGGCGTGAGAACTTTGCAGCCCGTCATTACAGCCCGCACGCAATTTCCGAAATTCAATGTTGAGAAAGCCCGCCTGCAAGCGATTGAAGCGGCGGAACAGACCGAGCGGCTTGATATTCCCGTGATTGAGGCACCGCAAAAATTGGACGCGATGCTGATGGGATGGGATACGGACCGCAGCCTGATTTTCGCGGATGAGGCTGGCGGCGCAAAACCTGCGGCGGAAGCCCTGCGAAGGCTAAACGGACCTGCAGCCATATTAATCGGCCCCGAAGGCGGGTTCACGCCGCAAGAACGGGAATTACTACATGCCCAAGATTTCGTGACTCCCGTTTCGCTTGGCCCACGGATATTGCGCGCTGACACGGCGGCGCTTTCACTCCTAACCCTCTGGCAAGCTGCGCAGGGCGATTGGCGCTAGGCCCATTCACTTCTGAACACCGCTCATTCTATGCCGCCGCTTGCCGCCTTATGCAATTTGTTGCATGCTAACGCATGAGCACAGAAAATATCTATGATATGGTCATTATTGGCGCGGGGCTTTCGGGCATTGGCGCGGCGTGTCGTTATCGAACTCAATTCCCTGATGACAGCTTAGCCTTGATTGAGTCGCGCGATGCCATAGGCGGGACATGGGACTTATTCCGTTATCCTGGTATTCGCTCAGATTCGGATATGCTCACCCTTGGTTATGATTTTCGCCCTTGGGTGGGGGATAAGACTTTGGCGGATGGGCCCAGTATTAAACGCTATGTCGAAACAGTCGCCGAAGAATATGGCATTACGCCCTACATCCAATTTGGCTCTAAGGTCACAACGCTGGACTTTTCATCTGAAGAAGACCTTTGGACGGTCACGATTACGGATGCCAAAACAGGTCAGACCCGCCGCATCCGCACGCGCTTTATTATATCAGCGGCAGGTTATTATAAATATGACGAGGGCTATACGCCCGAATTTGCGGGGCGCGAGGATTTCCAAGGTGATATCGTCCATCCGCAGCTCTGGCCTGAGGGTTTTGATTATAGCGGCAAAAACATCATTGTCATCGGCTCTGGCGCGACGGCTGTGACTCTTGTGCCGGAATTGGCTAAGACAGCTGGACATGTGACCATGCTTCAACGTTCGCCGAGCTATGTGGCCTCTATTCCGTCCAAAGACACAATCGGAAATCTCATGCGGCGCATATTCCCTGCTAAGACGGCTTTTAAGATTAACCGCGCGAAGAATATCTGGCTGTCCAAGACCATGTATGAGCGGGCGCGCAAAAACCCTGAAAAGACGAAGCAGTGGTTTCGGAAAAAAATCCATAAATCTTTGGGCAAGGACTATCCTGTCGATAAGCATTTTAATCCTGATTACGAGCCGTGGGATCAGCGGGTCTGTATGATCCCCGATGAGGATATGTTCATCGCTATTCGGGACGGGCGGGCAAGCGTGGCGACGGACCATATTGAGCGCTTTACCGAAAGCGGCATTTTGCTCACATCAGGTGAGGAACTAGCCGCTGATATTATCGTGACGGCGACAGGACTAAATGTTGTCTTTAACGGGCAGAGCGATTTGTTTATTGACGGCCACCCCATTCAAGTTTCGGACAGCTACGGATATAAAGGGATTATGTATTCAGATGTGCCAAACCTTGTCTCGGTCTTTGGTTATACAAATGCGTCTTGGACTTTGCGGGCGGATTTGATTTCTCAATTTGCGGTGAGGGTGCTCAGCCATATGAAAGAGAAGGGCTATAGCCGCGCTATGCCGGTCGCGCCTGAAGGCATGCCGCGTAGGCCCTATCTTGATTTTCAAGCCGGATATTTAATGCGGGTTTTTGATGAACTGCCGAGTCAGGGTGATAGGCACCCTTGGCAGAACTTACAAAACTATAAGATGGATCAAAAATTGATGCTGGACGATCCGATAGATGATGGGGCTTTGATATTTTCCAAAGCCATAGCTCAACAAATGGCGGCAGAATAATGGGTGTGCATAATGAGTATATATAAAGATAAAATTTGTGTTGTCACGGGCGCGGCGTCAGGCATTGGCCGCGCTTTGGCGATATCTTTGGCTGAGAGCGGCGCGCAATTGGCGCTGAGCGATATCAACGCGGAAGGGTTATCTGAGACCGTACAGATGGTTGGCGGTTCTAATAAGGTCATGAGCGATGTCTTTGACATGGCCGATGCTCAGGCCATTTCGGATTACGCCGATAAGGTCGAGACCACGCTTGGCGCGTCTGATTACGTGTTTAATGTCGCGGGACTGACTCGCGTGGGTAACTTTGTCGATACGCCATTGGAGTCGATGGAGAAGGTCATGGACGTCAATTATTGGGGCGTTGTGCGCATGACCAAAGCCTTTATGGATCAAATATTGGCAAAGACAGGAACCATCGTGAACATCTCAAGTGTCTTTGGGTTTATCGGTTATGCGGGGCAAACGCATTATTGCGCGTCAAAATTTGCGGTGAGGGGATTTACGGAAACTCTGGCGCAAGAGCTTAAAGGCACAGGCGTTGGCGTCTGCTCCGTTCATCCCGGCGGAGTTAAAACGAATATAGCCCGAAGCGCGATTGCGGATAAATTACCTGACAATGGCGTAACACGCGAAGAAATGGATGCAGGTTTTGATAAGATGGCAATTACGTCTCCTGAAAAAGCGGCGCAAGTCATTCTGAAAGGCGCGGCCAAGAAGAAGCGCCGTATTCTCATTGGCGGCGATGCACGTTTCATCTCGATTGTGTCGCGCTTATTCCCTGTAGCTTATACGAAAATCCTTGAGAAATACTCAGGGGATAATGTGATATTGGGAAATAAGCCCTAAAGCCGCTTAGGCTGGCTCTACCATCACAAATTCTTTTAAGCGCCATGCTGTTTTCTGGCTTGCTCGACTCCATCAACCCAATTAAAGGCCACTTATGGCTAAGCACACCCCCATCATTGAACATAAATCCCAGATGATTGAACATCTGATGGCAGGCTGTAAGCCTAAACCGGATTGGCGTATCGGGACGGAGCATGAGAAAATTGGGTTCTGCCTCAAGTCTCTGAAACCCATTCCTTATGAAGGCGGTATCAAAACTATTTTGGAGGGCTTGCAGCGTTTCAAATGGGAGCCAGTCTTTGAAGGCCCGAATGTTATCGCGCTTAAGCGAGACGGGGCCTCTGTGTCACTGGAACCCGGAGGTCAACTCGAACTCTCTGGCGCGCCGCTTGAACATGTTCACCAGACTTGCCGCGAGGTGTCGCAGCATTTGCGCGAGGTCAAAGAGGTCGCCGATGAAATCAATGCGGGCTTTATATCTTTGGGGTTTCGCGCTGATACCAAATTAGAAGATGTGCCTGTCATGCCCAAGGGCCGCTATAAAATCATGCGCGACTATATGCAGAAAGTCGGCACGCTTGGCCGCGAAATGATGTTTCGCACATGCACGGTTCAAACCAATCTCGATTTTTCGACTGAGTCAGACATGGTCAAAAAGTTCCGCGTGAGCCTTGCCTTGCAGCCCATCGCCACAGCGCTGTTTGCAAATTCGCCTTTCATGGAAGGCAAGCTGAACGGCTATAAGTCTTACCGCTCTCGCGTCTGGCTCGATACAGATCCTGATCGTACGGGTATGTTGCCTTTTGTCTTTGATGAAGGCTTTGGCTTTGAGCAATATATTGATTATGCGCTGGATGTGCCGATGTATTTTGTTTATCGCGGCGGTGAATATCTGGACGCGTCAGGTAAGTCGTTTCGTGATTTTCTGGACGGTAAGCTTGATATCGTTCCGGGCGAAAAGCCTACGCTTTCTGATTTTGATGATCATCTCTCAACAATATTCCCTGAAGTCAGGCTCAAAACATTTCTGGAAATGCGCGGCTGCGATACGGGGCCTTGGGGTGAGTTGTGCGCAATGCCGGCCTTTTGGGTCGGGCTGATCTATGATCAAGCCGCGCTGGATACGGCGTGGGACTTCGTCAAGGACTGGACGGCTGAGGAACGCGAGCAGCTTCGCCGCCACGTGCCTAAAATGGGTCTTCAAACACCGTTTAGGGACAAGACAATCCGGGACTTAGCTGTCGCCGTGATGGAAATTTCTCGCGCAGGCCTGAACGCCAGAGCGCGCCTAAATGCTCATGGCGAAAACGAGACCATTTTCCTTCAAGAGCTGGATGAATTTGTGCGCTCGGGCAAAAGCAATGCAGATCGCTTAATCGATAAATTCAACGGAGAGTGGGGCGGAGATATTTTGCGAGTCTATCAAGACTGCCGTTATTAATTAGAACGTATCTGAAATCTGCAAGCCTATGCGTCGTCCGCGTCGACGGGTGAAAAACTCACCCCCGATAAGGTCTCCATTTCTGTCGCCGTCAAAAATCAATCGCTCTCGCTCGACATTGAATTGCAAAATATTCTGGAAAAGAACGTCCACGCGCATTCCAAAAATGTCTTTATTGGTGATGCGCACAAGGTTACGGGGTTCACGAAATGTAACTTCGAAGCTCTGGTCTAGTCTAAAAAATGTGCTTTGTTTGAAATTATTAAACTCTAGGCCCCATGCCCAGTTCGAATTGGGAATATCATGGGTTAATTCAAAGTCGTAATCCCACACCAATGTGTCATTTATTTTGCGTGACCGTCCCGTAACAGGATCGTCAATCTTACTGTCTTCAAGTCCGCCTGAGAGATCAAGGCGAAGCCCTTTCGCGCCTAACGTATCAAAGACGAGCGTCATATTCCCATCAATGCCATAGCGGAAGGCATTGTCCAGATTGCCGGGGCCTTCACTGCCATCTGAAAAGAGAATTCTATCAATCGGGTCTTCGATAAAGCGGGCAAAGGCTGTGAGCGTGCCGGATAGGGCGCCGGCGCTTTTACGTTCAAGCTCGATTTCTGCGTTCCAGAATTGGGTCGGGACTATTTGACTATTACCTGTGGAGGCTGTCGCATCGGACAAATTTACGGAAGAGACAAATGTGCCAAAATCAAGTTGGTCGACATCCCGCTCTAATTTAGCCCGCCAGACATATTTGTCGCTGATATCATAACTGGCTGAGATAAACCCTTTAGGCCGAAAGAAAGTACGGGCGGGATCGTCAAGCGTGGTGACGTCCAGTTCAGAATATTCAGCGCCCAGAGACGCCTGTAAATTAATTTTTGGCGTTAAGGGGCGGCTATGCGTGATGTTCGCTTCTGTGCGTTTTTCTTCAACGCGGACATCGCCAAATGTCAGCGGCGTGAAAGAATTTGCAAATTCCGTTTCGCTGTCCAGATAGTTAAACGCGCCTTCCCATGATAGCTGCCAATCTTGCGAGGTGCCCGACTTCCAGCTATATTCCGCGCGGCCAATAAATTCGCCCTCTTCGTCGAAGCGGTTAAAGATGGATCTGAATTCGTCTTCCCCTTCAGGAAAGGACACAAAAGAGTTGTTAAAATCGCTGTCTTCGAAGCTGTGCAAGCCAATGAGTTTTAACGTGCCTTTGCCGAGCGGGAAGGCGTAGTCACCGCCGATTTCATATTCAAATTCGTCTTCGCCATTATCCGTAAAGCTCTGCCCTGTTTGGCCTTCCGGCTGGACGGCTTGGAACATTTCGCGCACGCCCGTTCGAAGATTGTTTGTGCCTACCGTGAGATTCATGTTTGCGACATGTCCGTTATCCGGCGTATAGGTCAGGTTGAGACTGGCTTCGGGGTTTTCCTGCGTGAAGAAGACATCCTCTTGCCGCTCTTCAAAGACGGTGCGATTGCCGTCAAAAAATTCTTCTCGGCCGACTTCGTTAAAGGTGAATTGCCCTGCATCCAGAGCCGCTACGAATTCAAGATTACCCCGCGTGCCCGTCACAGAAATTTCGCCTTCCATGAGCTGCGGATCCGTTCCGTCTTCAAAACGTGCGGCGTAAGACCAACTACCGGATAATGTTCCGGCGACTTGTGTCGTAATAATGTTGGCAACTTGTCCTGAAAGTCCCGGAATATCTAGGGAATCGCCGTCGAGAATGTCAATACGGGTTACGGATTCGGCGGGGATACGCCCTAAAATATCTCTTGCGTCAGACGATTTAGAAGAGGGCCTTCGTCCATTGATGAGAAGGTTCAAGCTTGCTTGGCCTAATCCGCGTTCCCCGCCGCTGCTGCCCTGTATCGTGAAGCCGGGAAGGCGCGCAACCATATCGCTGGCCGTGATAGGTTGAAATTGGTCAAAATAAGCGGGTTCAAAGCTCTCCTCGACTTCGCCGTCCAGATCGTTGTCTTGCGCATGGCTAACGTCACACGCAAAGGCAGCTATAAAAGCAGCAAAGCAAATGGCCGTTTTACGCAATGACTTCCCCTACACTTAGTCAATAAACAACCTCATTAAGGTTATAAAAAAATATCTCAACCTCAATTTGCTACCGAATAGAAAATAAAACCCTAACGACCTAAAATTGGAGAGCAAAAATAACTTGTAAGCCCCGAATGGGCAGGGCAAAGAGTTGGAAAATAAAATTTACGAACTCTCAGGGGAGTCACGCGCATGTTTTACATAATTTTGGGGTCTATAGCTGTTTTAGGTGTGGCGATGTGCCTGTACCAAATGAGAAACCATCCTAAAGGTCTCTTTATTCTTTTCTTTGCGGAAATGTGGGAGCGGTTTTCTTATTATGGCATGCGGGCTTTACTTGTTCTGTATCTAACGAAACATTTCTTATTTACGGATGGGCAGGCTTACGGTATTTATGGGGCTTATACCACATTGGTTTACGTCACCCCTGTTATTGGCGGCGTGTTAGCGGACAGATATTTAGGACAACGAAAAGCCGTTCTATTTGGCGCTATTTTACTTGTCTTGGGCCATTTGGGTATGGCTTTCGAAGGGGAGCCTGTGACGGTCGCCGCTGAACGTAGCGGTTCTATCATGAATATTTTCTATCTTTCTCTTGCCCTCATCATTGCAGGTGTAGGCTTCTTGAAAGCTAATATTTCCGCGATTGTTGGTGAGCTTTACGAGAAAACAGATGAACGCCGTGATGGCGCCTTTACGATTTTCTATGTCGGTATCAACTTAGGTGCTTTTGGCGGCGCGTTAATCGCAGGCGGCCTTGGCGAAACCTTTGGTTGGAAATACGGTTTTGGTCTGGCCGGTATCGGAATGCTCTTCGGCCTTATCGCCTTTATGTGGGGTAAACCACTGCTTCAAGGTGCGGGTGAACCGCCAAATCCTGCTGCGCTTACAGCGAAAAAGTTCGCGGGGCTTTCCACCGAGTGGATGATCTATTTGGCAACATTAGTTGGGGTTGGAGTTATTTGGTTTCTTATCCAAGATGAGGGTGCCGTTAAGTGGGTTCTTTATGCGGCTTTCGCAATTGTTTATCTCTACATTATTATTTCGTCAGTCATCACTTTGCCGCCGCATCCGCGTAATCGAATATTTGCGGCCTTGATTTTAATCTCGGTGCAAGTTCTCTTCTGGGCACTATTCGAGCAAGCCGGGTCTTCGCTTTCACTCTTCACAGACCGTTCAGTTGACCGAACAATTTTCGGACAAGAGATTAAGACCTCTGTGTTCCAGTCACTCAATGCGATGTATATCGTTCTTCTGGGTCCACTTTTTGCAGCCCTTTGGGTTTGGCTAGGTAAGAGAAACATGGACCCCTCAGCGCCAGCAAAGTTTGGCTTAGGCGTTGTACAGCTTGGCCTGGGTTTCCTCGTCCTTGTCTGGGGCGCGACGGCTGCAGGCGCAAATATGACACCAGTTATATTTATCTTCTTGATATACCTTCTTCATACAACAGGTGAGCTTTGCTTATCTCCTGTGGGTCTTTCAGCCATGACACGCCTTTCAACGCCTAAGATGGTTGGTCTGATTATGGGCGCTTGGTTCTTAGCCTCAGGTTTTGGTAACTTCGCGGCGGCTCAGATTGCAAAACTTACGGCTGCAGATGGCGGCGGAGTCGAACAAGTCATAAGTGTCTACTCGACAGTCGGTAAGCTGGCAGTGGGTGTCGGCATTGCGTTAATCGTAATATCGCCGCTCATTAAAAAGATGATGCATTTAGATACACTCGATGCTGATACGAAGGCTTACAATGAGAAGCATGGTATCACTATGGACGGCGAAGATATGGTTGGTGAGCGTATGTCACCAACTGGTAAGCCTGTTTCATAGCTTTAGGTTGATAACCTAATAAAAAAGCCCGCTCGTTTGAGCGGGCTTTTTCTTTATTTAAATATGACCGAGCTTTATCTGCGGTTCATTGCCATTTGCAGAATATCATCCATGACAGATCCATCGCCATCAGCGTCTAGCATTTTACCAATCATGCCCATGCCTTGTTGATGGGCTTGTTGCTGCTGCTGAACGGCTTGGCGTTGCTGTTTGGCTTTGCCGCCTAGCACTGCGCTTAGAATGCCGCCTAAACCGCCGCCTGATGCGCTTTGATTACCGCCGCCCATAAGGTGTTGCATGGCCATGCCTGTTAGTGCCGATTGCATTGTCGGCTGCTTTGTCTGTTTGGATAGGCTACCCATTGCCATTGTTGCGACAAGGGGAAGAAGCTTTTTTAGCACGTCTGACCCGATGCCTGTTTTCTCGGCCGCACGACCAGCGACAGCGCGGGAGACGTCTTTTGAACCAAATAGGTGGCCGAGTATCGCATTGCCATCATTGACGGTTTGCGGCTGACCAAGCATTTGCGGATTTTCGAGATATTGCTCGTGCTGTCCGCCTTGAAGCGCGCCGAGTAAGCCCGCAAGCCCCTGCGGGTTAGCTGTGTTTTGCTTTAGCGCGGATGAAATCGCTGGCAATAAAGCCGCAATCGCGCTTTGGCTCTGCTGTTGGTTTAATCCAAGCTGTGCACCCGCTTGTTGGGCTATTGCGCCGCCTTGGGCGCTCATTATCATATCAAGTAAATTCATCGCCATTGTGGCTCTCCTCCATATTACCTGACCGCTCTATAGAGGATGAAGTCTAATTAGCCAAACAATTTGGACACCGACTCATCATTAGCAATACGGCGAATAGCTTCGCCCATCAGCGTTGAGATGGATACTTCGCGAATACGCTCACATGTTTTGACTTTATCGGGCTGGGAAATCGAATCTGTTATGACAAGTTCTGTCAGCTCTGATTTATTGATGCGCTCAACGGCAGGGTCTGAAAGCACGCCGTGGGTGATATAGGCGGAAACTGAATTGGCGCCGTGATCTTTTAGCGCTTTGGCCGCGTTACACAGCGTGCCCCCTGAATCGATAATGTCATCATAAAGAATACAGGTCCGGCCTGCGACGTCGCCGATAATGTTCATAACTTCCGACTCGCCCGCTTTGGGACGTCTCTTGTCAACAATGGCGATGTCGGCATCAAATTGCTTGGCGATAGAGCGCGTGCGCACCACACCGCCTGTATCAGGCGAGACGAAAAGAAGTTTTGCGCGGTCTTTTTTGGAAAAGCGGTCTTTGATGTCATCGACAAAGACTGGCTGTCCGAAGAGATTATCCGTCGGGATGTCAAAGAAGCCTTGTATCTGGCCTGCATGAAGGTCAGCCGTCAGAACACGGTGCGCGCCAGCTTTGGAAATCAGGTTCGCGACAAGCTTGGCGGAAATTGGTGTGCGCCCGCCTGTCTTACGGTCTTGGCGGGCATAACCGAAATAGGGCAGAACAGCCGTGATGCGTTTCGCGGAGGCGCGAACCAGAGCGTCAATCAAGATAAGCAATTCCATCAAATGGTCATTGGCCGGGGCGGAAGTTGGCTGGATGAGAAAAATATCTTCGCCGCGCACATTCTCATTGATTTTGGCGAAGATTTCCTGATCGCGAAAGCGCTCAATATCAACTTGTGTTAAGGGGACGTCGAGCACATCAGCTATGCTGCGCGCCAAGGGTTCATTGGCGGTTCCGCTAATCAATTTCATGGGCTCATTCACCTTCGAGCTATGTGTATTATTTGTGAACGTCCTTAAGGCGGCGATGGCGTAATGTAAATCACGCTTTCAGCATAATAGCAGAAATATTTCGTCCATAATCGCCGAGCACCTTATGGGTGTTGTAACGATAGCTAAAATACGCCTCAGGTTGGGCATAAGTGCAGTCGAGTAGGGCGTCTATATGGGTGATTCCATCCTTGCGAAGCTTGGCCAAAATGAATCGTTTTAAGTCGAAATGAGGTTTTTGATTCGGGCCGAGCCGAAAGAACCTGTCATGGGCTTCGTTTTCGGCCACGAATGTATCGCGGTAATCATGGCCGACCTCATAGCTGTCCTGACTAATACAGGGACCCAGTACGGCGTGGATATTATCACGGGTCGCGCCGAGGCTTTCCATGGCGCGTATGGTTTCTGTGGTGATGCCCGCTAAGGCCCCGCGCCAACCTGCATGGCAAGCCCCGATGATGCGGGCTTTGGGGTCACAGAATAAGACTGGGCCGCAATCTGCCGCGAGGGCGGAAATAGCCAGCCCCGCTGTTTTCGTTACGAGCCCGTCAGCTTTGGGCGGCGCGCCTGTAAAGGGGGCGTCCACAATCAAAACTTCCGTGCTGTGTATTTGCGAGAGGCTCAGCAGCTTTGGTTCAGAGGTTCCAAGAGCCTCGGCGACCCGTTTGCGGTTCTCGGCTACATTTTCAGAAGAATCTTGCGAGCCTTTACCAACATTCAGGCTGGCATATTGATCCTTCGAGACGCCGCCTTTTCGTCCAAAAAACCCATGAGAGATACCGTCATGCTCAAGGAGACTGTGTGTTTTAAACGGGACGCTCATGCCATCTCCCGAAATCCAAGCGGCAGGCCGAGGCCTTCAGATTGAAAGCAAATGGCTTTAAACAGCTCACCCATTTCATCTGACGCGGTTAAGCGGTGGAGCTGCCGCGCGATTTTATCTTTTGACTCGGGCTTAGCACGGGAGAGAGCAACGGCGCGCATTTCAAGACCAAGCTTTGAGAGGAATTCGCGCTGCGGGACAGCCGTGGTGACAGGAAGCATGGCGGCTTTCGCTAACTCCACCAAAGCACCGAAATCTACACGCGCGGTTAAATCCGTATTGCCAGGGTCTGAAAAGACGCCGACTTTCTCATGCCGTTTCAGCGCTTGGAGGGTGTCGCCAAATTCTGTTTCCTCAGGCCCGTAATCAATGAAAAGCGCGCGGCCACTATCCGCTTCGAAGCGCTGTTTGATCTGATCAACAATTTGGGCATTTGCGGGACAAATTTCGAGCAGGTCTTCATTTTTCGCGTCTTCCTGTGCTTCAGGGAGCGTGGCTTGCAGACCTTCTGATATGACAGCAGGCGAGACGCCAAAGCGCAATGTCTTTCCATCAAGGGCCACCATGCGTTCTTGCCAGCCCCCGCGTCCTGCAAAGCGGTCTTTCTGAATAAATTGACGAATGGGAAGACAGTCCAGAAATTCGTTACCAATTATGATGGTTGGGCCTTTCGGCGCTTTATCAAGACTAGCGGCCCAACTTATCGGGCAGGGGATATCGCCCAGTGTTTTGGCTTGAACGGCTTCGAGGGCGGGTGAGGCTTCGACGAGCGTGACGTGAACGGCCGCCAAAAAACCTTTATCCAGCTGCGCCGCGCGGAGGATATCACTCATCATAATGCCGCGCCCGGGGCCGAGCTCTATAAGCTGCACGGTTTCAGGGCGGCCCATGTCCTGCCAGCTTTGAATGCACCACAGGCCAATAACCTCGCCAAACATCTGGCTGATTTCAGGGGCGGTGATAAAATCCCCATCAGAGCCCAGCGGGTCGCGAGTGGGGTAATAGCCGTGCACGGGATCAAGCAAGCATATGGTTATATATTCGGCCACGCTGAGCGGGCCTTCGGCTTTAATTTTGGCGATGAGCCGCTCTTTAAGCGGGTTTGTCATCAACACGCTTTGGAGAAACAGGCGAGCGTCGCATCGCCCATATGACAATGGCGAGCCCAACAAAGAACATAGGGAGCGAATAAGTCATACCGCGCGTGAGCGGGCCAAACATGGTCGCGTCAGGCTCTCTGAAAAACTCCACGAAAAAACGAAATAGACCATACATTAGGATAAAGGCCCCTGCGCATATACCGGGTTTTGTCAGAGCTTTGTATCTGGTGCACAGAAACCGCAGCACGAGGAAAATGACGATGCCTTCAAGGAAGGCCTCATAAAGCTGGCTAGGGTGGCGGGGTTGGCTGTCAGGCGCGGTGCTAAAAATAAAGCCCCAAGGTACATCAGTCACCCGGCCATAAAGCTCTTGGTTTACAAAGTTACCAAGAAAGCGCACGGCTAGTAATCCGAGCGGCGCGCCTATCGCGGTAACATCTGCAATACGCCAGAGATCGAGTTTCTTACGTCGATGCGTGTAATAAACCGCCGCGCAAACACCGAGAAAGCCTCCATGAAAACTCATGCCGCCATCCCAAATTTTGAAAATTTCAAGCGGAGCCTCCCAAATTGTCGAGGTGCTATAAAACAGAATATATCCAATACGTCCGCCGGCTATGATGCCGACGAGACAATATGTCAGCAGGTCTTGCAAAATCATCTTAGACGGGACGAGCTCAGGCTTTCGTGTGGCGCCATTAACAATCCAAACATCACGTCTTTTAGCCATAGACGCAGCGTAAAAATAAGCCCCGTAAATACCGATAATATAGGAAATGCCATACCATTTCACCGATAATGGCCCAATGCTAAAGGCTTCGGACTTAATCCATGTCGGAAAAGTTATCGCTCCGAACATATCTATCAGCGCTGTGAGCATAGAGGAGGGGCCTTGTTAACCGTGCGTCAGTTTGTTTGCGATTCAATCTAGAAAAACTGTTAGCCTGTGCCTATCTATATTAAAAGAAAAATTAGAGGCCTTAAAAGGATAAGACCATGCAAAGCAAATCCAGACCCCTTGATGATTTAACGAACCTGATGACCAACGCTGTCGGCGCGGTCAAAGGCGTGGGCGACGAGATGAAAGCCATGGGCCGGTCGCAAGCCGAAAAGATTATCGCGGATTTGGACTTAGTCGGGCGTGATGAATTTGAAGTGCTGAAAACGCAATTGTTCAACTCGAAGGAAGAAATTGCGAAATTGACGAAGGATGTGAAGTCGCTGAAAGCTGCGCTGAAAAAGGCGACCGCTAAATAAAGGTGTCACGATTTAGGCCAAACTCAGAGATGGGTGAAAATCTATAGGCCTAACGCGTATCTTTATTAAAACCGCAAGCGATTTAAAGACGCTCGTCTGCGGTTAGTATCGTTTGAGTCTATTCCTAACTTGTGATCACGCCCTCTTTGATGAAGAGATCGCGCGCTTTGGAAACAGCCTCAGGATTACGAATCGAAATTTTGAGAACGAACATGATACCATCGTTTCCCTTTGCCCTTTGTCCAGCGTCCACCCTGTCTATTTTAGACCGGTACTTCGCCATTCCTGGCTCATCATCATTCGCGACGGCCGCCAGATACTCATAGATATAACTATAGGGAACCCCTGAGAGCAGCGAAGCCACGTTTTTCATGCCCTCTTTGTCGTCATTCCGCAACGCCCAAGCGAAGTCAGGAAGATAAAAACTTCCGGCTAGAGACGGGGCGCGCTCGCGCGCTTCCTTCGAAAGTGATAAGGCTCGGTCCCAGTCACCAACATCGGCAAGAAGGTGGCTAACCCAAGCCAAGTAGAGCGGGTTTCCGGGATTGGCACGACGCGCTAACTCCGCGTGTTTTAAGGCGTCGTCAACGCTCCCACCATTCGCCATAAGGGTAGAGGAATATAAATATTGTACATTTCCGATGTCAGGCGCCAAATCCGCTGCACGCTTCACCATTTCTAAGCCGTCCGCGGGATTGATATCAGGATTGAGGTCCTGCGCTCTGTGAAACTTCGGGTCTGATTTTGTGGCCCAAATCGTCATCGACCCTAAGTTTGCAAGAAGGAGAGGGTCATCAGGGTTGTCCTCCAGATTCGCATTTAAACAGGTATAGGCGGCCTTGAATTTTGCCGGCGTTTTTTGAGGGTCGTATTGAAACTTGTCCGTCAAAAGGAGGCACTGATATTGGTTAAGATCAGAAAGGCTCATCGTGCCGTCCGAAAACCCAGCCTCGATCTGTTTCACACTCTCTTGAGGGATCACGCCTCCCAAGCCTGCGAAGTCTCCGCTTAACTCGGTCGCGATCTTGGATAACTCGTCAGAGTATCCGGATGACCCCGGAGAGCGTTTTATCTCTTTTTCAAAAAGAATGGAGCCATCAGCCAAATCAACAAGTTTGATAGAAAGACTGAGTTCAGGCTCGACGGATATCATTTCCCCTGAGACCGCATAGCTATAAGGGCCATCATTTACTTCACCGTCCTTTGGCAAAGTCTCGTAAACCTCGTCGTATCTCACAGGTCTGACAAGTGGGAAGTGCGTCAAGTCTTGGACGAGCATAGATTGAAGGCGATCTTCGAGAAAATCATATTCCGCGTTACCTGTTTCGTTCGTGAAGGGTCTGACCGCAATCTTCGGGTAGGAGGAGACGGAAACATTCTCTTGGTTTGATGGAGATTGAATAGGCTCAACTTCGGCTTGCACCAGCGCCTTTGGCGACAATTTCGAAAGGGCCGAGACACCGATATATAATGCAGGAATAGCAGCCAACAGCGCTAAAATTAAAGCGGGCCGTTTAAAAGATTTAGACTTACGGATAGTTGACGGCTCTGCGCTGTATTGGGTCGCCTTTTTATCGTGAGCCTCATTAGGCGTTATGGTAGGCGTTACGGTGATCTGGTAGCCACCTTTAGGCATCGTCAAGATTACGGAGTCGCGTGCCGGATGTTCAATGTAATAGTCGCGTAGCATAGATCGGATGCGCCGCGCAGTTACACGTACCAGAGTATCTTGACTTGGATCGAAGTCGGCGCCTTTTTCAAATACGTCCTGCGCAATGGTCGTGCCGTTTAATCGCTCTGCGCGTCCTTCCAACGTTTCAATTGTCACATATTTTAAAAAACTACTCGCGCGTTCGCTGGACCGAAAGGTCTCAGACGCGAGGATATTGTCGAGTGTTTCAATTATGTCTTCGTCAGAATAGGTCAAGATACTCCCCACGATAGGTCAAGGTACCCCCATAACAATCGAAGCTACCACATTTCCGAAAAAATACTAGTTTTAGTTTAAGGTCGCCGATTAGCAATTCACGCGGACTCTCGAACTTAAGTCACTGTGGCAGTATTCAGGTGCACGGCTAGATATGTTTTAACACATAATACCGAAATAAACGCAATTTTCAGGGCCCTGACTTTACGATTAACATTACAGAAATCTAATAAAACCTAAGCCAAATGTGCCTTTCCTTTCAGCAAAGGTTCAGCTGAAAATGCTATCAAGTCCTTGCGTGCGTCCCCTCTGTGACGCCTTTCCAACCACCCCTCGGGAAGAGCGGTCATAGCGGAATAAGTGTTCTTCACAGAATACTTTGCCCGGCGAAGACCCACAGAACGCGCAGCAGAGCGGTGGCAGTCCTTTCTCTCTCTCTTGAGGACTGTCCCGCTTCTGTCTTTTCTGCCCCTAGTGTTTTACCAGCCTTCGATTCTGAAGTTTCCCCTATGCAGAACGGTGTAAACCCCATAGGAGGCGGCCAAATCTCGCATAATTGCGCATACGGGCCGCTTCCCCCTGATTGGCCGGAAAGAATATCATGTCTAATATCTCGCACGCCCATGCTGCGCTTGCTGACGCTTTAGCGAAAAAAGGCTATAAAACTCTGACGCCCGTACAAGACGCCGTGCTTGAGCCTGAGCTTTTAGGGCAAGACCTGCTTGTCTCTGCGCAAACGGGCTCCGGTAAGACCGTGGCCTTTGGCCTGGCTATGGCGTCCACATTACTTGAAGAGGCAGACGCATTTCACCGCGCAGATGCGCCTTTAGCTCTTGCGATTGCCCCGACACGCGAGCTGGCCCTGCAGGTCAAGCGTGAACTGGATTGGCTTTACCGCGAGGCAGGCGCGAAAACGGCGAGTTGTGTCGGCGGCATGGATATGCGCGATGAACGGCGTATTCTCGCGAAAGGCGTCCATATTGTTGTTGGTACGCCGGGACGTTTATGTGACCACATTAAGCGCGGATCTCTGGATATGAGCGAATTAAAAGCCATTGTTTTGGACGAAGCCGATGAGATGCTGAAGATGGGTTTCCGTGAAGAGCTCGAGCAAATTTTAGGCGCAGCCCCCGAAGAGCGCCGTACACTTATGTTCTCGGCCACCGTGCCAAAGACAATTTTGGGTATGACGAAGAAATATCAGCGCAATGCGGTGCGGGTAAATACGGCGGCAGAAGCCAAGCAACATCTTGATATTGAATATCGCTGCATGACCGTAGGCAATTCCGATAAAGAAAATGCCATTATAAATGTGCTGCGCTTTTATAATGCCAAGAACGCGATTGTCTTTGGCGATACGCGCATTGCCGTGAACCGCATGACGCAGCGCTTTAATAATCGCGGCTTTTCTGTTGTCGCCCTGTCGGGTGAATTGTCCCAGAAAGAACGCACCAATGCCTTGCAAGCTATGCGCGATGGGCGGGCCCAAGTCTGTATCGCGACCGATGTTGCGGCGCGGGGCTTGGACTTGCCTGACTTAGAGCTTGTGATTCATGCCGATGTGCCCAAAAACCGCGAAGCTTTATTGCACCGCAGCGGGCGTACAGGACGGGCAGGGCGCAAAGGGGTTTCTGTGCTTATCGTCACGCCCAAACGCCGCCGCAATGCGGAGCGGCTTTTGCGCGATGCCAATATCACAGCCGAATGGTCAGGCCCGCCCAGCGCCGAAGAAATCATTCAGCGCGATAATGAACGCCTCTTATCGGATATGACGCTTGAAAACGAAGTGTCAGATGAAGAGCGCACTATGGTCGCGCGCCTGCTAAAGGCTCATACGCCCGAACACATCGCGACGGCCTTTATTCGCCAATATCGCGCGGGTCAGTCTGCGCCCGAAGAACTCACCCATTCTGCCTATGATCCGAGCCAAGCCGATGATCGCGGCTCGCGCAGGCCGTCATCGCGCAATGATTTTAGCGGCGGTGTTTGGTTCTCGCTTAATTTGGGCCGTAAGCAAAAGGCAGAGCCGAAATGGATCATGCCGATGCTCATGAAATCAGGCGGGCTGAAAAAGCCTGAAATCGGGGCGATCAAAATCACTGAGACTCAAACCTTCATTGAGGTCGCCCCCGCAGGTGTTGACCGTTTCATGGAGACAATCGGGCCGGATATGAAAATTGAAAAAGCCATTACCGCGACACGCCTAAATGGTCAGCCCGACTTTAATAGTAAGCTCCCCACCTATAAGACTCGCGATAAACATAAGGGTAAAGGCAAGGGCAAGCCTTACAAGGATAAGCCCTATAGAGATAAGGGCGATAAAGAACGCTCTTTTAAAGACAAGGATGCCAAAGACAAACCTGCCAAAGACAAGCCTGCTAAAAAATCAACTTATGATGAAGGGTCTTTCAAGCGTAAGGCGCGCACAAAGACGGATAGTAGCGAGCAGCCTTTCAACGATCCCTTCATGAATGATGCCCGCCCGAAGAAAGCCAAGAAGCCACATAAGAAAAAGCTCGCCCGGGCTGCGGCGTTGAAAGCTAAAGGGCAGGGCGGCGTAAAAAAAGGTGCACGGAAAAATACCCGTAAGAAAGATAAAAAATAGAGGCGGCTATAATTCGTTAGTTGCTCATATTGTTCAGGCGGATCAATGGGAATAATTATTGTTTAGTGTGCAAAAGAGTTGTAATACCCAAGAATAAGATTCGAGGTTATTCGATGAAAGTGTACAAGTCTAAAATCGATTTATGGCTGATGGGCCTCTTAGTTGGAAGCTTAACGCTTCCAATTATACTCTCTTTAATTTTTAGCGAAGCCTTTTGGTTTACGTTTGTTATATGTGGTTCGATGCTAGCTCTTACGGCTTGGCTATATTGGGCAACACAATACAAAGTTAGCGCCACAAACATTAGTGTCCATGGCGGATTATTTAAAATTAATATTCCTCTAGACACGATTAAATCGGTAAAAAAGACGCGAAACCCTATGGCCAGTCCAGCCTTTTCATTAGATAGGCTAGAAATTGCTTATGGCAGAAATCAGAAAGTGTTGATTTCACCAAAAGATAAAACTGGATTTTTATCTGACATCGGATGGCTCGAAAAGATCAGTCAACCAAGCTAGAAAAAAGCAGGCCCGAGAGCCTGCTTTTCCATTTAAAATTTTGGCCTAACTTAGCTCGTGGCCGTTTCAATCGCTGGGATGCGGAGCACTTGACCAGGATAGATTTTGTCCGGGTCACTTAACATTGGCTTATTGGCTTCGAAAATCTCGGGGTATAGACGCCATGTGCCGTAATATGTTTTTGAGATGGCCGAGAGCGAGTCACCTGAGACCACGGTATGGAAACGCGATTCACGTCCGCCTGCGCGGCTAGAGGCTTTGTCCTCAACGCCGCCAACGCCTTCGACATTACCCACGGCGAGAATGATTTTCTCTTTCATTTCTTGGCTCACAGCTTCTCCGCTAACGCTGACCGCGCCGTCTTCATCGACATGGATGTCCACACCGGAGGTATCAAGGCCTAAATCTTTGACCTCTTTTTCAAGTGTCTCTTTGCCTTTGCGCCCTTTAATAAGTGCGCCTAATCCGCGGCCTGCGGCTTTTACGAATGGTATCATTCCGAACATAATGTTTTCCTTTTATTGTGTTGGCTTAGTAATTTAATTTTCCTGCCATAACTCTATCTTGATACCTTCGGGGTCAATAAACCAGCCAAAAATACCAAATTCAGTGTCTTCAACGTCGCCGCATATCTTAGCCCCGCCGTTTCGGGCCTTCTCAATCAGCGTTTTGACATCATCTACACGCAGATTGACCATGAATCGTTCCTTGGAAGGCTCTAAATAAGTCGAATCATTTGCGAAGGGTGAAAACATGGTTCGGCCTTTCCCATCGGGTTTCCATTCCATCGTGCCCCAATCGGTAATGTCGACTTCTAGGGTGACTTTCCACCATTTGCGGTAAGCTTCAACATCCTTACAGATGAAAAACACACCCCCGAGTCCTAATATTTTGGCCATGTCCCACCTCTTTGTCTGCGCTCTTTTACATATGAGCTTATTTTACATATGCGCGTCAAGATGGGTTGGCCTTTCTAAAGAAGCCGTTTATAGAGCGCTGAGAATCTTATAATAATTTAGGACTTGCTATGTTTGCCCTTATCTATTCAGGCGGAATTTCCGTTTTCGGCCTTTCTATTGATCCGGCGCTTTTTACATTCGGACTCATCGCGCTTCTCTTTGGCGGTTTGAACATCCTTGAATTTAAGCGTTTCGATTAAGGAATAAACCGGCATGCTCGTTCCGGCTCTCTTACTTCTTGTAGGCATCGTCTTCCTGATTATCGCAGGGGACTGGATGGTGCGCGGGGCTGCGGCTTTGGCGCGCAGCTGGGGCGTTCCTGCGCTTATTGTGGGTTTGACCATTGTCGCCTTTGGTACGTCTGCGCCCGAACTTGTGGTCGGCGTCCAATCCGTTCTTAAAGGGGCAGGGGAACTGGCTGCCGGTAATGTCATTGGGTCTAACATCGCCAATGTGCTGCTCGCGCTCGGATTGCCGGCGCTGATTATGGCCATTCCAACCAATATGACAGGGGTCGCGCGAAATACCTTTGTATGTTTGTTTGCCACGGTCCTATTCATTACCCTGGCGTTTATAGCAAAATTCACCAGTAATTCAGAGCTGATTTTCTGGCAGGGTGCCATCCTCTTTACGGGTATTGTCCTCTATTTAATCTGGATGTTTCGGCTATCTAAGGCAGGTATTCACGATCCTATCTTGGATGAAATGACGGAGATTGAAGAGGGCGAAGATGGCTTGCCTACCAAAGTGTGGGTGTCTTTAGTCTATGTAATTGTCGGTATATTGGGCCTTGTTATTGGCGGTAAACTCATCGTTGATAATGCGGTTCTTATCGCCGGTGAAATGGGAATATCTGAAACAATCATTGGCCTTACGATTGTCGCCATCGGCACATCATTGCCAGAAATCGCGACAGTTGTTGTAGCGTCATATCGTGGCCATTCAGAAGTCGCTATTGGTAATGTTCTCGGCTCTAACGTGTTTAACCTCTTTGCCGTTATGGGCGCGACAGCCATGACAGGCCCTGTCCCAGTTGAAGCTGAATTGCTCACATTTGATGTCTGGGTGATGTTGGTGTCCTCTATGGCTTTACTGGTCTTTGTGCTGCGTCGTCAGCCCATTGGCCGATTCACAGGGATTGTCTTCGTGATTGGGTATATCCTTTACATGCTGGCTCTCGTCACCCGCGTCATGTAAGACTGGCCCCATGGCAGACCTGACCTTTGAAATCGAAAAAGACTTCCAATTCGAAGCGGCTCATTATTTTGGCCATTCCGACGCCAATGACCTGTTCAAGAAAATCCATGGTCATAGCTTTGCCGGAACCGTGCGCATTGAAGGCGACGCGCAAGAGGAAAAAGGCTGGATACGTGATCTTTGGAAAATTGACCAAATTGTCAAGGAGGTCGTAACCCCGCTGGATCACGCTCTTTTAAATGAGGTTGAGGGCTTGGAACAACCCGCCTTGGAGCAAATTGCCAAATGGATATTTGAGCGGCTGGAATCGCGTCTGCCAGGGCTGTCCTGTGTAGAAGTGCGCAGGCCGTCTTGCGGCGAACGTGCCCGTGTCAGGCGCTCATGAGCCGTGATGTCCTCATTACGGGCGCAGGGGCTCGCGTCGGCCGTTTTATTGCCAAAGGCCTAGCGGCTGAGGGTTGGGGCGTTGCCATCCATTATAATCGCAGCCAATCAGGGGCCGAGGCTCTGGCGGCTGATATCACGGAGCAGGGCGGTAGAGCTGCTATTGTGCACGCTAACCTGTTTGTACCGCAAGACTTGGGCAGTCTAATTGAGCGGGCTGCTATAGCCCTAGGACAGCCTCTTACAGCCCTCATCAATAATGCTTCAACCTTTCAGGATGACCGCGCCGAGGACTTTACCCGCGCAAGCTATGACCATCATATGGATATCAACTTACGCGCCCCCGTCATGCTCTCGCAGCAATTTGCAGCTCAACTGCCTAAAGGCGAAACAGGCAGTATTATCAATATGATAGATCAACGTGTTCTCAATCCTGACCCGACATTTTTTACCTATGCGATGTCCAAATCAGCTTTGCAGTGGGCGACAAAGACTCTCGCGCAATCGCTGGCACCGGACATTCGTGTCAATGCTGTTGGGCCGGGTGCAACGCTTAAAAACTACTCTCAGACGGATGAAGAGTTTGCCGCAGAGGCCGCAGGAACTCTGTTGGCGAAAGGCTCTCCGCCGCAAAGCCTTTTAGAGGCCGTGCAATATCTGCTGTCAGCGACATCTGTCACAGGACAAATGATTGCCGTTGATGGCGGGCAGCATTTGTCATGAGGTTGAGGGCATGAGTTTTAAGAACAGCCTCAATGTCTTAGGCGAAGCCTTAGTCCCATGCTCCTTTGAGCCTTTGACGGGATGGTTTCGCGATGGATGCTGCGAGACAGGTCCAAATGATCGCGGACGGCATATTGTTTGCGCGGTCATGACCGATGATTTTTTAGCCTTTTCAAAGGCTTGCGGGAATGATCTCTCAACGCCTGTGCCGCAATATAACTTCCCCGGGCTTAAGGCAGGCGATAAATGGTGCCTGTGTTTAGACCGTTGGCGCGAGGCTCATGCCGCAGGAAAAGCGCCGAAAATTGTGCTCGAAGCCACCCATCAAGTTGCGCTGGAACGCGTGCCGCTGGAAACATTACAGAGCTATGCTGTCCCTATGTTACCAAAAGACTGAGGCGGCGCGTCTTGAAAATGCGCATTCCCTCCCTAAATAATCCCTAGCGTCTTGCGGATTTTTCCGCTAACCCGCGCCCTTACACGAAAATAAGAGACCGACATGTCCACCGTATTGCTTATTATCCAACTGATTATCAGCATAATCTTGACAGGATTAATCCTAGTCCAACGCTCCGAAGGCGGCGCTTTGGGTATTGGCGGCGGCGGGGGCGGCGGTCTTATGTCTGGCCGCTCGGCGACTAACTCCATCGCGCGTATGACTTGGATTTTAGGCGTGGTCTTTATTATCAACTGTCTGGCGCTAACTGTGGTTTTCAACATGGAAAACCAAAATACTTCACTTATTGACGATACAAATGCGGTTGCCCCCTTGACGGCCCCTGTCGATTCACCCGATACGACAAATCCGTTAGCTGTTGAAACTTTGCCTGCGGAAACTCCCACTACAGAGACCCCGGATGAAGCGACACCAGAGGTCGCAGAAGAGCCAAAAACAGACGAATAAGCGTCTATTTTCCAGCTCGCGGCAACTATTGGACGGGCTGTATGGCGGATAAGACTCCGAGATATATTTTTATTACAGGCGGCGTTGTCTCCTCCTTGGGCAAAGGCTTGGCCTCTGCGGCCTTAGGGGCTTTGCTGCAAGCGCGTGGCTATGAGGTACGACTGCGCAAGCTTGACCCTTACCTCAACGTCGATCCCGGGACGATGAGCCCCTATCAGCACGGCGAAGTCTATGTCACTGATGACGGTGCTGAGGCTGATCTTGATTTGGGCCATTATGAGCGCTTTACGGGCGTGTCTGCCGCGCAGGCTGACAATATCACCACGGGCCGTATCTATTCCGACATTATTAGCAAGGAACGACGCGGTGATTATCTGGGCGCGACCGTGCAAGTCATCCCGCATGTCACCAATGAGATTAAAGATTTTGTACTCTCCGATGCGGGTGATGTTGATTTTGTCCTTTGCGAAGTCGGCGGCACGGTGGGCGACATTGAGGGCCTGCCGTTCTTTGAGGCTCTACGTCAGCTTCGCCAAGAGCTTCCTAAATATCAGACGTGTTATATGCATGTCACGCTGATGCCTTATATTGCGGCGGCGGGCGAGATGAAAACCAAGCCAACACAGCATAGCGTCAAAGAACTCCGCTCTATTGGTATTCAGCCTGATATTTTGCTCTGCCGCGCGGACCGCGAGATTGATATGGGCGACCGCGCCAAGATTGCCCGTTTCTGTAACGTGCGCGAAAGCTCCGTCATTCAAGGCTTGGATGCGCGGTCTATTTATGATGTACCGCTCGCCTATCATGCGGAAGGCCTAGACAAAGAGGTACTCATGCATTTCGGCATTGAAGATGCGCCTAAGGCTGACCTGTCCCGCTGGGAGCAAATTTCGGAAACGCTGCATAACCCTGACGGTGAAGTCACGGTCGCTGTGGTTGGTAAATATACGGTTCTGCCTGACGCCTATAAATCTATCACAGAAGCGCTCGTTCATGGCGGCATCGCTAATCAGGTGAAGGTCAAAATAAAATGGCTCGAAGCAGAAGAGTTTGAAAATTCTGATGATCCGAATGTGCTAAAAGGCGTTCACGGCATCCTTGTGCCAGGCGGCTTCGGGGAACGCGGCGCGGAAGGTAAGATTAAAGCAGCGACCTTTGCGCGAACGAAAGATGTACCCTATTTTGGGATTTGCTTCGGCATGCAAATGGCTGTGGTCGAAGCGGCGCGGAACATGGCAGGTATTGAAAATGCTAGTTCTTCTGAATTCGGTGAGGGCGGCGAGAATATTGTTGGGCTTATGACAGAATGGACCAAGGGCAATGAGCGCGTAGAGCGCACAAAAGACACCGACCTTGGCGGCACGATGCGTCTTGGCGCCTATCCGGCACGCCTAACGAAAGGGTCTTTGGTCGCGGAGCAATATGGCACGCTTGATATCGAAGAGCGCCACCGCCACCGCTATGAAGTCAATATTGATTATAAAAAGAAACTCGAAGATGCGGGCCTGCTCTTCTCAGGCCTGTCGCCTGACGGGGTGCTGCCAGAAATTGTTGAAATTCCTAGCCACCCTTGGTTTATCGGCGTACAATATCATCCAGAATTAAAGTCACGCCCCTTTGAGCCTCACCCTTTATTTGCAGGGTTTGTGAAAGCGGCGCTTGAGCAAAGCCGGATGGTATAATAAATGGCAGTTCTTATCGATAAAATGTCGTCGGCGTCAAAGAAAGCTACGCAAACAATACCGGCCATACCAAAAGATTACACACCGCACCCCACGGCCACCACATGGACTCGGGCCGACGCTGAAGCGCTCTTTCAGATGCCTTTCATGGATTTACTGCTTAAAGCGCAGGCTATTCACCGCGAAACATTTTCGCCTAATGAAGTGCAGATGTCACAGCTGCTTTCGATTAAGACGGGCGGCTGTGCTGAGGATTGCGGTTATTGTAATCAGTCCTCGCATTTTGACACGGGGCTTAAGGCTGAAAAACTCATCGAGAAAGATGTTGTTCTGGCCGCGGCTAAACAAGCCAAAGCGGGCGGGGCGGGGCGCTTCTGTATGGGCGCGGCGTGGCGTGAGCCCAAAGACCGCGATATGGATAGCCTTTGTGATATGGTCTCCGAGGTCAAAGCTATGGGGCTTGAAACCTGTATGACGCTTGGCATGTTATCGACAGAGCAAGCTGAGCGGCTGTCTAGCTCTGGCCTTGATTACTATAACCACAATATCGACACCTCGCCTGAGGATTATGGCCGCGTAATTTCAACGCGCACATTTGAAGATCGCCTGCATACGCTAAACCTCGTGCGCGAAAGCGGGATGAAAGTCTGCTGCGGCGGCATTGTCGGCATGGGCGAGCAGGCCGAAGACCGTATCGGGCTGTTATTGGCCTTAGCCAACCTCGACCCCGCACCTGAATCCGTGCCTATCAACGCGCTAGTGCCTGTTCCAGGAACGCCGCTTGGGGATAGCGAACCCGTGCATCCTATTGATTTTGCGAGGATTATAGCCACCGCGCGTATCATGATGCCCAAATCCTATGTGCGCCTCTCCGCAGGACGCGAAACCATGAGCGATGAAGCGCAAGCGCTTTGCTTTATGGCGGGCGCCAATTCAATATTTGTCGGGGAAACGCTGCTGACAACAGACAACCCGAGCGAGACAGAGGACAGGGCGCTATTCGAACGGCTAGGGATTGTGCCTGAGTAGGTTCTCGAGTAAATCCTTCAGCCTAACGTCCACATGCCCCGGCTGCAGCGACTAACTAGATAGGCGTAACTCAGGGACACCTGTATCGGCGGCTTTGCACGTAATCTTGTAAACAAGTTTGCCTTGATCATCCGTCATCTGGAAACGGTAATTCCATCCCTTATCGGTGAACAGTGTCATCTCATCTTGAGCGCAGAAATCACCTTTATCCATCTGGGCCTGAACGGCATTTTTATCCTTAGTGTCAACAGCTTCCTCTGACGTGACGACCTCTAAAAAAGTGCCGCTCTCTGTCGCGTAGGTGAACTTGGACGTTCCGACATAATCATAGGTTTCAGTTTGAACTATATAGCTCGAAAAACTCTCAGAAAATTGAACGACAATGTTGTCCATATAGGCTCCGCGCTCATCATAAGACACTTCCGAAATATATTTCACATCCGCGTCTAAAGCGTCCCCAAGACCGCCGCCTAGCGTGTAAGCAACACCGCCAATAATCACCACTGCGCCGCCGCCTATTTCTTTAATATCCATTATCCCACTCCCATTATTAATTGGGGGCAGACCTACACGTTAAGCGTTAATAGTTGTTAATGCAGCAGCCATAAATTGTATTTATGGTTTCGTAATTGTAAACATTGGCTGTAGTACAAATGCGATGTCAGAATGGATTTTCGTTATGTACAGTGGAGCTGTAACCACTCTTTACAAGGTTTTTGAAGGCGGCGCTTGAGCAGAGTCGGATGGGTTAGATTGTATATACATTGTTGACACATGTGTTTCTTTGAGATAACCACAGCTTAAGGAGTAAACAATGAAAGCTGTAGTCAAAAAATGGGGAAACAGTGCGGCTGTTCGCTTGCCTGCGGCGATTATGGAGGCTGCCAATCTGAAGCTCGATCAAGAACTTGAGATTCATGAGGAGGATGGTGTCATCACGATTAAGCCTCTGGAAAATGAAGAGGCATCTTTGGAAGCCCTTGTAGCCGCGATGACCGAAGAAAATATGCCCGATGATATGAGTTTTGACCCTGCTATTGGTGAAGAGTTTAATCTCTGATGGGCAACTCCTACGTTCCGGAGGCAGGCGATATTGTTTGGCTGCACTTCTCGCCTCAAGCTGGGCATGAGCAGGCGGGCCACCGACCTGCGCTTGTGCTGTCACCTACAATTTACAACAAAAAGCGCGGTATGATGATATGCTGTCCTATGACAAGTAAAATCAAAGGTTATCCCTTTGAAGTCATCATAGGACATGAAAGCGCTGTTCTGTCCGACCAAGTCAAAAGCTTGGACTGGCGCGCCAGCAAGGCGAAACATAAAGGGGTTGTGAGCCCTGCGGAATTGCAGGCTGTAAGGGCGAAGATTAAAGTGCTATTGGGACTTTAAATTTTAAACGTCTAAGCTTTATTTACGCCCGTTATTTAAGGTATTTATAAAATCGCTCCTGAATTTGGGGGAGTGCATTGGATGAAACAAATGAAATATGATGATGCGAGCTGGCATTCGGACGGTGAATTTCCTGAGGATTCCCCTGCGGAGTATGGGGGAACACACATTGCTTTGTTCATGAAATGGTGTTTCTTAAAAGGTTGGGCCTCTGATGAACATCTTTTAGACGCAGAAGATGACCTTAAGGACGTCATTTCCAACAAGATGACTGCGACCGAGTTCTTTTTCAAATATTGTGATGGCAAGCTTACCCATGAAGACTTTAATGAAGAGGGTAATGATTTTGCCGAGGCTTATTATACAGAGAGCGAATTTTATCTGGCGGACTATGCAGAAGAGTTTTATGAGCAAATGTATATTGCCTCAGAGCAAGAGCACGATTTCACTAAATTCTCGAAAATGGTAGAGAATCGTTATGAAGATTACTCAAAGCTCGGAAGCTTCTCTGGTGACGCATTAGGAGATATGGCTAGGACAAAGTCAGACCAAACACCGTGGTGGAAATTTTGGAATTAATAGCTAAACGCTAAAGCTCGTGCCGCAGCCACAGCCTGCCGTGGCGTTTGGATTATGTATCTTAAACGCCGAGCCAATCAGCTCATTTGTGTAGTCAATCTCTGAGCCTTCGAGAAATTCGAGGCTCATATCGTCAATCACGACTTTTGCGCCGTCGCGTTCGATTACCAGATCATCGGCGTTAGGCGCGTCGGCGAAGTCGAACTTATATTGAAAGCCTGAACAGCCGCCGCCTTCGACCGCGACGCGCAGATATTTATCAACGCCTTGCTTGGCCATGATGACGTTGATTTGCTTGGCCGCATTGGCCGAGAGGGAAACTTGTGTGGCGGTTTGTGTCATAAGCTCTATATAGGGGCAAGATTCGGTTTATCAAAGGCTTATACCATGGGTAAATTCCCTGCCATTCGCGAGCGCGCCATATACGCGTCTGATCCGGTCAAGTGCCGCGGGCGGCGTATCGCCCAGCCCAGCGGGTCAGAGCGTAGCCCGTTTCAGCGCGATAAAGACCGTATCATTCACTCCTCCGCCTTTCGCCGCCTTAAGGGTAAGACGCAGGTTTTCGTTGCCCATGAAGGTGATTATTACCGCACACGCTTAACGCATAGCCTTGAAGTCTCGCAAATTGCGCGGTCAATCTCGCGGGTTTTGGGACTAGATGAGGATTTGGCAGAATGCCTCGCGCTCGCCCATGACCTTGGCCATCCGCCTTTCGGTCATTCCGGCGAGGATGCGCTTCATAAAGGCATGGAGCCCTATGGCGGATTTGATCACAACGCCAATACGCTACGCATTGTTGAGCATCTGGAAGGGCGCTACGCCGAATTTGATGGGCTGAATCTGACGTGGGAAACGCTGGAAGGTATCGCCAAGCATAATGGTCCTGTGATTAAGACCGAGGCCGATAAAGCTGCGCTGCCATGGGCCTTGCGCGACCTAACCGATTGGGAAGGGCTCAAGCTTGATACTTTTGCGGGGCCTGAGGCGCAGGTCGCGGCACTTGCAGATGATATTGCTTATAACAACCACGATATTGATGACGGTTTGCGCGCGGGGCTGTTCTCTGTCGCGGATATTTGCGAGGTGCCGATGGTCGGCGAAGCCTTTGCCGATGTGCGCCGCCGCTATCCCGATATTTCTGAAGATCGCCTCATCCACGAAGCTGTGCGCGATATGATTGGCTATATGGTGGCTGATGTGCTGGCTGAGACGCGCCGCCGCTTGGCTGAGGCTAATCCCAAGAGCGCAGATGATATTCGTCAGCTCGATCATTCTATTTGCGAATTTTCCGAAGAGTTTCGCGCCAAAGAAACGCCTCTGCGTAAGTTCCTGTTCGATAACATGTATCGTCATTACAAGGTCAACCGCATGATGGGGCAGGCGAGTCGTGTTGTGCGAGAACTGTTTGATTTATTTATTGAAGACCCGTCACTCCTGCCCACAACGCAGCGCCTGAAATGTAACGGCCCTAAGACGGAACAGACCGCGCGTGTCGTCTGTGACTACATTGCGGGGATGACGGATAGCTTTGCCATTAACGAGCATAAGAAGCTATTTTCAGTGTCAGGCTATCTGTAAACATAGATTGTAAATATCCGTTAACCATTCATACCTAAATTCGCCGTATTACTGTATAAACAGAGGCGCGAATCGGTGCTGGCCTTAACGCCTGCGCATATTTGCAAGGACAAGATGATGAATAACGACAATGACATATTCTCTGCTGCAGGAAATGCAGATGAAGAGCTCACACCTTTTGATGTAAGGGACAGTTCTGGCCGTGCCGGCGTTATAAAGCTGGCCTTGGGCTTTGGCTTCCTGCTGCTATTAGCGATTATCATTCTGAGAGTTTATCAACCCGGCACGCGTGACCGTGACGCGCCGCCAAAAATTCTTGCGGATAACACACCGTTTAAAGTCGAACCTGAAGATGCGGGCGGTGTTGAGACGCCTGATCAAGATAAGACTGTCTATGAGGTCATGGACGGAAATACGCCTAATGAAACAGTCACGCCAAAAGCCGGAGCAGAAGTTCCGATTGAGCTGCCTAAAGCGGCGAATATCAAGGTTGATCCAGCACCGAACAAACCAGCTGTAACCAAACCTGCCGCGCCAGCACCTAAGCCTCAAGCCGCTAACCCGTCAGGCAGTATAAAAGCTGCAGGGCCGGGGTATATTAAAAGCGCGCCTGCAAGCACGCCCGTTCGTACGGGTAATGGCGATTACGTCGTTCAAGTGGCCTCTGTAAGATCAGCCGCAGCCGCTCAGGAAATTTGGAATAAAACAGAAGTAAAATTCAGCGATGTCATTAATTCCCAGATGTATGCTGACATCAAATTTGCAGATCTAGCAGAGAAGGGCGTTTATTACCGCCTTCGCGTTGCGGGTCTGGCCGATAAAACTGCAGCGAATGCCCTGTGCAGTAATTTCAAAGCCCGCGGTCAAGCCTGCTTTGTGACCCGGAAATAATGTGAGCGAACTGGCTGTCATTCTAGGTCTTTCGGGGCCCAAGCTGACAGCGGCTGAGCGAGTCTTTTTCCGCGATGCAAATCCATGGGGTTTTATCCTTTTCTCGCGCAATGTTGAAAGCCCAGACCAGCTTCGCCGCTTAACCTCAGACCTGCGCGAGACTGTGGGACGCAACTGCTTGATATTTGTTGATCAAGAGGGCGGCCGCGTTCAAAGGCTGCGCGCCCCGCATTGGCGAAAGTTTCCGTCAGGGGCCGCCTTTCAGCATTTATATGCGAAAGAGAGATGGCTGGGCATACGCGCAGCTTATCTCTCCTACCGCCTGATTGCTGATGATTTGCGCAAAGTTGGCATCACGGCGGATTGCGCGCCGGTGCTGGATTTACCGCAAAAGTCAGCCGACCCTATCATCTCGGACCGCGCTTTTGGCGTGAAGCCAGTGCCGATTATAGATATTGCACATGCGGCTATGGCAGGCCTGATGTGCGGCGGCGTTGCGCCTGTGGTAAAGCATATTCCAGGGCACGGGCGGGCGACTGTTGACAGTCACAAAGAGCTTCCGCGTATCAAGACAAGTCGCAAAACCCTTGAAAACTCAGACTTTATTCCGTTTCGCGCTTTATCCGACGCGCCTATGGCGATGACCGCGCATGCCGTCTATGAGTGTAATTCTCGGTCAGCCGTCACAGTCTCAAAAAGGTCCATGACCGAGCTTGTTCGCGCAGCGATAGGGTTTAATGGGCTTGTGATGAGTGATGATTTGGACATGAAAGCCTTGAAGGGTAATTTAACCCGTAAGACGGAGCGTGCGCTCGCGGCGGGATGCGATATTGCTTTGCAATGCTCTGGGCAGCTTCCGGCCATGGTCGAGGTGGCCAAAGGAGCCGTTAAACTTGAAGGCCGACCTAAACGCCGCTCTATCGTGGCGGAATATTGCGCTGAACATATTACGCCTTTCGACCGCGAAGCTGCGGAACATGAGTTTGATAACTTGCTGTCTCGCGTGCCTTATCTGAAACCTACAGCTGCGAGGCTTGCGGGATGATTGACGATTTTCAGGAAGACTTAAAGTTCGAGGCCGCCGATAATGCGGCTGATGACGGCGAGGGACTGCTTCTCGATATTGATGGCTATGAGGGCCCTCTACACCTATTGTTGGAGTTAGCGCGAAAGCAAAAAGTCGACTTGGCACGTATTTCAATCCTTGAACTGGCCGAGCAGTATATTGCTTTCATCAAATCTGCGCAGGATTTGCGGATTGAATTGGCGGCAGATTATCTGGTGATGGCCTCATGGCTCGCTTATCTGAAATCGCGCCTGATATTGCCCAAGGATGGTGATGAAGAGCTGATGCCTGAGGCTGATGAGTTAGCCGCGCATTTGGCGTTTAGATTGCAACGCTTGGAGGCGATGCGCCGTGCCTCTGCTGGATTGTTCCGCCTGCCGCAAGAGGGCCAAGCTGTATTCAAGCGCGGTATGCCCGAAGGTTTGCGTTCTCGCACCACGCCGCTTTGGAATGCTGAAATCTTCGATATTCTCCAAGCTTACGGAAATTCGCGCTCCCGCTCTGGGATTAAAAACCATAAATTGCCTAAGCCTTTAGTCTTAAGTCTTGAAGGCGCGCGCACCCGGTTAAGGCGCGCGATTATGGCTCTGTCTAGCGGCGGCGATGATTGGACATCACTTGATAGCCTGCTGCCGGCTGAAGATGAATTTGAAGACGATATCCCGCTTGAATCTATCAAGGCCAGCTCATTACTAGCTAGCTTGGAGCTGACAAAAGAAGGGCATATGGAGTTGCGCCAAACAGGGGCTTTTACCCCTATTTTTGTGCGCGCCGCTAATCGCAATGTTGATGAGGACACATCATGAGTGAAGACCGCGTAGAAAAAGCTGCCGAAGGCATTGAAAGCTCCGTTGTGAGCTTGACCGCAAGATTGCAAAGCGCTCCTGATGGGGAGGCGATGGAAGCGGATTTGCGTTTGCTTGAAGCCTTGCTGTTTGCCGCCGTGGAACCGATTGATACGCAGACATTGCGTGAACGCTTACCTGAGGAGGCGGATGTCGGGGCTTTACTGGCCCGTTTGGCGCGGGATTATGCCGGGCGAGGCGTCAATTTGGTGCGCGTGGCGGATCGCTGGCGTTTTCAGACAGCCATCGATTTAGAGCCGCATCTGACGGATATTAAAGAAGCGCCGCGCAAACTCTCTAAGGCTGCGCTCGAAACCCTCGCCATTATTGCTTATCACCAACCCGTAACGCGGGCTGAGATAGAGGATGTGCGCGGTGTTGCTGTCTCTAAAGGCACGATTGATGTTTTGATGGAGCTGGGTTGGGTACGACTTAGAGGCCGTCGCCGCACACCGGGCCGTCCTGTCACTTACGGATCAACCGAAGCTTTTCTGGCGCATTTTAATCTTGAGGACATTTCAGACCTTCCAGGGCGTGATGATCTTAAAGCGGCGGGCCTGCTTGATCCGCGCCTGCCCAAAGACTTTGAAATGCCAGAACCGATGATGCCAGACTCTCTGACGGGTGATGAAGACCCGCTTGAGGAGGAAGAGGACGCCAATTTCTTTGAAGATTTCCTTGAAGAAGATGAGGGCGATAGGGCTTAGCTTTTATGCGAGGAGGCGTAATGCCTTCTTGAACCTGCGCGTCGGCAACGCTACATAGTAAGAGAATAAAGGAAAAGACTATGGCTATTGGACCTTGGCAAATTGCTATTATCCTCGTGATTGCGGTGCTTGTATTTGGTGGGCGCGGTAAAATCTCCGGTATTATGGGAGATTTTGGTAAAGGTATTACGTCGTTCAAAAAAGGCCTGAAAGAGGGCGTTGATGAGATTAAAGACCCGGCGGATGACGCCGTTGATGTCACACCGCCAAAAGAAAAGACCAAAGTTAAAAAAGACTAATGGTTTTATACCTTTAGGGGTATTTCATGATCCCTCAGTTTGGATTTGCTGAAATTGTTGTACTGGCGCTGCTCGCGATAATTGTCGTGGGCCCAAAAGACCTGCCCAAACTTATGCGTACCTTGGGCGGAATGATGGCCAAAGTTCGGGCCATGGGCCAAGAGTTTAAAGATGCTTTTGATGATATGGACGCCGAAGATGAAATCGCGCAAATGCGCAAAGAAATCGAAGAGCTAAAGAATCTTGGGAAAATAGAAAACCTCGTGGGCGATGATGTCGCCAATGAAATGCGCGAGCTTGATAGCGATTTGCGCAATGTCGCTGACATGTCCTCCCCCAAAGGCGATAGCTAATGGGCGAGACGAAACACATTGAGAGTGACGAGATTGAAGAGAGCAAAGCGCCGCTCATGTCGCATTTGCTGGAACTTCGCTCACGCCTGATAAAGTCCGTTTTGGCTGTGACGGCGGGCTGCATCATTTGCCTGCCGTTTTTGAAGCAAATCATTGAGCTTTTGATGTGGCCCTTTAAGCTCGCCATAGTGCGGTATAATGCCAGCTTGGTTGAGAAGGGGCTTGAAACAGTCGATTTAGGCCTGATTGCAACACATCCGCTTGAGACGTTTTTTGTAAAGTTAAAAATAGCCCTTTTTGGCGGGATTATTCTGGGCTTTCCTGTGATTGCGTATCAGCTCTACCGTTTCGTGGCGCCGGGACTTTATAAAAGTGAACGCGGAGCCTTTCTGCCTTATCTAATTTTATCACCCTTGCTCTTTATTCTGGGCTCCTCATTAGTCTTCTTCTATGTCTTTCCTTACGTGATGCAATTTGCGCTCAACCAGCAATCTTTGACAGGCGGTGACCAAGTCGAATTGTTGACAAAAATCAGTGACTATTTGAAACTTGCGACGACATTGTTCTTGGCCTTTGGATTGTCATTTCAGCTTCCTGTGGTTTTAAGCCTGTTGGGCCGTGCAGGTATTGTGTCTGCTGCCGCTCTTAAAAAGTCCCGTAAATACGCATTGTTTGGGATTGCCGTCTTTGCCGCATTCGTAACGCCGCCTGACCCTATCACCCAAATTGTTTTGGGCTCAGCCATATATTTGCTTTATGAGGTGTCTATTTTGTCAGTCTCTTTACTGGAAAAGAAGGTCGAAGCCGGCGCTGTTGATGAGGCGCAAACGCCGTAAAAATTAGTCAAATATTTACCATAGCCCTTCATTATCTCCTCGCAATTATACTTATGTGAGGGATTCCCATGGCCGCAAAGCTAATTTTATCAACTGTCGCTGCGACTGCTCTAATGAGCGTGTCTGCATTTGCACAAGTTCAATCAACAGAAACAGATCCGCGTTTCATGCCCCGTGTTTACGGCAGCACAGCTGTGACAGGGGTGGATTATTACGGACAGGGCGCAACACAAACGCAAGCGGGCACAGCTCAGGCCGTTACCCCTCAGCCGACAATTACATATGCTCAGCCTTCAACGGCTATCCGCGTTGAAGCACCTGTCTCGCAAGGATTTCAAACCGTCATCGACGCGCCAATTACCTATTCGCAAGACGGTGTCGTTAAGGCTCAACATTTCAAGCAAGGTGATTTGTCACCTTCTGAATATAATGCCCTACTTGAAGAGGCAGATCGTATTCGCGCTTATCAAGTGAAGAATGACAATTACGGAACATCAACTTATGGCACAACGAGTTATGGCTCTACGTCGTACGGCACAACGCCTCAGACAATAGAACTATTTGATACTGTTCCGGGCGAGACTGTCACATATGCAGCAACCACGCCTTATTCATCTCATGGGTCTACGCACTCATCATCAGCCCATGTCGTAGCTAAAGGTGATACGCTTTACAATATTTCCAAGCGCTATGCCGTTACTGTTGATGGCTTGAAAACAGCCAATGCACTGGCAGATAACACGATTAGCTTAGGGCAAGTCCTCACTATTCCGGACGGGACAAGAATTGTTAGTCAGAATACTTATGTCGCACCGCTGTCATATGTGAGTTCTAGTGAGCCTGCCACATTAGTTCGCGCCGTGGAGCCGATCTCGAGCTATTCAAATAATATCTATGCGGTTCTGCCCAAGGATACATTATATTCAATCTCGCGCAGTACATGTGTGAAGGTTGATGACCTCATTGCAGTCAACGGTATTGCCGACCCATCTAAGCTAAAGCCTGGTCAACGTCTCGTTATGCCATCTGGTCACTGCTTGAACTAATTTGTAGCGGCCTAGCTAATTTTACGGTCTTAGCCGTTGCATCTGAAAACAACGCCCCTATATAGGCTCAAAGCCTTTTAGGGGCGTATTCATTTCAGGGATCGATATGTTTTCACTCATTATGCAAGCAGCACCGGCCGGCGGTGGAATGGGAGCCATTGGGTCGTTTTTACCCATTTTGCTCATCGGTGTAATTTTTTACTTCCTTCTTATCCGTCCTCAAAATCAGCGCATGAAGGCACACCGCCAAATGCTCTCGGAAGTCGCGCGCGGAGATACAATTGTTACCAATGGCGGCCTTATTGGTAAAGTCAAAAAGGTTGCGGATGATGAACTCACCGTCAATTTTAACGGGACTGAAATGAAGCTCGTGCGCTCCATGATTGCGGATGTCCGTAATAAGACCGCGCCCGCCAATGATACCGGCAAAAAGAAGTAATTTTTCGTTTAACCCTGCCTAGCAACGGACACTGCCCATGCTGTTCTTCTCCAAATGGAAAATCACTCTGATACTCGGGGCTTTGTTGCTGGGCTTTTTCTTTGCCTTGCCCAATGCTTTGCCTTCAGAGACACGGGCGAAAATGCCGGGCATGTTTCAGCGCACCATTAATCTGGGACTGGATTTGCAGGGCGGGGCGCATATGCTTCTCGAAGTCGATTTGACGAGCGTAATATCGCAAGCTCTTGAAAATGAACGAGATACCATCAGAGACGGTTTCCGCGAGGCTGACCGCCTTCGCACTGAAACTATTCGCGTCGATAATGAGAATGACGCGGTTATTGTTCGCCTCCGGGATGCGGCAGATAGCGATAAAGCCTTTGAACTTTTGCGCGGCATGTCAAAGGCTGTTGATCCGCAAAGTCTTTCAAATGATAAAACAACAAAAGTTGAAAAGCTGAGCGCTAAAGATTTTCGCGTTACGATTACAGAAGCTAATATCGCTGATATTCAAAAGCGCACGATTGCGCAATCTATGAATGTTTTGCGCCGCCGTATTGATCCCCAAGGGACAACGGAAATGACAATCGCGCCTGAGGGAGATGATCGTATTCTCTTGCAAATTCCGGGCGCAAAGAATGTCGATGATATTAAGAGCGTGATTAATAAAACCGCCAACCTCGCCTTTCATATGGTGCGTAAGGAAAGCAACAATGAAGCGGCTATGGAACTCGCCAGGCGAGAAGGTTCGTTGAGTAAAGTCCCGCCAGGTGCAGCTTACTTCCCAGAAGAGGAGGGCGGCGGACTTATTGTTGAGCGGCGCACGAAGATTACGGGTGAATGCTTAAAAACCTCAAGTGAAGGTCTCCATCCCGAAGGTAATTACCCGATTGTGAACTTCACCTTCAACATTCGCTGCGCGCGATTATTCGGAGAACTCACGCAGAAAAACATCGGACAACGCTTCGCGGTCGTCTTGGATGATGTCATCATTACCGCGCCGCGTATTAACGGCGCGATTACGGGCGGCTCGGGTTTTATCGAGGGTAGCTTTACACTGGAAAGTGCGCGTGAGCTTTCACTCTTGCTAAATGCGGGCGCGCTTCCGGCCAAACTCGTCATTGTCGAAGAACGCACAGTCGGGCCTGGCCTTGGGCAAGACTCGATTAATGCCGGTAAAATTGCCTCGATCATTGGCCTCGCAGGTGTTGGGTTATTTATGTGGCTTTCTTATGGGCTGCGTTTCGGAACGATTGCCAACATAGCTCTGGCGACAAATATTATTTTAATCGCAGGCGCTTTGTCCCTTATGGGCGCAACGCTGACCCTGCCGGGGATTGCGGGTATCATCCTGACGATTGGTATGGCGGTTGATGCGAACGTGCTTATCTTTGAGAGGATACGAGAGGAGGCCCATTTAGGGCGTCCGCCTGTCAATGCGATTGAGACAGGGTATCGCCGATCACTTGCGCCTATTTTAGATGCTAACATTACGACGCTGATTGCGGCTGTAACCTTATATTTCGTCGGTTCAGGGCCGGTTCGCGGCTTTGCGGTGACCCTCGCCATTGGGATCATCATGTCCGTCTTTACCGCTGTTGTTGTCGCCCGCCTTATCACCGCGACTTGGCTGCGCCGTAAGCGCCCCAAGAGCTTACCGATTTAGGAAGAGAGAAAGACCATGAAAGATATTTCCCTCGTAAAGTTTTTTCCTATGGAGCCGAAGGTTCCGTTTCTGAGTATCCGAACGCTTGCGGCTTTGCTCTCGACAATCGCGATTATTGCCTCTTTGGCTCTATTCTCAGTGCGCGGACTTAATTACGGTATCGACTTTACCGGCGGTACAGTGATTGAAATTGATACAGGCACGACACCTGATTTGGCAAAAATCCGAACCGTTGTAGCGGATGCGGGTTTCCCCGGAGCCTCTGTCCAAGGAATTGCGCCGGATGCCTCCAGTACTTTGGACCATGATTATGTGCGTATTGGTATTCCGCTTCAGCCTGAGACAGAAGAGACGGGAGCTCAAGCTCAGCAAATCGCTATGAAAGCAACACAGGACGCCCTCGTTGCTAATATTGATGGCTTTGACGGGCCTGAGGATATTCGCAGCCAAGAGGCCGTGGGTTCTGCCGTTTCAGGAGAGCTGAGGACGAAGGGGGCTTTGGCCGTGGGGCTCGCGCTGTTGATGGTGCTGGCCTATATTTGGTTCCGTTTTGAATGGCAGTTTGGTATGGGCGCGGTGATTGCGCTATTCCATGACGTTATTCTGACCATTGGTGTTTTCTCGCTGACGCAGATTGAATTTAACCTCTCTATTATTGCGGCTATCCTGACCATTGTCGGTTACTCTCTTAACGATACGGTGATTGTCTATGACCGAATCCGAGAGAATTTGCGTAAATATAAAAAGATGCCATTGCCGGAAGTGCTGAACCTCTCGATTAATGACACGCTATCTCGGACGATTTTGACATCTTTCACAACGCTTTTGGCTCTATTCGCGCTTTATACGCTTGGCGGATCTGGTCTGCGCGGCTTCTCATTCGCGATGATTTGGGGTGTCTTTGTCGGGACTTATTCCTCCATCTTCGTGGCGTCTCCATTGCTGCTTATGCTTAAGCTAAAGCGCGGCGTGAATACAGGTAATGCCGAGAAGGCTGAAGCAAGACTTACGTAAGTTCAAGGTTTTCTCAAACCTTTAGGGCCAATGATCCTGACAACCTGACCCACAATGCGGTCGGCTTCAACGGATCCTATTAGGCTTGCCGGTGTGGAAGCTTGGGCATTGTCACCGACGAAGAAATATTTGTTGCCTTCAACCTTTTCAAGGCGTTTGATGATACGCCCTAAATCAATATGGTTGATGACATAAAGAAGCCCCGCCTGATACAGGCGAGGCTTTTTTGTTATAACGTAATCACCATCCTCAAGAGTCGGCAACATGGAGTCGCCGCTGACTTTGATAATTTTTAGCATATGAGGCTAGAGGTCAGGTTCGACAACTTTGACTTTAGGCTCATAAGGGCAAGTGACTGTTTTCGTCTTAACGCCTTTCATATCCCAGAACATTTCTGAAAACTCATTGCAGAGCGTAACAAGCTTTTCGCCGTCTTCGCGGTGCAAGTCTTGCTTACAGGCAGACCCGGCAACCATGATGCTGTGAGCAAGAGCATGGGCATTAGGATGCTTCTCAAGCTTATCACCTTTCATAAAGTCACCCCAAATAACGCGGACTTCGTGTTTGACGAGTTCAGCCTGTTTTTCTTTCTCGGCTGTATTACGCGCAACTTGCATCGCAAAAGCGGTGTCAGACAGGCCTTTATCTTTCAGGCTCAATAGAATGTCGATTTGGCGAAGGGTTGATACGGCGTGATACATCACGGCGCGGGCGTCATAAACGCCGCAAGGAATGTCGCAATGGGCGGAGGCTTCATCAATAGAGCCGTCAAATTTTGAAACTAATGTATGTAACATATCTTAGGCCTTTTTCTTTACTGCTTTGTAGATAAGCGCTGAGATTACAACGCCGCCAATGACAGCGAAGAGGCTGTGAGTGGGGCTTGAAAGCCAGTGAATGGCTGTTGCGAAAAAGCTATGGGAATGTTCGCCGTCATGGGCGAGGGCGGGTGAGGCAGCGGCGAGCGCCACGGCAACAGCTGAAAGCGTTTTGAGTGTTTTCATCAGGGAGTCCTCTCTAGTGATGTAAATCCGTAACCGTTTACGATTGCCTATAACTTAGCGGTTGGGAGCAGACACGCAACCATGCTATATAATTTATTCGGGGATAGACCCGCTAACTTGCCATAAGAGTCTTCAAAACGACCCATGTTATCCGAACCGACCCTTGCTCAATTGAAATCTGTTGACCCTGACCGCCTTCGCGCCGCTGTCTTTGCTGACAAAGAGGGACGGGAGAGATTGCAGCTGCTCTACGCCTTTCATTACGAGCTCGCAAAAGTGCCCGAATTGGTGAGTGAACCCATTGTGGGGCAAATCCGTTATCAATGGTGGCGCGACGCTATTGCCGAAATTTACGAAGGTAGGCTTGTGCGCAAACACGAGATTGCCACGCCTTTAGCGGGCGTTTTGAAAGACTATGATGTGCCGCGTTTTTGGGTGGATAGGTTGATTGATGGCCGCGAGAGAGATTTAGACCCACGGCCATTTGCGAATCTGGACGAGGCGAAAGAGTATTGCCGCCAAACCTCAGGGGTCTTAATGCAAATTGCCGTAAAGCTTCTAGGCACTGAGCCCGATGACGCAGTTCTGGCCGCTGGGGAAGCTTGGGGCTTGACGGGACTGGCCCGCGCTTATGCGTATTATCAAAAGGGTATGCTCAGCGAGCTTGATTTTAAAGCGCTGTGCCGCGCAGCACAGGATAGCCGCAATATCGCGTCCAAAGGACTTAAGGCTTTGCCAAGCACAGCTTTCCCCGCCGTGGCTTATGCGGCGCTTGTACCTAAATTTATCTCGCGGCTGACCCATTCAAAACACGACCCTGCTACAATGAGCGTATCTTACGGGCCCATCTTAAAGCAGTTACGCTTGATGGGCGCAGTGATGCGGGGTAAGATTTAAAAAATTAAGGGGAGTCGCATGACACAAACAGCAGAACAGCCAAAACAAAAGGGCTTTTTAGGATGGGTGGAACGCAGCGGGAATAAGCTGCCTGACCCTGTGTTTATCTTCTTTTATTTGATCCTGTTCCTTGTGGCTGTTTCTGTCGTTTGTAGCTTGTTAGGTGTTTCTGCGGCCCACCCAACAAAAGTCGATGCGTCTGGTAATCCTGAGGTTATCAAAGGGCTTAGCCTTTTAGCGCCCGAGAACATCCAACGGCTTTGGGTAGAAATGCCAAAAACCTTCACGCATTTTCACCCTATTGGCTATGTATTAGTCGTGATGCTGGGGGCAGGGGTCGCTGAACGCTCTGGTCTATTTGCCAGTGCCATTAAAGCGGCTTTGCGTAATTCGCCCAAATTTCTTCTCACGCCTATGGTTGCCCTCGTAGCCATGCTCTCTAACCACGCCGCTGATGCGGGTTATGTTGTTATGATACCTCTCGCGGCGATTATTTTTGCGGCGGCGGGACGTCATCCCTTAGCGGGTATTGCCTGTGGGTTTGCGGGTGTCTCAGGGGGCTTTTCAGCCAACATCGCGCCGGGCCAACTCGACGCGCTGCTCTATGGCATCACGGAGACAGCTTATGAAGCCAGCTCGATTGATGCGGGCTGGACGGCAAATATAGCCGGAAACTCCTATTTCATCTTTGCCTTACTGGTTATTTATTTGCCTCTGATTTGGGTAGTTACAGATAAAATTATTGAACCCAGGCTTGGGAAATGGGTGCCCGATAGCGGTAGCGATATGGCCTCTTATGGCAATGAAAATAAACCTCTGACGGATGAACAGCGCAAGGGTCTGCGCTGGGCGCTTTATGCGTTGCTCGGCGTGTGTCTGGCTTGGGCCTTGATGACCTTTATGCCGGGCCGGCCTCTTTATGATCCAACGGCCTGTCCAGTGGATCAAGCGCAGGCCGGGCTTTGCGCGCCGATTTCAAATTACGGACCGTTCTTTAGATCACTCGTCGCCGGATTTATGATATTGTTTCTGGCTGCAGGCTGGGCTTATGGCAAAGCGGCAGGCACGATTAAAAACCAAAAAGATCTGATCGACATGATGAGTGAGGCCATGAAGGATATGGGCTATTATCTCGTCCTCATGTTTGCGGCAGCGCATTTCGTAGCGATGTTTAACTGGTCTAATTTGGGTCTGGTTTCAGCTGTTCACGGGGCCGACGCTATTCAGTCAAGCGGTCTGCCTTTGCCAATTGTGCTGGGTTTAATTGTGCTCTTTGCGGGCTTACTGAACCTATTTGTTGGGTCATCCTCAGCTAAGTGGGCTTTACTGGCTCCGGTATTGGTGCCGATGTTATTGCTCTTAGGCGTCAGCCCAGATGCCGCAACTGCCGTCTACCGCGTAGGCGACGGGGCGACGAATATCATTACGCCGCTCATGGTCTATTTCCCGCTTGTCTTGGTCTTCGCGCAGCGCTGGACAAAAAATTTCGGTATAGGGTCATTGACGGCGATGATGATTCCTTATTCAATTTGGATGCTCTTTACGGGGGTCATTCTTGTTATGCTCTGGATTATGCTGGGATGGGACTTCGGCCCAGGAGCACCGGCTCAGCTCTTGATACCGACGGTTAACTGATGAAGGCAGGCCTGAAACGTTGGATAGGCCGCACACCTGACATCAGCGCGGTGGTAGCGCGCTTTCCGGTGGCTGTCGCCCTTATGGCGATATTCACGATTATCATTATTATTTTTGATAATTTTGGCCATAACGACTCCTTATCCCGGATGCTTGCTGGGCTGGTTATTGGGGCCTATCTTTCCTTTTGTGTGACGGTTGCACGCGAAGCAAAAGATCAATCCCCAGCTTATGGTTTGCAAATCGCTCTGGCTGTAATCATTGCTGTTATCGCATGGTTCTCTAAAGAGTTACGCTTTAACCTCCCCATGGCGATTGGCGCTGTTCTTTTAGTTCTAGGGAATATGGTCATATGGCGAAAATCGCGCGATGATCTTCATGTTTGGGACTTCACCCATAAAATTTGGACAGGAGCCGTTTTTGCAACAGTTGGCTCCGTCATTTTTACGTTAGGTGTTTTTGCCATAAGCGAGGCTCTTAGGTCGCTCTTTGGAATCAACATGCAATATTTGGTTCAGGATTATATATTACCCGTCGGCTTAGGGTTTCTGGCGCCGCTTTATTGGCTCTCGACAGCGCCGCATGTGGATGAAAGTTGTCAGGAGCTTCACGATAATCCGGGTTTCGTGTCCAAAGCGGTGTCCTTTATGGGCACATGGCTTCTCTCGCCACTGACGCTGATTTACGCGCTTATTTTACTGGCCTATGGCGTAAAAATTATTCTAGCAGGAAGTTTGCCGAAAGGTGAAATTGCGCAGCTAACAACGCCTTTTCTTTTAGTCGGCACTCTAACGTGGTTGGTGCTTGAGCCGCCTTTTATCCAAAGCAAAGCCCTAGCAAAACTCTTCCGCAGGCTTTGGTTTCCGCTCTCTATTCCCGCGGCGCTTATGCTCGCGATATCAGTCGGTGTGCGCATCAGAGAATATGGTTTTACGCCAGAACGGATTGCTTTGTTCTTAGCCGTGTTTTGGGCCTTAAGTGTAGGGCTCTGGTTTACCATTGGCCCCAAAGCCAAACGTGACATACGGATTGTTCCAGGCTTTGCGGCTTTGCTATTGGTTATCGGGGCTTTCGGCGCAGAAGCTTTGAGCCTTAGTAATCAAAAGTCCCGCGCCATATCGGGTCTCAAGCAAGCCGGTATTATGTCTGATGACGGAGTTGTGCGTCCGCTGAGTGAGGTCAAAATCACAGATGAAAAGGCGGCCGCGAAAGCAAAAGGCAGTTTGGCTTATCTGACACGAAACGAAGAGACGAAAGTCTTGAACAAAATATTTTCTGGCGCGGAGAATATTCCTAAGTTTGAAAAATTCAATAATGCAGGTCTAAACGAGCGTTTGGCTTTGGAGAAAATTCAAACGGGTTCAGACCCTTATCAAAACCCTGCGATCACCTATGATACCGAAGACAAGGTGATCGATGTTGCGGGATATTCCACAGTGTATGGGCCATATACCTATTACAGCTCAGAGAATAACGGGCCGCTCACCATGCATAATGCAGATGGCTTCGAGATTAAGGGTGACAAAAGCCGCCTCACATTTACCCAAGATGATGTCACGCTTGGGGAGTTCGACATGAAGGCTTGGTTGAAAACCTTGCCCATCACAGGCAGCAAATATCAGGTTGAAAATAATAAGGTGTCAATCCTTAGAGAAGGCGAGCGAGAGATTGCTGTTCACATTATATCCATTGATCATTGGAGAGATGGTTCAGACGGAGCCGATGTTACAACAGCTACACTTAAGTTTTTTGTTTTAACAAAAGGGTTTTAAGCCGCCACCCAACCTTCGATATCGCGCAAGGCCCGTTCAGCGAAATGACGCTTACGAAAACGGGTTTTGTTTTTCCCGCGTATATTCTTTCCGTCCTCGTCCTTATAGACAAGTCCTTCAATGGGCGGGAACAATCCAAAATTGACATTCATAGGTTGGAACTTGGCTTTAGGGCCCGTCATATATCCGCCTGTTACATGCTCGACTAATGAGCCCATGGCTGTTGTCAAAGGCGGCACAGGGTAAGTGTTTCCTCTGGCTTGAGCCGCCGCCATACGTCCGGTGATAATGCCTAAGGCCGCACTTTCGACATAACCTTCAACGCCCATAATTTGACCTGCGAATCGAATATCAGGACGCGAGTTCAGTTGTAGCTGATTGTTCAACAGCTTTGGCGAATTGATAAAGGTGTTGCGGTGAATGCCACCGAGCCTAGCGAAGACAGCATTTTCTAATCCCGGTATGGCTTTGAAGATTTCTGCCTGCGCGCCATATTTCATCTTCGTCTGAAACCCGACCATATTATAGAGCGTGCCGAGCGCATTATCTTGGCGAAGCTGGACAATGGCGTGGGCTTTGACCGTAGGGTTATGTTTATTGGTCAGGCCGACAGGTTTCATGGGGCCCCAGCGTAATGTCTCAGCGCCTCGCGCGGCCATGACTTCGATCGGCAGGCAGCTTTCAAAATAGGGCGTGTCTTTTTCAAACTCTTTGAATTCCGTCTTATCCGACGCGACTAAAGCCTCAATGAAGGTTTCATATTGCTCTTTATCCAGCGGGCAGTTGATGTAATCCGCCCCGTCACCGCCTGGGCCCTTTTTATCATATCGCGATTGCATCCAAGCTTTGGAAAAGTCGATAGAGTCTTTGTAAACAATCGGCGCAATGGCATCGAAAAAGGCTAGGCTGTCCTCACCCGTTTCATCTAATATGGCATTGGCAAGCGAAGGCGCGGTGAGGGGGCCCGTCGCAATAATTGTATTACCCCACTCTTTGGGCGGGAGGCCTTTGACCTCGCCATATTCAATTGTCACCAGAGGGTGCTGCTGCAAGATAGTTGTAACCGCCTCAGAGAAAGCCTCACGGTCGACAGCCAAAGCCCCGCCAGCGGGAAGTTTGGTCATATCACCCATGCCCATAATCAGGCTGTCGGATTTACGCATTTCCTCATGCAACACGCCCACGGCATTGCCTGTCTTGTCATCAGAGCGAAATGAGTTGGAGCAGACAAGCTCTGCAAAGCCGCTTGATTGATGGGCGTCTGTCATCCGTTTGGGGCGCATTTCATGGAGGATAACAGGCACGCCTTGGCGCACGCATTGCCACGCGGCTTCGGATCCGGCCATGCCAGCGCCAATGATGTGAACAGGTTTTATATCTGGTGATGTTGTCATGAGCGCGATGTAGGCGAGGCGTAACAATAAGACAAGCTTTGGCCTTCACCAGAAGCGAAGTTTCGCATAGAAAAGATTAAGGGAGAGCAGAATCATGATTGAACCTAGAAAACCTGTAGCCGCTTTTGACTTTAACGCAGCCGCCGGCGGTAGTTTTATGACGCCAGGCGGTAAGGACTTTGTCATTCGTTTATGGTTTTGGATGTCAGCTTTTTTAGCACTCGTTTTCCTCGTGACAATTCCCATGTTTATTGGTGGCTATGGGGAGGTGCTTGAACAAAGCTGGTTAAGTAACCGCGCTTTACTTAGCGGCAATGAACCCCCTGACCCCATGCCAATGTTCGCCGCGTTAGGTGCTATTCTGCCGGGGATGTTGGCCTGGATGTTCGGTTTGTGGTTCGTTGTAGCTGCGGGCGAGACGGCTCTCTACAGACGCTATTTTCACAATGCTGAAGCTGCCAAGCAACCCCTAAGGTTAGGGCGCGCAGAGTTTAGGACGATGTTATGCCAACTTGGTGTTTGGGCGCTGGTGTATTTTGCACTATTTCTCGGCTCCATGTTGATAGGGATAGTAGGCGGGGTCTTCGGGGTCATTAGCCCGGTTCTCGCAGCGATAGTCATCTTGATAGGCGTTTTAGCCGTCATAGCTCTTTTTATAGCTGTTCCAATTCGGCTGGCTCCAGCCGCGGCTTTGTCTATGCAGCGCGATAAGACCCACGTGTTCGCTGCGAGTAAGGTCACAAAACACAGGTTCTGGAATCTCTTTGTCGCTTATCTCGTCACCTATGTTGGCGGATATATCGCCTATTACATTATTTATATGATTTCAGTGGGTATCGCGACAGGCGACATGGGGTTCCTCATGGCCGTTTCAGGGCTTGGTGAAGATAATCCCCGCGTGCTTTTTGACGCGGCAGCTGAACGCATGAAAAGCCCATTGGGAATGTTTCTAGGCATTCTCGCCATGATTATAAATGCAAGCGCAATGGCGGCATGGGTATTGCTTGTCGCTGGTGTCAATGCCTATGCTGTGCGGTGGTGGACAGAAGATAATCCAACACCGAATTTTGAGTGATGAAGCAAGGGGTTGTGTGAATTCCGATATTTTATTAGGTTGTGTCTGGGAGGAAGTTTTATGAAGAAACTGTTTTTATCACTCGGATTGGTTTTGATACTAGGTGGATTTGCTCAAGCTAAGACACCCCCTGAAGTCCTTAAGCCTTATAAGGAATATCGTGCTGCGCTTACTGCAGGTGATGCCTCAGAGGCTTTGAGGCATGGATATACGGCTTGGCAGACATCCGAGGAATTATTAGGTGATGCTAAGATTACCGGCGATCTTGCACAAAATTATGCCCTGATAAAAAACGAGAGTGACGATAAGCAAGTTAGAAAAAGACAGGAAACGGCTTATAAACGTGCTTGGGAATTAACGTCCAAATACGGAGTTGATGCGCCCATAATGTATCTTGAGCGCGGTATTAATATGATGAATTTCTATCTTATGACCGGCAATAATTCGAAGGCTTATGGTACCTCAAAAAAACTCTCAAAATATGCTGAAGCGAATAGCCTTACAACATCAACTTTTTATGCTGAGGCTCTAACCCAACAAGCTGGCTATTATGCTGCAAGAGCAAAGCACGCAAAAGCTGAAAAAGTTGCCGAAAAGGCCCTTGCTGCGTTTTCAAATGTGAATGATGATTATGCCACGTCAGTTCCCATTCTTGCCAACCTTTACCAAGGTTATGGATTAGAAGGGCAGGACATGTCGATGGAGGCTGCTTTTAGCTATCAGAAAGTCATGGAGTCACTAGACGGAATTGGGCCAGACGAACATCCTTTAGCGGCTAAAGCCCTGGGACGATGGTCTCACATGCGCGCGGTCTTAAAAAGCGAAGGCAAACTCGAAGAGGCTGAAAATAAAGGGCTATGTAAATGTTGGCCTTACGATAAACCGCGCAATGAAAGCCTAAAACCTATAAAACGTGTTCCGCCTAAGATGCCGCGTAAGGCTTATGTGTCAGGTTTTTCTATCGTTCAATTTGATGTCGATGATGGCGGTAGCCCGATTAATACTGAAATTTTAGTATCTTGGCCTAAAGACTTGTACGAACAATCGTCATTGAAATCGATGGAAGGCTGGGAGTATACGCCTCGCACCGCAGAAGAAACGGACGGTGACCGTCAAGGGTTGGTCACAACGATACGTTACATGTTAAGGGATAATTCCGGCAATATTCTCTACTAACTGCGCTTCCGCGCCAGCATTGGCTTTAAGTATTTTCCTGTCCAGCTGCCTTTGACCTTGGCGATTTGTTCTGGGGTACCAGTGGCTACAATCTCTCCGCCGCCATCTCCGCCTTCGGGGCCGATGTCGATGACCCAATCGGCGGTTTTTATGACGTCTAGATTGTGCTCGATGATGACCATGGTGTTGCCGCTTTCGACGAGTTCATTCAGGACTGTCAGGAGCTTATTTACATCCTCGAAATGAAGGCCTGTTGTCGGTTCATCTAAGATATAAAGTGTTCGGCCTGTGGCGCGTTTGGCGAGCTCTTTTGCGAGCTTAACGCGCTGGGCTTCGCCGCCTGAGAGGGTTGTCGCCTGTTGGCCCACTTTCAAATAAGTCAGGCCCACACGTTGCAGGGTTACCATTTTATCGCGAATGCTTGGCACAGCTTTGAAGAAGTCGGCAGCCTCATCGATTGTCATATCAAGGACATCGGCAATGGATTTGCCTTTGAACTTAATCTCTAATGTTTCGCGGTTATAGCGCGCGCCTTTGCAGACATCGCAGGTGACATAGACGTCCGGCAGAAAGTGCATTTCAATCTTGATAACACCGCCGCCTTGGCAAGCCTCACAGCGGCCGCCTTTGACGTTGAAGGAAAAACGCCCCGGTTTGTAACCGCGTAATTTGGCTTCGGGTAGTCCTGAGAACCAATCACGAATGGGCGTGAAAGCGCCTGTATAAGTCGCGGGGTTAGAGCGCGGTGTGCGTCCAATCGGGCTTTGGTCAATGTCGATGACTTTGTCTAAATGCTCTAACCCGATAACATCATCATGGGGCATAGGCTGTATGGTGGATTTATTCAGGCGCCGCGCTGTGGCTTTGTAAAGTGTCTCAATAGTGAGCGTGGACTTACCGCCGCCTGACACGCCCGACACGCAGGTCATAAGGCCAATCGGAAAGTCTACGGTGACGTTTTTAAGATTGTTCCCGCGCGCGCCTTTGAGAGTGATTTTCTTAGTGGAAGGTTTGCGGCGCTCATCAGGGATTGCGATTTCTTTTTTACCCGTCAGATATTTACCTGTGAGCGATCTTCTTGATTTTTTAATTTTATCAGGTGTGCCTTGGGCCACAACTTCGCCGCCATTGACTCCAGCGAGCGGGCCCATATCGACAACATAATCCGCCGTCAGGATAGCGTCTTCATCATGCTCAACCACAAGCACAGTATTGCCGAGATCGCGCAGGTTTTGCAGCGTTTCCAAAAGCCGCGCATTATCGCGCTGATGCAATCCAATGGACGGTTCATCCAGAACATAGAGAACACCCGTCAAGCCAGAGCCAATTTGTGAGGCGAGGCGGATACGTTGCGATTCCCCACCTGATAAAGAGCCTGAGCCGCGGCCAAGCGTGAGATAATCCAAACCTACAGCGTTTAAGAATTTGAGGCGGTCTCGTATTTCTTTTAAAATGCGCGAGGCGATTTCCATTTCTTTGTCAGATAGCTCCTCACCTAGTTTTACGAAACGGGCGAGGGCATCTCTGATAGACATTTCACCTGTGACGGAGATGTCCATATCGCCAACACGAACAGAGAGCGCTTCGGGTTTGAGGCGTTTGCCGTGGCAGGTCTCGCATTGCGCGTTTGACATATATTTGCCGAGCTCTTCTCGCATCCAAGTGGATTCTGTTTCGCGGTAGCGCCGTTCAAGATTGGGGATGACGCCTTCAAAGGGTTTCGTTGTTTCGTAGCGGCGGCCATCATCTTGATAGACGAATTTAATCTTCGCGCCTTTAGTGCCGTAAAGCACGACTTGCTTTGCGCCGTCCGCTAGCCTTTTAAACGGCTTATCGACTTTAAAGCCGTAATGTTCTGACAGGGCCTTGATGGTCTGCATGTAAAGGCCGCTGGTTTTATTTGGCCATGCCGCAATGGCGCCGCCCGCGAGTGATTTCATTTCATCAGGAATGACCAGGCCCGGATCGAATTTAAGCTCTTTCCCCAGACCGTCACAAACAGGGCACGCGCCGTGAGGGCTGTTAAAGGAAAACAAGCGGGGCTCGATTTCGGAAATTGTAAAGCCTGAGACAGGGCAGGCAAACTTCTCAGAGAAGAGCATTCGCTCTGCGGCCTTATCGGCTTGCTCGGCGACAGCTAATCCATCCGCTAGACGTAACGCAGTTTCAATACTTTCGGCAAGGCGAGACTCCAGCCCTTCGCGCACGACAACACGGTCGACTACGACATCAATGTCATGTTTGAATTTCTTATCTAAATCGGGGGCCTCTTCTATGCGGTAAAATTCGCCATCTATCTTGGCGCGTTGAAAACCATCTTTCATAAGCTGCGCCAGCTCTTTGCGGTATTCACCCTTACGGCCACGCACAATCGGCGCGAGGATATAGAGCTTGGTTTCGGCGGGTAGCTCCATAACGCGGTCCACCATCATGCTCACGGTCTGGCTTGTGATGGGCAGTCCTGTAGCGGGAGAGTAGGGGACGCCAACGCGAGCCCAGAGCAGACGCATATAGTCGTATATTTCAGTGACCGTCCCCACAGTAGAGCGGGGATTCCGGGATGTCGTCTTCTGCTCAATCGAAATGGCGGGAGACAGGCCTTCAATACTATCTACATCGGGCTTACCTTGCAGCTCAAGAAACTGCCTTGCATAGGCCGACAGGCTCTCGACATAGCGGCGCTGTCCCTCAGCATAGATGGTGTCAAAGGCGAGGGAAGATTTCCCTGAGCCTGATAGTCCCGTAATCACGATGAGCTTATCACGCGGCAGGTCAATATTGACGCCTTTGAGGTTATGCTCCCGCGCGCCGCGCACTTTGATATGTTTATGCATGTAGCGTTCGGCTCCGATGGGGTGGAAAAGCTTGTGGACAATATACGTGTAAGGATGGACTTAAGGGCGGCAAAACTTCAAAACAAGAGGAGTGAATCATCGACTTGCATAAAAGCTGTGAGTCGTGTAGAACATAATAAGAACAAACACAAGTAATCCTATTAGAGGTGAAACATGGCCGGGTCCGTAAATAAAGTAATTCTCATCGGAAATTTGGGTAAAGACCCAGAAATTCGTACATTTGGTAATGGCGGCAAGGTCGCCAACTTCTCCGTCGCCACGTCAGAAAGCTGGCGTGACAAGCAAAGCGGCGAGCGCAAGGAAAAGACAGAATGGACAAATGTCGCTATCTTTAATGATGGCCTTGTTGGGATTGTCGAAAAATATGTCAAAAAAGGCAGCAAGGTCTACATCGAAGGCAAGCTCCAAACCCGCAAGTGGCAAGACCGCGACGGCAATGACCGCTACACGACAGAAGTCGTGCTGCAAGGCTATGGCGGACAGCTGACATTGCTCGACAGCCGTAACTCTCAAGGTGGGGGCGGTAATTATGGCGGCGGAGGTGGCGGTGGCTATAATCAAGATAGCGTCGCATATGGTAATCAAGGGCAAGGCGGCGGACAACGCTCAGCCTCAGCCCAAGAAGGTCCGAAGGAGAATTTCGATCTCGATGATGAGATTCCGTTTTAACGAAAACAATGACCGCTTGCGCGCAGCGCGGGCTGAAGTGTCATTGCTTTCGCTCTTTCGTTTGAGAGCAATTCCAAAGCTCGCACATGATGCGGGCTTTTATTTTGCCTTAAACTCATAAAAAGCAGTAAAATAAAATTTCTTCCAAGGATTTCACCTCGGTCTGCGTCTTACTTATAAAAGAGCGATATGTGCGTCATGATTGCGCCCTATTGTTCTTGTGTTATGTTGACGTAGTTACAAAGGTGAGGGCATGGCGGGAGTTTCCCAACAAATGCAAAAACAGGGCATACATCTGCCTTCGTTTATATCTGGGCTTTTGGCTGACCCGCGCCACTATCAAATCATTGTTTTATCTTCGCTAATTCTACTCGGGACGTTCCATTTTGCCTTTCAGCTTCCTTGGTGGCATGTTGTGGCGTGTATTGGTTCCACAGTCGGAACTCAGGCCGTCGCCGATAAAGTGATTGGGCGTAAATTTGATGCGCGAAGTCCGTTGATTTCAGCGCTATCTCTTACGCTTTTGCTACGCACAGGATCAGTTACGCTCTCCATCGCGGCGGGTATTCTCGCCATCAGTTCCAAATATATCATCCGTTGGCGCGGTAAGCACATCTTTAATCCCGCTAATTTTGGCCTCGTTATTCTTTCGCTGCTGTTTACAGGGGCTTGGATTTCACCAGGGCAGTGGGGCACAGCGCCTATATTTGCGCTCTTCCTTTTAGGGATGGGCGGCATTGTAACAGGTAAAGCCAAACGCTGGGATGTGAGTATCGCTCTGCTGGTCAGCTATGCGGCTCTATTGTTTGGCCGCGCCTTATGGTTAGGCGACCCATTTGCAATTCCTGTCCATCAATTACAAAGCGGGGCGCTGCTCATCTTCGCTTTCTTCATGATATCCGATCCTAAAACGACGCCCGATGCGCGGCTAGGGCGCGTGCTCTATGCCATGCTTGTTGCGTCGATAGGGTTCACCATTCAATTCGCGTTCTATAACGCAGCAGGCATCATTCTAGCGCTCATTCTGACCGCGCCGATTGTTCCGCTCTTTGACCGTTTATTCCCCGCAGGCCGTTATCACTGGCCTAAATTTCCCATGACTAAAACAGGAGTTTCCCATGAAACAGTTCAAATACCTGCCCAAATACTTACTAAGTAGCGCTGCCGCTATCTCCGCGCTTATGATTGCGCCCCAAGCCTCGGCCTTTTGCGGTTTTTATGTCGCCAAAGCTGATACGGATTTGTTCAATCAAAGCTCCAAAGTCGCGCTCGTCCGTGATGGTGACCGCACAGTCATAACCATGGCCAACGATTATATTGGCGATCCGACAGAATTTGCCATGGTCATTCCTGTGCCGACAGTAATTACCAAAGAGCAGGTGCATATTTCCGATTCTTCATTGCTAGATCATTTGGATGCTTACACCGCGCCAAGGCTAGTGGAGTATTTTGACAGTAATCCATGCGCAAGAAGAGAATATGACCAGGTAACTGTCACGGGTAATCGTCGCATGGCATCTGTAGGCGCTCCAATGATGGAAAAAGAAGCTAAATCTTTAGGCGTCACCATCGAAGAAAGTTTTTCCGTGGGGGAATACGACATCCTCATCCTCTCGGCCAAAGAAAGTGATGGCTTACAGACATGGCTTGAGAGTAATGGCTACCGCGTCCCAAAAAAGGCTGTGAAGACACTCGGCAGTTACATCAAGCAGGACATGAAGTTCTTCGTCGCTAAGGTGAACCTCGAAGAAAAAGCCAAGCAAGGCGGCGAAATGCTGCGGCCTATTGCTGTCGCTTATGAGAGCCCCAAATTCATGCTGCCCATTCGCCTGGGCACGGTGAATGCGAATGGCGACCAAGACCTCTTCGTCTATACGCTGACGCGTAACGGTAAGGTCGAAACGACGAATTACCGCACGCAAAAAATTCCGTCTGACAAAGAGCTGCCAATCTTTATCAAAGACGATTTCGGCGATTTTTATAAGGACATGTATAAGATATCCGCTAAGCGCGAGGGCGGTCATGGTGTCTTTATGGAATATGCGTGGGATATGAATTGGTGCGACCCATGCGCGGCTGATCCGCTCTCAAATGATCAGTTAAAAGAACTCGGCGTCTTTTGGCTTGATGAGGGGCGTGATATTCAGCCCATGCCTAATCCGCGCCGCTTCCGTCCCAAGCAAATGGCCAAAGACGTTTATGTGACCCGCCTCCATGTGCGTTATGATGCTGAGAGCTTTCCGGAAGACCTAAAGTTCAAAACAACCGGCGATAAGCAGAACTTCCAAGGCCGCTACATTCTCCGCCATGCCTTTGACGGCGACATGGAGTGTCCCGAAGCTGAAGCATATAAAAAGCAGGTCAATGCCCGCAAGGAAACCGAGATTAAGACGCTCGCAAACCTAACGGGCTGGGAGACCAAATATATCCGCACCAAGATTAAAACCTCGGGCAAGGGCGAGCTTTTTGAGCTCGATAAGCCCAAAAAGAAAAGCGATTGGTGGAATAATATTTGGCCTGGTGAGGACGAATAAGCTTACTTGATTTCAGCGCAGGCGATGCGGGCTCCGGCTCCGCCAATAGGCTGCGTGACCTGATCATCCGCATTGATGTGTATCATCAGTGAAGAGCCGTCAGCGTCAAGCAAGGCAGGGCGGTCATCACGTTTCTTGAGCGTGACGCGTTCATTGGTGTAGCTATAGGACAGGTTATCGTCCGCATCTGCCACAGCATTGGGCATATCTGCATTGTCAGGCCCGTCTGGGTTCTTCAGGCCGTGTTTGTGGCCTTCAGGATTGATGTGTCCGCCAGCGCTCTTAAAGTCGGGCGCTTGGCAATCTGCCTTAACGTGGAAGTGAATGCCATGCGGCCCCTCGGGAATGTTCGTTGCGTCAACCTTCAAGGCGACGCCCTTATCCCCTGCATCGCTGAGCACAAGGTTGCCGATAGCCTCTCCGGAGCTGCTCTTGATGACGAATGTCATGTCTTCTGTTTTAGGTTCAGCGGATTTTTGACACGCTGTTAAAGCTAATAGGCTTGCGGCAGTCAGGGGCAGTAAAAGTCTCATAATAAATCTCCATTTTTTGCTTTATAACTTATAAATTCACAGCTGGCGAGAGGGTTCCTAAGCATAAGGAAAACTCCCGCAATCATTTGAAGTAAGACCCTTTAAATGCTACTAAAAGTGAGCAAAAGCCGCGCGATTCGAGCGGCTTTAATTTTATGGGACGGACGCTGATTTGAGCGACGAAAATGATACGCCCGAAGACGATGAGAATGAAGGGCCAGCCGGCCTTCCTGAAGGCGTGTCTCCTATAACAATCGAAGAGGAGATGAAGCGCTCCTACCTCGATTACGCTATGTCTGTCATCGTCTCGCGGGCCATCCCTGATGTGCGTGATGGCTTGAAACCCGTTCACCGCCGTATCCTTTATTCTATGCATGAAAACGGCTTTACGCGTGACAAAGCCTATAAAAAGTCTGCCCGTGTTGTGGGTGACGTTATCGGTAAATATCACCCGCATGGTGACAGCGCCGTTTATGACGCGCTTGTGCGTATGGCGCAGGATTTCTCTATGCGCCTGCCATTGCTGGACGGGCAGGGCAACTTTGGCTCTGTAGACGGCGATCCTCCGGCGGCGATGCGTTACACCGAAGTGCGTATGGACAGGCCCGCAGCGAGCCTGCTGGCGGATATTGAAAAGAATACAGTCAATTTTCAGGATAATTACGATTCCTCCGAGAGTGAACCTATTGTTCTGCCATCCCGTTTCCCGAATATCCTTGTAAATGGCGCCGGCGGTATCGCCGTGGGTATGGCCACGAATATCGCGCCGCATAACCTCGGTGAGGTGATTGAGGCGACTCTGGCCCTGATGGATGATGGCAACTTGTCCGATGATGATTTGCTTGAAATCATACCCGGGCCTGATTTCCCGACAGGAGCCCTGATTATGGGCCGAAGCGGAGCTAAGTCTGGTGTTTTGACAGGCAAAGGCTCCGTAACCATGCGGGCCGTAACAAATGTCGAAGAAATCCGCAAAGACCGCTACGCCATCATTGTCACTGAACTGCCATTCCAAGTCAATAAAGCCAATATGATCAAGAAGATAGCGGCGCTTGTTAATGAGAAGCGCATTGAAGGTATCTCAGCCGTACGAGATGAATCAGACCGTGTCGGGATGCGCGTTGTTATTGAGCTTAAACGTGACGCCGTCGCAGATGTTGTTTTAAACCAGCTTTTCCGTTTTTCTCAAATGCAGCAAAATTTCAGCTCAAATATGCTGGCGCTTAATGGCGGCAAGCCTGAGCAGATGAATGTGCGGCAAATGCTCGAAGCCTTTTTGGGCTTTCGCGAGGAAGTCATTGCGCGGCGCTCAAAGTTTGATCTCGCAAAAGCGCGGGCACGAGCCCATATTCTTGTCGGTCTAGCCACCGCTGTTGCGAATATCGATGAGATTATCAAAATCATTCGCGGCTCCGCTAACCCAAAGGACGCTAGAGAGAACTTAAAGTCCCGCAGATGGCAAGCCAAAGGCATGGAGGCGATGCTAAAGCTTATTGCTGATCCGCGGTCTATCCTCTTTGATGACGGCACCATTCAGCTGACGGACGAGCAAGCCAAAGCTATCCTTGATATGCGCCTGCTCAAGCTGACGCAGCTAGGTATGGACGAAATTACCGCTGAAGTCGAAAAACTGGCGGCGACTATCACCGACTTGCTTGATATTTTACGCTCACGCGAACGCGTACAGGCCATTATCCGCGAAGAACTGACCGAAGTTAAAGACAAATTCGCAACGCCGCGCCGCTCTATCTTTACGGCTGGCGGCATGGACTTTGACGATGAAGACCTCATCGCGGTTGAAGACATGGTCGTGACAGTGACGGCGGCGGGTTATGTTAAGCGTACACCGCTTGATACGTATCGCGCGCAGCGCCGCGGCGGCAAAGGCCGCTCGGGTATGTCTATGAAGGACGAAGATTACGTCACAACTGTCTTTGTGGCGACGACCCACACGCCGGTGCTGTTCTTTAGCTCTACGGGCATGTCTTATAAACTTAAGGTCTGGAAGCTCCCGCTTGGCGGTCCTGCGACGCGCGGAAAGGCTTTGGTGAACTTGCTGCCGCTCGATCAAGACGAAACGATTAATTCCATTATGGCGCTCCCTGAAGATGAGGAAAGCTGGAAAGAGCTGGACATCATGTTTGCGGCGCGCTCTGGCGGCGTAAGACGTAATTCACTAGCTGATTTCACCCGCGTAAACCGCAATGGTAAAATCGCGATGAAGCCTGATGAGGGCGACGGTATTGTTGATGTCAGGCTCTGTACTGAAGACGATGATATTGTTCTAACAACCGCTATGGGTAAAGCCTTGCGCTGCCGCGTGACGGATGTGCGCCGCTTTGTTGGACGTACTTCGTCCGGTGTTCGCGGTATCAAACTGGCTGAAGGTGATGAAGTTATCTCTATGGCTGTTCTGCATCATGTCGATGTCGAAACCGATGAAGCGCGGGCTTATATGAAGCACGCCAATGCGATGCGCCGCGCGCTTGGGGAAGGGGATGATGAAACCTCTGAGGATGTCGATATTGAGAGCAGCTTAGATGACGCGCGTATCAATGAGCTTGGCGGAAAAGAGCAATTCTTACTGACGCTCGCCGATGACGGTTTTGGTAAGCGTAGCTCGAGCTATGATTATCGCTGCATGAATCGCGGCGGGCAGGGCGTTACGGCACAAGAGCTGTCCCGAAAGGGCGCTGATAATGCCCGTCTGGTGCGAAGCTTCACCATTGAAGATGATAATCAGCTTATGATCGTGACCGATGGCGGCCAGCTCATACGCTGTCCAGTCAAAAATATTCGTATTGTCTCGCGCAGCTCTCGCGGCGTTACTGTTATTCGCGTCAAAGATGACGAACGCGTCGTCAGCCTAGAGCGCATTGAAGAGAATGAAGACGAGAATGATGCCGCTGATGACATTACGGAAACGCCAGAAGCTCCTGAAACTTAAGTCTTTTTAGTAAATATCAAGCTGTGGCAGCCTGCGTCCACCTGGCCTCGAGCCGCGCTTTTGCTTTGGGGTCAATATTCACTTTTGACAAGTCTCCATCAGCCCAATCCATCACCCGTTTATCCATCACGGCAAACCATAGCGGCGGAAAAAAAGCCATAGCGAAGCATCCGCCATAACCTGTCGGCAAGGTTGGGACATCTTTATAATCACGCAAGACCTGATAAGGCCGCTGCGGATAGGCATGATGATCCGAATGCCGTTGGAGGTGAAATGAGAGCAGGTTGGAATAGGTATGGTTGGTATTCCAGCTATGTTTAGGCTGGCAGCGTTCATATTTCCCATTCGCTAGCTTTTCTCGCTTAAGGCCATAATGTTCGACGTAATTGGCTTGGGTGAGGGCCAACCACGCTAGAAAATGATGCGGGATGAGGAAGAGAAATATCGGCCAGCCAAATAGAGCGACAAACAATGCGGTTAACCCCAATGTGACCGCATAGACTTGCAAAACATCATTGTGAATGGACCAAAAGCTTCGGCCTTGTTTCTCAAGCCGCTGCTTTTCATAAGATGTGCCGCGTTTAAATGTGCCGGATAATTCGCGCACCATGAAAGCGTAAAAGGTCTCGCCCATGCGGGAGCTTGCAGGGTCTTCGGGTGTCGCGACCCATGTGTGATGACCCTTATTGTGTTCAATATTAAAGTGCCCATAGCCCATAATCATATTACCGATTTTAGCGGAGAGGCGGTCGAGCTTATTGGATTTATGGCCCAGCTCATGGGTCATGACCATCACGCCGCCGCTATTCGCGCCCACACCAATAATCAAGGCCAGTATGGCCCACCAGGGCAGGTCTTGTGTGCCGACGAACACAACAAACGCCAAGAATACGGCTATGGCGATATATACCATGCTATGGACGGTAAAGCGGTAGTAATTATCCGCTATCATAGCATTCACGACCTCTTCAGGCGGGTTATGGGGGTCTTGCCCCAGAATGGCATCCATTAGCGGCGCGAAAGCATAGAAAAATAACATAGGTATCAATGTGACGATGGGGTTCTTGCCCAGCGCAAAATAAAGCCCAATAGAGAGCAGGGCGACCATGGGCGAAATAATGATAAGCCAATACATGTGCCGCTTGGTGTCGCGGTAGACGATTTGGCTCCCGTCCTCTGCTGTTCCCGTAAAGCTTGTCATGCGGCGTCTCCGGTTTCGGATATGTCTTGGAAGGGAAGGCACAACTCTGCCATGGGCTGTAAGGCTTCTAATATGAGGCTGACTTTGTTGACGATATAGGGCCCATCTAAATCATAAAAAACTTGACGGCCTTCTTTGCGCGAGGCCGTTATACCTGCTTGCTCCAGTGTGTTGAGGTGACGTGAAATCACAGATCTATCCTGAGACAGCCCCCGAGCAATGGTGGACACATCACAAGCGCCCAAAAGGATAAGCTTTTTTACAATCTGAACGCGGGCCGGGTCGGTCAGGGCTTTTAGAAAGCGCGTATCCAAAACACCAATCGCGGCCTCCGCCATAGCTTGATGTTCCTGCGAGTCTTTGACATTATCATTTTTCATACGTGTATATGTGCACACAAATGCACATAAAGCAATAGGTGTTTACGTTCTGCAATAGGGTAGGCAGAAATGGTGCATCGTAAATATGATATATATCAATGGCTTATGTCGTAATAATAAGTCGCGATATTCAAAATAAACCAATTGAATCTTGGCTACGCTATCCTCGGGGCTCCTATGTAGGGGTGTTGCAGATATTTATCTATAAATCGCGAAGAGCGTAGTTTCGGTATAGCATATCAATCTAATATACTGTTTTTAATCGTAAAATATGGTCATTGCGCAACATTTACGTTACTTGATTAGTATTAGTACATTTGTTGCGTTTTAAATTTAGACTTTGAGGGGCGTTTCCCGCTTGCGGAAGACGTTCCTGAAAGTACGCAAGCGAAGCGCGGCAGGGATATCATGTCGCCTTGTGGTGCAAAGCTGATATTAGAAATAACCCAGCTGAGAACTTGCTTTGACGTAAAGCAGACATTCTCGTACATATTTCTTTGTCATAATCATCACTCCACATACTCAGTTTATTGTATGTGTTACGACGACCACTTGAATTCGCAGTTTCGTAATAGCCGCTGGCAATGTTTGAGGTTTTAGCTGTAATACGCTTCCTCTAAGACGTTCGGTTTTTCGTCAATTTAGTGAATGCTTACGTTAGGTATAATTGAAGTCACCAGTTACATCAGAGATTAGGTAGTCAGTTGGCATTAAAATTTAAGCGCAATCTAATAATTTTTCTTGAACCTCTTTTATAATACCAACGCGGTCCATATCGATAATCTTTCAATGTCGCTCTATAGGGTAGAAACCATCCGGTGCAGCTTGATTCAAGTTGCAGGGCTGAGTTTTATCTTTAGCAGCTACCCCGGTCAGCATAAGTATAAAAACCAATGGCCATGTCATACGGTCCGAGGCCACGAAGGCCTTAGCCCGGAGAAACAAATCCAATTTGTTCTGGAGGCGGGACATGGCACCACGATCCAAAACGGACTGGATATGTCAATGGCCGTGCCGGAAGCGGAAGTTCCAAAGGCAGACATCATTCAGGAGTTCGGAGCAGCGGATGATAACTACGACTAAGGCTTCGGCTAGAACGCATTTGAAATAACTCAAGATATCGCTCTCATGGCGTAGTCATCATAGATAAACTTCAGTCTTAGTTGTTTCTATTTTTGGAATTATGACTTCTTGATGATATACGTTTATTTGTTGGCGGTTCCTGAGTTTATCAAAGGTAGCTAATGACTTGGTGGCCAAGTCACAGGATTTGACCCGCTTACCAATCCTATCAAATACTGCAGCACTTTCGCCAAGAATAGTTCCGTAACCCGTTAAAATCATTGCGCTTTCTTCATCGACCTCGAATGCTTTAGACACCGATAGCATAGCAGCCTATGAGGTGTGTTGAGCTTTTAGGATAACCTTTGAAAGTTGTGGGGTACGTGTCATCCGCAACCTGATTCATCAAAAAGAGAATTTGTTATTATAATGTCTGAGGCATAGTCCACGATTTCACCCCAGCGATCCTCCGAATAAGTCCACAGCTCTTTTGCTTGGCTGAGATGGTCGCAAATAAGAACTTGTTTATTCCCGCCCATAAGCTTTTGTTCAATCATATAGATATAGGCTTTTTCATTATGAGTGACGGCATCTTCCAGATAGGCATTGCGAAAATCTGGTGCGCCTGCCTTGAAGTTATCAATCATCATCTTGGCTTTGTCGTTATACTCATGTGCTTTTTCAAAATCCAAAAAGAAGCGCGTCTGAATGTAGCTGTGCAGCTTAATATTATAATAGCTTGCTTCGATATGTGTAAAGGTCTGGGCATCATAAGGCGCGATCTGCGCGAGCATTTGGTCGCTGCGTTTAAGCATTTTAATTACGCGCTCCACTAATTTGTCATCTCCTGAAATTGGGGGGTAACCCTTCGCTCGGGTTTTTAACTCGGCAGCAGTATAAGTCGCATCGTCTTTAGTGAGTTCCTCAACCATGTCGTTAAAAGTGAAGCTCCAGTCCTTATCCACCAAAGACATCAAAATTTGATTTTCCGCGCTCCGTACATATTGGTAAATGTTTCTCGTATTAGTTGGCTCTTTTAGTAAAAGCCCGTCAATTAATTCTAAGGACCTTTGGCCGTCCTTGAGCCCTTGTTCGTATCTCATCTTTTGTTGGAGAGTTACATTTATGCCAAACTCTCTGTATTTTACAAAAGGACCATGAGCGATGCTTCTCAAATAAGCAGCGTATTGAGAAATAGTTCCCTTATCATCTGGATAGGTGCTGATTAAATCTTCATATTCTTTACGAATTTTGGATTGGAGTTCTTTATTATTTTGAAACTCGCTTGGGTCACTGTAGAATAAATCTAATAATTTTACGCGCATGTAACCCAGGTGAACGTCGGTACTATTCATTGTATCTATCAAAGATGCATAGCGTTCTTTCGAATCTTTCAAAAAATCTTGCCCTGCCTCCATATCGCCCTGATGATACATAAGGGCATAGGCATAATCATGTTCCGTCTCAGCTAAGGCCAGTTGCAAGTCAAGATTTTCAGGATTAGACGCTTCAAGAGACTTTAGCGTTTTCAAACTTTCTTTAAAATGCTCAAACGCTGTACCAGGGTCACCAATATTTGCTCCTCCTGCTACGGTCAGAATTTTGCCAAGCTGTGCATGGCCCATAGCGTAATCAAATAAAACGGCGGGGTCACTATTTGCTGCTTTTGATAGTACGTCTAGATATTTAGCTGATATTTCGGTAACCTGTCTTTGCACGGGTAAGGTTCCTGGTATTGTACGTAGACTTTCAGGTAGATCATCAAGCAAAAATGTCGTCATCTCTCGTGTTTCGGATAAGCGCTCTGCTGCAAAAATATTAGCCGTTTGCGCCCGTGTGTGATTAAAATATCCGACCGCGGCTGCCACCGCGACCAATGCCGCTAAACCACTGGTGATTTTTTGACGCTTTAAAAACTTCTCTACCTTGTAGATTGGTCCACCTTGAAATGCCGTTACGGGACGATTGCGCTGAAACGATAAGATGTCTTGCATCAATGCGTTAACAGTTGAGTAGCGGTCTGTCGGGTCAGCTTTTGTAGCTTTGCTAACGATAGCCTTTATATCGCGCGAGGGCGTTCTGCTTTCAAGTAATGCTTCTAACAACTTTCCTAAGGAATAAATATCCGACAGCGTATTTGCGGCTGCGCCTTTTGAGCGTTCAGGGGCAGCGAATCCGGGCGTAAAGCTAAGACTATCTAGGGAGCCTTTTGATACTATAGGCGGTGTGGTTTCATCTAAAGTTTTAGAAATGCCGAAATCAATCAACTTAACGTCACCTGCGTGCGTGACCAATACATTATTGGGTGTAATATCGCGGTGGACGATTAAATTTTGATGAGCGTAGCTTATGGCTTGGCAAGCATGTGTGAATAGCTTCAATTTATCTGATTCAGTCAGATTATTAGCCTGTGCGAAATCTGTAATAGAGGCTCCGTCTACATATTCCATAATGATATAAGGTGCGCCATCTATTGTTGTACCGCCATCATAAAGCCTGGCAATGTTGGGATGAGAAAAATCTGCTAATGTTTGGCGCTCACGCTCAAACCTTTCAACAAGGGGTTCCGATAATACGCCTGGCCTGATGACCTTAATGGCGACATTATGCGTAAAATCTCCGGCCTTACGTTCGGCCTTATAAACAGCGCCCATACCGCCTTTTCCGATAAGTTCTAAGATACGGTATGACCCTATTTCCGTATTGGATAAATCCTCTTCGTCACCTTCAAAGACCGCATGGCCCGTTAGGATTTTTGACCCGCTCTGTGCGTCAAGATTAAGCAGATCCTGCGTGCGTTGGAATAAATCTATATCGTCACCAGCTATTTTTTTAATGAAAGAAATTCGTTCGTCATTCGGGCGTTTTAGAGCGCGCTCAAAAAGGTCTAGCGCTCTTATTTCTATGTTATTCTTTGGTGTTTTCATGTCCGGGCCCCGTCATGTGTCATAAAAGAGTATAAACTCCCTACACACTAGGCGCAATATATCCGGATTACGGGTCAAACTAATTGAAAATAAATTATTTTACCTCGTCGATAGAAACCGCTATTGGCTAACTGGGCGGAATAATATGGGCTTTTCAGAACAAACAAAAATTGACGATGATATTACGTCCTTATTGAAAGCGTGGCGGGATGGGTCGACTAATGCCCGGGATCAATTATTTTCGCAACTTTACAAAGAACTTCGGCTTCTATCCGCAGCTCTCCTACGCAATGAAGGGCGCATCTCACTCTCCACTGGTGATTTGGTGAATGATGCCGCTGCGCGCCTAATTCGCTTAGATAACATAGATTGGCAAGATAAGGCACATTTTATGGCGCTTTCAGCGCGTATGATGCGGCGGGTCTTGGTTGACCATGCCCGTAAAAAAGATGCCGATAAGCGCCACCATCAAAAAGTGACATTAGTCACGCATTTAGTGGGTGGTGGTTCTGAAACTGTCAGTATTCAGAAGCTCGAACATGCCCTTTTGCGCCTTAATGTTATTGATCCTGTTAGGGCGGAGATTGTAGAAATGCGCTATTATGGGGGCATGTCATTGGAGGAAATCGGGGCTGTCGTGGACATGTCACCTTCTACAATAAAAAGAAATTGGCGCGCCTCGAGGGCTTGGCTGTTAAGTGCTATGCAAGAGGACGGCTTAGAGTCTTAATCACTAAATAAAAAGCGTGGTTTTTCATCAAGGGCTAAAATCACGGCAGATAAAGGCCCCCCATAGCAGGCGCCCGTATCGACATTTATACGGCGGCCATCCTTTGATATATCAGGATAGTCGGTAAGGGTCGGTGTGTGACCGTGGATAACCGTTGCGCCATTTAGCGCGGGATTAATCCAATGCTCACTTTCAAAAAAAGTGGCATTTCGCGTCCAGAGATGCACGGCTTCATCATGCTTAGGATAAGTTTCAGGATTTATGCCTGCATGAACGAAGATCAAGTTGCGGGACTTATCTTGGTATATAGAGGGCAGGTTTTCTATCCAGCTAAGGTGGGTTTGTAATTTTAATTTTTGGTTTTCCTCTTGGTAACTGGCCAGAGTTTGCTCCCCGCCATTTACCAACCAGTGCTTCAAGGCCGTTCTTTTAGGAGATTGATGAGCTTGAAGCATGAGTATTTCATGATTGCCTTTCAGATTGATGACCTCGAAATCCTCATCGTCATCTAAGCTTTGGATATAATCTAGTACGCCATAACTATTTGGGCCGCGATCGACATAATCACCTAAATGTATGCGTGTGTGCGGGCGGCCGGGATAAAGTGAATTATGAAACTGTGATATACGCTCATGTAGGGCGCGCAGCTTTGCGAGCTCTCCGTGAATGTCTCCAATGGCATAATATACAAGACTCATAAATTTACGTACGCTCTCACAGTTCAGCCAACACATAGCTATTATATTAGGCGTTTAAACCCCGTTTTTTGGGTCATATTAAGATTCTATAAACTAATTTGACCCGTTTTACCGAATTCTTGCGCCTGCCTAGATAACCAACTTTTTTATCGGAGCGCATCATGGCCTTTTTCTTTGGGAATAATTTCAACAACACCATTAATGGTACTAACTTCTTTGACTTCATATTGGGCCGAGGCGGCGATGATACAATATTTGGTTTTGGGGGTAATGATATCATTTTGGGCGGAAGCGGAAATGACTTTATTGATGGCGGTGATGGTAATGACAGTTTGTTTGGCGGAACAGGTGATGATACGATACTTGGCGGCTTAGGTAATGATCTTCTAAGCGGTCAAAATGGGAATGATACCCTTGATGGCGGTGCCGGGAATGACCGGATCTTTGGCGGGAATGGTGAGGATGTCTTAGTCGGCGGTGATGGTAATGATTTGCTCTCGGCCGGACGCGATAATGACACCTTGGATGGCGGCGCCGGAATTGACAGGCTTTTTGGAAGTTCAGGTAATGATGACCTTTTTGGAGGTGCGGGTAATGACTTCCTATATGGCGGATCAAATGATGATATCCTAGATGGCGGTATTGGCCGCGATGTTGTGCGCGGCGGCAGTGGGGATGACGTGCTGACCTTTACTTTGGCAGGAGATGGCGGCGAATTAAACACCTATAGAGGCGACAGAGATATTGATACTCTGATCATTAACTTAACGGCTGCAGAATATGCGCAAGACGGCGTTCGTGAAGATATTGTCGCTTATTTGGACTTCATCACAGCCCAGACACGGTCAAATGGCCAGGCCTCTACTCGTAGCTTTGTTATTGATAGCCTTAATTTGCGGGCCGGGAGCATCGAGATTGTTCAGCTATTTGTCGATGGTGTTTTAACGGACCCGACAGCCGTTGATGCTGTAGATGATGCGGTTACGACAGATGAAGACAGCGTTTTGAACGGTGACGTCAGTTTGAATGACATACCGGACTCTGGCGTAACCTTTACTTTGATAAGCGGTGTGTCCAATGGTGTTCTGACCTTAAATGCGGATGGTACTTTCAGTTTTGACCCTGCCGGAGATTTTGAAGCTTTGGATGATGGTGATACGGCCACAGAGACATTTACCTACGAAATCAGTAATGGCGCGACAACGGATACAGCCACTGTAACGATTACAATTGAGGGCCGCAATGATGCCCCTATTGTAAGTGCGATTTCAGAAATGGTGAGTGAAGATGCCGGCGGCTTTTCAATAGATTTACTTTCCACTGCCAGTGATGTTGACATGGGCGATGTGCTCTCAGTGAGTAATATCGTTCAAACGGGCGGTACGAGTGCAACCGTTATGCTCACAGACTCAGTGCTGGATGTTGATTTGGATGACTTCCAATTTCTTGCAACGGGCGAAACTGAGACTCTTACCTTTACTTATGACGTAAGTGACGGAGATGAGACTGTCTCCAATACTTTCACGCTCACAATAAACGGTGAAAATGATGCCCCGACTGTCGATGAAGCCCTAGCCGTCAGTGCGACGGAAGATGATGCTAGCTTTACGGTTGACCTGCTCAGCGGCGCAGCGGACGTAGATGCTTCTGACAGTTTATCTGTAGCAAACCTTACCCTGGTCTCCGGCGACGCGTCCGGCGTCAGCGTGAATGGCGATAGTTTGGATATTGATCCGACCGCTTATAACGCTTTGGCTGTCGGTGAAAGTGTCACCATTTCCTATAGTTATGACATTGAAGATGAGAATGGCGGCGCTGTGTCTCAAACAGCCACAATTACCATCACGGGCGAAAATGATGCGCCCACTGTTGATGCGGCGATAGAAGCGTCTGCCACAGAAGATGATGCAGGGTTCTCTGTTGATTTGCTAGAGGGCGCGTCTGATGTTGATACGTCTGATACCCTGGATGCCATTAATATCACGCTGGAATCAGGGGATGATTCCGGCATTACTATAAATGGAAACAGCCTTGATGTTGATCCATCGGCTTATGACTATCTGGCTGTTGGCGAGATGGCCGTGATTACTTACAGCTATCTTGTTGATGACGGTAATGGCGGCAGCGCGGCGCAAAGCGCGACAATTACCATTACAGGTGAGAATGACGCGCCGATGGTTGAAGCGGCGATAGTCGCCACAGCGACAGAAGACGATATGGCGTTTTCTGTGGATCTATTGGACGGCGCTTTCGACCCTGATGCGTCAGATCTCCTATCCGTCACAAACCTCACGCTCATTTCAGGCGATGCTTCGGGTGTGAGCGTAAATGGGAACAGTCTTGATGTTGACCCCTCTGCTTACGATAACCTAGCGGTCGGTGAGAGCGTCATCATTTCCTATAGCTATAATATTGAAGATGGGAATGGCGGCACTACATCTCAAACAGCCACAATTACCATCACGGGTGAAAATGATGCGCCCACTGTTGAGGCGGCGATAGACGTCAGCGCCACAGAAGATGATGCTATATTTAGCGTTGACCTTTTTGAGGGCGCCTCTGATCCCGACAGTTCAGATGAGCTGTCCATTGCAAACCTCATGCTGACCAACGGAGATGCCTCTGGCGTTACCGTCAATGGCGATAGCTTGGATGTAGACCCATCGGCTTATAATTTCCTCGCTGTGGGCGAAAACGTCGAAATAACCTATAGCTATGACATCGAAGATGGCAATGGAGGCAGCGTCGCTCAAACAGCTACGATTACCATTACAGGTGAAAATGATGCGCCAACAGTTGAAGCAGAACTTGCAAGTTTTGGATTCGAAGATGGGGCTGTATTCTCCTTAAATCTGCTGGACGGCGCTGAAGATGCTGACCTTTCAGACATATTGAGCGTAACAAACCTTACGCTTTTATCAGGTAATGATGACGGCGTTACAATATCAGGCGACAGTCTGGCTGTAGACCCCAATGTCTATCAATCTCTGGCTGCGGGCGAAGTCGAAACCATTGTTTACACCTATACGATTGAAGACGGAAATGGCGGGTCTATTGGCCAAACCGCGACATTGATTGTCATTGGAGAAAATGACGCTCCCACGATTTCCGGCGCGGTTACAGCGCAAATAGATACGTCAAATGACACTATCTTTGTAAACCTGCTGGAAGGTGCCTCTGATATTGATATTGGCGATGAATTAGAAGTCGTAGATTTTGAAGTTACGTCAGGAAATGATATTGGCATCTTTGATAATGGCAATACAGTCGAAGTTGATCCGAGTGCTTATGATTTTCTGGCACCCGGCGAGCAGACCGTTATCGTTATTTCCTATACAATCTTTGATGGAAGTGGCGGCGAAATAGCGCAAACAGCGACAATCACGATTACAGGCGCGGGAGATCCCAATTCTGCGCCAACAGTCTCAGGCCCCGTTCTCAGCACTGTAACTGAAGACGATGCCGCGTTTTCCCTAGACCTCCTTGCGGGCGCAATGGACGTTGATGGTGATGCCCTTAATATCACAGACCTGACATTAACAGGCGGTGATGCAAGCGGCGTCACCGTTAACGGTAATAACTTGGATATCGACCCTAACGCTTATAACAGCCTTGCGTTTGGCCAGAGCGAAGTCATCACTTACACTTATGATATCGAAGACGGGAATGGCGGGCTCGTGTCTCAAACCGCAACTATTACAATTACAGGCCAGAATGATGCGCCTGTCGTCGCGGCCGCTTTGAGTGCAACAGCCAGTGAAAGCGATGCGGTCTTTACATTAAACCTGTTGGAGGGGGCCTCTGATGTAGACGCTACTGATACGCTCAGCGTGTTAAATTTTGAATTGGTCTCAGGCGATGATAGCGGCGTGACCTTTAATGGAAACTCTATTGACGTTGACCCGAGCTTTTATGAGGACCTTTTGGTCGGCGAGAGCGAAGTCATTACCTATGAATACCAAATCACTGACGGCAATGGCGGCACAGTCGTTCAAACAGCAACCATCACCATTAATGGACAAGGTGTTGGCAATAGCGCGCCAACTGTCTCAGGCGCCGTCAGCGCGTCTGCGAGCGAAGATGATGCAGCTTTCACTGTAGACTTACTTGACGGCGCAATGGACGTCGATGGCGATACGCTGGAGGTTAGTAATCTTACCTTAACCGGCGGCGATGCTAGCGGTATTACACTCAACGGCAATAGCCTTGAGGTTGACCCCAGCGCTTATAATTTCTTGGCCATCGGCGATATTGTCACTATCACTTACAGCTATAATATCGAAGATGGAAATGGCGGCAGCGTCGCTCAGACCGCCACTATAACCATTATGGGCGAGAATGATGTACCTGACGTCAGCGCCGAAACAAATGTCGTCCAAGAGGGCGACGGGATTAGCGGCACAAGCGATGTAATGGGTAATTTGCTGACCACAGCCTTTGATGTTGACGGCGATGACGTGTCGGTCGCCGAAGTTGACGGTCAAAGCGATGGAAGCTTGGGCGTAGCAGGGACATATGGCGCGCTGACATGGGACCCAGTGACAGGCGAATATGTCTATGCTCTCGATAATTCCAATGTCGATGTACAGGCGCTTGTCGGCGGGGAAACACTGACAGAAACATTTACCTTTGAAGTTCAAGACGGCAATGGCGGATTTGCCTCTCAGACATTGACCATCACAATTAATGGCCGGGATGACGGAATTTTCACAGAGCAAAATGACATCGTAAATCTTGACGATGTTGCGGCGCTATATGGTGAGGCCGGATTTAATGGAAATGTCTTGGACGGCTTGGCAGGTGATGATCAGGTCACGCTTTTCTCGGGTGAGCCCGGTTTTGATACGGCATTTGCCGGAACGACATTTATGGGCGGCGCAGGCGATGATACCATCCTCCCAATAAATGATTTCATGAACGCCGATGGCGGCGCGGGAAGCGATACGCTCGACTTTAGTCAGCTTCAGGATCAAACGACGGGCATCATTGCCAATCTCGATACGCAAACGATTTCGGGCGCAGCAAGTTTTGACATTGCTGGGTTTGAAAATCTTGTTGGCACGGATGGAAATGATACGCTTACGGGTTCCGTGGACGCGAATTTCCTAGACGCGGGCGCAGGCAATGATACCGTTTTCGTAGCCACTGGCACGGATGGATCGCTTGACCAATTTGAAGGCGGCGACGGCACGGACGTGCTCCATAATAATGGCACTGAAAATCTACGGCTCGGGTCCTTTGACGGCTTTGAAACTGTCCTTTTGGGTAATGGATCACTCATTGGGACGAGTGACAGCGAAATCGTTGATCTGACAGGTATTTTTTTTACGGAAGTTGATTCGTCGTTGATTGTAGATGCGGGCGATGGAGATGACCAAATCACGGGTATTAGCATCGGGGCAATCGCTAATAATGGTGTCAGCGTTTTTAGTGAGACCTATGATCTTGGCGACGGTAATGACACCTTCACCGGCTCTAGCAACGCCATAAATGAGACTATTTTGGGCGGTCTTGGTGATGATGACATTAATGGCGGCGGCGGTAATGATCGCATTTTCGGTGATGCGGGCGCTGACATTCTTTCAGGCGGCGAGGGGAATGATATTATCTTTGTCGACTCGCTGACCGATGACACGCAGACCGATTTGTATCTGGGCGGGTTGGGGAACGACACTCTTGATAATTTGGGTGATAGTAATCTCCAAATTTTCAATTGGGATAGCTCGGATCCAGAGGGTTCTGCGAACGGATCGGGCATCGAAACAATACTCCTTAACGGATCTACGATTGAAGGTTCGTCAGGCGATGACAGCTATAATTTCGGCGCAACTCAGATTGTGCAAGTTGCTAATGCGACACGCCTCGCGCTTGATGCAGGGGCAGGCAATGACACCGTGATTGGCGCGTCTGTTCAGTCGATAAACCTGTCAGGCATTGGCGGATTCACGCGTTATAACCTCGGCTCTGGCGATGACAGCTTCACGGCTCAAGGCGATATTATCGATCACATCTATGGTGATGAAGGCGACGACATTATTGACGGC
>JAOIVW010000008.1 GCA_028224375.1 Hellea sp.
TATCGAGTGGCCTGATAAGCTTGGGCCGCTTATTCCTGAAGACGCGCTCTCAATCGACATCGAGTTTGAAGGTGAGGGGCGCAAGGTGACATTAACGGGGTTTGAAAACATTACATGAGCCGAACATCTGAAATCGAAAGTTTCCTTAAAACGGCAGGGTGGCATGAGGCCAAGCGAGTGGCTGTGCCAGGGGATGCCTCAACACGGCGTTATGAAAGGCTGACGTTGAAGGGACAGAAAGCTGTGCTCATGGACGCGCCCAAAGGGGATGAAGCGCCAGGTGAAGCTGAAGGCGCTAGCGTCGAGGACAGGCGCGCGCTAGGCTATAATGCTTTAGCGCGGCTCGCAGGACCTAACCCTGAAGCCTTTGCTTGCATCGCAAATGAGCTGAGCAAACGAGGCTTCTCCGCGCCCAAGATTATCGCCGCGGATATGGATAAGGGTTTCATGTTGCTCGAAGATTTGGGTGATGATCTTTACGCGGCTGTGATTGCAAAAGAGCCTGATAGAGAGCGAGACCTTTACGAAGCGGCGATTGATACGCTGGCGGCGATATATCGCTCAAGCTTTCCATCCGAAATGGAGTTTCAGGGCCATGGGTGGCGCTTGAGGTCATATGATGCGGCGGCCTTACAAGCCGAGGCTGATTTGTTTTTAGATTGGTATGCCAAAGATTTTGGCCACGATATTCAAGGACAGGCCAGACAAGACTGGCACGATATTTGGGCTGAATTATTCGAGTGTTTAGAGGCGCATCCATCGGGCTTGGCTTTGAGGGACTTTCATGCGGAGAATATTTTTTGGCTGCCCAATCGCCAAGCGGTGTCGCAGGTGGGGCTCATTGATTTTCAGGACGGGCTTTTTGCGCATCCGTCATATGACCTTGTTAGCCTGATTGAGGATGCAAGGCGAGATGTGTTGCCTGAATTAGCCGCGCCTTTGGTTGAAAGGTTTTGCGAGAAAGCTGGCCTTAAATATGATGCCAACTTTAAAATAGCCTATGCCGTCATGGGGGCGCAGCGTAATGCGAAAATCTTAGGTATTTTTGTGCGCTTGTCCGAGCGGGATGGTAAGCCGCATTATCGCGACCTTATCCCTCGCGTTAAAGCGCATTTTCAGGGTAATCTCGAAGACCCTAAATGTGTGGATCTCAAAAAGTGGATAGCGGCTCACGTGCCAGAGGCTTTAGCATGATAAAAACAGCTATGGTTATGGCGGCGGGGCATGGGATGCGGATGCGGCCTTTGACGAATGACCGTTCTAAAGCGATGGTGGAGGTCGGCGGCAGGCCGCTTATCGATCACATGCTGGACAGATTGGCAGAGGCAGGCGTTTCGCGTGCCGTGGTAAATGTCCATGCTCATGCTGACCATTTAGAAGCGCATTTAAAAGCGAGGCAAAAGGGGCCTGAGATTATTATTTCAGATGAACGCGAAGAGCTGCTCGAGACAGGCGGCGGCGTCGTGAAAGCGCTACCGCTCCTCGGAACAGAGCCGATTTTTATCTGCAATATCGACGCCATCTGGCATCCTTTTGAGCCTGTCTTTGAAACGCTGTTAAAGCACTGGAATCCAAAAAAAATGGATGAGCTTTTATTATGTGCAAGGGCGGATTGGTCGCTTGGTTATTCGGGCAAAGGTGATTTTCATATTGATAATGGGGCGCGGCTGACGCGGCGAACCGAAGACAGCGCCGATCATATTTATGCGGGGGTGCAAATCTTCAAACCTGCTCTCGCCAAGCCTTTTAAAATTGAAAAATTCTCGCGCAATAAAATCTGGGATGAGACGTTGAAACGCGGTAAATTATTTGGCGTCGAGCTCCCCGGATATTGGATGCATGTCGGCGACCCCAAAGCTGTGATAGCGGCTGAGGCGGTTTTGAAAGAAGTTAACCGAGACAATAATAATGTCTAAGCCGACGGTATATAACATGCCGTCGGGCGTGCCGTTTCTGCCGTCATTGGCGAAGGGTCTGCGCGAGCTTCACGGCGAGCATTTAAATGACGCGTTGATACTCCTCCCGACCCGCCGTGCTGTTCGCGCACTAGGGGAAGCTTTTGTCGGCGAGAGCGGGGCAAGCCTGCTTCCGCGTATGCGACCGCTTGCGGATATTAATCCCGAAGAGCCGCCTTTTGAGTCCGGAGAATTGGTGGGATTAATTAAACCCGCCATTGATCCGATGCAGCGGCGATTTGAAATGGGGCGATTGATTTTCCATTATCACAAAGCCATCTCAGACCTACCGCTCGACCCCGCAGGCGCTTTGGCGTTGGCCGATCCGCTCATTGCCATATTGGATGATGCGGCGATGGAAGAGGCGGATATTTCGCGCATCACCGACCTCAAAGAAATTCAGGACTTCGCCGCAGAGCATTTTAAATATGCGATTACGCTTTACGAAATTGTGCAGGATTACTGGCCGAGCCGCTTAGCAGAAAACGAATTGGATTTAATGGAGCCGATGCAGCGGCGCGTGGCCTTGTTAAAGGCACTCAACGACATATGGCGAGAAACCCCGCCAAAATATCCTGTCATCGTTGCGGGTTCGACGGGGACATTGGGGGCCTCTGCACAGCTGATGAAAACCGTGGCCCATATGAAAGATGGGATGATCATTCTGCCGGGACTTAATAATAATGTGCCTGACAAGGCGTGGAAAGATGTCGGGCCGCAACATCCGCAAAACTCTCTTAAAAACCTGATTGAGACCATAGGTATTGAGCGCGGGGATGTTACGAATTGGCGGCATATAGACGGTCATAATCCGCCCCATTTAGATGCACGCCGCCGCGTCATTGCCGAGAGCTTGGTGCCCATTCAGGCGACAGGGGATTGGCCGAGCCGTATTGCCGCGCTGAAACAAGGCGCCCCGAAAGGCTCAGAGCCGTTTAAGGACGCTTTGCAAGGCCTGTCAGTTATTGAGGCGGATAATGATGAGGAAGAAGCGTTGGCAATTGCGCTTATCCTGCGCGAGTCATTAGAGGATGATGAGGCCGCCCAAACAGCGGCGCTTGTCACGCCTGACCCAGCCTTGGCTCGCCGCGTTAAATCTCGCCTGCGGCGATGGGGTGTGGAGGTGGATTATTCCCAAGGCGAACCGCTTGAGGAAACGTCATTAGGGGCTTTTCTGACCGCTATCTTGGATGTGTCTCAAAACCCTGAAAGCGCACATGCGGTGTCTGTTTTGTGCAAACACCCTATACTGTCAGCGGGGCAGAAGCACGATGACTTGAAACGCGATTGGGTTCGGCATGAACACCGCATGCGAGCTGACCGTGAGCCGCCGACGCTCTTGCAATTTTCAGGCTTTAATGTGTTGGCGGCAAAGCTAAAGCCTCTCGCAGATTTAGACGAGGCGTCAGCAGATATATGGGCGCAGGCTCTGACATCCGCGGCGGAAGCTTTGGCGGCCACGGAGGAGGTTTCGGGCGCTACGCGTCTTTGGGTAGAAGATGCAGGCGAGAAAGCCGCTGGCCTCATTGAAGGCTTGATGGCGCATGGCGATAATTTGCCCGATATGAGCCTTGAGGAGTTTGCGAAGTTATTTGGCGCTTTGATGCGCGGAAAAGTCGTTCGCCCGCGCTATGGAACAGACCCGCGTTTGGCGATTTTAGGCCCGCTCGAAGCGCGGATGCTCAGCTATGATAAAGTGATTTTAGGCGGGCTGAATGAAGGTATCTGGCCAGCCCCGCCCTCTATCGAACCATTTCTTTCGCGCGGGATGCGCAAGACTTTAGGATTGTCATTGCCCGAGCGGCGCTTTGGTCTCTCCGCCCATGACTTTGCAGAACTGGCTGCCAATCCTGATGTAGTTTTGACGCGCTCAAAACGCTCAGATGACGGCCCTAATGTTGCCTCGCGCTGGCTCTGGCGTTTGCAGACTTTGATGACAGGGGCCTTAGGTGAAAAAGAAGCTACCGCAGGTTTATCGCAAGGGCAGAAATATTTGAACTGGGCGCGGGCTATGGACTATGTCGCGCCAAAGGATGTTGTGACAGCCAAACGCCCTGAACCGACACCGCCCGTAGAGGCACGTTGGCCCAATGAGAAACGCAAATTATCTGTCACGCAAATCAAAACATGGATACGCGACCCTTATTCCATCTATGCCCGCCATGTGTTGGGCCTAAATCCGTTAGGGGATTTAGACGCGCCGCTTGATGTGCGCGACTTCGGCCAAGCCATTCACAAAGGGCTTGAGGATTTTGCGAATGATCACAAAACAACATTGCCAAAAAATGCGGCTGATAAATTACTGGCATCTTTTAAAGCGGCGATGGCCCATTATAAATACCCTGACTACGATATCGAAAAAGAAGTGCCTCGCCTTGAAAAAGTTTCTGCGCAAATTGTCGAGTGGATGGCCGGTCACCGCGCGGCGGGTTGGGCATTCCGTAAAGCCGAAGCGAAGATTAATTACCGCTTTGAGGCCGAAAATTTTACAATAACGGGCGTCGCTGATTTAATTGAAAAAGGCCCGTCAGGTTACGCCGTCACGGATTACAAAACGGGCGCGCCGTCGACCTTAAAAGTTGTTCAATCAGGTTTTGATCCGCAGCTTCCTCTCACGGCCTATATTCTGGCCCAAGGCGGAGTGAAGGGGGAAGGCGCGGCCGATGTGGATCAATTAAATTATGTGCGGGTTAAGGGCTCGGGCGACAGTCATGACCTTGTGAGCTCTTTAACAGAAGGCGATAAAGGCTGGCCTGCTTCGGACTATGCCGCCGAAGCTTATAAAGCGCTGGCCGCGTTAATCCGCAGCTTTGATGACCCGTCCACGATTTACCACTCTCAGCCGCGCGCACAATATACCCATGATTATGGTGATTATGATCACTTGGCGCGGCGCGATGAATGGGCGCGATTAGGCGCTGAGCGCAAGAGCGGGGGCAGTGATGAGTAACCCCGAATATTTAGCCGCCGTCAAAGCGCAAAACCAAGCTGCTGACCCGTACTCAACCAAGTTGGCCTCAGCCAATGCAGGCTCGGGTAAGACCCGCGTTTTGGTCAATCGAGTGTCGCGTATTTTGTTGGGCGGGGCCGCGCCAGAAACTATTCTTTGCCTGACCTATACCAAGGCGGCGGCGTCAGAAATGCAGAGCCGTCTTTTTGAGACATTAGGCGCATGGTCGATTATGGATGATACCCCGCTGCGCGGCAAGTTAGATGAATTAGTTGGCACGGATAGCCGTGACATTCCTTTGACCAATGCGCGGCAATTATTTGCCAAAGCTTTGGAGACGCCCGAGGGCTTGAAGGTGCAAACCATCCATGCTTTTTGCGAGCGCATTCTCTCGCGCTTTCCTATTGAAGCGGGTATCTTGCCAGGCTTTGAACCTTTGGATGATGTCGAAACCAGCGCTCTGTTTGAGCAAGTCCGCGCCAACATATTGATAGAGGCCGCCGAAAATCCGCAAGGTGATATCGCGCAGGCCCTCCGTGTTTTAACGCTCGCCAAAGCTGACATGACGCTAGACAGCCTGTTTACGTGGATGTTGCATGCAGGTGAGAAAATTCAAATATGGGAGGCCAGCGGAGGCATCGCGCCTCTCGCGCAAATCTTAGGTATTGCTGAAGACGCGGACGAAATAGAACTTCTTTCGCAAGGTTGGGCGCAGACTTCGCAAGATGATATTCGCCGCGCGGCTGCCGCTTTGCGTGAAAGCCCGTCTGTTGGTGACCGCAAAAAATCGGCGACAATGCTTGAGGCGCTGTCGATTAAAGACGCGGCGCAAGCCTTTACGACCTATGCGTCAGCCTTTTTGACAGCGGATAAATCTTCGCCGCTTAAAAGTGTGATTACGAAAAAAGGCCCGCCTTCTGCCGTGTCTTTATATGGACATAAGGCAGAGGAGGCTGGGCCTGAACTCGCGCGGGTGCTAGAGATTTGGAAACAGGCGCAATCCGCCAATTGCCTGTCTATGACGCGCGCGGTTTATGTGATGGCCAAGCAGTTTTCTGCTAAATTTAAAACCGCTAAAAACAAACGCCGAGGCTTGGATTTTAATGACCAAATTTTACTCGTCCGCGACCTTCTAAATCGGCGTGAGGTCTCTGAGTGGGTGCGCTATAAATTAGATGGCGGGATAGAGCATATATTACTGGATGAAGCGCAAGATACCTCTCCTGCGCAGTGGGATATTATTGACGCACTAGCCAGTGAATTTGAGCAGGAAGAACGCGATATACCGCAAGCGCGAACGCTCTTTGCGGTGGGGGATGAAAAGCAATCTATCTATTCTTTCCAAGGCGCGGAGCCGGAGCAATTCCTCAAAAAAATTCAGCATTACACCCAAGGCGAAAAAACACTCTCCCCGCATATGCGCATGTCCTTCCGCTCGGCCCCGCAAATATTGCGATTTGTCGATCAGATTTTTGTCGATCAACACGCACTGCAGCGCATGTTTGACGCGCAGACTTATCCGCCTGCCTCTGACCTCGTTCGCCACACGGCTCATAGGCAAGACAAAGGAAGAGTGGATCTCTGGCCGCTAACGGAATTGCCCGAAGCGGAAGATGAAAAAGACCCTTGGGATACAACTCCCGTCAATGCTCTGTCTAAAGGTGACTCGCGAGAACAATTAGCATTGCGAATTGCGGAAACGATTAGGGAATGGATTGAGACCAAAGAACCTGTCTACGACAGAGAACTCTTAGATTTACAAACTCAGAAGAAAGGCTCTACACGTCCCATGACGGCGGGAGATATTCTTATTCTCGTGCGGCAGCGTAATGCGTTTTTTGATGCTGTTATTCGTAACCTCAAATCTGTTGGCGTGGCGGTTGCGGGCGCGGATAGGCTGAAACTGAAAGACTCCATTGCCGTGAAAGATTTATTATCTTTGGCGAATTTCACCTTGCTGCAAAGCGATGATTTATCTTTGGCGGAAGTGTTGAAAAGTCCGATATTTAATTATTCTGTCGAAGAGCTGTTTGACGTGTCTACCGCTCGCAAGGGCCACTTATGGGACGCGGTGAAAGACAGACGCCCTGACACGGCTGAACTCTTAGAAACCATCCTCGCCGCGTCCAAACGCTTTGCGCCCTATGAATTTTTTACACGCGTTTTGGATATGCAAGGCCCGACAGGGATGAGTATTACGCGGCAATTTTACAAGCGTTTGGGATTGGAATCCAAAGACGCCATCGAAGCCTTTCTCTCGCGGGCCTTAGCGCATCAGCGGGAAGGCTCGCCCTCCTTAGCGCAATTTATTCGCCGCTTTTCCCAAGACGAGCAGGAATTAAAACGCGAGATGGATAGCGGTTCGGGTGAGGTGAGGGTGATGACCGTCCACGGCGCCAAGGGATTAGAAGCGCCCGTCGTCTTCCTACCTGATACAACGCAAACACCGTCAACCTCAGGCCCTGTCATCCACGTGGAGAATGGCTATGCCATCCCGACAAGTTCCAAGCAGCTGCCCGCGATTCTAGAGAGCTATAAGCAGCACGCCAAAGATAAACGCGCGCAAGAATATTTACGGCTCCTATATGTCGCTATGACGCGGGCGGAATCGCGCTTGGTTGTCTGCGGCTATAAGATAGGCAACAGCAAAACGGGTATGGCGAAGGGCTGTTGGTATGAAGATATGTCTGCCGCCTTTGACGCGCTTGAGACCCGCGAAATTGAACTGCCATGGGATGATGTCGGCCTCACATTTGGGGCGGATGCTGAGCCTATCCAGAACGAAAATACAAAACCCAAAGATGCCGCCGTGACGCTGCCAAAGTGGATAAACCGTCCCGCAAGCCCTGCGCCCAAACAACGTCGCCGCGTGACACCGTCTCATCTGCTCGCGCCGCCGCCGCATAGCGATATGCCGGTGCGCTCACCCTTGGGCCAAATATCGCAGTGGCGTTTTATGCGCGGAAACCTCATTCACAAATTATTGGAAGTTCTGCCTGAATTTGAAACGGCTGAGCGCGAACGTATCGCCCGCAAAATGCTAGCGGGGTATAAAACCCTTGCCCCAGAGGCTCAGGATCAAATTATCGCAGAAGTCTTTGCCGTCTTAGACGCGCCAGAATTTGCTGCCATATTTGCGTCTGGCAGCCGCGCGGAGATGTCCTTGGCGGGCTCTGCGAAGGGCTTGCCCAAAGACCTTTACCTTAATGCCCAAATCGACCGCATCAGTGTCACGCCTGACAAGGTCTTTATAATCGATTATAAGTCCAACCGCCCGCCGCCCCAGACGCAAGACGCTGTGGCAGATATATATTGGGGCCAAATGGCCGCTTACCGCGAATTAGCGCGAGAGATTTATCCAGGCCGCGAGATTATTTGCGGCTTGCTGTGGACGGATGGACCGCGCTTGATGATTTTAGATGATACGCGCCTGGACATGGCCTTGACGCAGATAGCCGCGCTTCCTACCTAGTAGGCACCACCGAATCTAACGAAGGAGCCCGTAATGGCCACTGTCAAAGTCTCAGACGCCAGTTTCAAAGCCGACGTCATCGAATCTGAAACCCCTGTTCTTGTCGACTTTTGGGCGGAATGGTGCGGCCCCTGTAAACAAATCGGCCCAGCCCTCGAAGATATTTCAGAAGAAATGGGCGATAAAATCAAGATTGCGAAAGTCAATATTGATGATGACCCTGAAACACCCGCCAAGTTCCATGTACGGGGCATTCCGACCCTCATGATTTTCAAAGGCGGGCAAGTCGTGGCCACCAAAGTCGGCGCAATGACAAAGACGAAGCTCGCCGAATGGGTGAATGAGCACACAGATGGTGGTGCGAACGTCGCCTAAGCTGGGCTAAAATTTAAATTACTTTGACGCAGGCTTGGATTTTTTCTGAGCCTGTTTTTCTTTGTGCTGTTTGGAATTGACCCCAGAGTTCCAAGTATCATCGCCGTCACTCAGTGTGTCCAAGTCATAGGAAATGACTTGTGAATCAGAATCCGGCTTTAGGGTTAAGGCCACAGGATTAGGATTGAGGCTTAACATACCCCCTGATACAGCATCTATGGCAACGACAGGTGCCGTCATCAGGCCTACACCCGTTGCGTTGAAGGCGGTGAGGGCTGTTCCGAGACCCAAAAGACCCGATGAACTCGTTGCTGTTGCGATCCCAGCAGCTGTCGCGGTTGTGGCAGGAGCACTTAATCCTGTCGCTTTTCCTGACAGACTTGCAGAAGACCTGACAACTATCTGTGCAGGCTCGTATCCTTCTTTTTCAACCCGGGCGACAAATTTAGATCTTCGCGGAACAATAAATTCACACGGTGTAGGCGCGCAGCCATAATATTCAGGCTGTAAACTAGGGTCAGTTAGGCGAGCTTTTTTGCTCGCAGGGGTCTCCATCGTACTTATGACAACAGCGCCGCTTGGCTGCGTTATAACCTTGAAGGGTTCATTCACCCCCCTAACAACAGTTGCGCATGCCGTTTGTGAGATAACTAGGCTGACAAGCAAAAACCTTCTCATTCACTTACTTTTTTGTTCTTTTTAGCAGCCTTCTTCGCGCGTTTCTCTCGGATGGCTTTAACTTTAGGATGCGGTTTGAACTCTGTTCCGTCAGGAGGTAAAACTAGCGTTACAGGATTGGGCCGCAGACTATAAAGGGCGCCTGAACTACCATCTACTATCAATGATGTTAAGACTAAGGGAAGCGCGACAACTGCGGCTGTCGCGGCACCAGCTCCAACGGCTGTTCCGGTTCCAACGGTAGTGATAGAGCTTACAGCTATACCCAAGCCAACGCCTGCGGCAACACCAACACCTGCTGAACCGGCAAGATTCGCGTTTAGGCTTTCTTTGTGAATTCCATTATCCACTCCGATTTCGACAGGCTCATAGCCTTCTTTTGTTATCGTCATAATAAATTCTGATTTGCGGGGAGCTTGGAACTCACAGGGCGTAGCGGCGCATCCATAATACTGGACAGGAATGTCGGGATTTTTTTTGCGGGCTTTTTTACTCGCCTTTGTTTCTTGATCTGTACTTACAACGGCATTCGGAGGTTCTGTAGAGATAGCCATTGTATCATGTGAGCCTCGCGCAACTGTTGCGCATCCAGACAGAGCTATAAACAATAATAGGGTAGTAATATGTACAAACCGCATGTGTAGTCCCCCTTACACTTACTATGAGTGTAGGGGAAAAAACTTCAATTCATGTCATGTTTCATTAATTTACAGCCTTCTGAAAGCTATTTGGGAACAGAAGTAAGATTGACGTATTAAGTTTATGTCCGAGCATATAATAGAGTGATGGATTAACAGTCTCGCGCGATATTGGCTCGCCCCATAAATAAAAGCCCCAAAGGACCTAAGACTATGCCACATCTACTCATCCCAAAAATCGGCGTGCCTAACCTGATCGTTCCAACTGTGGGCGGAAAGACATTCTCAATCTCGGAGGCGCGTCCGAAGAATTTTCAGATTGTTGTGTTTTATCGCGGGCTGCATTGCCCAAAATGCAAAACGCAATTGCAGGAAATTGAAGAGAATTTTGACGCCTTGAAGGCGCAGGGTCTGGACGTCATCGCTATCTCAATGGATAATAAGGCCCGCGCTGAAAAAACTCAAAAAGATTGGGAGATAAAGCACCTGCCGATTGGGTATGATTTATCTTTAGAAACGGCTCGGATGTATGGATTATTTATTTCTGATCAACGTCCTGACAGTAAAGAGCCTAAGATATTCTCCGAGCCTGGTTTGTTTGTGATTAAGCCTGATGGAACGCTCTACGCCGAATATATTCAAAACACACCTTTTGGCCGTCCGCCTATTATGGATATTGCGGGTGGTTTAGATTTTGTTGTTAAAAAGGGCTATCCGGTTCGCGGGACGTCAACAGCAAAATCTTAAGCGGCGTTCATCGCCAGCACTTCGCCCGCTAAATAGAGCGAACCGCAAATAAGAATGCGCGGCGGCACGACGGGCTTATCCGCCGTGTCGCGGGAAAGAGCCTCGCCCGTATTAATCGCGCGCTGAACGGCATCGATTAAGTTGCTCGCGACTTGTCCGTTCATGCCGCGCGTTAGCGCGATTTCGACAAGCGTTTCTGGGGCGAGAGAGCTGTGATCCGCAATCGTCACCCCTATCACGGCGCTGGCTAAGCCTTCAAAGGCATCTAGGAATCCGCCAATATCTTTATTCGCCAATATCCCCGTGACCAGAATGAGCGGACGAGGGGATTTGGCTTCCATCTCTGCCATAGCGCTGGCAACGGCGCGCGCGGCATGAGGGTTGTGACCGCCATCCAGCCATAATTCTCCGCCGCTCTCTGACACCATATCGGCTAGCGGGCCTGTTTGCAGGCTTTGCATACGCGCAGGCCAAGAGACAGTTTTCAGACCTGTCTCAATCGCGCTTTCAGGCAGCTGCATCTGCCGCGCAATCGCGATGGCCGTGCCCGCATTCATCACCTGATGATCGCCGATTAAGGCGGGCAGAGGTAGGTCAAGAAGGTGTCCATCATCTTCAAACACGAGCCGCCCATGTTGGCGATAAGCGCGAAAATCCGCGCCCCAAAATTTGGCGTCTGCCATGGCTTGATTGGCTTCGGAGTCTAAGACGGCCCGAACCAAATCTGATTGGGGCCCAATGATGACGGGCGTATGCATTTTCATGATCCCCGCTTTTTCTCGTGCAATGCCCGCGAGGTCCCGCCCTAAAAATTCGGCATGATCCATATCTATTGGCGTGATGCCGCAACAGGCTGGGGTGATGACATTGGTCGCGTCATAACGCCCGCCAAGTCCGACTTCGATAATGCAGATATCAGCAGGGTTTTCGGAGAAGGCTAGAAAAGCAGCGGCTGTTGTGGCTTCGAAAAAGGAGAGAGGCTTACCATCATTGGCGCTACGCACTCTGCCCAAAACATTGACGAGCATATCATCCGAAATCTCTTCGGAGCCAATGACAATGCGTTCTCGAAAATGGACCAGATGCGGCGAGGTATAGACGTGAGCTTTGAGCCCTGCGGCTTCGACAAAGGCCCGCAAATAAGCCACGGTCGAGCCTTTACCATTGGTTCCCGCGATATGGATGGTCGGCGGGAGCTTATGTTGCGGATTGCCGAGCGTTTTTAAAACCCGCTCAATGCGGCCCAAGCCGAGGTCAATTTTTTTAGGATGTAGCGCTTGTAAAGTGGCTAGCGCCTCTTGAACCGTCTCAGGCATCTTCGAATGATTTTTGGTAATCTGTCTTCATCAATACGGAGAGGATTTGCGCTAAGGTCTGGCGCATATCTTTGCGCGCCACGACACGGTCTATCATGCCTTTTTCTTCGAGGAACTCCGCCCGTTGAAATCCTTTAGGCAGCTTTTCGCGAATAGTCTCTTCAATCACGCGTGGCCCCGCAAAGCAGATAAGCGCGCCAGGTTCAGCCAAATGAATATCACCCAGCATGGCATAGCTCGCGGTTACGCCGCCTGTCGTAGGGTCACACAAGACAACGATATAAGGCAGTCCGGCTTCGCGCAGTTTTTGAACCGCAATCGTTGTGCGCGGCATTTGCATGAGGCTCAGCGCGCCTTCCTGCATACGCGCGCCGCCTGCTGCCGTGAAAACGATTAAAGGGAGATTATTTTCCACGGCATGTTCCGCCGCGGTAATAAACCCTTCCCCTGCGGCCATGCCGAGTGAGCCGCCCATAAAGGCAAAGTTTTGAACCAAAACAACAGTGTCTATGCCTTGTATTTTCCCCACGCCAATATTCATGGCATCTTGATCGCCGGTTTTACTGCGGGCTTTTTTTAAGCGATCCGTATATTTCTGGTCGTCTTTAAATTTAAGCGGATCTTTCGCGACATCAGGAATGTCAATAACGGTATAATCAGCCTCATCAAATGTGTAATCCATACGCATTTCAGGCCCGATGCGGAGATGATGGCCGGACGGCGTGACATGTAAAAGTCCCGGCAAGTCGGCAGAGAAAACCATCTCATTAGACTTAGGACATTTCATCCAGAGATTATCCGGTGTGTCCTTTTTGGAAAACATATCTTTGACGCCTGGAGGCGCTAATTTTGAAAGCCAGTTCATAAGCCGCTTTTGCCCTAACTCTGAGGATGGGGCAATAGCCTTGCCGCACTCTAAGCGTTCTAAATGCTTGGGAACCAATGGGGATGAAGAACGTTAAATTTAGGTAACTATAATAAAAAGGATAATACCATGGGACTGGAAAGCTTACTTATTACATTAATCATCGGCGCAATAGCAGGCTGGCTGGCCTCCATAATTGTAAAAGGCTTTGGTTTGGGTTTAATCGGGAATATTATTGTTGGTATCGTGGGTGCCTTTATTGCCTCGCTCGTTCTTCCAGCTGTTGGAATATCTATCGGCGGCGGAATTGTTGGATCAATCATACACGGAATGATTGGCGCAATTATCCTACTGCTTTTGTTGAGATTAATAAGACGCGCTTAGTCGTTCGCCTTTAAAATCGTATCGATGGTCTCAGGACTGTCTTTAAAAAGAAGCTTCACGCGGTCAATATCCGCTTGAAGCTTTTCTTTTTGCCCTAAGACAGTTCTTGCGCGAATGAGGCGGGCCCAGCCTTCTGGGTCTTGCGGGTTTTCTTCGAGCCGGTCTGCTAATCCCTCGACCATGGCTAATATCATTTCGGCGCGGTCTTCCACGGACAACTCTTGCGCGGCTTGCACCTGTTCAGCGGTTGGGCCGGGCGGGGCTTGATAGGCTTGTAATGCGCCTGTTTTAAGGAGGTCAGGGCGGCCAATTGATGCATAAGTTCCCAGTGACAGTCCCATAAAGGCGGCAAAGAACAAGCTCACCAAGCCTTTGGAATAGCGCCCGCCTTTCAGCAGCGGCGCGGTAATCAGTAAAATCACACAAAGTGTTAGGATGGCTAGAATAGGCCAAATCATGAGTCAGCCTCCGCCTTGTGCGATGTTTTGATGAACCAGATTAAGCCTGCAAGTAATAGCAGAAAGGGTGTGAACCATAGCAGATAAGTATTGGATTGCACGGGCGGTTTTAGCAGGACGAAATCACCGTAACGCTCTTGCATATAGGCAATGACTTCGGCGTTGCTGTCGCCTTCTTTCAGGCGCTCGCGCACAAGCTTACGCATATCTATGGCGAGCGGGGCATCTGATTCATCAATTGATTGATTTTGGCAGACAACGCAGCGCAGCGAGCGGCCTACGTCTTTGGCGCGTGCTTCAATTTCTGCATTTGGCGTTTGCGCCGTAGCGGCGAGCGCAAAACTCAAAACCATGAAAAGAGATATCAATCCGATTGTTATCTGGCGCATTAATCTGCCTCCAGAGTTTTAATAATGGGCCGCAATGTATTGCGCCAGATTTTAGGTGTAATGACGCCAACATGTTTATAGCGAACTTGCCCCGCCTTATCGATGATAAAGCTTTCGGGCGCGCCTGAAACGCCAAGTTTAATCGCCAAAACACTTTCATTATCGAAGATGACTTTACGATAAGGATTGCCGCGTTTGGCGAGCCAGTCTTTCGCCTTAGGCCGTTCATCGCGCCAATCTATGCCAATCAAGTTCACCTCATTGCGTTTGGCAATATCCATCAAGACGGGATGTTCGACATTGCAGGCCACGCACCAAGATCCAAAGACATTGATAAGCGAGACTTTACCGTCAAACATATCTTGGGTGAGGATATCCGTTTCATCATAAAGCTCAGTAAGTGCGAAGTCAGGCACAGGCCTATTGAGTAATTCAGAGGGCAGGAGTTTCGGGTCTTTGGTCAGGCCAACAGCAAAGGCCAAGCCTATCAATAGAAAAATACCGAGGGGGAGGAGCGCGCGCATCAGGCTAAATCCTCACGAAATCTCAGACGCCTATCAAAGAGCGAAATAAACCCTGCCAGCGACATCAGCAAAGCGCCAATCCAAATCCATGTCACATAGGGATGATAATTTGCGCGAATAATCCAGCCATCTTCGGAATTGCCTTCACTAATGGCGCTAAAGATTGTCGGGCCGAGCGTGAAATGAAATCCCGCTTCGGTCGTCACCATATTGCGCACAGGATAAAAACGCTGTTCGGGATAAAGGGTTTTTATCTCTTTGCCGTTTTTGCTCACATCGACTTTGGCACTTAGGAATTGGTAATTCTCGCGCTGACCCGGCGCGACGGAGGCTAATGTAAATTCATATCCCGAAACGGTTAAGCTCTCGCCGACCTTAAGGCGGCCAATATCATCTTTCGCCCAGACAGACATGACAACTGCGCCGGCTGTGAAAATAGCCACCCCGAGATGCGCTAAGACAAATCCATATGTGCCTGCGGGTTGGGCGCGCCAAGTTTTGAAATTTTGTGTCTTCCGCGCCAAAGCCAAAAGCGTGCCGAAGGCGAGATAGGCGGCGAGGGCTAAACCTATTCCGCCTAACACGGATTTTCCGAAGAGAACCGTCAAAGCTATGATGATTGACATGAGGGGCCCGCCAAAAAGAGCCAAACGTTTCAAACTTGCCGCGCTATCTTTTCGCCATTTTAAGAGCGGCGCAGCGCCCATAAAGACAATGAGCAGCAACATGATGGGCGCGAAGGTCAGGTCGAAATAAGGTTTACCGACGCTGATTTTATCCCCCGTCATGGCGTCCATAAAGAGCGGGTAGAATGTGCCGAGAAATACGGTGGCTGTGGCCGTGGCTAAAAGAAGATTGTTGAGAATTAAGCCGCCTTCGCGCGAGACAGGCTCAAAGCCGCCAGGGCCCTTGAGGGTTTTCGCGCGCAAGGCATAAAGGGATAGCGCCCCGCCTGTCGCCAGCATCAATAGCAGCAGAATAAACACCCCGCGTTCGGGGTCGGTGGCAAAGGAATGCACGGAGACTAAGACGCCTGAGCGCACGACAAATGTCCCGATGAGGCTGAGCGAAAAGGCGCTTATGCCTAAAAGCACTGTCCAATTAGCGAGCTTATGACGGGTACCTAACACCATGATAGAATGCAGCAGGGCGGTCCCTACTAACCACGGCATGAAGCTGACATTTTCAACGGGGTCCCACATCCACCAACCGCCCCAGCCAAGTTCATAATAGGCCCAGAGTGAGCCGAGCATAATGCCTAAGGTCAGGAAACTCCACGCTGCGAGCACCCAAGGCCTGAGCCATTGCGCCCACATCGCATCGACTTTGCCTTCAATGAGGGCAGCCACAGAAAATGAGAATGCGACGGAAAACCCGACATATCCCATATAAAGCATGGGCGGATGTATCGCGAGGCCTGGGTCTTGGAGCAGGGGGTTAAGGCCAAGCCCGTCAATGGGAACAGGATTCAGACGCTCAAATGGGTTTGAGGTGAAAAGGATAAAGGCCAAGAACCCAAATGTTAGCAGCCCCTGCACGCCAATAGCCCGCGCCTTAAGGGTGTCGGGCAGGCCTTTGCCAAAGACGGGAATGAGCGCTGCGTAAAAGGCCAGCATCAAGGTCCAGAGCAATATCGACCCCTCATGATTTCCCCAGACACCGGAAATTTTATACAGAAATGGTTTCATGGAATGTGAATGTGAGGCGGCCAATTTCACGCTGAAATCTGAGCTGATAAAGATGGTGGTAAGGGCGATAAATGACAGAGCGATGAGCGCAAAAAGAACCTTCGCCGCCTGATCGCCAAAGGCCATCATGTTTTCGGAGCCTTTATGCGCGCCGAGAATAGGCAATACGCCCTGCGCAAGCGACGTAAACATGGCCAATATCAGCAAATAATGTCCGAGTTCGGCAATCATGGCACGGCAATAGCGGGGATTGAGCATAGGGGCAATCGCGCGTGTGTCGCAGTTTATATTTATCGTCATTCCGACACACGGCGTAGCCGTGACGGAACCCATGCCTTAATTTTGCGGTTATCGGAAGATTGTATTTGGGCGATATATTTAGGCATGGGTTCCGTCAGCGCTATGCGCTGTGTCGGAATGACATGGTTTGAGCTGCTCACCAACCACAAACCCCTGCCTTGCGTCTGTGTTTCAATTCCCTAAAAGAAACTTATGACAACACATCCGCGCAAAGGTATTATTCTGGCAGGGGGCACTGGCACGCGTTTGCATCCGTCGACCATTGCCATTTCTAAGCAGCTTATGCCTGTTTATGACAAGCCCATGATTTATTATCCGCTCTCCGTGCTTATGGAGGCGGGGATTAAAGAGACTATGCTTCTTACCACGCCATATGATGAGGCGACTTTTAAAACGCTCCTCAAGGATGGGTCACTTATTGCGTATGCAAACAACTTAGAAAAAAGCGGCTATGGGCATTACTTGAGAGATGTGGCGGGGCTACTTTAGTAAGCTTATCTAGCCAACGGCGTTATAAAGGATCGGCACAACATAACCGCGAATCCAGCTTAAGCCCAAGACAACCACCAAAAAGGCCATGTCCAGACCACCCAGGGGCGGAATGACTTTGCGAATGGGGTCTAATATAGGATCGCAAATGCGGCGAATAACGCCATAAATTTGAGCCATGGCAGGATTTTTCAGATTGACGATATTAAACGCAATCAGCCATGAGAAAATCATATAGGCGACGAATATCCAAAACAGCAGACCCAAAAGCGGCGCTAAAAGATAAACGATAATGGATTGCAAAAGTGTCATAAGAATCTCCGTTCTGCGCTCTCTAATCGCAAAAATCTCTTAGGGCAATAAGGCTTATGTCTGAAATAAGGCAGGTTTTCGTCAAAGCCTTGCCACAATGACTTTCTAAAGAGGTGTCATAACACAAGAGCAGAGGGTTGAGACATGCAAACAATGAGCCTAGTAAGAGATAAGACTTATTCACCAAGACGCGCTGGGGAGCGAACCATGGCTAAAATTTATCTCGTCGATGATGATGAAAACATCCTGACATCTGTGTCGATGTTTCTAGAGTCCGAAGGATATGAAGTCCGCAAGTTTCATGACGGGGTCACGGCTCTGGAAGCCTTGAAAAAATCCCCGCCGGATTTGGCCGTATTTGACGTGAAAATGCCGCGTATGGATGGTTTAGAATTACTGCGCCGCCTGCGCCAGACCTCTAACCTGCCTGTTATTTTTCTAACCTCCAAAGATGACGAATTTGACGAAGCGATTGGCTTTAACATGGGCGCGGATGACTACATCACAAAGCCGTTCAGCCAACGCCTCTTGGGCGAACGTATCAAAGCTGTGCTGCGCCGCGCCTCTTTGACGTCTATTGAGATGCCCGTGCCGCAGGAAGGCGATGATAAAGTTATTCGCCGCGGTAAGTTGTTACTCGATCCAAACCGTCATGCCTGTAGCTGGAATAATGAGCCTGTGCGCCTGACAGTAACGGAATTTTTAATTTTGGAAAGCCTCGCCAAACGGCCCGGATATGTGAAATCCCGCGATCAACTTATGGACGCAGCTTATGATGATCAGGTATATGTGGATGACCGCACAATTGACTCTCACATCAAACGGCTGCGTAAAAAGTTCCGCAAGACGGATAAGAGCTTCGATGGTATAGAGACCCTCTATGGCGTCGGATATAAATACAAAGAAGCGTAAAGACGGGGTGAGCAAAGCTCCCTCTGGCCGCGTTAAAATCAGTGACAGACGGAGAGGCCCTAGGCGGTCTCTTCTGACGTCACGGCTGACTCGCAACATATTTCTATCAAATCTAATTGGCCTTATCATTCTGGTGAGCGGGTCTTTGGCTATGGGACGATTCCAACACGGGCTTATTGACGCGAAAGTCGAAAACCTTCGCTCGTTGGCCTCGACCATCACAACCGTTATGGGGGACAATGCGACGGGCGTTGGCTCTGCCGCAGAGCTGGATCTAGAAAACGCGCGCCAGGTTTTGCTCGGTATAAATGTCCCTGACCGCTGGCGCGTGCGGCTTCATGACCGCGGCGGGCAGACCGTTCTTGATACGGAGACGCTGGACGACTCAATCGAGGTCAGCATGCTGGACCCCATCATTTCTGAAATCCCTGAGCCGCCCCGCCAAGAGGTTTGGAAAGACAAAGCCACAAATTGGGTCAATGAAAAAGTCCATAATCTGCCTTGGCGTAAACGCCGACGGGCGGCGCTCAGACGGGACCTGAAAGCAGATCTTCGCAAGGCGCTGGATGGCGATGAGATGATGGGTGAGCGCTATGATGATGAGGACAAATTAGTCGTCACAGTCAGCCTGCCGGTCAAACGCGTGCAGCAGGTTCTTGGCGTCGTGACGGTCGAAAGCTCAGATGTGGATAGTATCGTCAAAGCCGAACGCAAAGCCTTAGCCCCAATTATCGGACTGGCATTTTTGGCGACGCTTTTATCGTCCTTAGCGCTGACACTATTTATTACCCTGCCTATGCGCAAATTAGCGCGGGCCGCAGAACTGGTCACGCGGTCAAGCCGAAAGCGCGGCGCTATTCCTGATTTATCAAAGAGGCGCGATGAAATTGGCGATCTCTCCTCGGTCATGCGGGATATGACCCAAGGCCTCTATGCGCGTATTGACGATATCGCCAATTTTGCGGCGGATGTTGCCCATGAGATTAAGAACCCGCTGACATCTTTACGCTCTGCCTCTGATACGTTGCGCGTGGCGAAAACTGATGAGCAGCGGGAGAAATTAATCTCGATCATTCAGCAAGATGTCTCCCGCATGGACCGCTTAATTACGGATATTTCCAAAGCCTCAAAGGTGGATGCAAATCTGGCGCGTGATACCGCGCAGACATTGAATGTCTTGGATATTGTTGAAAACATCACCGAATTCTACGCGCAAACCAGTAGCGGCGATGGCCCGCAATTGCGCAATGTCACCAATCTTGAGGTGGATGAGCCTGTCTTTATTCGGGCCTTTGAAACGCCTTTTGCACAAGTCTTGCGAAACCTGATCGATAACGCCCTGACATTCTCGCCTGCCGACGGCGAAGTGCGGATAAAAGCGGAGTTAAAACGCGAGGGGGAAAAGGACTATGTTGTTATCCTCGTCGATGATGATGGCCCTGGTATCCCTGAGGATAATCTCGACGCCGTGTTTGACCGCTTTTATACGCAGCGGCCCAAAGGCGCGGAATTTGGCTCACATTCGGGCCTGGGACTGGCGATTTGCCGCCAGATTATTACCGCCCATAAAGGCACGATACATGCGGAAAACCGCCATGGGGCTGCGAATGAAGACATAAAGGGCGCGCGTTTTGTCATCCAAGTACCGCGCCAGACACATGGCGGCGCGCCGCAAATTTCTAAGCGCAAGCAAAAGAAAATTGATGCGAAAAAGGCAGCATAAAAGGCTTTCCATTCCAGTAAAATGTTGATTTACTGACCTTCTGGGTATTTATGCCCGCAGGGAATAAAAGGTGCGTCCATGATTGGACTGGTTATTGTAACACATGGTCAACTGGCCATAGAGCTTAAGCGTGCTACTGAGCATGTTGTCGGCCCGCAGGAAAATCTGGAAACAGTCTGTATCGGGCCTGATGATGATATGGAGCGCCGCCGCGATGATATACGCGCCGCCGTGAAGCGCGTTGACGCAAAAAAAGGCGTTATTCTGCTGACGGATATGTTTGGCGGTACACCCTCAAATCTAGCCATTTCTATGCTCAGCGAAGGCAAAGTCGAAGTCTTGGCGGGCGTGAACTTACCCATGTTGATTAAACTGGCCGAGGCGCGTCAATCTGCGAGCTTGGACGAGGCGGCTGAAAAAGCCAAAGAAGCTGGGCAGCGTTATATCGCGATTGCGTCAAAAATATTGGCGGGCGTGACTTGAGCACTACGGTCACAGCTACCGTTAAACTCATCAATAAACGCGGGCTCCATGCTAGGGCCTCAAACAAGTTTATGGAATGTGTGATGCGGTTTAACGCAGAGGTTCTGGTGCGTAGCCATAATGATGTTTTCGCGGAAACGGTGGTCGCAGATTCGGTTATGGAGCTTTTGCTGCTCGGCGCGGCTTGCGGTGAAGATATCACGGTTTCGGCGACCGGAGAAGACGCCCAACCTGCTGTTTCTGCTTTAGTAGAGCTTGTTGAAGATCGCTTTGGAGAAAGCGAATGAGAGCTGCTCTAATTCTAGCCCTAACCGTGATTGTTAGCGCCTGCGCCACGAAAGACACCTTTAGGCCCAAGAGCCAATATCCGCCTGACCCTTGGGTGAAAGGCTATTCTGATCCTGATGATTGCCTCGGCGGAGAAAAGCTGGCGGCGGTCAATTTTGAGCTGCCCAAATATCCAAGGCGCTCTTTTAACTCAGGTCGTCAAGGATGGGTGATTATGCGCCTTGATGTAAGAGCTGACGGCGAGACTGAAAATGTTGATGTTGAACGCTCTGTACCTGACGGATTATTTGAGGGGGCCTCCCGCGCCGCTGTTCAGGATTGGCGTTTTGCGCCTCCCAAAGACGGGGCGCTTAAGAACTGCCGCGTATTGCTGAGATTTCGTGCGGGTGACGTTACATTAGGCGGATAATGTCACGCTGAGTTTTAAACCTTGTTAGGTCTTCGATTTAATTAGTCTTAAAGGGTTATTATGCTAACTACCCTTCATGTTGCGCAATGTTAAAATAATTCCTGTGATTATGTCGGGGGGAGCCGGGAGCCGATTGTGGCCCGCATCCCGTAAGGCCATGCCTAAACAGCTGCTCTCACTGGTCACTGAAGATACTATGGTGCAAGAGACAGCCGAGCGGCTTAGCGGCGATTTATTCCACCCGCCCGTTTTTATTTGTAACAGCGACCATGCCGCGCCTATTCGTGAGCAAATGGCCGCTAAGGGCATCAAGCCCGGCGGTATTATTGTTGAGCCCATGGGCCGAAATACGGCGCCTTGCGCGGTTGTTGCGGCCATTCATGCGAAAGTGAGCGATCCCGAAGCGCTGATTTTATTGGCGCCTGCAGATCACCACGTGACTAAACCTGACGCTTTTCGCCGCGCTGTCGCTGCGGCGATGACGGCGGCTAAAAACGGGTATCTTGTGACCTTTGGCATCGCGCCTGATACGCCGCATACAGGATATGGCTATATTGAGCAGGGCGATAATATTTCGCCCGGAGCCTATGAAGTGACAGCGTTCAAGGAAAAGCCTAACCAAGAGACGGCGCAAAGCTATCTCGACCAAGGCGGATATTTTTGGAACGCCGGAATTTTTCTCTTCTCGCCTGAGGCTCTTTTAGCAGAGATGGAGCAGTTCCATCCGGATGTCGTCGAGCAGGCGACCCTCGCTTATCAGAATGCCGAACTGGGCTCTAATCAAATTAATTTGGACGCGGAGCATTTTGCGGCCTGTCCGTCTGAGTCCATCGATTACGCCGTCATGGAGCCAACCGAGAAAGCCGCCGTTGTGCCGGCTGATATCGGATGGAATGATATAGGCTCTTTCGCCTCGCTCCATGCGCTCAAGAAAAGCGAAAACGGCAATGCGATTAAAGGCGATGTGATTGCCTATAATACACAAGACAGTCTCATTGAAACTGACGGGCCATTAGTGACAACAGTTGGCCTCGAAAGCATTGCGGTGATTGTGAAAGATGGCTCTATTCTTGTGGCGAAATTAGATGACGCTCAAGATGTGAAGAAGATTGTCGAAACGCTCAAAGCCGGTAAGCGCGACGACAAGCTTTAGTTTCCGGGGGCTCTAATTATTTAGAGCCAAACCAGCGGCGCATCCATTTACGAAGGCCTGAGCGGGATTCGTTAATTTCCGCTTTAGCCTTTTTGGCATGGCCGCCAACAGTTTCGCCAATGTCGTCCAGCTCCTCGCCGATTTTATCCGTAATCGGGTCGACGTTCTTTTTCTTCCACTTGCGAACTAGGCTCCAAATCCAGAAGAGGAAGAGGAATATTGCGCCCAGAAAGACGATATTAAACCACGGCACTAAGAAGACATCAGGGCCGCTGACTTGTTTAACTTTGGTGGCGTTCGGGAAAATAGAAAACAGTCTGATGCGCCAGCCATAATGGGTGACGGCAACCCAAGTGCCTTCTTTATTAGCAAGATTTTGGGCTTTTGCTGAGAGGTCACTACTGTCAAATTTTAGATAAAACGGAAATGACCAGCCTGTATCTTCATTACGATAAACCCGCGTTTTACCCTTTTCATTGACCGTATAGATAAAGCGTACATCGCGTGTATTTTGCTTATCTGTACCAGCATCAGGGCGATCCCAAAAGGGTGAGCCCTTACTAATATCCATGCGTTTCACATCGGTATTGACGACCTCAACAATGTCGCGTTGCGGCAAGTAATAGTGAATCAAGACAACCGTTATCAGCGCCAATACTAATATAAATATGCGTTTAATCATTTTCATAACGGTCTCCTTTACGAATGTTGCGCCAAATAGACGAGCAGTAAAATCACGGCGAGGGGAAAGATGTAAACGCCTGTGAAAAGCTTGGGCTTAAGCGAACGCTCATATTTTTGCATCCCTCTGGCCATATACTCATCTTCCGGTGTATCGGGTTTGGCGGTCTTATATTCAAGCTTGAGGCTTTGCCGTTTACGCAGACGTGATACAGTCGACAGGACGAGATAAATGACTGTCAGAACGAGCAATATAAAAACAATATTCCGTACCCAAATAATCATCTTTTCCGTCCCTTCTTACCTTTACCGCGATATTTCTTTTTATCCCAATCAAGTTCTTCGCGCAGTCCACGGCCTTTGCGGCGGGGATGTTTGCGGTCATCATCATCATCATCGTCGTCATCATCATCGTCTTTTTTACGATATTTGACCTGAACTTTGCCGTCCTTAATCAGCGGTACACCCCATGGGCTTTGGATATTACGTTTCTTTTTCGTCTCGCTATAATCCTCAGCGCTATAGAGCGATTGAGGTTCTTCCATTTTAGGTTCTGCTCCGAATAGAGCTTCGCGCGCGCCTACCTTATCCATGGCATATTCCGCCGCGAGGAATTTTGAGACGTAGTCTTTCTTTGGCTCGCCCCAATTGCGGTAGGCCTCATAAAAGAGCGGCTTGTGACAGATAAAGAGCTGCCGAAAATCCATGCGCGAAAGATCAGAGAGCAGCATATTCACCAAGTCACGGTCTTCATGCTGGCTTGAGCGCAGGGCATAGAAAAAAGCGGGATGCTCTGGCCCGATTTTAGGAATGCCCCCGCCAAGGCTAGCCCAGCGATACACATCCATAAGCCCGTTAAATTCAGGCGGCATGTCATTGGCATAGCGGCGCTCAAGCATGCGCATATTACGCCGCGTGATGCCTTTCAGGTCATGCCTTAATTCCGCCGCCGTGGTGATGGTGATAAAATCAATCTTTTGTTTGATGATAGAGGCCGAGCTTTCATTGGGGCGCTGAACAATGAGTTCTGAGAGGCCTTCATCGCGCAGAAATTTGGCAATCTCGTCGCGGTCTTTAAACGTTAGAATGTTTTTAATGGACAGCTTGTCCATACCGTCAATATGTTGGCGCGCAATGATGGTCGGTGTTTCGCAATCGCGGAACACATAGACACCGCCAAAATGGCTCGTATAATAATTGCCTTGCGTATAGCTCTGGGTTGTTAGTTCGACCGGATTGCGCTGAATATTGCCGGTGCGTTTGGCCAGCTCTATCATCTCGGAGATGAGAACATCATCCCACCACGCATCATCTTGGGTCATGAATTGTTCAATATGTCCGCCGAGCAGATTGGCCTCGGCGACATGTTCTTGGATGGTGTCGGCTTCAATATCGATTTGATTAATGTGCAAAAGGTCTTGCGGGCTTTCCATGGAAAAGACCGAGTTCATCAACTCGCCTGCCACGGCTTCGCGCGCGGTGAGGGCAAAGAGTTGGTCCTCATTCTTTTCTATATAATGACGCAAAATAGAGCGCGAGGTCGAGAATTGCGAATTCAGCAAAGGCGCCGTTTTCTGATCCGTCGAGAGCAGAATAAACATGCGGTTCGTGCCCTTGGGATTGAGATATAAATCATCCTCAAATTCATGCCCGATCTCAGGCGAATAGCCCGAAATATCGACATGAAATTCGGTGAGTTCCGTAGTGCGGCCAATCAAATGCTCCAGCGCCCTATTATAACGTTCAACAAGAGCAAGGGATTTAATCTCGACAAGATTGCCGAACATCAACCCATTTTTGACGAGACGCATCATGATTTGAACCTGAGTAGAAAATCAAAAAAGATATCTATTAGCCATTTCAAAAGGTACAAGGCGGCACAGGCAAGACAAAGAAAGCCACCCATATATACGCCTATTTCTAGAGCAAATAATAACTTGTTTGGCCGCCCTTCAAATACACCAAATGAGTAAAATATACCTATAAACATGACTGCCCCTGCAATAAGAGCAGTAAGGCTCATGATGGTAGCCTCTACAATATATTTAGGTCGATTGGCTTCAAAACGTTTTTGAACAAAGACTATTAAAGCTAACCCAATGGTAGCTGGAATTCCAAATAACAGTAATTCAATCAGGGTCATCCCTTACCCTTCACATACCGCTTCTTCGCTTCTTCCTGAAGGCCGTAATCGCGGACCATGTTTTCAATGGCGATTTCGTCTGACTTGTCGGCGTAGCGGAATTCACTGTCGGCATAGCGGTTGATTTCTTGAATGACCATTTCGACGGTTATCGGCTTGGCCATATCGGCAATCATTTTGCGTTTGATGTCATAGTCTTTGAACAGGAACAGGTCGGGCTTTTCCATCCACTCGTCAGGGAGTTCAAAATCCATAGCGCGGACTTTGACGGCGTCTGTGATGTTTTTAATCGCGCGGCCCGTAAAGCGCTCATCGGCCTCTTGAATGCCTTTTAGGTAAGTGCCGAGTTTGGCGATGGTATCTAATTTTCCAATCTTTTTAGAAACCGTATCAAAGACTTTTACGAGGCCTTCTTCTTTGGGGCGGGAATAGGACTCATAGCTATCGGACACGGCTTTTTTAATTTGCTGCGCAGCGAAAAGCTCATGCTTACCTGTTGGGATGGAATGGTTTTTCCCCATCAGCAGATGTAGAATATCAATATAGTCTTCACGCGTTTGCGGCCCGTCGACTAAGAACCTAGCGCCTGCGCGTTGACGTAGCGCATCATCGACATTTTCAGGATAGTTGGAGAACATACCGAAGGTGCAATTACCGCGCACGACTGTATTCGCGCCCGCAAAGCTTTCCATCAAGACTGCAGTAATTTCTAATTGCCCCGCAGAGCTTTGGCGGTCACCGCGCTTACCTGCGAGCTGGTCAATATCGTCAATCGTGCCAAAGCCAATGACATTGGGGTCGATAATATTATTGATAAAGGCCTTGGCATTTTGGCCTGACTTACCTTGGTAACTGTCGATACTATCCGTGGACAGGTTTTGGAATTTAAACGGATAGCCCGCGTGATTACAATATTCTGAAATCATCCCGGCCATCATTTGAATAAGCGTTGTCTTACCCGTGCCCGGCGCGCCGTCACCCATAAAGGTGAAGATAAATCCGCCGAGGTCGGCAAAGGGATTAAGCTTACGGTCAAAGTCATAGGCCATAAGCATTTTAGATAGCTTCATCGCTTGATATTTTGCGATGTGGTTACCGACGACCTCATTGGGCTTTTTGAACGTCATGGTCAGCTTCGTGCTGTTACCTCGGGCTGATGGCGTGAAGCCGTTAATTTGAAAATCGTCCTCTTCGACACGGTAATTGACGGAGGTAAAGGCGTCCAAGCGGGCCATGTTGGAGGCGCGCAGCGCAACCTTTTCCATAAGCTGTTCAAGAAAGGCCGTAACCGTTGGAATTAATTTATCTTGGCTCGTAGCAAAGATAGCCAGGTCTTGGTCAAGCTCCCATAAGGTTCCTGTCAAAGCGAGATGCGCATTATCGGTCAGCACTTCTTCCACCTCGCCGACTTCAACTTTCACATCTGATGCATCGGCATGCGCATTAGCCAAAAGAAAGCTCGTCATATTGGCGAAAACATGAAGGCTGATAACAGATGAGGCGGCGAGAAGTTCGGTAAATTCAGATTTGCGCGAAGCGGCCAACCCGCCTTCTAGGTTATCTTTTAAAAGCTGGCTTAGCCCTGTGTGATCAGCAAATTGATCAGCCACGACCATAGAGACGGCGAGGGCGCGGCGCAAGCTGTGCAGCACATTGGCCTGCATCGGGCTCATGAGGACTTCACTGTCATCATTTTCCTGCACGCGGTTGATGATATGCACGCCCTCGGCGCGGGCGGTTGATTTGGTCACAAGGCCCGGCGTGGTGGAGCGGAAACGACGGCGCGTACCGATGCCAGATGACTTTTCTTTGGCAGGCGCTGCGCCCGCTTTAGGCTTGGCCAAGCGCGGTGTATGGTCAAAGCCGTCAAGCAAGCTTTCAGCCGCGCTATATTTCTCGCGGATAAGCTCTTCTTTTAATTCCATTAAGTCGGACGTATTTGACATCGTGTACCTATTTGTAACCCATTATTTGTAACTAAGTATTTTTGCATTTCTGCCGACGACATATTTTCTCACGCCGTCAAAATCCGCTTTGTTTTTTTCTTCCAGCACTTGGTAAGCGCGGTGCGGGAGGATGAGCGAGCGGCGAATATCTGTCGCGCCGGCATCGGCCATTTTGAAATCCATTTTATTGAGCGCGTAAACCTGCCGCTCTGCGGATTTAAATATCCCGACTTTTTCTTTGGTCGTTGTTTCGGAAACAAGGCTCTCCACCGTCCACGCCAGCGCCCAATCAAGCCCTGGTTCTCCATCGGCCTGCGACAACACATTTCGTAGCGGCCCGCTTTGCTGCGTAAAGGTATGGCTGTGCATGGGGCCAAGGTGAAAACGGCGCAAAAGCTTGGGATACAAATTGTCAAAGTCCTGGTCAAAGCCTCTGGCGATGGTGAGAAGTTTTAAACCTGACACGGCCTGCGCCATAAGGTGGCTCTGCACACGCGGCCAACGGCGCTCATCGTGGGGTAGGGCGCGGTGCGAGGTATCTTCCAGCTCCATCATATAGATAGAGGGCAAATTCGTTTGACTGTCATAGCTGGCCCAATGGACGAGATAATTGCGGCGGCCCGCTTTCATATCTTTACCCACCCAGATGATTTGCGGATGGTTCTGAGAGAGGAATAGTTCTTTCCCATCGAGATATTCATAATAGATGCGCTGGCTCATTGCATATTGTAATTGGCTCGGCGCAGATTGTTCGCTCAGGATATGATTGATCATATCTTTTTTCAGCCGCTCTTGGCTCGGCAAAGACTTCAAATGCTTTTTCGCCTGCGTTGAGTCAGAGGCCATTTGCATCAACTCACGAAAAACAGGAAAGCCGCTTTCAGTCTTGTCGATGCTGAAATTTAAATCCGCTTGCTCGCGCACACGGTGGGCCATCAGAAATTTATAAGACAGCGCCGTGAAGGTATTGGACAAGGCGTCCAAATATTCTTTGAGCATTTTGGCCTCGGGCGAGGTGATGAGCTTTTCCGATTTGGAAAGATCCACTACCTCGGTGAGGTGACCCATAATGCGTTCAAATTTTGCGAAATAGCGCCGGGTCGCCTTGGCGCTATCTAAGACTTTGTGGTCAAAGGTTAGGTCCACTTAAGGCGTCCTAACCCTGACCTTGGCCATAAGCATTTTTGTCGTGCATTTCGACAATCTTCTCAAAGCGGCGGGCAAAGCGCTCATCAGCTTTGACTTTTTCTTCCAGCACCTTGCGGGCAAAGACGATGTGGTCTTCATGGGACTCCATCATTTCCGCCATGCGGGTATTGGTCGCCGCGCCGATAGCGGCCATCGCAACTTGCGCTTCTTTATCCGTTGCCACACCAATCTCGTTAATCTGGTGAGCCACATCTTGCTGCTGCGCTGTCTTCAAAGACTTAGACAAAGCATCATAAAGGACAACGCGCTGTTTCGTGTCGGTCTGCAGCTTATTAATCAGCACCATCTGTGTCGCGGCTTGGTTCTGTAAACTGTCGAGCCAGGTTTTACCTTTTTCAATATAGCGCTCAAGCGTTTGCGACTCGGCCAATTTCACTTGTTCTTGTTGGGCCAGCTCATTGTAATTAGAATTGACAGCAGCAAGTTGACTTTCCAAAATTGCACGGGCCTTAGGTTTAGTTTCAGCTGAAAGCTGATTTTCCAGCTCGATGATTTTGGGATCTAATTGCAAAAGCTCGGACTTTATAAGCTCGAGCGAATTTACTGCGGCTTCACGGTCAGCAAGAGTCGTCGCAAGGTTGGCTTGCACTTGCTCTTTGTGACCTTCAAGGGCCTGAAGCTGATTGGTCAGCATGGTCGAAATCGTATTCGATTTTCCGATAAGGTCTTGCAGCTTATCCTCAATAGAGGCTGTGCGGATACGTTCTTGGCGCATCATTTCTGCACGTTTTTTAGAGAATATGCCCACAACTTTTTCCCAGCCCGTTTTTGAGCGCATAGAGTCAAAGTCTTTGGAGAAACCGGCCGTGACATCATCGAGCCCTAAAATAAGCTCGGCAATATTGGCATTCATCATATCTGAATGGGCATGTACATCCTCAAGCGAGGCATTTTCGATATCTAATGTGATATCTGTACCTTGCGCCATTTTACTGCGCGCGGTTTCTATTCTACCGGATAATTCGGTCATTTTTGATTGCGCTTCGGCAACCTCTTTTCGAGACTTCTCAATTTGAGCTTCGAAACTGGACATATATTGTCTCCCCATTGTGTGTCTAATATACATAGGGACTTTTGGGCGATTTACAATTGCGATTCGTCCGATTTTCGCGAAAATCGACTCGGAAGATTTGAGGCTGTCTTTATATTATCGTCATTCCGTCACGACGCGGAGCGTCGACGGAACCCATGCCTAATCATCGTGCCTAAATACAATTTTCTATAAGTCGCCCTAGCAAGGAATAGGTCCCGTCACGACTTCGTCGTGTGTCGGGATGACAACTTTTTTTAGTTTAAAGCATCACTCGCGGGTTCATTATATTTTCGGGGTCGAGCGCCTGTTTTATCGATTTTAGCATCGCCAGTTTTACGGGGTCGGCGCGCTTGGCGAGATCCTCTTTCTTCATAATCCCGATGCCGTGTTCGGCGGAAATTGAGCCGCCAAACTCACCGACAATATCAAAAACGGTTTCAGACACGGCTTGCCAGTGGTCCAAAAACTTTTGCTTATTCATGCCCACAGGCTGAGCGATGTTATAATGGATATTGCCATCGCCAAAATGCCCGAAGCCAACAGGGCGGCAGCCGGGGATTTGAGCCTCCATTGCGGCATCTGCTTTTTTGAAAAATTCTGGAATGGTGTTGAGCGGAACAGTAATGTCGAACTTAATGGAGCCGCCTAAAAACTTTTGTCCCGACGACATATTCTCGCGCAAGGATAGGATTTGCGCGGCTTGGGTTTCGTTTTGGGCAATGACAGCATCGCGGATAAAGTCTTTTTCAAAGGCCTTTACCAAAAGCGTTTTCGCAAGGGCCGCGCCTTCACTCTCAGTTTCCACATCCCAATCAATGACCACATACCACGGGTGAGGGGCGTCAAAGGGCTCGCGTTGACCGTCAATATTTTTGACGACAGCGTTGAGGCCAATACGCGGCATGACCTCGAACATACTCAGCCGCCCGCCCGCACGGCATGTCTCTAATAATTTGAGGGCTTGAGCAGGGTCGTCCACGGCGGCGATGACGCGCTGTGTGTAACCTGCCTTGGGAAAGAGCTTTAGGCTCGCGGCGGTAATGATGCCGAGCGTGCCTTCCGCGCCAAGAAAGAGCCGCGAGAGATCATATCCAGTATTATCTTTGCGAAGGCTGGTCAGGCCGTTGTAAATCTCGCCGCTGGCTAGAACCGCTTCAACGCCAAAGACCAAATCTTTGGTCGTACCATATTTGAGCACATGGTTGCCGCCCGCATTGGTCGAGAGATTGCCGCCAATGGTGCAAGAGCCTTGCGAGGCGAGGAAGAGCGGGAACTGTGTGTTCGCCGCGTCCGCCGCGTCATGCACGGATTGCAACGTAGCGCCCGCTTCTACAATCATCGCATTATTGATTATGTCCACATCACGGATGACTGTCATTTTTTTGAGCGAAAGCAGCACTTCACCTTGCGGTGTCTGGCCGCCGACTAATCCCGTATTCCCGCCTTGGGGAACAATCTTCAATCCATGCGCGGCACATATTTTTACGGCCTCAGAGACTTCGGCGGTTGATCGCGGCGTGAGCATAAGCGGTGTTTCGCCCTGATACTTATCCCGCCATTCCACCAAATGCGGCGCGATGATATCTGCGTCCTGCGTCCAAGCGGTAGCAGGCAGGGCAGTTTTCAAAGCTGTGATACCGTCAGTCATTAGGCCACTCTATCGTGTAAGCGGCGAGCGCGTCAGCTTTTAGAGCACCTTCTCGTAGGCATGTAACCTTCCCATCTTTCACCGCAAGGATTGTGGACGGGATTTTCTCGCGGCTTGGGCCTGTGTTGAGCACGGCGTCGACTTCCAAGCCAGTCTCTGCAGTGGTCGCGGCAGGTTCGCCAGATTTGTTTGCGCTAGTTAGGGCGAGAGGCTGTTTAAAATGTTCTCGCCACTCTATGTCGGGACAGCGCAGCGCAATGGTGCCGCCTTGATAACAGCGTTTATCGAGGGTCTTGTTTTTAACGGGCAGAACGAGAGTGAGCGGTCCAGGCCAAAATTCTTTCGCAAGCTTAAGCGCCATATCGTCAAACTCTGCGAGTTTTTTCGCCGCTTCTATATCGCGCACGCAAACCGCGAGAGGTTTGTCAAAGCCGCGTCCTTTAATGGCGTAAATACGGTCTATGGCTTTGGGGTGGTCTGCACGGCACGCAATCCCGTAAACGGTTTCTGTCGGCAACACGCAGACGCCGCCGCCCTTTAAAACAGCGGTAATGTTATTCAGCGTCGCTGTCATTGCGCTTCATTAAATTCCGTCTCAATCCGCAGCGTTATTTCATCGCCAATCCCGAAAGAGACGAGGTGACCCATATTATAATCTGAGCGCAGAAACTTTGTTGTTGCCGAAAAGCCAAGCGTCTTGCCGGGATTACCGAATGATTTTCCCGCGCCATTAAATATTACGTCCAACGCCACAGGCTTGGTGACGCCTTTCAAAGTCAAATCCCCTGTAATGACACCTGCCGCTTCACCCGTGAGCGTAATGCCTGTCGAGACAAAGCGGATTTCAGGAAATGTGTCTGCGTCGAAATACTTGCCGCTCGTCGCAATTTCCTCATCAAATTTAGGCAAGCCCGTATTGACGCTTTTCGGGTCAATGCGAATATCGACTGTACTGTTTTGCGGCGTATCAGGATTAAAATTCAGCGCCCCTGAAACCGTATCAAACCGCGCGGTATAATTGGACAGCCCCGCATGGGAAAGTGACCAGACAACACTGGTATGGGTGGGGTCGAGTTTGTAATTTCCTGCAGGCGCCGCTGTTGGCTCTATGACAGGCGGAGTTGCGCAAGCCGTGAGAATAAAAAAGCCAAAGCAAAGTAAAAATATACGTGTCATAAACATCTTATAGTTACGCAAATGACAGAATGAAACACTTGATAAAGTTGGCATATCACGGCATTGGCGGATGATGAGCGAAGCGACCCTTACAGAACCGCCTGAAGAGACAAAAGAAAAACTCTCTATCGGGCAGCGTATATTTGCCGAAATAAAGTTTTACGCCGGGCTGGGCGTTGTTATGCTCGCTTTTCTGACATTTGTTTGGGGCCATTATAAAATCCCGTCTGAGTCAATGCAGCCCACGCTCGAAGTCGGCGATCATCTTTATGTCTCAAAATTTGCTTATGGATATTCGCGTCATTCCTTGCCGTTTAATCTGCACAAATTGCCGTTTTTAAAAGACGGCAAGATTTTCAGTAAATTGCCCAAACGCGGCGATGTGGCCGTGTTTCGTAATCCCAAGTCAGGCATAGTTATGATAAAGCGGGTTGTGGGGCTCCCGGGTGATACGGTGCGCATGTATCGCGGAAGGCTTTTTATAAATGAGGTTTTAGTCCCAAGAGTGAATATTGATAATTATCTCTACCGTCAGCACACAGGCGGCGTTGTTGGGGTCGATGCTTATAACGAAACATTTCCTGATATGGACGAGTCTCATGTTATTTATGAGCAGTCAGATGGCGGCAATCTCGACACCACAGAAAAATTCACCGTTCCTGATGACCATGTTTTCTTCATGGGTGACAATCGCGATAACTCCACGGATAGCCGCGCGAGAACAGGCCCCGGCTATGTTCCAATCGACCACCTTATCGGCAGAGCAGACCTCATGATGTTCTCTTTTAAGCGCTGTAAAAAAGAAGCGGACAGATATTGCCCGCCCTTCAGAGCGATGAAAAAGCTCTAATTAGCGCTCTCCGCACTGATTTTTATGTCGACGGTTACGTCTGTGCTGACCCATTCATCGGTTGACCACGACCCTGTCCCGACTTTCCACAATGTCCGGTCGAGTTTGACCTTTCCGGCCATTTGCGCTTTGGCGCCGTTAATATCCAATGTGAAAGGCAGGGTCAGAGGTTGCGACTTGCCTTTCATGGTCAGGGTTCCGCGCGCCTCATATTGATTGCCGCTGACTTTCACGAAATCATCGGATTTGAACACCGCCTTAGGGAAGGCTGTGACGTTGAACCACTCTTTACCGGGCAGGGCGCTATTACGGTCTTTGTCCCCGGCGGCGATGGACGCGACATTGATTGTCGCGGTAACGCCCGCCTCTTTAAGGGCGTCTTTCTTGAAATTTATGACGACGTCATAATCTTTAAATTCGCCTGTAAAGCTTTTGCCTTGTTGCGAGGCGGTAAATTTTATGTGGCTGTTAGCTTTGATAACAGTCCAGTTCCCAACCCGCTCCACTTTTGCGAGCGTGGCTACGGGCGCGGGTTCAGTGGCTTGCGCCGCACGTTTAGCGGCAGGCTCGCTGGCTTGGCTGCAAGCGGAAACAGCCAATAAAGCCGCGATGAGGGGAAGCGTAATAATTTTCATAATGATAATCCTTTTGTATATTATACGGATGAATTGTGGATTTGGCAGATTTTTTTACACGGACTGCATCTGAACAGATATGTGGTGACGTCTTAAGAGTGTAATCAGATGAAAAGGAGACGATTATGGAAGGTGTTATTGCTCTTATAGGCTTTTTTGGATTCGTACCTCTCACAGTGTGGGCGGTGTCCGCTTATAGACATAAATCTATGTTGGCTGCGAGCGACCTCATGAAGGCCATGGTGGAAAAGGGAGAAACCCTAACGCCTGAAACCATCCGCGCCTTGGGTATCCGCCCGCGGCGTAAGCACGGCGATTTGCGCACGGGGCTTATTCTCATAGCCATAGCCGTGGCGACGATTTTCCTCGGAGGTGCCATTCCGGAGAAAGAAGCCCAACAAGTCTTTGGCGCTCTTGCCATGTTCCCATTATTAGTGGGTCTGGTTTATGTCGCGCTTTGGGTATTTATTGGCCGCAAAAACCCTGAAGATTAAGCCATATTAGGCGGGGACACATTTGATGATGTAGTGCGCGCCCATCAGGGCGGCATCCGAAACTTTCTGCGCCGTCTTACGAGAGAGACCGCCTTGGCGGATGATTTGGCGCAGATATGTTTTATGAAAGCCTATGAGCAGCGACATAGATTGCGTGACGCAAAGGCGGCTAAATCTTGGCTGTTTCAAATCGCTTATCGCAGTTTCGTTGACCATCACCGCAAGGAGGCGCGGCGGCGAGGCTTGGCCGAAGGGCATATTGAAGACGACACGCCTCAAGCACAAGCGGGACTTAAAATGGATGTCGAAGCGGCCATGAATAGCTTGCCGAGCGAATGCCGCGCCGTTGTTATACTCTGTCTTGCTCACGGCATGAGCCATAGTGAAGCCGCGGCGGCGACAGAGCTGCCCCTTGGAACCGTGAAATCACATGTTTTGCGCGGCAAGGCTAAACTCAGGACTTTCCTTTCAGCCTATGAAAAGGTAGATTAATGATGATGCAAACTCCGGATGACAATCTTTTTAAGGACCTTCTGTCTGACTATGCGGCGCCTGTTGCAGAGGACGGGTTTAGCGAGTCCGTGCTTAAGGCGATTGACCTTGAGGCGCGAAAAGTTGAGCGCATCAGACGGGTGTCAATTTATGGGGCCTGTTTTGTCGGGGGCGCGATAGCGGCCAGTCAGTTTCCGGCGCTTTTAGCTATGGCGGCTAAACTTAAACTGACTGTCCCGACCCTCCCGCAAATCGAAAGTTTCCCTTTGCCTTATTGGAGTTTGGCCGGCCTTGTTGTTTTAGGCTTTGTTCTTTGGGCTGCAGTTGATAGAAAGGCCTCTGATATATTTTAATCGGAGCCTTTATGTCTGAGAATTATGCTGATCGTTTCATCGCCAAAGGCGGCGCTAAATTTAATCTCTCCAAATGCCCGACCGAGGTTGATATTTTTTCTGGCAAGTCATCGGCGCGCGCTGCGATAAAGGATAGTGCCAAAGCCATACAGCCACTCGCGCATAAATTATATGGCGAAGCCGAGAGGTCAGTCTTGATTGTCCTGCAAGGCATGGACACCTCCGGTAAGGATGGGACGACAGCGGCTATATTGCACCGCACGCCGCCGCTCAATATCAACGTCGCCAGCTTTAAAGCCCCCAGCAAAAAAGAACTCTCGCAGGATTACCTCTGGCGAATTCACAATGTCTGCCCTGGCAAAGGACAAATCACGGTCTTTAACCGCAGTCATTATGAAGATGTCTTGGTGGTCAAAGTGCGTAACTTTGCGCCCGCTGAAAAGGTTGAGCAGCGCTATGAGCAGATTAATAATTTTGAGCGGCACCTGACAGAAAACGGGACGACGGTTTTGAAATTCATGCTGCATATCAGTCATGAGACCCAAGGGGAGCGCCTGCGTGAGCGCTTGGAAGAGCCGCATAAGCGCTGGAAGTTTAATCCGGGCGATCTTGAAGACCGCAAATTATGGCCAGACTTCATGACCGCCTATGAAACCATGGTGAGACTTACGAGCACGGATCACGCGCCGTGGCACATTATCCCGTCTGACAGCCGTTCCACGCGGGGCGCGATTATCAGCCGTATCGTGAAAGACACGTTAGAGCAGATGAACCCGCAATATCCTGATCCAGGATACCGCCCGAGCGATTTTGTCATTGACTAAAATAGCAAAAAAGAGAGGCCGCAGGTCGATAGGCATGTGGCTCGGCAATATTGCGCGCGCGGGTTTGTTGTTTTTTCTCGCCACTCAACTCTATACCGTGGCCTTGCGATTTATCCCCGTGCCGACGACCATCCTCATGGTTCAGCGCGGTATGAGCGGCGAGGATATAAAACGCGATTGGACACGGCTCGAAGACATCTCGCCTTATATGGTTGAGGCGGTGATGGGCGGCGAGGATAGCCGTTTTTGCGAGCATGACGGTATTGACTGGGAGGCTATCGGGCAGGCCTTAGAAGATAATCAAGAAGGCGGGCGTCGACGCGGCGGCTCAACCATTACGCAGCAAACAGCCAAGAATGTCTTTTTCTGGAATGGCGGCGGCTATGCCCGCAAAGCAGGCGAGGCGTGGTTTGCTAGCCTGATAGATTTCACTTGGGGCAAGCGCCGCGTAATGGAGGTTTACTTAAATGTTGCTGAATGGGGTGACGGCATTTTTGGTGTAGAGGCTGCGGCGCAAAATAGATTTGGAAAATCGGCGAAAAATTTGACCCAGCGAGAAGCGTCACTCCTCGCCGCCGTTTTGCCCAGCCCGAATAAATGGCGTGTCGACCCGCCAACATCCTTTGTTCAAGGACGCGCCGGAACTTTACGCCAACGCATGGCGGTTATTCGGAACTCTAACTATGCGGCCTGCGTATTAAAGGGGAGCGCGCCGCAACCTGTTCAGCGAGAAACTGTTGACAAGGCTCCTCAAGAGACGCCGCAAGATGTCCCGGCAACACCAAATGCTGAGGACAACACTGAAAGTGCTCTTGAAGACCTGTTGGACGCGGCGGAAGAAAGTTTAAATAAGGATAAGAACGCCATGCCTCCCAAACCTGAAACGCCCCCAGTACAAGTGCCTGTAACAGACCCTACAAATGTGCCGACGCCAGAACCTAGCCAAATCCCGCCTACGATTTCGCCTGACGTTCCGAGCGAAACCCCGCAAGAGGTGCCGATACAGTCCCCGCCGACCGAAATCCCGCAGCGCATTGATACGCCGCGCATTCCGCCTGGACCTTAAGCTAATAAGCCTAGAGAACGGCTAGGATAGCCTCAGCCAGTCTCGGGATATTGCTGGTATTTGCGCCTGCAATATTGATGCGGCCTGATGGCATGAGGTAAACCGCATGTTCCTCGCGCAAGCGCGCCGCATGGTCAGGCGATAATGGCAGCGTCGAGAACATACCGTTTTGATTTTTGATGGCAGCCGCCATAGCTTCGCCGCCTTGGACATTCATCGCGTCTGACAGAAGCTGCCGCAGCCCTAGCATTCGCTCGCGCATCTCGTCTAATTCGCCGACCCAAATATTGCGCAGGCTTTCATCGCGCAAAATCCGCGTGACAATGGCTGCGCCGTGATCTGGCGGCATGGAGATAAGCTTGCGCTGTATCGCGCCAAATTGGCTCTTGAGAGCGGCAGCCTTATCAGCCGTTTGCGTGATAGCGGCAATCAGGCCCGTCCGTTCGCGGTAAAGCGCGAAGTTTTTAGAACAGCTTGCGGCGAGGAGCACTTCTGGACAGGTCTCGATGACTTTGCGCAGGCCGTAAGTGTCTTCATCCATGCCGCGGCCGAGACCGAAATAGGCTAAATCAATAAATGGAAACAAACCGCGTTCTGCCATAAACGGGGCGAGGCGGTCCCATTGCGCAGGCGACAAGTCAGCGCCTGTTGGATTGTGGCAACAGCCATGTAGCAGAACAATATCGCCGCGCTTGGCATGTGTGTCCAAGTGAGAGAGCATGTCCTCAAAATCAACGCCCAACGTTTCGCGGTTATAATAAGGATAGCTGTCCATGCGCATGCCTGCATCGGTAATGAGCGGGATGTGATTGGCCCAAGTCGGCGTTGACGCCCAAACGGTCGCATCAGGGGCCGCAACTTTTAAAACTTCAGCCCCGAGGCGCAGCGCGCCTGAGCCGCCAGCGGTTTGCGCAGCGCCGACACGGCCCTCGGTCAGAACGGCGCTGTCTTTTCCAAGCATCAGTTCTAGCATATCTTGGCAGTAATCTTGATTACCGATGGTTCCGACATAGGTCTTTGTCGTTTCCTCACGGCCCCACATCTGCTCAGCCATTTTTACGGATTTTAAAATCGCCGTATTGCCTGAGGCATCTTTATAGACCCCTACGCCCAGATCAATTTTTTCTGGGCGGGTATCGGCTTTGCATTGTTCCATAACCACCATGATGGGATCATTGGGACGGGCGGCAACGGACTCAAACATAACAATCTCTGGCAATAGATAAGTAAGCGCCACGCGTTAGCGGAATTAGCCATGATTGAAAAGGACTCAATTCACGGACGGTTTACTTTTCGGGCCTGCCCAGATACGGCATTATCTGTTAAATCTTGAGGAAATCACATGCTTTTCGCTATTCCCGCCATTGGGCTGCCTGTTCTTGGCTTACTTGTTTACACGCATAAGGTCTTGGGTGGTGAGAATTTGTCCAAATATGACCGTAATGATCCTCCGACCTTTGACGTTCCTGAAAAGCCTGAAGGCATAGAGCGCCTGAATGAATATTTGCACGAAGCCTTTGGGATGCATGGCCAATCGGCAACGGCCACAACGGGATGGTCGGCCAAACGTGAACGTTTTGATGCGGCCGGTTTGGCGCGTGATCATGATTGTGAATTTCGCAAAGATAGTTTTGAGGCCAATGGGGTTGCGCTTGACGGCGCTTGGACTTTGGTCGGGGGCGCGGACCCAAATCGGCGTATTCTATATCTCCACGGCGGGGCGATGACCGTTGGGAGTGATTTAAGCCACAGGCCTTTGACATATAATATTGCCAAGCGCACAGGCTGCGCGGTCTTCGCTGTTAATTATCGCTTGATGCCTGAAAATTCACGGCAGGCGACCATTGATGATTGCCGCGCGGCTTATGAGTGGATTTTGGACAATGGCCCTGACGGCGCTGCACCCGCTCAAGCCGTGGGGGTCGCTGGCGACTCTGCGGGTGGGAACTTGACATTAATGGTCAGCCATTGGACGCGAGAGGCTGGGATAAAAAGGCCTGACGCGGTCGTCGCGCTCTCGCCAAGCACGGATTCGACCATTTCCAGCCCGTCTATGAAAGGCAATCTACATAAAGACCTGATGTTGACGCCTCTTTTAAAGGATGTGTTGAAAGCGCCCAGATCATTACTCTTATGGGGCCTACGCAAAACTTATGGCTTTAATCCCTCTGATCCAGTCATTTCGCCTATCTTTGATGACTTGTCTGACCTGCCGCCAACTCTGTTACAAGCCAGCGCGTCTGAGATGCTTTATGATGATAGTGTGCGTTATGCAGCTAAGGCGAAAGCGCAAGGATCGGATGTTATCTTCCAAAGCTGGGATAATCTCCCCCATGTTTGGCAGATTTTTGATGATTATCTTGCGGAAGCGCATGACGCTCTGGATGAAATTGCAGCCTTTTTCAAGAAAAATGGATTAAATGGATAATATTTTTCTGTTTTATTTCAATAAGTTATTAGGTATTTGCCGCAATAATTAGCATTATGAACGAAATCTGAAAATCAGTCTCAGAGAGAGTTCAGGCCCGTTTAGCTAAACCCTGTTTAACGGTTGGGACGTCCCCTTCCGGCGCCAAGACAGGAGAAACATCATGGCTCGTATAAACGCTAAAAAAACTCTCACTGCCGTAGTATTAGCTGCGGCGACATTCGCCACCCCAGCACTCGCTCATGCCGGAAATTATTCTACAACCTCATATAAGAATGATTGCGCGACGAATACACAAGACCAAGTCATTGCCGGTACCATCGGCGCAGTCCTTGGCGGCGTATTAGGATCGCAGGTCTCCGGTAACGGTGCTCGTACTGAAGGTTCAGTTATTGGTGCCGTTTTAGGCGGCGCAGCAGGTGCCGCGATTGCGGATGGTCAGAACGATTGCGATAAACTTCGCGACAACAGCACATACCGCACAACGACTAATCGCAGCTATGACACTGGTTATAACCGCGCCCCTGTTGTAACAAATGTCGGACTGAATAGCGGATATAGAACGGCGTCAAATAACCGTAATTATAACCGTGGCTATGCCGTTGATACGCGTCTTGACCGTGTTGATCGCCGGATTGACTACCTCCGTGCCGAGCGTTCAGACCTAAAACGTCAAGCGCGTTACGCAAATAGCCGCCGTGCTGCGAAACGTATAGATAAGCGTTTATATGATATTTCATATGAACTGGATCAACTGAAACGCGACCGTAAAGCGATTAAAAAGTCGCAGGACCGTAACCGCAGCGTTAGAAATCGTTGGTAGAGACCTCCCCCCAAGGTCATCTCTGACACAAGGAAGCCTCGAGTTATCTCGGGGCTTTTTTTATGGCTTGATTTTACAAGGTGACGCGACTGCATAAATCACTCGCCTTAAAAGCGAGTATTTTTGTATTCGAGGTGAGCGGGTGATAGACACTCAGCGTTCGGCGTAAAGCTTGCATAGACATAAGCAAGCATCGCCTTTTCCCGTGGATGGGTATTGTGGGTGATTGACCTAATAATGGCGGAGGAGCCAAAAATGAAAATTCTTATGACAACGGTAGCAGTTGCTGCCATGGCCTTTGTGCCAGCAACAGCTCAAGCTCAGCTTTTTGGCGGCTTGGATAACGGAACATTGCTGGGCGGAGCCGTTGGTGCTGGTCTTGGCGGAGCCATCGGGTCTAATATTGCTGGTTCAGGCAATCGCGACGAAGGCACAGCCATTGGTGCGGTCCTCGGCGGACTTGGCGGCGCAGCTTATGCCAACAGCCAAAGCAATTATTACGGCAACCCTTATGCTGGGCAGTTTAACCCCGGTTTTAACGGCAGGAACCTTATCGGTACGGGCATTGGCGCAGGCTTAGGCGGCGTCCTAGGCTCTAATATCGCAGGCTCAGGCCAACGTGAAGAAGGAACAGCTATTGGTGCCGTACTAGGCGGCGTGGCGGGTTACGCTCTTGCAAATCGCGGCGGTCAGAATGGATTTAACGGTCCACAAGGTGGATTTCCCCAGGGTGGATTTGCTCAGGGCGGATTTCCCCAAGGTGGATTTAATGGCGGCGGCTTTGCCCCAGCTGGCCCCGGTTTTGTCGGCGGACCAAGCTTTGGCGCTCCATCATTCGGGTCCCAAGGATTTAGCGGAGGTGGATTTGCACCAGGACCTTTCGTAGGCGGCCCACAATTTGTGTCTTCAGGTCAGTTTATTTCTGGTCCGGTTGTGCCTGTGACGCGCTATATACAGCCGGCACCGCGTCCGGTGATACTGTCCCAACCTCGGACAGTTTACACAGCGCCTATTCATCACAACATCACATATGCCGCGCCAAATGTACGTTTGGCAGGTCCTCCAATTCGCTCGAGAGTTGTGCGCCGCACGGTTAGAGTTGAGTCCGCCCCGATTGTGCGTTCACAGCGCATCATAGCTGCGCCTGCACAATGTCCGTCAGGCACAACACCGCAAAGCGACGGCACTTGTCTTGAAAGAACCGTGTCTTATGTGAGCCCTGCGCCAACGTACAGCCAGCCGGCACCTGTGATTTCACAGCCTTATGTCGCGCCTCAAATGGCAGATTGTCCTTCAGGAACAACAGCACAATCTGACGGCACTTGCATGGAACGCGCGGTTTCTTATACGCCTTCCTTCTATACGGCGCCGCAACAACCGTCTTGCCCGTCAGGTACGACAATGCAATCTGATGGAACTTGCTTGTCTCCTAAAGTCACCCATCTTGCGCCTAGCTACAGCGAAGCCTCAACTGTGACGACGACATATCGCGAGCCTTTAACGACTTACACAGCTCCCGCAACGACCTATCATGTGCCAGAAACGGTTGTCCGTCCTAGCGAGGAATATTGCTATGCAGGCGGAAGCAAACGGTATGATAGCCGCGGAAAAGAGATAAAATCCAGTCATGATAATTGTCGTCACCACTAATCAGGGTTAACACTCTCTTAAAAGCGGCTTTTTGGGCCGCTTTTTTTATGTGTAGATGACTGAGACAACTCTTTGCTTTTAAGCAACTATTCAGGTTATAATGCGTATATAGAGAGTCTAGCATCGTGAAGTGGTGCGCTTTAACACGGAGTTTTCCATGAAATTCAAACTCGGATTTGCCCTTGCGGCCATCGTAACTGTCGCCGCGGCGCCTGTAGCCTCTGCTCATAATACGGGCTATCATCACACACATCAAAACAGCTCTAATGGTAATAATCAGCTTCTCGGCGGCGCCATTGGTGCCGTTGCAGGCGGTGTTATCGGATCACAAGTAGCAGGAAATGGTGCCCGCACAGAAGGATCTGTGCTAGGCGCAGTCCTCGGCGGAGCCGCAGGTGTGGCTATCGCAGGCAGCGGTAATAATAATCACAATGGTCACCTAGCCGGTGGATCTTATAATTCCAACACTGGCTATTATGGCGGCAGCTACAATAATGGCGGTACCTATAATAATGGTGGTTATTATAATAATGGTTACGCAACCAGCTACCCTCGCACCCACACAACGACGACTTATAGCCAACCTTATTATAACAACGGCTACAGCTATCCGAGCACTTATTATGGTAACGGCGGATATTACTCGCAGCCACGTACAAGCTTAAGCATTAATGTCGGTTCAGGCGGATATTATGGCGGCGGCGGTTACTATAGCCGCCCATATTATGGCGGTCATCATGTCGTACGTGGACATCGTGGTCATCATGGCGGCTTCAGACGCTAGAAACAAGACAGAGACTTTAAGCCCCGCTAATTTAGCGGGGTTTTTTATTTGCGCCCCTATTTTCTGGCGTGAAGCAGATATTCTGTATTGCCTGAGCCGCCTTTGATGGGGGATTTGCAAGTCGCGACCACGTGCCAGCCTTGGCGCGTTATCCACGCGGAAACATCTGACAAAGCCTGCAGCGCAAGGCTCTCAGATTTGACAAGCCCGCCGCGCTTGATACCAGACTTCCCGACTTCAAATTGTGGTTTGACCAATGTGACTAAGTTTGCGGATGTGGCGGCGAGGCTGAGGGGGCGCTCCAACACTTTCATGCAGGAAATAAAACTGGCATCACAGACGATGAGCTGCGGTTTCGAGCTAAAATTAGCGGCTGTAAGCTCGCGTGCATCTTGGCCTTCCATAGATATGATTTCGGGAACATCCTTGAGGCTGCTATGCAATTGACCGTGCCCGACATCCACAGCGTAAATCTTAGTCGCGCCGTTTTGGCGAAGCACATCCGAGAACCCGCCCGTAGATGCGCCTACATCAAGGCAGGTTTTACCGTCAACTAAGACGCCAAATTCCTTAAGCGCATAAGCCAGTTTTAATCCTCCGCGCGACACCCAAGGGTGTTCGGCTTTGGCGCTTATTTCACTAAGGTCAGAAAGTTTCTCAGATGCTTTTTTCAGCCGCTTACCATCAACTTTTACTAGGCCCGCTTTGATGGCGGCTTGCGCACGAGCCCGCGATTCGTAATAGCCATTTTCAGTGAGGTAGAGATCAGCTCTCATAATCCGCACGCGGCACACGCCAAACAATAGCTGCAAAGATAACTTCAATAAGTCCGCCTGCAATCGCTAAAGCGCTGCCAGGAATGTCGATATAAAAGAAAGCCGCAAAACCGAGTGCTGTGAGTGTCAAACCGAGCGCCCAATAGATATTACTTCCGTATAATGTTACGAAAGGCACATAGCGTGCGCCGATTATCATCAGCATTAATGCGTAGAAATGTTCGGGATTGTCGAGGCAGAGCCAGAATGCCAAAAATAAGCCCACGAATAAAATGACGGTGACTTGCAGGCCAAGCGGGAGTAACGGGTTATTTTTTGCGGGTATATGCTTATCGTTAAACAGTTTTGATAACAGCGTTGATAGCGGGACAATCGCCATTCCGCCCAAAAAGAACAGGACTATGCTCGCTTGAAATGAAAAAAAATGAGCTGTCAGACCCGCGATGATCCAAACAAGTCCTGAAACTAAGGCCCCACAAGCCCCGGAAATATAAGCTTGTCGTAAATCAAATTGAGCCGCCCTGATTTCCACAAAATTTCCCTACGCTAAACTGGCCCGCGTCGCCAATTCCTGACCCAAAGCCTTAAACACAGTCTCAACAATACTATCCGCGTCCAGCCCAGCCTGCTTATACATATTGGCAGGGGTGTCTTGGTCGATAAACGTGTCCGGCAATGTCATGGTGCGGATTTTCAGGCCGCGATCGAGGCGTCCGTTTTTGGCGAGGTCATGCAGCACAAATGCGCCGAAGCCGCCGACGGACCCTTCTTCAATCGTAATCAGCACTTCATGCTCATCGGCTAAGCGGCAGACGAGTTCACTGTCGAGCGGCTTGGCGAAACGCGCATCTGCGACTGTGGCTGAGAGGCCCAAAGTTTCGAGCTGTTCCGCCGCCATCATGGCTTCGCCAAGGCGTGTGCCGTAAGAGAGCAGCGCGATGCGTGTGCCTTCGCGCAAGATGCGGCCTTTGCCGATATTCAAAATTTCAGGGTTTTCAGGAATTTCAATGCCTGTCGCTTCGCCGCGCGCGTAACGAAAACCTAATGGGCCTTCGCTGTAAGCGACAGAGGTTGCGACCATACGGGCCAGATCCGCTTCATCAGCGGCCGCCATTAGCACCATATTGGGCAGGCATCCCAGATAGGCGATGTCAAACGCGCCTGCATGTGTTGGGCCATCCGCGCCGACTAAACCTGCGCGGTCCATAGCGAAACGCACGGGCAGGTTTTGGATACAGACATCATGCACAACTTGGTCATAGCCGCGCTGTAAGAAGGTCGAGTAAATCGCGCAGAAGGGTTTGAATCCATCAGCGGCGAGGCCTGCTGCGAAGGTCACGGCATGTTGCTCGGCAATGCCGACATCAAACATGCGGTCCGGAAAAGCCGCACCAAAAATATTCATGCCCGTGCCGCCAGGCATAGCGGCTGTGATACCAACAATTTTATCATCGCGTTCGGCCTGCTTGACGAGCTGACTGCCAAAGACTGAGGTATAGCTCGGCGCATTGGGAATGGATTTGCTTTGCTCGCCCGTCACAACATTAAATTTGGAGACGCCGTGATATTTATCAGCGGAGTTTTCAGCGGGCGCGTAGCCTTTACCTTTTTGCGTGACGACATGGATAAGGACAGGACCGTCTTTCATCTTCTTGACATTTTCCAAAACGGGTATCAGCGCGTCCAGATCATGGCCATCCACTGGGCCGACATAGTAAAAGCCTAGCTCTTCAAACCAGGTGCCGCCCATAAACATGCCGCGCGTATATTCTTCGGCTTTGCGGGCCGTGGATTTTATCGGGCGAGGGGCGTCTTTGACGATAGCTTTGCCAGCGCCGCGTAATTTTTGATATCCACCTGAGCTAACCATTTTAGCGAGCATATGGCTCATGGCGCCCACGGGCGGGGCAATGGACATATCATTATCATTGAGGATAACGATTTGGCGGCTATCGGTTGCGCCTGCATTATTCATCGCTTCATAGGCCATGCCCGCCGTGATGGAGCCATCACCAATCACAGAAATGACGTGCCGTTCTTTACCTGCTAAGTCTCGCGCTGTGGCAAAGCCCATCCCGGCAGAAATTGAGGTTGAGCTATGGGCCGCGCCAAAGGGGTCATACTCGGACTCGGCGCGTTTGGTGAAGCCTGACAATCCGCCGCCTTTACGGATGGTGCGCATACGTTCGCGGCGGCCCGTTAAAACCTTATGCGGATAGCATTGATGGCCGACATCCCAGATAAGCTTATCGTCGGGCGTGTTAAAAACGTGATGTATGGCAACGGTAAGCTCGACAACGCCAAGCCCTGCGCCCAGATGCCCGCCTGTCACAGAGACCGCATCAATAACTTCCGCGCGGACTTCATCGGCGAGCTGTTTGATTTGCTCGCGCGTAAAGCCGCGCATATCTGCGGGAAATTTGACTTGGTCTAAAAGCGGGGTATCCACCATGCGTATTATCTTTCTTTGACGCCCTCTTAATGGGTGCGATGTAGCACAAAGTCCACCGTATCACAGAGGGTTTGTGCAGTATTTCCAAAGAGGTCAAGGTGTCGTTTTGCCCTGTCCCCAAGTTTGGCGGCCTTCTCTCGCGCACCTTCAAGGCCAAGAATTGACACAAATGTGGCTTTCCCAAGGTTTTCATCCTTACCGACGGCCTTGCCGACAATACTCGCATCGCCTTCAACGTCGAGGATATCGTCCTTGATTTGGAAGGCTAGGCCCATGTCGCGGGCGTAGTTTTTTAGCGCGGTATGTTGGTCTTTGCTTGCACCTGCCAGTGTGGCCCCTGCCGTAACAGCATATTCGATGAGCGCGCCTGTTTTCAAATCTTGAAGCTGAGTTATGAGGGCTTCGTCTCGGTCAGATTCGGAGACTGAAATATCGATAACTTGGCCGCCAATCATACCCTGCGTGCCGCCCGCTTTTGCAAGGCCCGAGATTAAAGCCAGCCGCACATTTGGGTCGGGATGAACTTCTTCGCGGGCCAATAATTCAAAGCTATATGTCAGCAGCCCGTCACCTGCCAAAACCGCTAAGGCTTCATCATAAGCTTTGTGGACGGTGGGTTTGCCGCGCCGCAAATCATCATCATCCATACAGGGCAGATCATCATGGACGAGGGAGTAAACATGCAGGCATTCAAGCGCGGCAGCAGCGATGTAAACGCCTTTATCTGTGTAGCCTAGCATGTGGGCGGTCTCGACCATCAGAAAAGGCCTCAAGCGTTTCCCGCCGCCGAGCGCGGCATAACGCATGGCTTCCATGATAACGGATTGGTGGCCCTCGGGTTTGGGTAGGACAGCGGCAAGGGTGGCTTCCATTTCAGCCGCAACAGAGGCGAGGCGGGTCGGGAAGTCTTCAGCTGTAGAAATTGCGGAACTAACCCGCATCAAAGGGTGCCGTGCCTGCCGCATTACCATTGCCGTCCAGAACGATCTTCTCGACCTTAAGTTGAGCGTCTTTGAGCTTACCTTCACAATGCGCTTTCAGCTTTGCGCCGCGCTCATAGATGGAAATGCTTTCTTCCAGCGGGGCTTCGCCGCGTTCGAGCTTGGCGACAATGCCTTCAAGCTCTTTCAGCGCATCTTCAAAACTCATCTCTTTAATGGCGTCTGCCATATTACTCTCCGTAATTAGTGGGGCGTTCAAAGCGGCGATGGCTCCAATGCAAATCACCATTTTGGCTCTTACATTTCCAGCCGCGTTTCATGAGCGAACCTTTTAGCATGCGGTTAAACCACCCATGTGCAGAGACGTAAACTGTTTTTCCGTCTTTTGCATGACCCGCAAGCACATCGCACATTGCGTTAGCGCGAGCCCGGGCTTCACTATGGCTTTCCATACCATCAGGCCATCCACAAAACCAAACAATGCGGGACCATGTGCCCCAGGTCTTAGGTCTAAATTTAAGAGGTCCCAGATGCGGCGGGGGCAGGGCGGCCTCAATCAGCTCGTCATAAATAAAGTCAGGCTCTCGTCCTGAGGCCAACTCAGCGGATTCTCTCGCCCTTAAAAGCGAGCTGGAAATGACCACATCAGCGTTTTCTGCAAGGGGTTTCAGCTTCTTGGGTATCTTTTGTTTTTCAGCCAATCCGCCAATATCATATTTCTTCCACCAGTCGCGATATTCACGCCAGGTGAGCTGAACCTTACGCGAAAGCGCAGGCTTGCCATGGCGGGCGATTATAATGGTATCAACGCTCATACTCATCGGCTTTTGCCCTTAATTATGCCGCTGAGTCTATAGGCTTTATTTTCAAATTTTTATGACTATGTTTGAGTCATGACGTCATTTCCTTTTGAAGCTGGACATCCTGTTTATCCTGCGGGAACCATTGTTATGATCCGTGTCTTTGGCGGGATTAAACATTACGGTATTTGCACGGGTTATGGCAGCGTCATTCATACCTCCCGCCGTTTTGGCCGCGTAGAAGAATCTGATTTTGAGATTTTTTGCCATGGCCGGCGCGCTGTTATTGTCCCGCATAACTCGCCTATTGACGGGAGCCGTCTTGTCGCCCGTGCGCGCTCTCGCAAAGGTCAGCGCTATAATGTGCTGAACAATAATTGCGAACATTTCGTCACATGGGTTGTCGAAGGCAAAGGCCGAAGCGCGCAATTAGGCCCTGCTGATGCCAGGCGTATGTCCAAGGACTAACGATTTACCCTGGTGATATTTAACTCACTATTAATCGTAATTCTTCGGAAACCTTTATAATTATAGCCATAAAACATTTCGGCAAAGGTGCAGAATTGCACGCTTAAGAAGGGTCGGGTGCGCCGATGACCAGTCTGTGGGCAAAATATAAAAAGAATATCAACGGACACTTTGCTGTACAATTCGCCCTATTGGGACTTCCGCTTATTGTTGCGACGACATTTGTTGCGGATTACTCAAAAGCTGAAACTGAAAAAGTTGAGATTAAATCTGCACTTGATGCGGCTGTGATTGCGGCTGTCAGTAACAACACGTTGTCCGCAAGCGAAAAAGAAAGCTATGCCAAGACCCATTTTAAACAAAATTACGCGGGAGACTTAACGTTTGACCTCAAGACCGCAGCCTCATCACAGCGTGTTGAAATGTCGGCATCTGGCCTGTCGCCTGTCACTGTGGCAGAAACCCTGGGCATTAAGGGTATCGAAATTTATGAAAACAGCGCCGCGGAGCAAACCTCAGAAAACATCATATGCGTCTTGGCCCTAGCGCCCACAGAGGGTTCCAGTATTTCGTTTTCCGGAAAAGTGAAATTTTCCGCGCCGACATGTTCTGTCCATGCAAATTCAACCGACCCGGAAGCCATCTGGTCTACGCGCGGCTTGACACCTGTTGCAAGAAATTTCTGTGCCAGCGGCGGCGCGTCTGGGAATTATCAGCCTTATGCCAAGGGGGACTGTGCGCCCATTGCAGACCCCTATGCAAACAAGACTGCGCCTGCAGCAGGGCCTTGTGTCAATCTCGGCTCCATTAAAGACGTTCGTGCAGCCGGAGTAGCCGGGGGGGCAGAGAGTCCGGGACTTGGCGGCGGCGGCACGACGACGACCAGAGAATTGGGCGGCGGTGGTGGCGGTAGCGGCGGCGGTAATTTGGCCGCAATGAGCCAAAACCTGACCGGAAGCAATGTCTCATTGCCACCGGGAACGTATTGCGGAGGCCTGACTGTTGATGGTCAGAATGTTACCTTCTTACCCGGGAACCATATTATATTGGACGGTCCTTTGACATTTCGAAACGGCGCCGAAGCTATGGCGATTGGAGTCACTTTTGTGATGAAAGGAGAGAGGTCTCTCTTGAACATCGTCTCTGGATCAGAAGTTGATGTCAAAGCTCCGGCTATCGGACCACTTGCAGGCCTCGCATTCTTCGAGGATGTCAAATATAACGCGGCTGACCAAGCGACATTTCCCAATGGCATTAATGCACTTGCCAGTGGCGGTGAGCTTAATGTCACGGGCGCCGTCTATTTTCCGACACAGACGGTGGAAGTTAAGGGGAACTCAGTATTTGGTTCCAATGCGCCGGCAACCTCATTCATCGCCTATAATGTTGATTTTTATGGCTCACCGACAATTAATGTATCGGTAGATCATCAGCGTGCAGGTTTGCCGCCCGTTCTGCCGCGTACTGAGGATGGCGCAAGATTAGTACAGTAACTAACCCGCGTCTTCTTTGAGCATTTCCAGCTCTATCCATTCTTCTTCGCAAGCTTCAAGCTTCGTTTTAACAACGTCCAAATCCGAAATCGCTTTGTTGAACGCATCTGGATCTGACGAGAATAGATTTGGATCTTCTAGGATAGATTCAATCGCTTTTATATCCGCCTCATGCTTTGCCATTTCGCCCGGTAATTGTTCCAATCGAAATTTATGTTTGTAAGACAGCTTTCCCTTTTGCGGGGCTGTGTCAGCGCCTGAGTCTTTTATCTTTACGCGGGCCTCTTTCTCAGCCTTTTTGCGTTGCTGTACGCCGTGTCCGCGCTGATTGATCATATCCGTATAGCCGCCGGCATAGCTTTGCCATTTCGCGTCACCTTCAAAGCCAATGGTACGCGTAACTGTGCGGTCTAGAAAATCCCGATCATGGGAGACAACTACGACGGTCCCGTTATAATCCGCGACAAGTTCTTGCAGCAAATCCAGCGTTTCCAAATCCAAATCATTGGTCGGTTCATCCAAAACGAGGAAGTTACTTGGTAATCGCAAACCACGCGCCAGTTGCAGACGTCCGCGTTCTCCGCCTGATAGGGCGTGAAGCGGGGTGCGGGCTTGTTCGGGTAGAAACAGAAAATCTTTCATATAGCGAATGACATGGACGGAGCGGTCGCCGACAATGACTTTATCACCGCCATTATCCGTCATGGCCTCGGAGAGAGTCCAGTCAGGATTTAAGCTCTCGCGTTTCTGATCCACGACGAGGGGCTCGAGATTAACGCCCAATTCGACGCGTCCGTCATCAGCCTCAATCTCGCCCATCATTAATTTCAGCAAAGTCGTCTTGCCCGACCCATTAGGGCCGACAATGCCGATGCGTTCGCCGCGCGTAATTTTGATAGAGAAGTCATCAATAATCAGCTTGCCGTCATAGGCCTTGCTGACGTTTTCAAGTTTGGCGACAGACTTGCCGGACTTCTGCCCTTCCGTGACGGAGATATTCGCCCCGCCCACAACTTGCTTTTGGTCGCGTACTTGTTGGCGCAAGGCGCCCAAATCTTTCAGCCGTTTGACATTGCGTTTACGGCGGCCGGAAACCCCGTGAATAACCCAATGCTGCTCACGATGAATTTTGCGCTCAAGCTTATGACGGTCGAGCTCTTCCTGCTCCAAAAATTCATCGCGCCAATCTTCGAAATGGGCAAAACTTTTTTCCAGCAAGCGTGTCTCGCCGCGATCCATCCAGAGCGTTTTCTTCGACAGGTTTTCTAAAAAGCGTCTGTCATGGGAAATCAGCAAGATGGCTGAGCTCATTTGCGACAGCTCACCTTCCAGCCATTCAATAGCGGGCAGGTCCAGATGGTTTGTTGGCTCATCCAGCATGAGAATATCCGGCGTCGGGGCGAGGGTGCGGGCGAGGGCGGCGCGGCGCTGTTCTCCGCCGGACATAACTCTTGGGTCTTCGTCCCCTGTCAGGCCCAGCGCGTCGAGCAGATAAGGAATGCGAAACCCGTCATCCGCGCCGACAAGCCCGGCTTCGATATAATCTCGCGAGGTTTTAAACGCTGAGAGGTCAGGTTCTTGCGGTAAGTAACGCACCGTAATGCCCGGTTTTATAAACCGCTCGCCCTTATCTTGCTCCACCATTCCAGCGGCGATTTTAAGCAGAGTTGATTTGCCCGACCCATTGCGCCCAACCAAACACAAACGCTCGCGCGGCATAACCGTTAGCTCAGCGCCTTCTAAAAGAGGCGTCGTTCCAAATGTCAGATGGATATCGGATAATGTCAAAAGAGGCGGAGCCATGAGAACTTTCGTAAAACTTTCGCGCCCCTATCCCGTATAAAAGCCGCAAGTTCAAGCTATTGCCTCTTCTAGAATTTGTATTTTTCTCGACATGGCTGAGAGGATAATAAAGGCGGCCATGTTGAGGCTGGGATATTGGGCTTAAATCAGCCATAAATGCAGTCGATATGCCCTACGCGCTAAGAGAAAAGTTCCGCTACTTATGAGTTATGACCGATAAGCCCAAAGATAAAGATGGCCGCGCTGTGCCGTCCCGCCGCTTATCGCGATTGGCTGGTTTAGGCGGGATGGCGGCCAATATTGCGGGCGGCATCGCTATGAACGGGGTGAAACAACTCGCCTCAGGAAAGCGGCCCAAAGCGGCAGACCTTTTTATGACGCCGTCCAATGCTTTAAAATTGACACGTCAGCTGTCCAATATGCGCGGCGCAGCGATGAAAATCGGCCAGATGATTTCCATGGATAGCGGAGATTTTCTGCCCAAAGAATTTGCAGATGTTTTGGCGCGTCTGCGCTCTGATGCCCAGCATATGCCGCGAGTCCAACTCAATTCTGTTTTGAAGTCCGAATGGAAAGACTCTTGGCAAATGAAATTTGCTAAATTTGATTACCGCCCCGTCGCTGCGGCCTCTATTGGGCAAGTTCATAAGGCTGAGCTTCAAAACGGGGATGTCCTGGCGATTAAGGTGCAATATCCCGGGGTGCGAGACAGCATTGATAGCGATATTAAAAATGTTGCTGGCCTGCTTAAAATGTCAGGACTGGTCCCGGCAAGCCTAGACGTGAAGCCCATTATAGAAGAAGGCCGCATCCAATTACATCAAGAAGCCGATTACATCAGAGAGGCGTCCTATATGGGCCGCTTTAAAGAGCTTTTATCCGGGGATGAGAATTTCGAGGTGCCGAGCTATTATGCTGAGCTCTCCACCGATAAGATATTGGCCATGTCCTATTGCGAGGGCCGTCCGATAGAGGATATGTCAAGCGCCCCGCAAGAGACGCGCGATAGGATTGTGTATTTGCTGATGGAGCTAACCTTGCGCGAGCTTTTTGATTTCAAGCTCATGCAGACCGATCCGAATTTCGCAAATTACCGATATAACACCGAAACAAATCAATTAGTTCTGCTTGATTTCGGGGCCAGCCGCGACATTTCTGGCCCGCTAAGCGCGTCATATAAAGGCCTGATGAAAACGGTTTTATCAGGAATTCCTGAGGAGATTTTCCAAGCGGGCGAAAAGATGGGCTTATTTCCTTCCGCGATGAACGTTCAAGATAAGGCAGCCGTGCTAGACATGATGAATATGGCGTTGGAACCTTTGCGGCATGACGCGCCATTTGATTTTGACGGTAATCCAATCTCGGAGGAGTTGAGAGATAAGGCTATGGAATTGGCAGGCAAGCGCGGGCTCTGGCATGTGCCGCCCGCAGAGACAGTTTTCATCCAGCGCAAATTAGGCGGCATCTATATGCTCGCGAGCCGCCTCAAAGCCCGCGTAAATGTTCATGCACTGATGAAAGAATATACTCAGGATGCGCCGGCTCATTAGCTGATACGTATATATTGGGTGTCACAAAAGATGAACCTTATGTGAACAGTTGTTTCAGTGTGGCCTCAGTTTTGCTAGGGTATAAGACATAATGATATATTTTTCTCAACTTCGTGCAGGTTTGATATCTACAGCTCTGCTTTTGACAACCGCTTTAGCAAGTCCAGCCCTAGCTGAAACACTTCCCGAAATATCACCTCGCCATATCGCGCAAGACGTGGAGGTGAGAGTTAATCCTCAAACTGGCACGCAAGAAATTCTCGCCCGGAGTTTCGATCCCTTTGAAGAAGACCCAAATCTTGCAGGTAATGTCAGTCTCAGGTCTGTCTCTGGCCAGACAAGTATTGATGGTCAACCGCTGCGAGGCGGCGCGCTCTTGGATATGACGTTTTATTATAACTCTGGCAGTGATGACCCTTATGATACGCGCGGTTTTGAAGAGGCTGTTTTCCTGTCAGGAGAATATTCAGCTGTGACTCTGCGCGATAATCGCATTCTGGAATGTAACCAAAATGTACAAAATGTTGTCTATTATCATGACGACTATTACCGCCCATCACTCTATGCAAACGGATTTCAGCCCTACAGACATTACACTGGACATTTCGGCTATGACCGTTTTTGGGGTAGCGGATATGGGCTAGCCTATGGCACTGCTATTGGGTTTGGCAGCAATAGAGGTTTTGGGACCGCTCGCAATTTTAATCGAAACCGCAATAACACGGCCCGTAGAAATATCCGTAATCGCCGTAACGAGGACCGCACCCGTAGTCGTGAGGACCGAAATCGTCGAAACGCGGATCGCACCCGTAGTCGCGAGGACCGAAGTCGCCGCAATGAAGACAGGAACCGTAATCGTGAGGATCGAAGCCGCCGTAATGAGGATCGCAGCCGTAATAATCTAGCGCAACGTGAAGAACGTGCGGCGAGACGGCAGCTTAGAGACCTTACAAACTCGTCTCGCGATTCGAGCCGTGAAGAACGCCGAAATGCCCGGACGAACGGTGATCGCGATCGTTCGGAAAATAGAGACGCGCGAGAGCGTCGCCGCATGGAACGCCGCCATGAAAGGCGCGGTGAGCGCCGGGTTGAAGGCAGAACTGAACGCAGGACTGATCAAAGCCGCGTGAGGTCCGCAACGCCTCGTACGCGTAATGCAACGCCGCGCCTCAGTAATGCAACGCCTCGTATTGGTAATGCTAATACAAGACAGGCTGTACCGCAGCAGCAGCGAGCCCAGAGAGCGGCGACGCCTAAGGCGGCTCCTGCCAAACGTGCCGCAACGCCCGCGAAAACGGCTAAAAAAACGACAACAAAAAAATCTAGCTCAAAGCGTTCGGCACCTAGCGCGCGCAAGTCGCAAAGCACAAAGCGGTCAAGCTCCGCGCGGTCAAACCGCTCTACCAGCCGTGCCCGCAGCTCAAGCTCAAGACGCTCTTCAGGAAATTCTTCACGCAGAGGCGCGAGCAGAGGAAATTCTAGGCTTAAGTTAATGAGTTTCCTGCCCATGGCGTCGGCTTTCTCGCGCAATGTCGTTCGCAATGTGGATGTGCAATGTGCCCGTGAGGAGATGCTGACCATTCATATTCCGCAAGCTCGCTTGGATGCCGCGCGTTTTGATGGCTTAACGGTTTTAGTGCTGGACCGCGCAGGGAATGAAATCCCTGTCTATGTGCCGCCAAATTACATTGAAGGCTTCCGCCAAGCGGCGAGCGGAGCCGTGAGGCCATCTACAACATATCAAAACCCTCAGCGGTCACAGCCATTAACGCGAGGCCCGAGCTACCAAGAGCCGCGCCCCTATGCGCCTGACGCCGCGCCTTGCCCTATCGGAACGACCAAACAAAGTGACGGAACCTGTCTGCAGGGCGGCGTGACATCTTATGGCGGTTACCCGCAGAACTAAAATTGTTTCATATCGGCACAAGGTGAGTGCCGATTTGGGGCTCTTTGAGGATTTAGGGCCGTTTTCGCCTCTAAAGCGAGTTAAAAACTTGGCACATGTCCTGCAACACTTATTTTGAATGCAGAGGACCACTTCCTTAAATCCTCCTCATTCCCACGTCGCGGCTCAAGGCTCCCACTGAGAGCCGCAACTATGTTAGTCAAAAAAGACCTCGCTCCTAGTCAGGGCGGGGTTTTTCTCTGCGCGAGAGCTTCATTGTTAAGCCGCATGCTTGACCCTGCCAGTTGTGGGCTTATGGTTAGAAAAACGTTCAACCATATTGGATATGAAAATGGCCTTTCTCACAGCGATAAAGCGCGAAACTAAATATTTATCGGCCGTTATGCGGATGCTTAAAGCCGTAAAGACTGTGGATGCTGAAAGCAATTTCGGTATTGCCGACGAGCTGGAAATGCGCGTCGATAAATTTGGAGATAATCTGGCTTTCATCGAGGACGAGATCGAGCTCACCTATGATGATATGGAAATTTACGCCAACCGCGTGGCGGCATGGGCGCAAGCTGAAGGGTGCAAGATTGGTGATACGGTCGCAGTATTTGTGCGTAACCGCGCCGAATATGTCTCGCTTTGGTTTGGGCTGTCTAAGGTGGGCATTATTCCTGCCCTGCTAAACTATCAACTGACAGGGCCGGCTCTGGCGCATTGTATAAATATTTCTGACGCAAAAATGCTTATTCTGGATCACGAGATGGCAAGTCAGTGGGACGCCGCAAAAAGCGACGTAAAAGCCGACATCAAGGTCTTTGCCGCATTTGGCGAGGTGGAAGGATATCCAAGTTTTGATTTGGCCGTATCAAACCAAGTTCCTAATCGCCCGGATAAATCTATTCGCGCCAATATCAAAGCGAGCCAACAATGCATGAAGATGTTTACCTCAGGCACAACAGGTCTGCCTAAGGCCGCGAAAGTTACTCATGTTCGGGCGCAAAATTATATGCGCGGTTTTGCGGCGGGCGCCAATACGGGTCCGAAAGACCGTGTTTTACTGGTCCTGCCGATGTATCATGCGACAGGCGGGCTCTGCGGTGTCGGCGCGGCCTTGTCAGGCGGCGGGGCTGTGATTGTAAAACCTAAGTTTTCCGCCTCTACCTTCTGGGATGATGCAGTAAAATATAAAGCCACGGTCTTTATGTATGTGGGCGAGCTTTGCCGTTTTCTGCTCTCTTCACCCACCCATCCTCAAGAGCAGGCACACAATATTCAGTGGATGATCGGCAATGGGCTGCGCCCTGAGGTTTGGCCGGGATTTGTTGGGCGGTTTAATATCCCGCACGTCATAGAATTTTACGGCGCGACAGAAGGCAATGTCAGCCTTATCAATATTGACGGTCCTGTTGGCGCAGTGGGCCGCGTGCCTAATTATCTGAAGTTCAAATTCAATTGCGACATTATAAAATATGATGTCGAGACAGATGCGAATTTGCGCGCGTCTGATGGCTATTGTCTGCGCACGGATGATGATGAAGTCGGCGAGCTTATCGGCGAAATCCGCAATGATGATCCGCGCTTTCGCTTTGAAGGCTATGAAACCAAAGAGGCCACGCAGAAAAAAATCCTGCGCAATGTTTTCAAAAAAGATGATGCCTGGTTCCGTACGGGTGATTTGCTCAAACGCGATAGTCTTGGCTATTATTACTTCATTGACCGCGTCGGGGATACTTACCGCTGGAAAGCTGAAAATGTTGCTACGGGAGAGGTCGCGGCGGCCTTGTCAAAATTCAGAGGCATTACTCAAGCCAATGTCTACGGCGTTGAAGTGCCGGGATATGATGGCCGCGCGGGTATGGGCGCTATCGTGGCTGAAGACACGCCGGATATGAAAGCCTTGAAATCTCATATTGATGATAGTCTGCCGCATTATGCGCGTCCGGTCTTTCTGCGCTTGTCAAAAGAATCTGACACAACAAGTACGTTCAAATTCAAAAAGACCAATCTCGTTAAAGCCGGATTTGACCCAGCTAATATTTCCGAGCCTCTTTATTTCTCTAACCCTGTCAGCGGGGAATATGAGAAAATCACGCCCGCCATTTTCAAAAAAATCTGCTCAGGTGAGGTTCGGTTATAGTCACGCCGGATGATATCCTGACCTTTTGGTTTGAGGATGCCGGGCCGAAAAAATGGTTTCAACCCTCTGATGCTTTTGATGCAGAGATCAGGCAGCGTTTCGAAGACATAAGTCTTGCTCTCTCAACAGATAGGCAAGGCTGGGATTCCTCGCCAGAGAGCTCGCTCGCCCTTATCATCGCGCTCGATCAATTTCCGCGCAATATGTATCGCGGCACGACAGCAGCTTACGCCTTTGACGCCAAAGCTTTAAGCCATGCCGAGGCGATGACGGATAAAGGCTGGGACCTTAAAATAGATATGGCGCGCCGCAGTTTTGTTTACATGCCCTATATGCATGCTGAAAATATGGCCTCGCAAGATGAATGCGTGCGCCTAATGGATATGCGATTGGATAATGCAAGCAATCTTCATCATGCTAAGGAACACCGCAAGGTTATTAAGCGCTTCGGACGTTTTCCACACCGCAACGCCATATTAGGCCGTGCGAGCACGCCCGAGGAAACCGCCTTCTTAAATAATGGAGGTTATGTACCGTGAAAACCATTGGAATATTCATTTTCAACGATGCCGAAGAGCTCGATTTTGTGGGCCCCTATGAAGTCTTCACAATGATTAATGAGGTTTTGGAATATCGTAATGAACCGAAGGCTGTGAAAGTTATTTTGATCTCTGAGGACGGCAAAGATATTAAAGGTAAAAAAGGCATGCGTGTTGGGGCTCATGCGGCCATGGATGACATTAAAAAACTAGATATCATTTGTATTCCAGGCGGGCAGGGTGCGCGGGCGCAAATTGAAAATGCCAATGTTATTAACTGGGTCAAGACTGTGGCCCCAACATGCGAGTGGGTGACATCTGTTTGCACAGGTTCCTTTATCTTAGCTAAAGCTGGCCTCACTAAAGGTAAGAAGATGTCGACCTTTTGGGCCTCATTTGAAGAGTTTTACGAGCTGGGTCTTGAAGGCAATCTCTTGCCGCATGTGCGATATGTGCGGGACGGTAATCTGGTGACATCAGCGGGCGTGTCTGCAGGGATTGATATGGCCTTGTGGTTGACGGGACAGATGTTCGACCCCACATTCGCAAGACAGGTACAACGCGGCATGCAATATGATCCCGCGCCGCCTTATCAAGCTGAGGTCTGAATGAGAAAGTCTCAAAAATACACCCGCGAATTTGCGGATGAAATAAGCAATAAGATGAAAGCTCAGCTCGATAAGTTTCGATTTGAAGCGACGCAAGTTGCCGATATTCATAGCAATCTTCGCCGTATGACCAATCAGTTCGATACGCCTGGACCTGAGATGCGCAAAATTCACGATTTTAATGTGCCTGACGATGAATTTCCCGTGCCCGTGCGCCTCTATGTTCCGCATAATGCCAGCGAAGAGCCCGGCCCGACATGTATCTATTTTCATGGCGGCGGCTTTGTGACCGGTTCTATGGAAAGCCATGATGGTATCACTCGCCGTATAGCCTCTGGCACAGGTTTTCGAGTTTTATCCGTCGATTACCGTTTGGCCCCGCAATTTGCTTATCCGGCCGGGCCTGAAGATTGCGAGATTGTCTTAAACTGGGCCATGGAAGGTTATGGGCAGGATGAGTGGGGCATTGACCGCCATAATCTGTCTCTTGGCGGCGACAGTGCAGGGGGCAACATGGCGGCGTATCTGGCGCAAGAATATCGCGAGAACATTAAAGCGCAGATCTTGTTTTATCCACTTATGCAGCTTGTCGATTTTAAACCGCCTAAACCGGGTCCTCAGGATTGGTTACAATTGGGCTTTATGGCGCTAAAATTTATTGATGAGCATTACGTCAATGGATCAGACCCGACAGAAACGCGTCTGTCGCCTTTATTTGAGACCAACCTTAAAGGCTTGCCGCCGGCTTACGTTCTGACATGTGGCCTTGATCCGCTCAGGGATGAAGGCAAGCTCTATGCAGATAAGATGAAGTCTAATAATGTCCCCGTGGAATATTGGCATGAAAAAATGATGCCGCATGGCTTTTTAAACTTTGCCAAGATGTTTCCTAAGGGACGTAAAATTCCTTTAGACGCCGCAGATTTCCTGCGCAAACATATGATTACTTAAAGGCCCTGCCATGATTAAACTCTATTATCACCCGATATCGTTTCCGTCCTTAGGGCCTGTGTTTGCGGCTGAAGCGATGGAAGTGACCTATGAAAAAGAGGTTGTAGATTTGCAAGCAGGACAACAAAGCTCGCCTGAATATTTAGAGATTAACCCTTACGGCAAAGTGCCTGCCATGAAGAACGGCGATTTTACTATGTCAGAAAGCGCGGCCATCATGCGTTACTTGGCGCGTAAGGCAGGCTCGGAGTTTTATCCTGAAAACATTGAAGCTCAGGCCGAGATTGACCAATGGATAGATTTTGTAAATCATCACATTCGCAGCGCCGTTGCGCGCGTTCAATTTAATAGGTTTGTAGCGCCCATGATAGGCGCTGATATCGATGAAAGTTCAGTTCAAACGGGTCTTGGCTTTTTAAAGTCTAACTTACCTATTATTGAAAACCGCCTATCGGAAAACGCCTTTCTTTGTGGGGACACTATGACCTTGGCAGACATCGCCCTTATTGCCGCATTGGAGCCTGAAAAAACGGCGCGCCTTGATCTGTCTGCTTACTCGAAATTATCGGCTTGGCTTGGAACACGCCGCACAGAAACATTTTACACGAATGTTCACAGCCACTTCGGCGCGGAGATGGGCATATAAATTACGCAGCTGAAACGAAAATTTATGAGCTTGGAGAGGATTTTTATGACCCTGTCCAAGCGGCTGATTTTCCGAAAACATTATTACGCTATCGGGATGACGCATCGGCAAAGTCGCTTGGTTTAGATTTTGGCGATGCGGAATGGATTGAGCATTTTGGACGGTTTAAGCCGTTAGCGGATAACCTCACCCAGCCTTTGGCGCTACGCTATCATGGCCATCAATTCCAAAACTATAATCCCGACCTTGGCGATGGGCGCGGCTTTTTGTTTGCGCAAATGCGCGGCCCTGATGGGCGGCTGATGGATTTGGGCACGAAGGGCTCAGGGCAGACACCTTGGTCGCGGGCAGGGGATGGCCGCCTGACATTGCTCGGCGGCGTGCGTGAGGTTTTAGCCACACGCTATCTCGAGCACCTTGGCGTCAATACATCCAAGACATTCTCGCTCATTGAAACGGGTGAAGCTCTACAGCGTAATGACGAGCCATCTCCCACGCGCTCAGCCGTCATGGTGAGGCTCAACCATTCACATATTCGCTTTGGCAGTTTTCAGCGTCAGGCATTTCACAATAACACGGACAATCTAGAAAAGCTGACGGCATATTGCTTGCGCCACTACCATACAGAGGCCGAGGGACCTGATGGGTTACTCCGCGCAGCAGCGATTAAGTCTGCGGATATGGTCGCCTCTTGGATGGCGGGCGGTTTTGTTCATGGGGTGATGAACACTGATAATATGAACATCACGGGAGAAAGCTTTGACTACGGGCCTTATAGATTTCTCCCGACTTACAAGCCGGATTTCACAGCCGCCTATTTTGATTATCACAAATTATATGCCTTCGCGAAACAGCCCGAGATTATGTATTGGAACTTGGGACAGCTCGCGCAAAGCCTGTCTTTGATTTGCGAAGATGAAAAGCTGTTAGCAGCACTGGAAGATTACGCGCCTGCCTATCGTAATGCGCTGCGGCGGAACATGTTCAGGCGCTTTGGGATTGCGCCAAAAGACGCTGAGACGGATGTCGCCTTCATCATGCAGACCTTCCGATATCTTGAGAACAGCCAGTGTTCTTGGCCGCAATTCTGGCATGATTGGGAGGGCGGAGCCGGGCAGATGAAGCGGGCTAAAGCATCACCCAATGCTGAATTTTATGCGAGCGATGAATTCGATGATTGGCTTAAAGCTTACGGACAATTTGAAGCGATGGGCAAACCGCCTGAAACAGAAGACGTCGTTAGCCTGCTCTATGAAGAGATTGGCGCGCTTTGGAAGCCCATAGATGAAGAGGATGATTGGTCGGCCTTTGAAGCGAAACTCGGCACATATGGCAGAGCCTAGTCATCACAAAATCCAGAACATCACAAAATAATGAGTCGTATTGCGATATAAAATAAATATACTCAACCAACGGAGGATATTATGAAATTATCACATTTAACGACATCGATTTTGGCTGCGGGCTTGCTTATCGGCTGTGCCCAAGCTGAGAGCGCAACGGAAGCGGCTCAGGCGAAAACGGCAGAGGCCGCGCAGAAAACAACTGACATGGCTAAGGACAAGACGAAAGACGTCATGAACGCGTCTATGGAAAAACCCTCCGCGCCTGGTGTTGATGTGAGTACGGCGCCTGCAGGCACATATAAATCTGAAGCTACGCACGCTTATATCACCTTTCAATATTTGCATCAGGGATATGCGCGGCCGACATTGCGGTGGAATGATTTTGAGGCCGTTGTCGAGCTTAATCCCGAAGACCCGACATCTTCCACACTGAACGTGACTATTGACGCGGATAGTATTGATAGCGGCGTTGAAAGCTTTGATAAACACCTCGTCAGTTCTGACTTCTTTGATGCCGAAGCGCATCCGAAAATTACCTTTACTAGTACAGCTTTAAATCAAATCGTTACGGGAACAGGACGCGTAACAGGAGACTTAACGATGAAAGGCATTACAAAGCCCGTTGAGTTGGACGTGACGTTAAATAAGGTTGGCGAAAATTTTCGGAGTAAAGAACCTATGATCGGTATTTCAGCAAAAACACGGATTAAACGCTCGGATTGGGACTTAGGAAAATATACGCCGCTTGTCGGCGATGATGTCGATATTTCTATTGAAGTCGAATTTATCAAAGAAGAATAGTTTCTAATGGCCGCAAGGCGGGACAATTATTCCAAGGTCGCGATAGGCTTTCACTGGCTTATCGCGCTCATGATAATCGGGTTGATCATCTTTGGTCTTTTAATGACCAATCCAGATATGCCTAACCGCTTTGCGCTTTATCAGCTCCATAAAAGCTTTGGTATTTGCGTACTTATTCTGTCCGTTTTGCGTCTGCTTTGGCGATTAGGCCATAAGCCGCCGCCACTGCCTGCGGGGATGAAAAGGTGGGAAGTCGCCGCCGCGAAATTTACCCATATAGCTTTCTATATAATTATGATTGGTATGCCGCTTTTGGGATGGGCCATGGTATCGTCTACGGAACTGGTAATTCCGACAAGAATTTTTAACACGATACCCTGGCCCGATATGCCAGGATTGCCGCGCGACAAGGCTTTGTCAGACATATTCAAAAACCTTCACTATTGGATAGGCAGGGCGACAATCGTGCTGATTTTGCTCCATATAGGCGCAGCCCTGAAGCACCATTTTGTTAATAAAGACAATGTTTTAAGGCGAATGCTGCCGTTTTCAAAAACAAAGCGAGGTTCTGAGACACCGGGCTAATGTCTTTTAAATGTGGAGTAACTACTGATACGCTTCCCTAATTAGCGCATTTTCAGGCATATGATGATGAGCTGATGGGCGGGGACGGAAATGATGTCATTCGTGACTTTGAGGATGGTATTGACACCATAGAGTTCCGCGGCACGGTTGACAGCTTTGCTGACCTGACCCTAGAGCAAAGCGGCACCAATGTTATCATCACCTCAGATAACGGCGTCATCACCGTCAGAAACATGGACATTGCAGACCTGACGGTCGATGACTTCACGTTCTTGTAGGGTAAAGCCATAATCTAGAATCTTAAGCCGGGCTCATGTCCGGCTTTTTTATGCCCATATAACGCCTCTATCACATAAAACTCACTTGCGCTTTAGCCCGAAAAAACTACACACAGTCAAATGGGCATATTGGGACATTTTCAAGGGGTACGTGTGGGCGGGGGTGTTATTTATTTCCCGCATACGGGGACTAAGATTCCTATCAATACCGCCTTTTTCAAAAGCGCTATACATGTTGTTAAATTTAATACTTATATTGTGGTGCAGCGTTTCGGACGTTTTCTGACAGGCAAAAAACTATCATCTTCTCTAGCTTTTTATCCGCAGCCGTCGGGTCCGTGGTATAATGCATGGCTTGCGGCGCGCATGGGCGGGATTGAGGTCATTAAAGACCCCAGCTCGGCAGATGCGGTATTTATCTTTGATGATAAGACGACCTCCAATACAGGGCGAACGCTTGAACCCGCCCTCAAAGCCAAAGCGATAAATCACCGCATAGATGATATCTCTAAAATCCATGTGGCTAGGGTTTTTCAAGACGTCTTTGGCTATGGCGTGGATATTGACCCTCTGACCTATCAGGGTAAGGCCGCCCAAAAGTCTGATATTAATGCCACACATGACGGGCAAGTCGTGGACTGCCCGATTGAACCAGACGCCGTAAAACCCGGAAGCGTCTATCAGAAACTTATCGATAGCACATTTGATGGGGCGCGCAGCGAAGATTTGCGTATGGCCTATGTCGGCGGCGAAATCCCTGTGGTGTTTCGTAAGTTTAAATTAATCGAGAAACGCTTTGGCACGGATTACGATCATGTTGATGTCTGGACGGCTGACCAAGCTTTTTCAAAAGATGAGCAAACCCAGCTGATAGCTTTTTGCGAAGCTATGGGGCTTGATTTTGGCGCGGTAGATGTGATGCGCGATAAACATGACGGGCGTATTTATGTCGTCGATGTCAATAAGACCTGCATGCCTGTGCTTTGCCTGACCCAGAAAGAACAGCGCCGCTCTTTCCGCCAGATTTCAGCCGCGTTGGTTAAATTGGTCGAGCGGGTTAAGTCTCACTAGGCTTTTTATGCTGCAAGCCTATGCGCTGCATCTTACAAACCAAATCGCCATGCTGATTAAAAGCGCGGTGCTCAAATGTGACAATGCCTTGCATCGGGCGAGATTTGCTCTCGCGCAGGGCAATGATTTCCGTCTCAACGCGAATAGTATCACCGGGGAAGAGCGGCTTGGGGAAGGTGGCATTATCAATGGACAGATTAGCAACCGCTGTGCCGAGCGTCGTATCGCCTACAGAGATACCGACAACCAAACCCATGGTGAACATGGAATTCATTAAAACGCCGCCAAATTCAGTCTCATTTTTGCAATATTCCGCGTCCAGATGAAGCTGCGCGGGGTTATGCGTCATGGTCGTAAAGAGCAGATTATCTGTCTCGGTCAGCGTACGGCGCAGCGTATGTTGAAACACTTGCCCAACCTCTAATTCATCAAACCACTTACCGGACATTAGGCTGTCTCCCCAAAGAGTTCGCGGCCAATGAGCCAGCGGCGGATTTCGGATGTGCCCGCGCCGATTTCCATCAACTTGGCGTCGCGCCATAAGCGGCCCGTGGGGTATTCATTGATATAGCCATTCCCGCCCAGCATTTGAATGGCGTCTGATGCCATGAGGGTCGCTTTCTCAGCGGCATATAAAATACAGCCTGCCGCATCTTTGCGGGTCGTCTCGCCACGATCACAGGCGGCGGCCACCGCATAGACATAAGAGCGCGCCGTAGAGAGCGTGACATACATATCGGCCAGCTTACCTTGCATGAGTTGGAACTCGCCAATGGCTTTGCCAAATTGTTTGCGCTCGTGAATATAAGGCAGCACGACATCGAGGCAGGCTTGCATGATACCGACAGAAAGGCCCGAGAGGACAACGCGTTCATAGTCCAATCCGCTCATCAAAATTTCTGCGCCTTGGCCAATTTCGCCAACGACATTTTCATCCGAGACGAAGCAATCTTCAAAGACAAGCTCGCAAGTATCAGAGCCGCGCATGCCAAGCTTGTCGAGTTTTTGCGCCGTTGAGAACCCCTCCATCTCAGGCGTGATAATAAAGGCCGTAATGCCTTTGGAGCCGCCCGTCGGGTCGGTCTTGGCATAGACCAAAAGCGTATTGGCTTCGGGGGCGTTTGTAATCCACATCTTATTGCCGTTGAGCAGATAGCCGCCTTGGGCCGCATCAGCGCGAAGTTTCATGGAGACCACATCAGACCCAGCGCCGGGTTCGCTCATGGCGAGGGAGCCGACATGCTCGCCGCTGATAAGCTTGGGGAGGTATTTTGCTTTTTGTTCGGCATTGCCCCAGCGGCGAAGTTGATTGATACATAGGTTAGAATGCGCGCCATATGACAGCCCCACAGAGGCGCTTGCGCGGCTAACTTCTTCGATCGCAATCGTATGCTCTAAATAGCCAAGCCCCGTGCCGCCATCTTCTTCGGGGACTGTGATGCCGTGCAGGCCAAGCTCGCCCATAAGCGGCCAAAGGTGGCGCGGAAATTTATTCTCGCGGTCAACATCAGCGGCGATAGGCGCGATATGTTCCTGCGCAAAACCGTAAACGCTCTCGCGAATCATCTGCGTTTCTTCGGAATGCCCAAATTGCAGGGTAGGGTATGTGGTGGTCATTGTTTAAGTCCTTTTGCTATTTCATCCCTCTCCTCGGGGAGAGGGTGCCCGAAGGGTGGGTGAGGGGGTATGAACTTTGAGTGCTGTATCGCATTCGCTTCGCTCATCTGCGTCTCCTCATCCGACGCTTCGCGCCACCTTCTCCCAAAGGAGAAGGAGTCATTTCTACTTATCTTTTTCTATTTCTTCCAAACTCAATAACATTTCGCCGTCAGTCACAAGCGCATCAACAGCTGCGCTAACCTCTGCCACAGTGCCGTCGCGCGGCGCCTCAAGCGTCATTTCCATTTTCATCGCTTCCATAATGATAAGCGGATCACCCGCTTTGACAGCATCGCCAGCCTTGGCATTCACGGCGATGATTTTCCCCGGCATGGGCGCGGTGAGGGCGTTTGAGGATGAAGCATCTAGGGCCGATAAAATAGGACGTCGGTAGACATTTATTATTTTCCCTTTTTGGCGTAACTCCACTTTGTCGTCAGTAATATCGTAATCCCAATTGCCTGCCAAAAATTCAGATGGAGTAACGGATACTGTGTAAGCCGCGATAATGGATTTCTTTAGCCCTTTAATCGAGGCATATCCTTGCCCATAACCGTCTTTAATTTCGATTGCGACCGAGTTCATTCCGTCCGCACCTAAACCAAAAAAAGTTCGGTCCTCTTGGTTGAGACGCCAGCTGGAAAAATCATTCCAGAGGGTTTGATTCCATAAGTCTTCATTAAGCGCCTTTTCTTCAGCATAGAGTGCAGCGGCTGCGAGTATGTAAGCATCATCATTTTCAGAAAAGTCTGGAAATGTGAGTTCATCAATATTTTCACTTATGAAATGTGTGCTTAGTTTGGCTGCAATAAAATCTTTCGAGTAAGCAATTCTTGTTAAAAATCCGACATTTGTTTTCAAACCATTTAAGAAAAGTTTTTCGAGAGCTTGCCGAAATCCGTCTAATGCAAAACTTCTATTAAAACCCCCTACAATTACTTTGGATATCATAGGGTCATAATACATCGAAATTTCATCACCTGTTTGAATTCCAGAGTCGTATCTTGCTGAGGCATTATTATATTCTGTACGAAATTCCTCTACTTTCCCCACACTCGGCAAAAAGTCATTCGCAGGATCTTCCGCATAGAGCCTTGCCTCAACAGCATGACCTTCCATCTTGATATCTTTCTGTTTCGGCAGCTTCTCACCCTGCGCCACCCGTATCTGCAGCTCCACCAAATCCAGTCCTGTAATCATCTCCGTCACAGGATGTTCGACCTGCAAGCGGGTATTCATTTCCATGAACCAGAAGCCGTCTTTGCGCAGCTTTCCTGAACCGTCCACGATAAATTCCACTGTGCCTGCGCCGACATAGTCAACGGCTTTGGCGGCTTTTACGGCGGCGTCCGTCATGGCTTTGCGCACCTCATCCGTCATGCCGGGGGCGGGGGCTTCTTCTATGACTTTTTGGTGGCGGCGTTGCAGCGAGCAATCGCGCTCAAACATATGCACGACATTGCCGTGGGTATCGCCAAAGACCTGCACTTCGATATGGCGCGGGCTTTGGATATATTTTTCTATCAGGACATCGTCATTATCAAAACTGGATTTGGCTTCGCGCTGACAGGAGGCGAGCATGGCGTCGAAATCTTTTTCCGCTTCGACTTTGCGCATACCTTTACCGCCGCCGCCCGCAACGGCTTTAATTAGGACGGGATAACCTATTTCGCCCGCCTTGGCTTTCAGCAGCTTCGCGTCTTGGTCTTTGCCGTGATAGCCGGGCGTGATGGGTACGCCCGCATCGTCCATGATTTTCTTGGCGGCGTCTTTCAGCCCCATGGCTTCCATGCTCTCAGCGCTTGGCCCGATAAAGGTGATTTTCGCTTTTTCGCAAGCCCGCACAAAGGCCGGGTTTTCGGAGAGAAACCCGTAGCCGGGATGGACGGCATCTGAGGCTGTCTCTTTGGCGGCCGCTATGATTTTCTCGATAACCAGATAGCTTTCAATCGCAGGTGAGGGGCCGATATGCACGGCCTCATCGGCCATGCGCACATGCAGTGCCTTGCGGTCAGCATCAGAATAAACCGCCACAGTCGCAATACCCATTTTCCGCGCGGTCTTAATCACGCGGCAAGCAATCTCGCCGCGATTGGCTATCAGGATTTTTTTGATTTTCTTTGTCATATGGTTCTCTCCTTCTCCCCGTTCACGGGGGGAAGTGGCCGGAGCGTAGCGGAGGTCGATGGGGGGACTCTTTCGCACACATGTGGTACTAAAGGTTTTATGACGAAACTGACCCCACATCCGACCCTTCGGGCCACCTTCCCCCCGCAGGCGGGGAGAAGAGGTGTGACGGAACTGTTGGGATTATAACTCATCACTACATCCGAAACACGCCAAAGCGTGACTCCTCTAATGGCGCATTGGCGGCCATTGCTAGGCCTAGGCCTAAAACCCTGCGCGTATCTGTTGGCGCGATAATGCCGTCATCCCAAATGCGCGCGCTGGCGAAATAGGGATGACTTTCTCTTTCGAACATATCGATAATGGGTTTCTTGAACGCCTCGCGCTCTTTATCCGTCCATGTTTTTGCGTTGCGATTGACCGTCGCTAAGACATCTGCGGCTTGCTCGCCGCCCATCACGGCAATGCGCGCATTGGGCCACATAAACATCAGGCGCGGATTATAGGAACGTCCGCACATGCCGTAATTACCCGCCCCGTAAGAGCCGCCGACGATGATGGTAATTTTCGGGACCTTAGCACAGGCCACGGCATGGACCATCTTCGCGCCGTGTTTAGCTATGCCGCCCGCTTCCGCCTTAGACCCGACCATGAAGCCTGTAATATTTTGCAAAAAGACCAGCGGGATTTTACGTTGACAACAGAGCTCAACAAAATGCGCGCCTTTGACGGCAGACTCCGCAAAGAGCACGCCATTGTTACCCAGAATGCCGACTTGATAACCATGGATTTTCGCAAAGCCGCAGACGAGCGTATTGCCATATTCTTTTTTAAATTCGTGAAACTGCGACCCGTCAACGATGCGGGCAATGATCTCGCGGCAATCATAGGGCTGACGCGCGTCATGGGGCACAATGCCGTTTAGCTCGTCTTCGTCATAGGCAGGGGGTTCGGCGTCATCAGGCGCGTATGAGTAATTAGCTTTGCCAAGTGTCTTGATGCTGTCTCGCGCCATTTGCAGGGCATGGGCATCATTACTGGCCAGATGATCGACAACGCCCGATGTTTTGGCATGGAGCAATCCGCCGCCGAGGCTCTCCGCGTCAATATCTTCGCCTGTCGCGGATTTCACGAGAGGCGGCCCCGCTAAAAAGATTGTGCCTTGATCGGCGACGATAATGGACTCGTCCGCCATGGCGGGGACATAAGCGCCGCCCGCCGTACAGCTGCCCATCACGACCGCGATTTGGGGAATGCCTTCGGCGCTCATATTGGCTTGGTTATAAAAGCAGCTCCCGAAGTCATCTTTCCCTGGGAATATTTCAGCTTGGTTAGGCAAGTTCGCGCCGCCGCTATCGACGAGGTAAAGGCAGGGAAGTTTGTTTTGCCGCGCGATTTCCTGCGCGCGCGATTGTTTTTGGCAAGTGATAGGATAGTAAGTGCCGCCTTTGACAGTGGCATCATTACAGATGACCATAACCTCGCGCCCTGCGACGCGGCCAATGCCGGTAATCATGCCTGCGCTCGGCACTTCGTCGTCATACATGCCGTAAGCGGCCATTTGAGACAGCTCTAAGAAAGGTGTTCCGGGGTCTAGCAGGCGCTCCACACGTTCTCGGGGCAAAAGCTTTCCGCGTCCAATATGCCGCTCCCGCGAGCGTTCAGAGCCGCCCAAAGCAATCTTGCCGACCTTCTCGCGCAAGTCATCCACAAGGGCTTCCATCGCCTTTGCATTGTCACGAAAGGCTGGGCTGTCAGGATTTATCTTACTGATAATTTTAGGCATAAATATCTGGCTCTTGATAATTTTGACTATCAATACATAAATTTGACTCTTGAGTCAAATTTATTGAGGTGGTAGCGTCATAATTGGAGTTGCTCATGGATTATTTTGAAAATTTAGCGAAAACACTTCTGGAAGAAGAATATCACTGGGTTTCGCAATCTGTAAAAGTAGATGTTACCAAAGCAGAGAAGCGTGAGATTGGAAAACATTCTATACCCCGACCAGAAATCGACTTGCTGGTTTATGACTTCAAAAATAATCGTGTAATTGCTGTTGAAGTAAAGTCACTTCTCGATTCACCTGGAGTGAACTTAGGTGCTTTACAGCAGAGCTTTGAAGTCCCTGAGGGGAAATACAAATTATTTACATGTGACAATTACCGAGAAATTGTTTTCAACCGTCTGCATACGCAACTATTGGCGGGCGGTTTCATACAATCCTCTACAAAAGTTCAATTAGGATTGGTCGCGGGCAATATTTACAAAAATCAATATGATGAGACTGCTGAGTATCTGAGAAGTAGAGACTGGATGTATTGGGGTCCCATGGAAACAAAGAGCCGTGTGGAGGCCTTGGCTAAAAAAGGGTATGAGAACAACCCCTACGTAATGACTGCAAAGGTACTCATGCGTTAATGACCAATCTAGCCCTAAAAGAACCTTTTAACCGAGAGAAGCAATTTACCGCCAAGCGGCGCGCGGTTATTCTTGCGGCTGGACAGGCCTTTCGCCGTCAAGGTTATCATAATGCCTCCATGACGAAAATTGCGGCAAATCTGGGCCTGACCAAAGCGGCGCTTTATTATTACATCCACAACAAAGAAGAGGTGCTCTATGAATGTCACCTCATGGCCTATGATGCGATGGATGAAATATTGAAGGCCAAGCATGACGGCGCAACCGCTTTAGATAAGCTTGAAGCGCTCTATGTGGATTTTGTGAATATGCTAACGGCATCAGGCGTGTCTTTGCTCACAGACGTGAACAGCTTGGGCGAAGAGAATAAGGCCGACGTGCTCGCCCGCCGCGGTAAGATTGAGCGCAAGATTATCCGCCTCGTGAAAGACGGCCAAAAAGACGGTTCCATTCGAGCGGGCGATGCGAGATTACATGTCTTCTTCTTTATGGGGGCGCTAAATTGGCTTAACGCTTGGTATGATGCGTCAGGGCGCTTAAAAGGGGAAGATATTGCCGCGCATTTCGCGCTACAAATGCGGGCAGGTATTAGGAGTTAGCTATGGGAAAAGTCTATAAAACAGCGGCGGAGGCTTTGGACGGATTATGCCATGACGGCATTACCGTGATGAGCAGCGGTTTTGGTCTTTGCGGCATTCCAGAGAATCTCATTGCCGCGCTTAGGGATAGCGGCGCGAAAGATATCACCGCGATTTCTAACAATTGCGGTGTGGATGGGTTTGGTTTGGGTCAGCTTTTGGATACGCGGCAAATCCGTAAGATGCTCTCTTCCTATGTTGGCGAGAACAAAGAATTTGAACGCCAATATCTAGGCGGAGAGTTGGAGCTCGAATTTAACCCCCAAGGCACATTGGCCGAACGTATCCGCGCAGGCGGGTCAGGTATTCCGGCCTTTTATACTAAGACAGGCGTCGGCACGGTTATCGCAGAAGGCAAAGAGCATAAGGATTTCGATGGCGAAACCTACATCATGGAAACAGGCCTGAAAGCAGACCTCTCCATTATCAAAGCTTGGAAAGGTGACGCGGAAGGCAATCTGATTTTTAAAGCCACCACACGCACTTTCAGCCCCGCTATGGCCATGGCGGGCAAGGTGACCGTTGTTGAAGTTGACGAGATTGTACCTGTCGGCTCGCTTGATCCTAACTTTATCCACACACCAGGAATTTTTGTGCAGCGCATTATCGAAGCGGAGTGCGAAAAACGCATTGAGCGAGTGACCACGCGGGAGAAAACATCATGAGTTGGACACGCGATGAAATGGCAGCGCGGGCTGCGAAAGAATTAGAAGACGGTTTCTATGTCAATCTGGGTATTGGTATCCCGACACTCGTGGCCAATCATATCCCTGACGGAATGAATGTGACGCTGCAAAGTGAGAACGGTATGCTAGGCATGGGGCCTTTTCCTTATGAAGGCGAAGAGGATGCGGACCTAATTAATGCAGGCAAGCAAACTATTACGACACTGCCGAAATCCAGTTTCTTTGACAGCGCGACAAGCTTTGCCATGATACGCGGCGGGCATATTGATCTGACGATATTAGGCGCAATGGAAGTCGCGGAAAATGGCGATATCGCAAATTGGATGATACCGGGCAAAATGGTTAAAGGTATGGGCGGGGCGATGGATTTGGTCGCAGGCGTAAAACGCTGTATCGCCTTATTTGATCACACCAATAAACGCGGCGAGAGTAAGTTTCTCAAAGAGTGTACTTTGCCGCTGACGGGTAAAAATTGCATCCATATGGTGATTACGGATCTAGGCGTCTTTGACCGCGAACACGGCCAGAAACGCTTCCGCTTGCGAGAGCTTGCGCCTGATGTCACGCTAGATGAAGTCAAAACTAAAACTGAAGCTAATGTTGTTTATGAGTAGGAATTAATTATGCCAGACCAGTCTAAAAATGATCCTGTTGTTATTGTGGGTATGGCCCGCACCCCTATGGGCGCTTTCCAAGGCGCGTTTAGCACTGTCTCCGCGCCAGAACTTGGTGCTGTTGCGATTAAGGCGGCCTTAGAAGAATCCGGCGTTGACGCTGAAAAGGTCGAGCAAACCGTGATGGGTTGTGTATTACCAGCTGGGCAAGGACAAGCGCCTGCGCGTCAAGCCGCTATCTATGCAGGCTTGGGCGAGCATTGCGAAGCGACGACTGTCAACAAAATGTGCGGCTCAGGCATGCAGGCCGCAATTATGGCCCATGACGCGATTAAAGCGGGCTCTATTGATGTGGCCGTTGCGGGCGGTATGGAGAACATGACCCGAGCCCCTTACCTCATGCCAAGCGCGCGCGGCGGGGCGCGAATGGGCGATGCCACAATGGTCGACTCCATGATGTATGACGGGCTGACCGATGCTTATGAAGGCGGGGCTATGGGTGTCTTTGCTGATATGATTGCCAAGGAATATCAATTCACCCGTGAGCAGCAAGACGCCTATGCGATTGAGTCTGTGCGCCGCGCCAAAGCCGCGCAAGAAGGCGGCGACTTTAACCGCGAAGTTACGCCTGTGACCGTGAAGGGCCGCAAGGGCGATACAGTAGTGACTGAGGATGAAGGCCCGAAAAATGCGCGCCCTGAAAAAATTCCAAGCCTTCGCGCGGTCTTTACCAAAGACGGCACTGTGACGGCGGCCAATGCAAGTTCGATTAATGACGGCGCGGCGGCGCTGGTTTTGATGCGCAAGTCAGAGGCCGAAAAGGGCGGTCACAAAGTCCTCGCTGAAATCGTCTCACATGCGGCCCATGCCCATGCCTCAGCCTATTTCACGACAGCGCCGGTTCACGCCATGAAGAAAGCGCTCAAGAAAGCGGAGTGGGACGCGAAAGATGTCGACCTCTGGGAAATCAACGAAGCCTTTGCCGTGGTACCGATGATAGCCATGCAAGAACTTGGGCTTGATCATGACAAAGTGAATGTAAATGGCGGCGGCTGTGTGCTCGGTCACCCGATTGGTGCGTCAGGTGCGCGGATTATGGCAACGCTGATTGCCGCGATGGAAAAGCGTGACGCCAAAACAGGTGTTGCAAGCCTGTGTATTGGCGGCGGCGAAGCTACAGCTGTATGTCTAAAACGCGCTTAGGTTTCTAAGAAAAGTTTGGCTTACGTTTCTCGAGGAAGGCTTTGTAGCCTTCCTTAAAATCTGCACTAGCAAAACCGTCCAAAAACCAGTCCATTGATTGAGCTGTTTCGCCCGACTGTCCCGCTTGATAGGCGGCGAACATCTGTTTGCTGACCCGCAAGGAGCTTGGCGAAAGGTTTGCGATAGATTGCGCGTAGTCCAGTGTTTTTGCTTCAAGGTTATCGACCTTAAAAAGCTGATTAATAAGCCCCATTTTACGAGCGGTTTTGGCGTTCACAGGCCTCGCAGAAAAGAGCATGTCTTTCGCATTCGGAATACCGACTGTCTCGATTAAGCGCTGCACATCACCAAAGGGGTAAAGCAAGCCGAGCTTAGCAGGGGTGATGGCATATCTGGATGTGCTATCTGCGAATCTAACATCACACGCCAGGGCTAACCCGCAGCCCCCGCCCACACAGGCCCCGCGTATCATCGCAATAGTCGGCATTGGAAATTGCGCAAGGGCGTTAAACCCTGCCGCAATATCATCACTGATGCTCTTAGCGCTTTCCGGCGTGGCATAAAGCGTTTCAAATTCTGTGATATCCGCGCCGCTGGCAAAGTGATCCCCGTCGCCGCGAAGGATGAGGGCTCTTAGGCCTTTGGCGTCGGCTGCTTGTTTCAAGATAACAGGCAGGTGGGCCCACATGGCCGCGTTCAAGGCATTGCGCCGTTCGGGTTGGGATAAGACGAGCTCCCCGATAGCGGGGGTGAGCATTTTGAATTTTAGTTTATTAGTCATTGCATGACACCGCCCAGAAAATTGACTTCACATATTGGGGCTTATCTATATCAGCTAATAGAGAAAGCCGAAAGCAACATAAAGATAAGTCAGGGGTTACATGTCAACGACAACCATCGTGTTAATTACGCTGATCGCTTATAAGCTTATCTTATTGGGCATTGGATTTTGGGCGTCCAAGCGGGTCAAAACAGAGAGCGATTTCTTTCTCGCGGGACAAGGCTTAGGCGCTTGGACGGCAGGACTGTCATATGCCGCCTCGACCTCCAGCGCCTGGGTGCTATTGGGATTCACAGGCATAGTCTATTCGCAAGGTGTGGTCGGGCTCTGGCTCGTGCCGGGGATTTTTAGCGGCTATGTTCTGACGTGGCTTGTCATGGGGCCGCGCCTGAATGCGGAAACGGCGGAGCGTGGTTACTTGACCGTGATTGATTTTATTACGGGTGATATTTCAGGAAACATGAAACGCGCCATTGGTATTGTCTGCGCGTTGATGATTTTATTCTGTTTCGTCTTTTATATAAGTTCTCAATTTCAGGCCGCTGGCAATGCTTTGACCGAGGTCTTTGGCATCAATGCAACAGAGGCCATCATTTTAGGCGCGGTGATTATCATTGCCTATTGTCTTCTTGGCGGATTTTGGGCGGCGTCGATTACGGATGCTCTACAGGCGCTGGTGATGATGTTGGCCTGTGTGCTCGTTCCCATAGCGGCGGTCAATGCGGCGGGTGGTTTTGGCGACATCATAAGTACGCTTCACGCGAATGAACCCGCTTCCTATTTTAGCTTTACAGGCGGCGCGGGCGGTATGGTCGGAATCGGCTTTGCCATGGGGTTATTAGGAACAGGACTTGGCGCGCTTGGACAGCCCCAACTCCTCAACCGCATCATGGCGGTGAAGTCTGCGAGTGAACGCCGTAAAGGTGCGGCCATCACAATAGGCTGGGGCCTTATTATCTATTCAGGGCTTATTTGCTTAGCCTTTGCAGGACGCGCGGCTCAAATTGAAACGGGAACAGAAGGATTATTTTTCGCGGCGGCTAAGGCCTACCTGCCTGCCGTATTGGCAGGTGTTGTGACGGCGGCTGTACTCTCGGCTGTGATGTCCACCGTTGATAGCCTGCTTCTTGCCGCCGCCTCAGCCGTTTCGCATGATATGGGTTTGACCTATCGCGATCCTAAGCGGGCTTTATTTTTTGGCCGCTTAGCCATGGTCGCTATTGCTCTGCTGGCTGTGCTCATGACGCTTTATATGCCCAAAGATATTTTCAGCCGTGTCCTCTTTAGCTGGGTGGCTTTAGGGGCCGCTTTTGGACCTGTTATTTTGACAAAATGTTTGGGCTGGAAGGTGAAGGGCGGTTACATGCTCGCAGCCATTTTACTTGGATTTTTTACAGCTGTACTCTTTGCCAATAGCGATTTGGCCTATGCGGATATTATCGAAAAATGGCTCTCGTGGGTTATTGGATTAACGGTCTTGGCGATTGGAAAACCTGGTAAGCGTCATCAGGGCGAGATGTAAATTAGCCATTTAGAATTTGGCGGGCTGCCGTCTCGCCCGACTCCATTGCGCCTTCCATCCCTATTTGCTCGCGGCTTAGATGTGCGCCTGCAAAAAACAGATTAGAGCCGCGGCTCGCCATCGGTTCAGCCCATTGCGAAATCTGCCCCGGCGCCCAATGCATATATGCGCCGCCCGCTAATGTATTTGACTTTGTCCAATCCTCTACGGCCAAAATATCAAATTCTCCGCCGCTCGCAGGCCTGACAGTTTTCATATAGGCTTTAACTGTCTCGGGCAGATTGGCTCTATTGTCCCACACAGAGCGGGTCGCGCCGCGTCCGTTGATGATGGCCCTGAACACGCCATTAGGTGTTCCGCCGCTGTCTCTCTCGGCCAATATGCGTTCCACGGGAAGGTCGGTCCACATATCCGCCGGTAATCCGTCTTGCTCCCAAAACGCAGATTGGGCTTTCATATGGATTTGTAAAACTTGCGTATAGGGTAGCTCTCTTATCGCGGCGCTTTGGGCTTCGGGCATAAAGGCTTTAATCGCGACATGGCGCAGGGCTCCAAAGGGAAGAGCGCAGATGCATGTCTCGGCGCTAAAGGTTTTGCCGTTAGCTGTTTCTAAAATGACCTTATCAGTCTCGACTGTTATGGATTTGATGGTCTGTCCTGTTTTCACTTTTTTAGGTAGGGAGGCAGCCATGGCTTCGGGCAGGCGTTGCGCCCCGCCTTGAACAGACAGTGAAGGGCCTCCTCCGCGCGACGCCTCGTCAAGGTAAAGTCTTCGATAGAGGTTCATCATCGAATAGCTGCGAAGGCTGTTACCCTTTAATGTCTGGTCTATAAGTTTTTGGGCGTCACCATTAAACCCAGCTTCGGAGAGAAAGTCCTGAGCGGAGATATCAAATGGAGTGTATTTTGGGTTCATCCAATCCTGCGCCGTTTTAAGCGGATTGGTTTTCGCCGCGAGCGCGCGTAAGGGTTCAGACGGCAGGCTCTTTTTAAAGGGCGGCGGGAAAGGTGGGTCTTTTAAAGCCCTCCAGCTTTCAGTCGTGAAGTTATTTCCGCGGTAGTAATAAGCTGTGCTGCGTGGCGTAGGGTCATCGGCGATGAGCGTCACATCAAGCTGACGCGCCGCCTCAATCAGCCGCTTAGCGCCGGGATCAATTTTTGCGCCGCCGCCTTCAGTGAAGCCCAACTCTCCGTGGTCCAGAGTATGGACTCGACCGCCAATGCGCGAAGACCCTTCCAGCACCAGAACATCTTTGCCCTCGGCAGATAAAAGGCGGGCGGTGTGTAATCCAGCTAGACCCGCGCCTAGAACAATAATCTGCGCATCCAGTTTTGATGTCGAAGCGCGGCAAGCGGGCAGGGCCGCCAAACCGCCTAATACGACACGTCTGCTTAGCTTTGATGTCATTTAACTCCCTCCGTCATACGCATTATATGTCATGCAGTCACATGCTGTGTAGCAAATACGGAGCGGGATACAAATGCGCGATATATCAGAGAGCAGTAGAGGTCATTTTGTCTACCCTGAAGGTTCCCGGCATATTCACGCGGAGGCAGGGAAGGCCGATTTCACATGAACATGCCGGGATGCAACACTAATCGTGAAGCGACTTTAAGCATTGCAGTTAAGAGTGGCGTTCACATTAACCTGGGTTAAGTGTCACTGATAGAATCAGTGGCAATGAAACGCAGCCGTTCAGGTTTGGCTGTGACTGAATATAACAGCCCGTGAGCGGTCAAATTGTAATTTGCAGTCCCTTGTAAATCCATGGGAACGATTTTGCTTAAAATTTGAGTCCCGAAGCCTTCTCTGGACTCGGTCACATCATTGCCTTCAACGCCATATTCGCGCCAATTAAACAAGACCTCATCGCCATTTGTCCATGTCACGTCAATCTGGCCGCCCGGACGGCTCAAGGCGCCGTGTTTGATAGCATTGGTTCCAAGCTCATTAAGCATTAACGTCATTATAAAGGCCCCTCTAGGCGAGACTTCAAAATCGTCAAACTTTTGAATATTGATACGCCCAGCCGCGACTTCACTTCCGAAGGGGGACAGCGCTGAAGCAACAAGCTCTTTTAAGGAAACACTTTTATAATGTTTTGCCGCCAGTAAGGCTTGCGTTTGAGACAGGTTTTTTATTTTCTGGCGAATGCGACGCACCAGCTGATCTTTGTCCATATCCGTGCGAGCAATCATTGTTATGAGCGCGGAAATATGGGCATACATATTCCCCATCCGGTGCTGCAATTCTGTGTTTATAATCGTCAGATCTGAATTGATGACTTCTTGATTTTCCAGCTCAATCTCGGTCATGACGCTGGCACCAAGATCTCTTAAAACCTGAATATCTTGCTTTGAAAAACCGTCGCGGGAGGTTCTATCCAAGACACATAAGGTCCCTAATGCATATCCCTCTTTTGTTACAAGCGGCACACCCGCATAGAAGCTAATGTTAGGGTCTCCAGTGACAAGTGGATTACCCGCAAAGCGGCTATCTGCGCTTGCATCCAAAACAACCATGACATCGTCAGGGTTCTGAATAGCGTGGCTACAAAAGGCTTGTTCGCGCGGAGTCTCTTTTGCTTGAAGACCGACTTTGGATTTGAACCATTGGCGGCTGCCGTCCAAAAGAGAGATAAGCGCCATGTCCGAGCCAAGCGCGTTGGCCGCCAAGCGGGTGATCCGCTCAAAACGTTCATCAATTTCGCTATCTAATAATTTTGTCGCATCTAGAGCGGCAAGTCGCTTTTCTTCACTCATGTCCAGACCACATTTAGAACAAAACCTTCCCCGTTTGTTGCAAACGCTATACAGCAAAAACAAGCGCTGTCTTTCACTTTTTTACAGGCATAGACGAAAATTACAGCTAGGCCCGTCCGCCTATCCAGCGCTGCGCATTCTTTTCTCGGTCAAAGAGAGAGGGGTCTGCAATAATTTTGAGCGCTTGCTGATAATGCGCTTTTGCGTCTTCTAAGTCTATCGCGCCGGCTAGTTGCGATTGTGCCGCCGCATAGAGCAATTCAAGTTGATGCTTAAAGGCCATTTTTCGCTCCGGATGTTCACATCCGGCGGCTAACTCTGTCAAGATAGACATCATGTGAAGAGCTGTATTCCGGTCTGAGGCGACATAAGTTCTGGACTGATCGCATATGACAGAGAGAAAGCGATCAAAAGATACAGGATAGGCAATGACGCGCATATCACCGGCCTCATCATATCTGTAAGGTGAGGGGGTGTCCGCGACGGAATAGGCTTTGAGGGATGAATGAAACCAGTTCATACAATTGATTGCAGTAAAAGGATCATTCACACCGGGCGAGAGCGCGCGGGCTAAAATCTCTACTAATTCATCGGCTAAAAACAAAATGTTTTGATGGACCGTGCGTTCATGCCCCATCGCAAAACAGGCCCTGATCTCTGCCACAATATCCGTATCTTCATCTACGCTAGGACTGGCGTTCAAATGCCAAAAATGTGCCAGGATATTGCCTTTGATACAGAAGTCCCCAGGACGGAATTGCACGCGAATAATCAAATTATGTGACTGAGCAATTTTAATTAAAGCTGTGTTGTGTAACGTTTGGATGTAGCCTTCATAATTTGCACTCACACCGTCTGCCTCACTCAGAAGATAGCGTTCTTCATAGTTCGCCGTGTCTTCATTAGCTTTGCCAATTGACCTGGGGAAAAGGGAGTCAATCTCGCTGCGCATCTTACGACCCACACGGGCTGTGATATTGCCCACGTTCAGCGTTTCAGGAATGTGATGGATAAAGTATATCAATACGCCGACGCTGGTCAGGGTCATGCCCAAAGCGACCAATAATGATATATTGGGTACGATTTCTGTAACCCCGTTTTGAGCGGTTTCCGAATTTCCCACCCGAGCTATTCTCATGATCAGCAAGCAATAAACAAATGTTGCTGTATAAGTCCCTAGTGTAAATTGGTTGGCCTTGTCCCGCATGAAGTTGCCAATAAGACGGGGCCCAAATTGTGCAGAAGCACTTGTCACAGCAACCATTGTCATGGAAAAGGTGACGCCGGCTACGGTAATCATGGACCCGGCAATCGTTGCTAAAATTGCGTGTGCGCTGTCCGGGCTATTTGAATAAAATAGGCCTAAATTTTTAATCGTTGTGGTGGATATATTTCTATCCAAATGGCACGTGATAAACGCCAAAACAAAGGCTCCTAGAGCCATAAGTGCGGGTATAAAGTAATAACTGCTGAGCAGGTCCTGCCAAATCTTTATCAATCGCGCATTCATAAATTAGCTCTTAGCGCACTCTAATGCTTAGGGCCATGAGATAGTTTGTTCGTGCTTATGACCCCAAACCCCTGAAAAGCCGTATTTATAGTTAATATTTTGGACTTATCGGGAACCAAACGTCTCATGACGCCGTTACCACTGTGTAATTGACAATTTTTGGAGACCCTAAGTGTTAAAATTATTATTCTGCTCAACACTCATGGTGCCGTTTATATACCTTCAAGCTTTCAAAAGCGATGATGCTCCAATCATTGAAGCGAACACGCCAAGTTACCAAGATTTTGTTGAGACGAAGCTTGAGAACTTTGAGCAGTGCCAAGACACCAATATTACGCTATATTTTCACGATACTTATCTGACGAGCCATTCAGCAGAATATCTGGGCGAATCGATCAAAACAGCTGCACCTTGTGATTATGATGCCGCGACGATTATCACGCGCATTCCCGAAAATGCATCTAACGAAACCCGCGCTATGCTTAAAGAACAGTCCGAGGAGTTGATGGCTTTCGTAAAAGCCTATGACACGCCTTATGATATTGATCAAAAGGTGGTCGAAATTGAAGTTGATACATCCTATCTTAATGGCGGAACGTCATTTGTGAGCTTTTCTAGCACAAATGAAGAGACGAGGTCTTAAGTGAAAGCTCTTGAAAACCGCATGTCAAATTATGTGGATGTAAACTGGCTCGATATGAAGCTTCTAAGGGAGCTTCCCCATAAAATAGAAATACGCCGCCCTGGCGAAGACATCGTGACAATCGGAGAGGTATCAGACTCTGTCTTTGTGATCGAAAAAGGCTGGGCCATGCGTTACCGCATTTTAGATGACGGCCGCCGACAAATTCTCAATTTCATGCTGCCCGGAGATTGCTTTGATCTGATGTCACTAACAGCCGCGAAGTCAGACCATAGCGTTGTCGCTGCTACAGAAGTCGAGCTTAGACGCATCGAGACACATAGTTTTGTCGCAGCCATTAGCAAATCGCCGAAACTGGCAATGGCTTTTTGGTGGGTGGCCATCCAAGAACAAGCCATCTTAAGAGAACAGATTATTCGCGTAGGCCGCCGATCAGCGTCAGAGCGTGTAGGCCATATGATACTTGAGCTTAACAGGCGTTTGGCGTTCTCAATGGGTGAGGAGACGAATTTTGTGTCTCTCCCTGTCCCGCAAGCGCTTCTTGCAGATGCATTAGGCTTGTCTGTTGTCCACATCTCGCGGACATTCTCAAAATTGCGGTCTAAAGGATTTATCGCCACCGGGCCCGAAGGGATCGAAATCCTGCGCCGCGAGGAACTCGCGAAACTCAGCGATTTTGATAATCGTTATCTGCACATGGAAAAATTAAGATTGGCGAGCTAAAGGGTCTTTACGGGCCTGACTTCGGCTTCTGATATCGCTGCGCGGGCAATCTTTCCGGCATGTTTGTGATGCTCGAGTACATCGCGCGTCGTCTGGTCTTCAATATCGCTTAAGGCCATATCTAAGGCCTCATTAAACCTGTCTTCATGCGCTGCAATCATCGGCCAAAAACTCTTATTCTCTCTGTGATTGGGGTCTTCACTTACAGGCGGGAAACCCTCTTGTGGTCTGGATAATTTGTTATTGCATATGACATGGCTATCTATCTCCAAAGCATGGTCAATTGTTTCAATGGCATCAATAAAGGCTTTTTTACCGGCCATAGCTTGGCCCAAAATAGCCTTGTCCTGATCATCGCGCATGGTCTTATAGACCGTTTCATAAAAGATACGATTTTCTTCTGCCACGCGCCGGCATGACAGAAGAAGGCGGCGCTCTGACGTGGATAGCTGTGTGGCTGTCACGGCGCAGGCCTAATCACGGCTGTATCTTTAACCTTCGCTATGAAAAAACAGCGCTTGGCTAATCGCGGCTTTGACATTTTCTGGCTCGAACGGCTTGGAGATAAGATAAGCGGGTTCAAGCTTTTCTCCGGTCAGTAAGCGCTCCGGGAAGGCTGTAATAAAGATAACGGGCACATCATATTGCTCTAAAATATCGCTGACTGCATCAATACCGGAGCTTCCATCAGCCAGTTGCACATCGGCCAATATAAGACCAGGTTTCGTGCTCATGGCCGCTTTTACGGCTTCGGTTTGGGTGGCGGCGATATTGTCTACCTTATGTCCAAGCTCACAGACTAAGCCTTCAATATCGGCGGCAATAATAGGCTCATCTTCGATGATAAGCACATTTGTGCGCAATTCGCTTTCGATTTCTTTTTCAGCCTCGGCGACAAGAGTAACAGCCTCTTCGTCTGAAATATTCATAATACTTGCAATTTCAGGAACTGACATGCCCTCCATAGCTTGAAGCAGGAAAGCTTGGCGTGAGCGTGGGGGTAGGCGGCGAATCCGCTCTTGAGTAGGCACATCGTCTGCATTTTCTTCAAGCATGCCGCCAGACGTTGACCAAATACCTAAAAACATACGGTAAAGTGCAATTTTGGGGCTTAGATCATCTTTTATGTCAGCTTCACCTGCGGCCAGCGCCTCTAGGGCCACACGGACATAGTTATCGCCCGTTGTTTGTGTCCCCGTAAGGGCTCTTGAAAAGCGTCTCAGATACGGCAAATAAGGACCGTAAGTTTCTACTAAGCTCATATTTCTCTCTTTTGTCTCTTCTAATGTAAAAAAATGGGAACCCATTTGATATTGATACGTTTTGGTACTACGTAAAGTGTGTCTATAAACACTCGCGCTATATATAAAAACATTATTTTCATCTCATAACATGTCAGTTAAGGGAACGAAATCTTAAATAATTATTATGTATATTATCAGGGCAGAATGGAAGTTGAAAAATGAATAAGTCTAAAGAAAACGCAGATGAGGCAGAAAACCTCAACCGCGAAGGTCACTCTGGTGGAGAAGTTGATTTCGCCAAAGATCCGCTTAAAGACAAAATTGGATCTTCACTGAAACGCCTCTATGATGATGTTGTGAACGAGCCCGTCCCCGACGAGTTTCTGAGCCTGCTAGCACAAGCGGATAGCAGGAAGTGATTGTTTATACACACCAGGAAGCCATATAATGACTGTTACCACACCTGCAGACACTGCAGAACAAGAAGTAGAGCCTGTTTTCAGCGAAGAAGAATTTAAAGCTGAACTCACGTCTCTTATCCCTCATTTACGGGCGTTTTCGCGCTCGCTTTGCGGTAACGCCGCCTTAGCTGATGATGTTGCGCAGGAAGCCATGCTGAAAGCGTGGAAAGCGCGCGAGCGGTATAAGCCGGGATCCAACATGAAAGCGTGGACATTTACGATTCTGCGCAATCACTTTTATTCCGTCAAACGCCGGTCTTGGAGAGTCAGCTCGCTTGAGCCTGAAGTGGCAGAACAAACTATAGTGTCAGTCGCCAATCCTGATGATTCTGTGCGCCTTAACGAGTTACGCCGCGCATTAGACAAATTGTCCGAAGATCAACGCGAAGCTCTCATTTTAGTAGGGGCCTCAGGTCTGTCTTATGACGAAGCGGCAGAAATTTGCGGCGTTGCCACAGGCACCATCAAAAGCCGTGTCAGCCGTGCCAGAAAAGACCTGCTCTCGATTATGGATGTTGGAGACTTTGACAATTCTGATGATGGTATCGGCGCAATCGATGCCATGGATGCCATTCTCCAAGAAGCCTCATTTATTGCCAGTAAATAAATCTTAGACTAAGGAATTGGTCTAAGATGCACGACCTACGCGTCAGATTTGGACTTATATTAGCACTGGCATTATTGCCACTGCTAATTTTTTCTGTCTGGCATAGTGTTGATGACTATAAAAACCAAGAACTTGTCAATAGAAACGCCCTTCTTAAATCCTCCAGAGCTGTTGTATCTGAAGTTATCGACAGGGTCGATATCGCGAAAGGCCTACTCCGCACGGTTGGATCGCGCTCTGAGAAACGAAATTGCGAACAAGACCTAAAAAAAGTTGTCGATGAGTTTTCGCGTTATGAGCAGCTTTCGATGTTTTCACCAACGGGTGACTATATGTGCTCAGCCTATCCTCGTGTGGACAGGGATTATGGCCGGGACGTGTCCTTATTCTCTGAAGACGAACCTTTTGTCATTTACACGCGTCAAACACAACGCAACGGACAAGATACCAAGGTTCTTTTTGTCATTGCCTATGCGGCTTATCATGATGGCGGCCTCGACAATATTTTTACATTAGCCTCTGACTCTTTTTCGCTCGCTTCTTTGCGGGATGAAAACCTCCTCAGAGAAGGTGTGCAGACGGCCGTGGTTAACAGGCGCGCAGAAAACCTGATCGGTCAATCCGCCATTGCAAGTTATATCGATGAAGATTGGCTAGAAGCCGCTTCAGAAACAAACGAACCTATCGAGAAAAAAGTCGAGATCGCATCTGGAGATATGCAGGACTTTTTAATTTTACCAACTCAAGAGCCTGAAATTTTTATTGCTGTTACAACTCCCGCCAAGACTATCTTTTCAGGATTTATCGGCAGCTCACTCAAGTCTTTGATTGTGCCTCTTCTAGCATGGAGTTTTGGTTTCCTTGCGATTTGGTTGGCGACGAATAAGCTGCTTATTTCACATATAAGGCCTATGCGGGATGTGGCGCTGGGCTTTGCTCACGGAAGTTACGAGCAGCGTATCGGACAGCTAGATGATGCCCCGGTGCAAATTCAGGAATTGGCGGATACACTCGACATCATGGCAGAGACTATCAGCATGAGAGATACCGTGCTGCGCGAGGCGTTGGGCGAAAAAGAAATTCTTCTGCGCGAAATTCATCACCGCGTAAAAAATAATCTACAAATCATTATCTCGCTTCTAAATATGCAAAAGCGCCAACTGAAAGATCCCGTTTTTGTTGATGCGCTTACGGAAACCCGCAATCGGATTAATGCCATCGCTTTGGTGCATAAGGCGCTTTATGAGAGTGATGACATTACAAATGTTCCCATGCGCCCGTTTCTCACGCAGCTGGTAAAGCAAGTCAGCCGCGCTTATCTTCTCGATAGAAAGAAAATTAAGGTACAGATGGAAATCGATAGTCGTCCCCGCGATGCCGACCGTGCGACGACAATTGCGATGTTTATTGTTGAGGCCATGACGAATGCCGTCAAACACGGGATAAAAAAGGGAGGGAATATTTCTGTAACTGTCAAAGACGTGGGCGAGGAGACTCATGTCACGGTGTTTAATGACGGCGAAGCCACGTCTGAGGATGTTGAAAAATCCGGTACGGGAACGCGGCTCATGCAAGGCTTTGCGCGGCAACTCTCTGGTAAGTATAGTTCAGAGTTAGTTGATGAGGGATATCTCACATCACTGACATTCCCTAAAACTCTATAATTTCAATTGAGCATAAAAAAACCGGCACTCACGTAGTAAGCGCCGGCTTCAAATAAACTTGGTTTAGTCTTAGATGCGTCTACCTTGAACGGCTCTTGAAATAGCCGAGATAAGGAACAACACTAAGAATACACCAAATAATAATTTAGCAATACCTGCTGCACTGCCTGCAATTCCGCCAAAGCCTAGTACGGCTGCAACGATGGCAATGATTAAAAACGTAATACTCCAATTCAACATTTGTATCTCCTACAATTTAAAAATTCTACGGCTGAGGCTTCAGCGGTAGCGCCAAACCGCTCGTGCCTGACTTACACCTAAACAACACGGTGCTCGTTAAATGGTTCCGCGAAAACGGCAAAAATTAATAACCCTTCGAAAAAAACCGGGTTATATATAATGTGCTTTTTTATGGAACCTATCCGGCGCCGCGCACGTTATGTTGGCAAGGATGCGCTAATGAAAGCGCTCTATATCTAGGAGATTATCACATGGCTACTAAGGCCCCCCGTAAGAAAAATGTTGTTGCTATCAAGCCGGACGTAACCACACAGCTTGAAGCTCTACGTCAAGACGTTGCGCTGTTAGCGGACGCAGTAAAAATTCAAACAAAAACTGTTGTCGGCGAAAAAACTGAAACAGCTAAAGCTATTGCGTCTGAAAAGACAGAAGCTGCCATTGCGAAATATGACGAGCTCTCAACACGCGCGGAAACATCTATTAAAGAAAACCCGCTCACGTCAGTTGCCATTGCTGTAGGCGTTGGCTTGCTTCTTGGCGCGATTACGCGACGTTAATCTAAATGCGAATATTGCGAACACTCACCGTTCTGGCCCCCTTCATTTTGAAGGGGCCCACAAAGCGACCTGTCAGAGCTCTGGCAGGCGTTTTGGCGAGTTGGGGACTCATTTTTCTAAGCATCCTATTTTTATCGATAGCCTTGTTTATTTATGTCTCCAGAGAATATGGTGCGGACATTGCCTTTCTCTCAATAGGTCTCTTGGCCTTAGTGGCGGCTATCTATCTGCAAGTCAGCCGTAAGCTCAAGATTAAAGCAAGAGTTTCGAAACTTGAGGACGGAATTGAGAAAGATCCTCTGGCCAGCAAAATTCCGCAAAACATGAAAGACGATCCTGTTATAGGGTCTATTCTAAAACAAATAAATGATCACCCTGTTCCTGCGACTGCTGCCGCCGTCACCCTCGGTATGGTCATCGCAAATCAGTATTTTGGAGATTAATATGCCGACACCGTCCGAAGAAACACCCGAAATCTTGACGCCTAATGAAGCGCGTGCAGGTCGGAAGACCCGCTTCATGCCGCAAGTGTTAGGCATCTCTGTCGCGAGCGCTGTCATCCTCTTACTCATTGTCTACGCCGTCTTCGCGACAACGCAATCGTGAATTCATATTGACCTCAATATTGCAACTTTCTGATATCCATTTCGGTACCGAAGACAAAGACGCTCTGGCCGCCGCAAGGATATATGCAAATTCATTATCTCCCGATCTCGTTTTAATCTGTGGAGACATTACCCAAGACGGAAAAGTCGAAGAGTTTGAAGCCGCGAGAGATTGGATTAGCGGTTTTGACAGCCCCAAACTTATCACGCCCGGCAATCACGACACGCCCGTATTCGGTATCATTCAGCGAATATTCAATCCCTTTGGCCGCTATGATAAATATATCAAGCCTTTATCCCTGACAGAATATACAGATAAAAATATCGCTATTCAGGCCTATAATACGGCGCGCGGCATTCAGGCTAAATTTGACTGGTCTTTAGGTGTTGTCGATTTAGAACAGCTGAATCAAAAAATTCAGAGCCTTAAAAACAACCCTCCTGAAACCCTAAAGATGATTGCTGTGCATCATCCGCTTATTTATCCCGATGTATCTCCCTTGCAAGTCACGACGAAAAATGGTGAGGCGGCTGTGAAGATGCTAAGCGATGCCAATATTGATGCTGTTTTAAGCGGACATGTTCACGCGCCCTTCCTCATTGAGCGTGACCCAGGACGTACATCGCTCCTCTCAATAGGATCGGGAACACTCTCCACACGCATGAGGGGCAAGCCTGCCAGCTTTAATCATATTGAAATTGACGATACGCATCTTTCCGTGACAGCCATTGATTGGATTGACGACAATTATGTTCGCGCTAAATCTTGGACAAAGCGTAGGGATGCTCTAGACGCGTAAGCTCCATGCTGACTTTTTCAAATATTGCCATTATCATCAATGCCGCTTCGGGCAGTACGTCAGATATTAGCGAAGAGATTTGCGCTATCTTCAAGGATAAAGGTTGCGCTCACGTCAAAAGCTATTTCATCACGCCTGATAAACTCGTTGAGACTTTTGAGACCGTGATAGGGCAGGGCGCAGACCTTATCGTCAGCTATGGAGGGGACGGGACATCACTCTGCGCCGCGTCTTTGGCGGGTGACGTCAAAGTGCCGATTATCACGCTGCCTGGCGGCACCATGAATTTGCTGCCTAAATCTTTATATAGCTCCGTAGAGTGGAGAGGTGTTTTGGACATCGCGCTAAAGCAAGATAAGCCTCGATGGGTGCCGTGCGGTCTCATTAATGAGCATAAGTTCCTGGTCGCAGCCATGCTTGGCACCATCGTGCGAATGAGCCACTCGCGGGAATTATTCAGAGACGGTCAGTTGATAGAAGCCACCAAAAATATGATTGCAACGGTCAATGAAACAGATGTGTCGGACTCACTAATCTATTCGCTTGGCGATGAAGGTGAGAGACAAGAGGCTAATCTGTTGCAGCTCACCTGCCCGGGTATGAATGATTTTAGCACTGAGCCCGATAAGTTCGAAGTCGCCGCCGTCAATATCGAGTCATACGGAGAATTATCAGCGCTTGGGCTGACAGCAATTATGGACCATTGGCGGGAAAACCAAGCCGTCTCCTCTGATTTTGCGCAAGACATATCTGTCCATGGCAGCTCATCTGTCGATATTCTACTGGACGGTGAACATGTCGAGCTAACCCTTCCGCTTAGTATAAAGTTCGAACCGAAAGGCGCTTTTATTCTCTGTCCTCCCCCGCAATAACGGGAACGAAACAAGTCTCCAAAGGTTGTATGGTTGAAGCGCTGTCTTAAGCGCCGCAAACACATCGGAGAACAACATGTTCGAAGGAATTTTAACCCTATTGTATTTTTTGGTCGCCATTTGGGCGATATTGAATATTTTCAAGTCGGGCGTCTCCACAGAACTAAAACTCCTATGGACGGCTCTGGTTTTACTCTTACCCGTAATCGGCTTAATTATCTGGTTTTTTGCGGGGCCTAAAACTTGAGTTTCGTCTTTTTAGGTTGAAATACGCCCAAGACTCTGCCCCAACCCAACTTATTTTGATAGGTTAGCCCGCCATTATTAAACTGTAGAATCGGACTATGCCTGCGATTATAAAATTTCGCTGGTAACAGTCTTAAGGCATTATTTATTATCGGCCATCCAGTGTCTGGCTAAGCTTCCGTGCAGCAGCGCCGAGATGAGAATTGTCAGCGAGACGATGCTCCAAACGCGCTCAGGGTTTTCAAAGTCGGCGTGTGACAGGGCAAAGGCGACGTAGAAAATGGTGCCCATACCGCGTATGCCGAAAAATGCAATTTTCAATTTATCCAGCTTATCCATTTTGTGACCCAGCAGGGATAAAAGTCCGAAGACAGGCCTTAATAGGCCGATGATAACCGCCGCAAATAAGGCGTCTTGCCATGTCCAAAAATGCCAAACTGTGCCGCCGATAAAGGTTCCGAACCAGAGCAATATGACGGCAAGCAGGATTGATTCTAATTGGTCGGCGGATTTATGGGCTTCATTTTCGTAAGCCTCAGCTTCTGTGTCCATCGTGCGTGACCGCGCCACGCGGGCTGCGATAAAAACAGAGAGGAAGCCATATCCGTGAAGAAATTCGGCCAGACCGTAAGCTAAAAACGTGCCCGCTAAAACAAATAGAGCGACATTAGCATGGCCGTTTTGCTTGACGCCCACGCGGCTGAATAGAATTTTTGTTATGCCGAGGCCTACGATATACCCCATCGCCAAACCTGCTAATAATTTATATGTCAACTCCCATGAGGCCCAGCCTGCGAGGGAAAAATCTGCGCCCGAGGCGGCCAGCCCGATGGCGAGCCAGATAAAGGGAAAGGCGAGGCCGTCATTCAGTCCTGCCTCGGAAGTTAGTGTTGTTTCCGTACCGCGCTGATTGCTATTGGGGGACCCCACAGAAAATGAACGCGCCAATACAGGGTCAGTCGGAGAAATTGCGGCGCCTAACAAAATAGAGGCTGCCAGTGTCAGGCCGCCAAATTGAACGCCCAAAAATGTAATGGCTAGAATAGTCAAAGGCATAGCCACCATCAGCAGACGCCATGTAGGCTGCCATCGTGACCATCCCGCTTTCAAATCAATGGAAAGACCCGCGCCAGTAAGCGACACAATTACAATAAGCTCTGACATATGCTCAATGATTTTAAGCTCTATATCTGAATTGAGAGGGTCGATAACTGGAAGCCCTATCGCGGAGGCAGCCACGCCAACCAGAATATAGAGGGCAGGGATATTGTAAAAAATCTTTTTGCGTAAGGCGGGTTCAAAGGTCAGCCCTAGAAACGCCAAGCCGATTAAGCTGTAATAAAACGCAATTTGATTGTTTAAAATGAAATCGGCCATTTAAAAATACTAATGCCGCAGGGAACGTTTAGGAAGTTAAATCGTTTAATATATGAACACGTTTCAAAAAAGGGAAAAGCAATGCCTAGTAATATTCAAGCTCGTACGGATAATATGGCGACTCAAAAGAAGAGTAAGCACAAACTGATTTCATCAATTGTCATATTAGCGGTGCTCGTGGCTGTCGTTGCTCTTGTTACGTTTGGCTAAGCTCTTCTGAGGTGCTCAATCTTTGAGCTCTCGCCAAATCTAAATTTAAAGCCTTAAAAGCCATATCTTGCTGTTCAGGCGAGGGCGAACGCAGTATGAATGCGGGGTGGTAGGTGACGATTAACTTTCGGCCTTTTGACAAGTCTATAATATCGCCTCTACAGTCTGATATCTTTATTGTTTTACCCGTTATGGCTTTTGCGGCACTGGTTCCTAAAGCCACAATGACTTTTGGTTTTACGAAATTGATTTCAGTTTTCAGCCACCAACGGCAATGGTCAATCTCACTCGCATTTGGACGCTCGTGAATGCGGCGCTTTCCTCTCAGCTTGAATTTAAAATGTTTGATGGCGTTGGTCACATAAACCGAGCTACGGTCTATATTCTCGGCGGTAAGAGCCTCGTCTAAAATCTTTCCGGCAGGGCCGATAAAGGGGCGGCCTGCTATATCCTCCTCATCGCCTGGCTGTTCTCCGACAATCATCAAATTTGCATGTGCGGGACCTTCGCCAAACACGGCTTGCGAGGCGTTACAATGAAGCGGGCACATCTGGCATGTCTGAATAGCGTTTCGGGCCTGTGAGAGCGAGTCTATGTCAGCTGCGTTTTCAAGGCTGGCGGTGCGAGACTTTAATATGGCCGCTAAAGGGTGAGGCATGGCGGGCGCGGCGGCTCGCATTTTTCGTTCACGCGCTTGCGCTGTCTCAATCATTTTTGGAATGTCCGCCGCTTCAGGCATATTGTGCCAGTATTTTTTCGGCATCTCTGACATCATCGCGCCGACTTTCAGGCGTGCAGGGTTGAAGATAGATTGAAAATAGACCTTCCAATGCTTCTCCATGGAGTCGTCCGCCGGAACATCGGCTTTTGTCCCTCCTGGCGCAAACGTAAGATCTTGACCATTCCAAATCGCTGTGCAGTCAGGCGTAACGATTATCCAATCCATATTGGGAAAGCGGCGCATGAAGAATGGTGTGGCCAGCCGTGTGATGAAATGGGTGGGTTCAAACCACGCGGCGAATTGTTCGCGCTTATAGCGGCCTTCACCGACTTTTCTAAACCGCACAAAGGCATGCATCTTATGGCGGTCACGGCGGATGGCCTTATCGCAATCCGTCATCCAGATAATATCATTGTCCGTCGTTTGCTTTAGTAGCTGTCGGTCAGTCTGCAGCCGCCATAATATGCGATATAGCCTCGCAAAGCGCTCTGGGTCACGGTGACAGATAACCCGTTCTGCTATGCTGACGAAGCTTGACGAGACGGTGAGGGCGTTCGTCAGGGTAATGTCACGCAAGGTATCTATCGATTGGGCGCTCATCTCAAAGAGCGATTGCATACCGCCGGGCGCGGCCCAATTGACGTTTTCAGGTGCAATCTTGTTTAAAAGTAGCTTACGCGCCGCGACCTTCCATGCGCCGAAATCAGCTTGGTCTTTGAGCGTGACGGATATCATAATAATTCAAGTTGAACTGGAGGCGGGGTAAAGCGTGCGCGCAGATTTTCTTCATCCGTCAAATGTCCTGGCGTCCAATCTACTGTTTCTACAAATGGCAGGACTTTTTTCAGGGACTGTGTCAGCTTTGCCAGATCGTCTAATCTTAGCCGTGTTTGTCGCCGCGCTGATAAGATGCGCTTGACGCCGATAGCGCCCAAACCCGGCACGCGCATTAAAACTTCCTTGCGGGCTGTATTAATATCAACGGGAAACCATTCGCGATGCTTGAGTGCCCAAGCCAATTTAGGATCAATCTCCAAATCCAGCATACCGTCTGTAGCAGAAGACATAATCTCGCTTGTTTCAAAGCCGTAAAAGCGAAAGAGCCAGTCGGCTTGATAAAGACGGTGCTCGCGCATGAGCGGCGGAGCGATAAGGGGCAAATCAGCAGAGGCATCGGGAATAGGACTGAACGCCGAATAATAAACGCGGCGCATTTTATAGCCTGAATACAGCGTTTCAGAGGTCTTGATAATATCCGCATCCGTGGATTTATCTGCCCCGACAATCATTTGTGTTGATTGACCTGCGGGCGCAAAACGAGGCGCGTTGTTTGAAGGTTTTGCCGTTTTAGATTTGTCAGCGTCCTTTCTCGCGTCAATTCTATATTTAACATCCGCCATGGTTTTGCGAATGGTGCGCCCACTTTTTTCCGGCGCGAAATTTGCCAGCCCCGTTTCTGTAGGCAGCTCAATATTGACAGAGAGGCGGTCTGCATAAAGTCCCGCTTGCTCAATCAGAAGGGGATCAGCTTCGGCAATGGTTTTCAAATGGATGTAACCGCGAAAGCCGTGGTCCTCTCTTAAGGATCGCGCGACCTCGACCATTTGCTCCATGGTGTAATCAGGCGAGCGAATAATTCCCGAGGATAAAAACAGCCCTTCAATATAATTTCGTTTATAAAAATCGAGCGTAAGTTCGATAAGCTCTTGAGGCGTGAACCTTGCGCGCTTCACATTGGAACTGGAGCGGTTAATGCAAAAGCGGCAATCAAAAATACAAAAATTGGTCAGCAGAACTTTCAATAACGAGATGCAGCGCCCATCAGGTGCATAAGCATGACAGATGCCCATGCCCTCGGTTGAACCTAACCCTGAGGTGCCAAGTGAGTTACGGTTTGTCGTACCGGATGAGGCGCAGGACGCATCATATTTCGCGGCATCGGACAGGATTGCAAGCTTATCAATGAGTGTAGTCGCCATAGGTTTATCATCTAGAACAAAGATAGAACATATAACTCAATTACAATGATTATTTCAAGTAAAATCGCGTGGGCGTGGCATGTTTACACAGTGAATATATGATTGGTTGATAGGTCCAACACCTTAGTAATTCAAAGACGCTTTAATGGGTCTATGGTCTGAATGGCGCACATCTACGGCACCTGTATCATGTGCCATAAAGTGAGACGAAACTAGCATATGATCGAAATCTTTGCGCGGTTTCCAACTGGGATAGGTTTTATCTTTGGGCGTCATAAGCGATGTCATGCCTAAAGCCGCTGCCAAGGCGGTTATAGGTCTCGATGTTGCGGTACAATTAAAGTCACCTGCGATAATTAACGGCACATCGGACGGCACCTCTCTAGCAAGATACTCTATCTGTGTCATCTGGTCTGCTTCGCCCAAGCTAAGGTGAACGTTTAAAACGTAGACAGGTTTTGGCGCGTCTATTCTGGAAATCACCGCGCCGCGGCCCATGCGTTTTCCAGGTAGTTTGAGGTCGCGAATATTGGACTGGGGATGCTTTGATAAAATGGCATTTCCGTGCCGCGAAATATTTCCAATGATACGGTTTTCCTGCATCGACATATGCGTAAAATCAGACAGTCCTAAAAGGTAATCGACCTGACATTTAAAACCTGATCTACGCCCGCCTAAATCAACTTCTTGAAGACAGGCGATATCGTAATCAGATATGAATTTGGCAATGTCAGTCAGCGTCTTTGTTTTCACTTTTGAATTGAAAACCTGTCTGTTAATCCGCGTTACATATTGGCGATATGCCTTTGTCCCAATCGCGGCTTGGATATTGTAGCTGAGTATTTTTAACGGCATTACATGTCCAACGGAGAGGGGAACGATTTGTTCCCATACACGTTTAACTCTGTGAGGGAAAATAAATGACCAGCATACCTTTTACAGTTCTGCTTCACGTTTTGGCGGTGTTGTTTTTAGGTTTTAGAATTTTATATCGGCGGTTGGCCGTAAATACGACTCTCGCATGGCTTATTATTATCGCAGCCCTCCCAATTGGCGGCATTGTTTTTTACTTCTTATTTGGCGACCATCGCCTTGGCCGGAAGCGTTTAAAGCTCGGCGAACGTATCCGTAATTACTATCAAAATGCTTACGACATCTCGGCCTGTGATATTACACATGGCCAGATGACCGTCTCTCCGTTTTTCGAGGACCTCTCTAGAGTCGTTGCTCATGAGACAGGATTTCATCCCACTATGGGAAATAAAATACGTCTCTTTGATGAGGCGGGGCATGTCTTTACCTCTCTTATAGCGGACATTGATAAGGCGCAGCAGAGCTGCTTTCTTGAGTTTTACATCGTCGAAGCCAAAGGCCGCGTTGTTCAGGTTTTGGAAGCTTTGGAGCGCGCAGCAAAGCGTGGCGTGCAATGCCGCTTTCTCGCAGATGATGTTGGCAGCCGTATCTTTCTCAAAAGCCAGTGGCGAAAGCGTTTGGAGGAGGCTGGCGTAGAGGTGGTGCGCTCTTTGGAAGTGGGCATTATTAAATCCTTATCCAAGCGGACAGATTTAAGAAACCACCGTAAACTCGTCATTATTGATCTCTCAATTGGTTATATTGGGAGCAGTAATTTAGTTGATCCCGTCGAGTTTAAAAAAGAGGCAGATGTCGGGCAGTGGGTTGACATTATGGCGCGGCTTGAAGGCCATATTGTCTCGTCTCTGGCCGTTGTTTTTAATACTGATTTTATATTCGATAAGGTGGGCGGAGATTACTCTCAAGAGACCCTGCAAAAATTTCCCAGCGAAACGCCGTCAAAAGAGTTTGAGCGGGACGCTGTGTTGCAGCTTATACCGTCCGGACCTGAGATGCGCACCAGTCCAATTTACGAAGTTGTTGTGGCCGCACTGTTTGGAGCCCGCAAATCCATCACAGTGGTGACGCCTTATTTTGTGCCTGATGAAGCCTTAGTTTTGGCGCTCACCAATGCAGCACGGCGCGGCATTAACGTGATGCTCGTGCTTCCGAAACGCATAGACTCGATCATGGCACGCCATGCCAGCGAAGCGGTCTATGATGAATTACTGGAAGCTGGTGTTATTATAACGCGCTATCAGAGCGGCTTGCTCCACACAAAAGCCATTCTTATCGATGAAGATGTGTCCTTTATCGGCACCGTTAATATGGATATGCGCAGTTTCTATTTAAATCTCGAAGTCACATTAGCAATTTACGATAAAGCTTTTAACTTACGTCTGCGGGATACCGTTAATCATTACGTCGCTAGAGCGGAGCCTCTTGAGCTTGAGCGGTGGAAAGCCCGGTCAAAACTTAAACGCTTTAAAGAGAATGTCCTCAGACTGGCTGCCCCGCTCTTGTAACAAGGCGGCCCAAATATGAACTATTTGCCCCTTGGCGCGTTAAAACCTATACACAATTAATTGCTCTGCTCAAATTATTGTTTTGTGGAGCTATAAAAGGGTCAAGTGAACATGAAAAAAAGAAAATTAGCCCTCTATGGCGCGGCGGGTTTAGCCGTGATTATTTTGTTGCCTATGCTGGCATTGACCATCCCGAAAATAGCGACGCCGCTGGCTAATAATATTCTGGACGGACGGGCACCTGAAGGCAGTAAAGTCGAAAAAGCTTATTTGAACTTTCCGAAGCTATTCACGCTGACAATTGAAGGTTTGGACGCCCCCAATCTGGCGAATGTTCAGAGAGCCGATTTTACGTATAATCCCTTTGGTTTTGTTCCTGGCGTGACATGGCTGCCGAAAGTCGTCTCGGATGGAGGCAATATTACGGTGCCTGAACTTGACCCGGACGCGCCGCCCCTCGCGATAAATCTGAAGAAGACCGTCAATAAAGTCGCCATCACCAATTATAACGTTCAGCTCGACGCTGCCCGTCCCGAAACTAAAATGACAATAACGGAAGCCATTGGCAGCGTTCACACCGGCAGTGTCAAGGTCATAGCGGAAGGCAATGGCGCGCAGATAACTGTCAATGGATCGAAAGATGCGTCTGATAATTTCGCCCTTGGCGGCGAGCTTGTCATGACGGGCGATAGTGTAAAAGATGTTGCCGCTCTGGCAGGTTTTGTCGGTCCTGACACGCCGCCATTCTCGATCAGAACGAACTATCTCGTCACCCGCGAAAGTGCTGAACTGGACATCTTAGACGGCACGATTGGCGATAGCGACATTGCAGGGACATTAAACATTAGCTTAACAGATCCGGTGCCAATGATTATTGCCGACCTTCGATCTGAAAAACTGGACTTGGACGATTTGGGTATTGTCTTTGGTTTGCCAACGGGAACAGCCGAAGGCGAAACCGCCAGTGCCGAACAAAAGGCCGCCAAAGCTGCCTTCGATGCGAGTGACAGATTTATCCCAAATGCCGAAATCGATTTGACCCGTTTGGACGCGGTGAATGCGCAAATCAGCTATAAGGCTGGCAGCGTGCAAGCCGGCGCGCTCGCAATACAAACCTTGGAGTATAACGTAAATATAGATGGCCGAGTTGTGACGGCCAAGGATGTGCGCGCGACATTCCCGCAAGGCGATATCCTAGCCTATGTCACCCTCGATGCCAGCCAGACTCCCGCTTCCACGGACGTAAAGGGCGAGGTTACGAATTTGAGCATGGCAGGCCTTAACGCAGATGCTTTTGCCAAAGGCTCGCTTGAAGGTGAGTTTAATTTCAACACCCGCGGCAACAACTTTCGCGCGGCTGCGGCCTCGGCAACGGGCAATATTTCGATCTGGTCAAAAGATATGGAATTGGTGGAAATCGGATCAGAGTTGGCAGGTTTAGATTTAGGTGAATCGCTCTTGCTTTTGCTGGAAGACGAGAGCGAAACCGACTTTATCCCTGTACGCTGCGCGGCCATCTCTCTGAGAGCGGATAACGGACAGCTAGATTTCTCTCCGGCTGTGATTGACACGGAGGATAGCGTCATCGCGTTAGTTGGCGGAATAAACCTCGCGGATGAGACGATGAAAATTGATGTCGAAACGGACGCGAAAGATGCCTCATTCGGTACATTGCTGGGCAACGTATCACTTGGCGGAACGCTGAAGAATCCGGACATCAACATCATTGACGAGGAAACCATCTTGCAGGTTGGAATTGCGACGGTCTTAGGTGTCTTCGCTGGGCCTCTTGCCGCTTTGCCGTTTATAGAACCCGGCGACGGGGACGACGTGCCGTGCGGAAGCTTGCTTGCGCGCGCTCAAGTGGCCGCAGATACGCAGGCGGAGACAACAGTTCCTAAGGTTGTTGATCCGTAGGTCTATCCGCGCGGTTTAAGCTCTACCCGATTTCATCTGAGCTAGGGCATTTGCCACTGATGAGCGCTCATAAGGTTTTTGCACAACAGCTACACCCTCAAACTGCTTAGTGAGTTTATAGGCGTCGCCATACCCTGTGGCGAAAGCAAAAGGCGTGCCTTTTTCTAAAAGGGCAGCCGCAACTTGCTCGCTTGTTTCGACGCCGAGATTTACGTCCAGCAAAGCGAATGCGAATGATGTTTCGCCGATAGCAGTGAGGGCCGAGCTGACATCCGGCGCGACTGTGACTGTCGTTGCGCCTAGTTCTTTCATGATGTCTTCCGCGTCCATCGCGATAATGATGTTATCTTCGACCACAAGCACATCGCCCGTAAGTGTCTCCTCAACCAAATCGCGTGTCTTAAGTATCGGCATTTTGTCCTCAGCTTTCTGAAATTTAGGTACGAAAGAAGCTGGAATGACAAAATCAGCCTCTAGTCCTGCGCGCTTATAGGAGATATTTGCCTCCCCTTTTAATTCGAAGGGTATGGACCGTTCGATAATCGTTGTTCCAAAGCCCTTGCGCGTTGGGATTGTCTTTATTTGAGGGCCGCCGGACTCCCGCCAATTAATAACGAGGGCGCCGCCCCTAAGCCTGACCAACCCAACTTCCACATGTCCTTTTGGACCGCTTAGCGCTCCGTATTTCATGGAATTAGTCATCAATTCATGAATGACAAGCGAGACTGTTGTGAAGGCGGGCGGCGTCAAAAGCGCGTCAGGCCCATGGATGTTTAAGCGCGAGACTTTGTCGTCAAGATAGGCAGCGGCTTCGGTCAATATCATGTCTTGAATTGAGGCCGGGCTCCAATTTTCTTGAGTAATTTGATCATGTGCCCGCGCGAGAGCATGAACCCTTCCGCCGACAATCTGCGTAAATTCTGCAATGGTTTTTGCATCACCGCTACTTTGATTGATGAGGCCTTTAATCAAGTTCAGAATATTCCGCACGCGGTGATTAAGCTCCGCGATGAGTATTTCTTGGCTTTCTTGGGCTTTTGCGCGATCCAGAAGCGAGGCATCAGATATGCGCAGGACGACTTCCAGCAAGGTAATTCGCAAGGCATCGGCGATACGGTGCTCAGCATCCGTCCACGGCTCACTGTGGTTGCGAACAACTTGCTTCCACTTTTCAAAACTCTTACGGGGAGAAATCTCTTTGCCAAACTTCCCGCTAGTGACAGGTTTTTCAGGATTACCCGCCCAGTTGACAGTACTCTGAAGTTCGCGCCGACACAGTACGATATAATCACGCGGTGAGCGCGAGACAGGAACCGCCAGAATACCCGCAGTCTTATCAGCAAAATTTTCCGCTGGAGGATAAACCGCCGCAATATTTCTGTTCGTGTAAATGCTGCTGGGGGCTGTAGTGTTTAAGAATTTGGCCAGGCCAATAAAATCTTCACGTGTTGGCGTGTCGCCTATAGATGTGAATTTACCGTCAATCCAGCCCATCGCCCCATCATAGGGGATAACAGTCGAAATGCCTGCGAAGACTGTTTCTAAATTATCCGCTATCGTATCGCCTTCAGATAGCTGCGCCATTAGGGTGTTATGCAGCTCTCGGGCGCGGCTCAAGTCTGCCCGTTCTTCATCACTTTCGCGTTGATCCAAAAGAAACGCAAAAAGCTGACCAAATAATTCAGCCGCAGATCTGACGGTATAAGGCAGACCTTTAGGGGCGGCATTATGGCAGGCAAAAAGACCCCATAATTTACCCCTGTTAAGAATCGAAATGGACATGGACGCGCCCACGCCCATGTTTTTAAGATATTCTAAGTGTATCGGCGACACAGCCCGAATGGAGCTCATGGATAAATCAAGCGGAAGGCCCTCCGGGTTTTTAGCCGGAATAATGTCAACGCCGTGATCTGTCGCGTCCGCTATAATTCTCAGAAGATTACGTGTGTAGAGCGCGCGCGCCTGTTTAGGAATGTCTGAGGCTGGATATCTTAGGCCCATAAAGGATTCAGTCGAGCCGCGAACGGACTCGGACACAACAGTGCCAGAGCCGTTTTCTTCAAATTTATAAACCATGACGCGGTCAAAGCCGATCAGCGCGCGGAGTTGCCGCGCAGCCGTATCACATAAGGCCTGCGTATTTTTAGCCGCTTCAATCCGCGCCATCATAGGTTTCACGTAAGCTGTGTAGTCACTATTTGCGACGGGGACATGCCTCTCAATTTCGATGATGATAGATCGGCCTGAAAGGTGGATAGCCACATCAAATAATATACCCGAGACAGTGAGCGCTATTCCGAAAATACGCTCAACCGCATCATTTCCAACCAGCAATTGAAGTTTAGAGCGAATATCGTGAACCGCGTCAGGGGTTAAAATCTCGCCGACGGGCGAACCAATAATATTGGGAGCTTCGATCTCCAAAAATTCATTAATATTAACAGAGGCATGGTTGACCAACCAATCAGGGGAGACCGCAAGAAGCGCGCCTGTGGATTGTACGCGTCCCAAAATATGAATAGGTTCGCGATCACAATTTGTTAAATCGACATCATCCAGAGAAAGATCAAGATCAGAGTTTGCATCAGCCATATTAGACGCACTCTCTTATATGGATGCCATTAGCACAGGACATAATGCTTAAGTCTTTCAAACCACCGATGTCCAATGCGGCACACCCACTCTTAGGCTGCACTCTACCGCTAATTGCGGGTCCCGCGTTAACATAGATTAACTCAAGCTGAGGCCCGTTTGCGCTGTTGCCGCGAAGCAATTTATGACCAGAGCCTCTTTTTTGAAGATGTAAATCGCTTTGTCCCCCAAAGCGCGATTGACTATTATCCACATTCTATTCCCATTATGCGATCTAAACGAAGGTTCTCTTTAAACGACAGCTATAAGTTTAGCTATATTCAAGGGCTTCTTAGTAATTACTAAAAGCTATCTATCTGAAAAGTCAATGAAATAGAGCGCCCGAACCGCATTTTAAGAGTCTACGGAAATCCCAAAAATTTGGTCTTTATAGGCCATTGCATAAGATGACAGACCGGGTATGGCTTTCGTAAAATCGGGATGGTTTATGAAAAGACCGCCTGTATAGGTGCCAAATGAGGGCATAATTATTCGGTCATTGCTGATGGCAAAGCAAGGCGCTGTCACAGACCCAGCCCGCATGGAGATTTTGGCTTTAGGATGGTAATGACCGCAGATATTGACGCCTTCCTGCGGCTCATAAGGATGATGGGTGAGCAGAAAGCCTCCTAATTGCACATGATCCTCTCTTGCGCCCTTTACCGCCCTAGGTATGTCCGGGTCATGGTTGCCCAGCACCCAAATAATTTCGCAATGTGTCGCCGCTAACTCATTAAGCCGTGCGGCGGATTGCGGGGACAGGCGCGTATCAGCCTCAATGTCATGAAAGCTATCGCCTAACGCGATGATCCTCTCAGGATTGTAGTCCTGCGCAATCGCCCAGAGCCGCTCGATAGTATCAAATGTATCAAAAGCGGGTAGGGCTGAGCGGCCAACCTGGCGCAAATAGCTGCCTTTTTCAAAATGCATATCGGCGACCAACAGCGTTTTACTGTCGGGCAGGAAGGCGGTCTTGCGGCCATCCATTATGACATCCCCCGCGCGGGTTTTAAGGATTTGCTGCTGAGTCATTTACAAAGTCTCTGACGGTCTCAAGGCGCGTATTCGCTATGTCATCATGGCTGGCGAGCTCTAACATGGCAATCTTGGCCTCGCCAATAACGGTCTCTTTTCCCAATTGCATCATGGACGGAATAGAGAGGGGCGAGGCGTAGGGCAATGTTTTGTGAATGATGTCACCTTGAACGCTTTTTAGCCAATGCCGCAGGCGCGGTAAGTCCAGCAAGTCCCGTTCGGCTTCTTCGCGGGCGATGCGCAAGAGAATGTGATCTGGATTATATTTTAGCAGCACATCATAGATGAGGTCAGTGCTGAAGGTGACTTGCTTCATAGTGCGTTTCGCGCCGGGCAGCCTTTGCTCCGTCAGCCCTGCAATGGTCGCAATTTTGCGAAAGCTGCGTTTCACCATAGGGGACTCCGTCACCCATCCTGCATATTCGCTCTCCAATATATCTTCGGTCATCAGGCTTGCGGCATCCTCAACCGGCTCCATCGCGGTAATTGTTAGGGCATAGTCCGTGATAGAATATGTCAGCGGTTTCAGGCCTCGCTTTTCCATACGCCGCGTCATTAAAAGACCAAGGGCCATATTCACTTTGCGGCCTTCGAAACTATGGATGACGATAACATGCACGCCGCGGTCAAAAAATCCTTCGACCAATGCGCCGTGTGATTTTGGCAATTGAGAAAACTCAGATTGCAGAGATAGCCAATCTTGTATTTGCCGGGGCAGGGCATGCCAGCTGTTATCTTGGGAGAGCATTTTACGAACGCCTGCTGCTAAAAATGTTGAGAGCGGCATCATACCGCCAGCGAAGGCGGGGACTCTGGGCGGTGATTTTTTAGGGGCAGGACTGGCTTCGAGCGCCATATCGCGCACCCCGTGATAGCGCAAAACTTCACCCGCAAAGACAAAGTTATCGCCAGGCGCAAGACCCATGACAAAGCGTTCTTCAATCTCGCCAATATTGCGTCCGCGTTTGGATTTCATATTCGGAAAGCGGCGCACTTTTAATTTCGCATATTCAACGATTGTTCCGATATTCATGCGATGTCGGCGGGCTTGCTGCGGGGTGGAAATTTCATAACCGCGAGAGGTGGATTTAAGCCGCGCAAAGCGGTCATAGGCTTGCAGGGCATAGCCGCCATCTTGGGCAAAGCCGACGAGTAAATCAAAATCAGATTTTGGCAAATTGCGATAAGGCCATGCGCTGCGGATTTCTGCTAAAGCTTCGCGTTTTTTAAATTTTCCGGCGCAGGCGCGGTTGACGATATATTGCACAGCCACATCCATCGCGCCTTGGGTGTAGTCCTCGCCGTCGCGCTGTCCCGCTTCAATCGCGTCAATCGCAACTGCGCATTCGACGGCTTCCAGTGGATTGCACGGCACTAATATGGCATTGGACGGCTCATCCAGTCTGTGATTTGAACGTCCTATGCGTTGCAGCAGGCGGCTGACACCTTTAGGCGCGCCGACTTGTAAGATTAAATCGATATCGCCCCAATCAATCCCCATTTCCAGAGCGGAGGTGGAGACAACCGCGCGCATATCTCCTGACGCGATGGAGGCCTCTGTGCGCTGCCGTCGGTCTCGCGAGAGAGAGCCGTGATAAAGCCCGATGGGAAGGTTATCCTCGTTAATCTGCCAAAGCTGTTGAAAGAGCAATTCCGTTTGTGCGCGTGTATTGACGAAAATGATGGCGCTCTTGGCGCTCTTAATCGCGGCGTAAATATCTTTCACGGCAAAGCGTGGATTATGGCCGCCTAAGGGATAGCGGGTTTTCGGGGTCATTATGGTGAGCTGGGGCGGCGCGTCACCTTTGACCTCTATGACCTTTGCGGGGCTTCCCGTCGGGCCTAGCCAGTTGGCCGCCGCGCTTGAATCGGCAATGGTGGCCGACAGGCCGAAGCGAATATGGTTAGGCGCCAGTGTTTTAAGCCGCGCCATGGCGAGGGCCGTAAAGTCGCCGCGCTTATTGGTGGCAAAACTATGAAGCTCATCGACGATGACGGTTTGTAAGTCTTTAAAATACTCTGTGGCTTCAGGATAAGATAAGAGCAGCATCAGGCTTTCTGGCGTTGTCAAAAGGATATCTGGCGGCATTTTGCGCTGCTTCATACGTTGATATTGCTTGGTATCGCCCGTCCGCACGCCAACCGTAATGGGCAGCGCCATATCGGTTACAGGCGTATTTAAATTGCGGTCAATGTCATTAGTGAGTGCGCGTAAGGGCGATATATAGAGCGTATGCAATTTGGCTTTCGCGCCAGGCTCCTTGCGGGCCAAATCAATCAGGCTTGGCAAAAAGCCGGCCAGCGTTTTGCCGCCGCCTGTCGGGGCTATCAGCAGCGTATCTTCGCGCCGATGAAATGCGCCCACCATTTTGCGCTGATAGTCACGAATGTACCAACCCTGCTTGGCGAACCAGCTTTCAAATTTTTCGGGAACGTCTCGCATGCTCACTCGCTATATGGGTACGCAATTTTAATTTACGATAGGGCTTGCATGACAAACGCCTCAGCAGAAGAATGGATGCAAGTTCGCGAGGCCGGACTCTATTGCGTGCCTGCTAATGTCTATATTGACCCGCATGACGCCGTTGAGCGGGCGGTCATAACCCATGGCCATGCTGACCATGCAAGGTCAGGTCACGGCGAGATATTTGCCACGCCCGAAACAACGGCTATCATGCATACGCGCTATTATATCAAAGACGAGACTAAAGAGACCGCGCTCAAATACGGACAGCGCCATGACCTTGGCAATGGGGTCACATTATGGTTTGCCAGTGCGGGCCATATCCTCGGCTCTGCGCAAGCTGTGTTTGAATATCAAGGCACGCGCGTTGTCGCCGCCGGAGACTATAAACGCCATCCCGACCCGACCTGCGCGCCATTTGAGGTCGTCCCGTGCGATATCTTTATTACCGAGGCGACTTTTGCGCTACCTGTGTTTCAACATCCGCCGCTTGAGATAGAAGTTGAAAAACTCATGCGCTCTATGCGGGCTCTGCCGGAGCGCACGCATATTGTTGGGGTCTATGCGCTAGGCAAATGCCAGCGGGTGATGAAAACCTTGCGCCTCGCTGGATATGAAGAGCCGTTTTATCTGCACGGCGCACTAAAGAAACTCACTCAACTTTATGAGAGCTATGGGCAGGATTTTGGCGAGTGGATTATGGTCAGCGATATTTCCCGCGCCGATAAACATGTCTTCCAAGGTAAGATTGTGTTGTGCCCGCCCGCGCAAATTAATGATCGCTGGTCGCGCAGATTCGCAGACCCCCTGACCACAGTGGCGAGCGGCTGGATGCAAATCCGCGCCCGCGCCCGTCAGAAGCGTGCCGAGATGGCCTTAGTTGTATCAGACCACGCGGATTGGGGCGATTTAATCCGTACCTGCGAGGAGACAAAAGCCGCAGATATTTGGATTACTCATGGCCGCGTAGAGGCGCTTGAATATGAACTTAAGAAACGCGGGATACGGGCCAAGGCGCTTAATCTGATTGGCCGCGACGAGAGCGTCGAATAATGGAGCGATTTTCAGACCTTTTAGATGATCTTTATTTTACCAACTCAAATTTGGCGAAAGAGACGATTTTAACCAATTATTTGCGAGAGACCCCCGACCCTAATCGCGGCTGGGCTCTGGCCGCTATCGCAGGCACGCTCTCATTTGACTTGTTTAAACGCAATGTGATTAAGACCCTGATGATGGAGCGGATGGACCCATTTCTTTTTGATATGTCTCGGGACTATGTCGGGGAGATGAGCGAAACGGTAGCTCTGGCCTGGCCGCAATCCGAAAATCCTGTGCGCCTTAACCGTCTCCCAGATTTAGAAACGGTCATCACTGAATTTAAATCCCGCAATAAGGCGGGCATTCGGGACTATCTCATCACACTGCTAGATAATATGACTCCCGCCCAGCGCTGGGCTCTCCTAAAACTCGGCACGCGCGGCCTGCGCATTGGGATGTCGGCGCGGTCTGTGAAGCTAACCTTGGCTAAAATGAAAGATGTTGATGTCAATGTCATTGAGCAAATCTGGCATGGGTTAGAGCCGCCTTACACAGACCTATTTGCCTGGATAGACGGGCGTGCAGAGCTGCCGGATATGAGCAATATCGTCACCTTCTCGCCGGTCATGCTCGCCCATCCCATTGATGAGGAGAAAGACCTGCCTCGTATCACGGGCCAGAGCCATATCGCGGAATGGAAATGGGACGGTATACGCGTGCAAATCTCGAGCAAAGGTGAGGAAACAAAAATCTTCTCCCGCAAAGGCGATGATATTTCTGGCTCCTTTCCTGACCTCGCGCAGGCGGTAGACTTTAACGGCATTATAGATGGAGAATTACTCGTCAAACCGGACGGTAAGATTGGGTCCTTTAACGATTTGCAGCAACGCTTGAACAAAAAAAAACCTGCCAAGGCTCTCATGGCCCGCCTTCCGGCACACGTTATCGCCTATGACATTCTTGAATGGGAGGGTGAAACATTGCGGAATTTGCAGTTAATGGATCGGCGGAATGTCTTAGCTGACACAGTTAAAGCACATCAACACGGGCGGTTTGAACTCTCCGAAACTTTGGATTTTAAAACAACTGAAGACCTTAAAGAGTTTCGCGAGACGGCGGCTAAGACTGGCGGGCTTATTGAAGGGCTAATGATCAAAGATAAATCTTCGACTTATCTCTCAGGGCGTCCAAAACATGCTTGGTATAAGTGGAAGCGCGATCCGTTTCTGCTGGACGCTGTTCTGATGTATGCGCAGCGCGGCACAGGTAAACGCTCATCCTATTACTCCGATTACACCTTTGGCCTTTGGAATGAGGAGGGGGCTTTGCTACCTATTGGCAAAGCGTATTTCGGGTTTACGGATGAAGAGCTAAAGAAGCTCGATAATTGGATTCGCAGCCACAAACTTGCGCGTTACGGGCCTGTGCAAGAGGTCGAGAAAGAGCTCGTCTTTGAAGTTGCCTTTGACACCGCGCAGGAAAGTAAGCGTCATAAATCAGGCTACGCGCTGCGTTTTCCCCGCATACATCGCATCCGCTGGGACAAGCCTGCAGCTGAGGCAGACAAAATCAGCAGCGTCGCGAAACTTGTTGAAGACCAAGCTGCTCGGGTCAGAGACGCAGGCACTTAAGACGCTAGGCTATTGACCCCAGCGCGCGCGATAACCTCGCGAGTCGATATGAATGAAGGGGCCGCGGGCGCTGTTCGGGCCATAAACGCCGACGCCGCCGCTTGGCCAATTACGTCCACCCTTAGCCGCAAGACTTTCTGCAAGTTTAGCCAGAGCGCGCGCGTCATCTTTTGTAATCTTGCCGTCACCGTTTAAATCATCCATGCGGCCATCACCATCGCCGTCAAGCCAAATGTCCGTAGCGTCGCCGTAAAGATGACGTGAGGATGTGGTGCGATTTCCGATAGAGCGGTTATAATGCGGTGTTCTAAATCCGCTCATGACGTGGAAACTCTTGGCATTCCAGCCTTTCTTATTCGCGGCCTCTAAGAGGGTTTCAAGCTTGATCAAGGTCTCAGGCTGTACAAGCAAATAGGTTGGGTCATGCCCAGGCTGTTGTTTGCAAATGAATTGCCCCAGAGTAAAATGAGGAGAAATCTTGAGATTTTTTGGCCCTGCGGAAAGATCAATAAAGCCTTTCGGAGCGGCATAATTGGGCAGCCCTTTAAAGAGCGTTTTTCGATAAGCCCCAACTTTATATCCATTAAGCGAGGACTGCTCCAAATTTCTAAACGGGGTCAGAACGAAAATCTGCAAGGTCATCGTCTCGCCCCCATGTGTGAGCGTCATCTCGTGGCGACCAGGCGCTGGGGGTGCGGTCCATTGCCAGCTTGTCCCCGTAAAAGACAAATCACCCGCCGTAACACTGGGCGTGGCCACGGTCTTTATCTCGATCATTTCGGATGGCATGACCGTTGTCATCAATGTAGACAAATCACTCGTGACGCCATGAAAAGACGCGGTGAAGCCAAGGCGGTCAGGCATATTGGCCGCCGCTGCAATTGGCGAGCTAACTATCAAGGAAAGCGCAATAGCAAAAATGCGCCATGATTTTAATCGTGCCAATGTCAGGCCTTTCCTAAAGCGCGTATTGCGCCGCGGTCATAAATGTCATCCAAATAATATAGGCCATATTCACCTTCACTGACTACGGTAAAATACAGCATGTGGATGGGATTTCATAGAGTATTGGGATAATGTCTAATGTGGCTTTAAAGCTATATTATACGGCTTTGCCAAATTACAGAAAGATTTCAACAATAAGGTTCAGCCAAAGGTCAGTGCTCGCTGTTTGATGGGGATTATGGAGTAGCTTGTATCCATAGTGTAGCGGACATTCTTATTCACCAACATTGTGTAAGCATGTTTCAATGCACGGGGCGTGATACCGCGACTTATCGATTATAAAATTAAAAATAAATGGCGCACCGGGGATGCGTGGCTCTCGGCTCTTAAAGCCGATAAGAATCAATAACATAGACCCTATCAAAATGTCAATGGACCCCAGTTTTTGTTGCAAAACTGACCCCCAGCGGCAAAGGGCTGAAATCGGTTAAAATCTAAGCTGGGTTGCCCTGCAACCCTTGCCCCTTGGCGAAAGCGGGGTGTGCAAACGGAGCGGCAAATCGTGCGGGGTGGTGCGGGCGCAGGGCGTAGCCTGAGCCACGGCCCGCGCTATTTTCTGCGAAGTGCGCCGAGGGGCTGCGTCCCTAAGCAAAAAAATCTCCCAAAACCGAACTACATCAATTCTGAAATACATTATCATTGTGGAACTTTAAAAACTCCATTTTTGGCGGAAATCGGTCCGGTAAAGTAATAGATTTTTTGTTATACTTACCGAAGAATTGAGCTTCTCCAAGCAACTCTTCATTTAATAATTGCTCTGACATTCTTACCGTAAAGTCCGTAGAGAGGATTGTTATTAGACCCACATCGAAAGCTCGATCTAATAAAGAGTTAAGGCACAGACCGTTATGTGGGTTCAGTCTGTGTTCAACCTCTTCCGCCCATGGCACTATATGACTTGCCACTAGGAGGCTTGTATTACCGAAATCAGATATACAGCATCTGTAATTATATGACGCCAGAACCATCCTTCTGAACAGCCCTTGTTTCGTTCTTACTGTACCAGAAGATAATTTATCAGTCTCCTGAAAGTAATCCAATTGCTCCAAATTAAGTGCACCTTTGTCTTGAGAAAAAATACTCTTTCTAACCTCGTTAGAAATTTCTACTAGCTTATCCCAGTCTGAAGAAAATTCATTCCAGACCTCAACGTCAAGCTTTGAACCGTTTTTCATGCCTGAAAGGTTTCGAGCGCTCAAATCAGGGTCGAGTCTGGCGAAATTGGCTAACTTAATTGCCACAGCGTTTGATGATCGCCCAATGGCATTTGCTAAAGCAATCGCTTTTGGATCATTTGGACTTATCTTTGAGAAAGGCGTTTCCAGATAAAGTTCCAAAGCAAGCGTGAGTTCCTTTTTAGTCCAGTTTGGAGACCTCGCCATTATAGGTTAGAAATCCCTAGTCGGCCAACTTGTCTAGATAAGCTACTAGTTATTAACGAAAATATATCTTTCCTTAGAACAATTTCATTCTTACGGCCTTTAAAATATTCTTCGTCGACAGCTTTCAAAGCCCCAAATGCAAAAATAAATTTTCCAACCTTTCCGTCAATAACAAAGTTAGGAGTAGAAAAAAAGGATTCACGACTTCTGACATCTTTTCCAATAGTTTTAGGGACAAATACGCCTGGAAGAATTCTATATTTAACAGCTTTACTTTGAGCGATATCACAAACCGGAGTGATTTCTAGTTCCCATAATGAAATCTCCGATAACTCTTGGTTTTCAAATTCATCTTTTGGCCAATAAGTTTTTAGAATTTCACGCTTTCTTTTTTTGGAATTGGGTTTTGTCTTGACCTTCCACATCGCTCCAGAATGCAACTCAGAATCTCTCTTTGTTTCAATATGTAGCTTTGTGTTAATGCGAGATTCTATTTTTTGAATATCGTCAATCATACCACTGAATATACTTCTGTGGGAGTCATCTGTTACTGAATTCAGTCGCCCCTTATGCTTTTGAGAAGTTCCACCTTTAGGTGTCACTTTACCATTATATTTGAGCTGCACTTTATCTAATGCAGGATTAATAATTACTTCATACAAGTCGTCAGATACTTCCCTCCGATAAATTAATTTATTTCTTTCAACTTTGAGACTTGGCGGTATATTTTTTTTGATTGAATGGAGATTTCCAACGGCATCAAGAAATGTAGAATTAATCGTTTCAAGAGCATTTTCAATTATCTGTTTACTTGTCGCATTTTCAATTTCAGACTCTAATTTTATTTTAGCCATTCTATAAATAACGTGCTTATAGTTCTCAGACCAATGCTCATTTGCTTTGTGTAAATCAGAAAATGAAGCAACCGCAGATCCAGATGCTGAATTGACTTGCCCTTCCCAAAGTAGGAAAAATTGAAACACATCAAGTTTCTTCGCTACTTGTATATTAAAAGCATCTGCGAGTTTTTTTACAGCCTTCTTTGCGAGGGATTTTTTATTATCAATAAAGGCGTTATCTTCAATGATTTGCCTTAGCTGTTGTTGTTGGTTGCTCGAAAGAAACGGATCAACATCTTCAATGACATTGTCCGTGAAATCTGTCCAATCATCTTGATTTGAAACGGTTTCCATGAAGTCAGATTTAGCTAATTTTAATACCATTGTAGGGCGTCTATCGTCGGGCAATGCATTTAATTGCCTTTCAACTTCCTCTCCATAAGTATCTGCTTGCATGCTCCAAAGTACAATTACGTAGGGTCCATTATTTTTGGGTACGATATTACGTAATAATTTAAGTATTGATTGCGCACAATCATGAGGGCTTGTGGCTGGAATAAGCTGTATATCCAAAAACGCCAATCGAACTTTTTGCAACGGCTCAGATGGAAGCTCAGAATTTTTTACGCTACTATAAAACGTATAAGGAAGTCCCAATTTCGACATCAATCTCATTATAGGAATGGCTTCTTCCACCTTATCATCAAGGATAACAATCGCCCCATCTCTCGGTAAATGAAAATCCATTATTTCACTTTAGGTAAAGAAAGCATAACGCATCCACCTCCCCAAAATGGTTTCGGCAATTCTATGTCTTGGGGATTAGGAAAAGATATATGCCCTTTATGACTTTTCATAACCTCATGTGCCAAGTGTAGACCGAGACCCATGCCTTCTGGCTTGTCCGAAATGAAAGGTTTCACAGCTTCTATAGTGGGTATAGTGAAACCAGGACCGTTATCTGCAATGATGATGCTCGTATATCCTGGACGAAAGTCGATAACATCCAAATAGAGTTTTTTGTTCTTTGTCTTAGCGTAATTTTGCCACCACAAAGAGTTATCAATTATATTGATTATTGAGCTAGTCATCAAATTTGTTGCCATTTTCAAATCGACTTTAGCTAAACTTCGAGTTTTATATTTTCCTTTAACGTCAATCTTATGAGCATCTATACGAAACTCTATATTCTCTAATGATTGTTCTAGAATTTCTATTGGTGACGTACGCGATTTTCTTGATCGCTTGATAACGGAAGCATAGTTGTTCGTGGTCTTTTGAAGTGTTTTTACTAACTCACGAATATGTTTATCAGCTTTTTTAATTTGCACTGCACGTGAAAGCTCTGCAATCATGTGCATAATTTCATGAATTACAATACTTAGGCTCAAACCTGCACTAGCACTTCTAGTATATATTTCCGAGATCGTCTCAAAATCATCTTTTATAGCCTTTACTGATTTCAGAAGTGAATCTTGCAAATCTCCCTTTTTAATCTTCTTTTCTATCTTTCCTTGAAGGTCGGCCAGGGGACCCATAACTGGTTGAGAGACCGACCGTGGACTGTAAAATTTTCTGACTTGCTCTTTATCTATATTACGCTGAGTAAGTACTTTGTCTAAAGTGAACAAAACAGCTTCCACAAACTTAAAGTAGGCTTCGTTTTCAACAAACCCTTCTCGATTTGTCTTCTCCTCTAAATCAGAGCTTGATTTTTTATCAAGGTAAATAGCACCGATAACAATATTATTGCTTATCGTTTTACCAGGTCGATTTACTCTGGTTTTATCTAAATTTAACCAGTCGTTTCCGGGTTCGCCATAATCATAAACCCTGATACCATTTCTAAAGACTCTAATACCCCCATTACGTTTCAAGTAATCTTTAAAACCTTTAGACTCTGTCATACCTAAAGCGAGTACTTTTGGACTTAGGTCGAATATTAATAATTCTAATGTAACTTCTCCTATTTCATAATTATCCAAATCCAACGTAATAAGTTTTTTCTTCCCTGTTGTTTCATCGATTATCGTTTCCACCAGTCGCTGTGGAGCATCGGATTTATAAGGTCTCTTCGATAATTTATCCATAGAATCCCATGGACGAAACTCGTAGTTAAGCTCTTTTAGTTCCGCGCCAGAAATGATAGCTTTAGAGTAATACAAGGCCAATTTTTTCATCTCTGAAAATTTCGTAAGCCCATCCAACCAATGATATTTATCTAGATCGAAAACTGTTTCAAATTTGTCTAGTTTTTGAAAAGGTGAAGAAAGAGAAGTAACTGCTCTATATAATTCCCTAACACTACCTCTGGTCCATTTTGAACGAAGGTTAGTGACTTTTAAAATTGTGCCTGTCTTGCCATTTTTAAAATGTCGGGGTTTAGAGTGTTTATAAATTTTTATAGGAATGTCATTTAACAATGCATCTCTTTCGAAATCCCGCCAATCTATGCTTAATTCTACTTCTTCATGTCCTTCAGCTTTTGTAATCAAAGTAATTTCAAAACCTAGTTTGTGAACCCCAAAGCGCCCAATGCCCTTACCACCGATTGGCATTCTTTTGCTGTCATCAGTTATTTGTGCGGCCTTCTTATTTTTATCTTCAGTACCTGGATACATCCAAACGTCACGAATGGTATTAAGGCTCATGCCATCACCATCATCTTCAATTTCGATTTTACCTGTTTTAGGTGTGGTTAAATCATTCATTCTGAGAGTCACTAGGTTAGCGTTCGCGTCATATGAATTTTTAACAAGCTCAAGCACAGCAATGCTTTCACTTCGTATGAGTTGATCCCCCAGTTGCAGTAGCATACGAGCACGAGGTTTAAATGTGTGGGTTTCAGGAGTGATAATCTCTGTCCTTTAACTAAAACTGTCTTTGATTTTGATAGCTATTTCTTTTGCCATTAATGGAGGAACCGCATTCCCAATTTGTCGAAATGCTGGGGATCTGAACACATTTTCTCTAACGCCTTCAAAATAATAATCATCTGGAAAGGATTGAATTCGTGCAGCCTCACGGACCGAAATGGACCTGCATTGTGTGACGTCAGGATGTATAAAATGGTGACCATCTTTAGCTATATGAGCAATCATGGTGTGAGGCATTTTATCAACGACCTTGAACCGATCTAAAAAATCTGTGGTGTTTTTTTGAGTTCTCATATTTTCAGGTATTTGATTGTTTTTAATCCTATCCCCCTTGTTCATTTTTTTGATAGCAAGCTTGTAAATACGTAGATCTCTATCGTTGTGAGGCCTAGTTACATGCTGCGAAACAAAATCCACACAATTTCTAATGCCGGATTCCTCCAGATATTGATTGCAAGGTTGAGAGTACTTTGAAATTCGCTTGGAGTGACCAGGTTTGATTTTTTTTAAATCTGAAAATATTTCATCCCTAGAAGCTTCCTTAGATTGGCAATCCAGTTCCGGAAACTCGAAAACCTCGCCCTTTCTCCAGCCGACGATGATAATTCGTCGCCTATTTTGAATAACTCCAAAATCCTTTGCATTTAGAATTTTAGGTTCAAGAACATAACCAATACGCTTGAAGTATTTTTGAAGGTTTTTAAAAAAAACGCCGCCGCCAGCAGTTAACATTCCGGGCACATTTTCAAAAACGAAAGCTTTTGGATTATACTTTTTTAAGAACCGGCCATATTCAATGTATAAAGATCGCCTTTCATCCGTCTTCTTATGTTTCAATGGCGCCCGTCCAACCAATGAGTAAGCCTGACAAGGAGGCCCGCCGACAATGATATCAACGCTCCTCTCTCCTAATAGAGAATCTATATTTTTGAATATTCGTTTATTATCTTCACCTATCTTAGCATGAACAACGGTTTCCAAAATATCGTCGGGTATGATGTCGTATAGCTCTGACCTACTTATTTTTCCTTTTAAATATTTGTGGTATTCACCTATTTTATTTTGATCTTTGAGATAGTGATAAGCTGCTCTTGTTTTTAGGGTAAAGGTTGCAGCCTTATCAGCTTCTACATGCGCCACAGGTGTGAAACCCGCTGACAAGAATCCTTCAGAAAGCCCGCCCGCCCCCGCGAACAAGTCTATGTAAGTTATAATTGACAATTTTCGGCTCACCACTCCAATGAGTCACTATTACCGAGACTCGTAAAATAACGGTAAAGTAGCATAGTGCTTTCGACAAGGCCTAACATTCAATCAAAATCGTTAGATTTAAAAATATAGTCGTCAATCATTTACTCCCCCAGTTAATCGTAGCTTCGTGATTTCTTTAAAATTGTGTACCAAGTCGCTCGTGCCCTGCCGTGTTGGGCAAGGTGGCCGCTATTGACCAACTCCCGCAGACGAACTTTTATAGTATTCCGGTTGGCGTTAGTTAATGCCACAATTTCGGAAACAGTTTGCCTGTTAACCTTCTCAAATAACGTTAAAATTTCTTCGGAAAGAGGGTGTAATTCCTCGGTTGTAATTTGCGCTTCTTTTTCGTCCTCGACGCGCTCCTCCAAAACGGTTTTCTGCTTCTTCAATGCTCGCAGGAAAAACCCAACCCAAGGCTCCCAATCTGGCGTGTCATTCAGCGTCTTTTGTGTACGGCGAAGAGCGTTGTAATACTGGCCTTTGTTTTCCTCCACGACGCTCTCAAGCGATGCGTAAGGAACATAGGCATATCCAGCCCGTAAAAGCATAAGAGTGGTTAGGACACGCGATAGTCTGCCGTTGCCGTCTTGAAACGGGTGTATCGCAAGGAACTTCACGATGAAGATTGCAACGATCAAAAGCGGGTGAAGCGCCTCCTCTCGAATAGCTTTCTGCGCCCAGCTCACGAGCGCTTCTATTTCTCTCGGCGTATCAAATGGCGAAGTCGTCTCAAAGACAACACCAATCTCTTCGCCGTCTGGCCCAATTGCGACCACATGATTATCTAGCGTTTTGTAGCCGCCTCGGTGTCGCTCGTCCTTCGTGCTGTGGCGTAAAAGCGTTTGGTGAAGTTGCCTGATATGGTTCTCTGTAATTGGCATGTCTTCCCATGCCTGAAAAACCAAATCCATGGCCTCGGCATAACCCGCGACTTCTTGCTCATCTCGGCTCTGAAAACTTTTTGTTTTGATGCCAGACAAAAGTGTCTCAACTTGCGCATCTGTGAGCTTCGCACCTTCGATGCGAGTGGATGACCCGATGCTCTCAATCGTCGCGACTTTGCGGAGCTTATTCAGGCGTTCGGGCGCGAGTGTTTTGAGGGCCTCCCAACGGCCTTTGAACTCGTCGATTTCAGCGACAAGTTTGACCATGCTTTGGTCTAATCGGATATCCAATCGGGTGTAATCCATACCCAGTTATACCCAATTATATCCAATTGTCATTCCCTCATTTTGGAGGCCACTAAGAAAGAAAACGGCCATTTCTTTTCTTAGTGGATTTCTTAAGAAAGGTTCGGCGCGTTATTTCAGGGCGAAAAAGAGCCTATAATCCATGAAATTTTCCGAGACTTTGCGGGGTTAAAATACAAGGTGACACCATCGAAAACCCCCATGCCACGGGGGAATACTCCGAATCGGTGACACCAAGATTTTTGGCTTGGGGTCATGAAAAACGATGTGCAGACAATGCTTTAGCATGGTGGTGACACCACCCCCTTTATCTTGCCCTCCAAAATTTCATTTTGCCACTTTTCCCAGATTAGCACCCAGCCGCCCCAGAACACTGTAATTATTCATTCGAGAAATTTTGAGCGAATATGTTATGATTTACTCATGCCAGACAATTCTCAAGCTCCTTCCGACAATCAAAAACTTGCCGCTGAAATTCGCGAAGCGATGGTCATTCTGGCGAAAGTCATTCGCAAGTTTGGGGACGCGCCTTGGCCGTTGATGGAACGTTTCCAACGCGAATTGAAAGCCCTCGAAGACCGCGAAGCGCTCCTCGAAAGCTTATTGGATAAAGCGCCAGAAAGTACCTCTAAGGGGCCAGATTTGTCAGACTTTGGGTAAGTCCATCGCTTACGGGGTGCGCGATTTTAAGCATCTCTTTTCGCCTATATTCTAGCGAACCTCCATCGCCATATTGGGGCCGTGTGTTCTTGTGGCCCATCAACGTGCAACGCAATCCATAGTCCAATCCAGCCTCCTGCATGCGCTTCTCAAAGGCGTGTCGGAAGCTATAAATGCGGTGCTTCTTTGTGGGCATCAGGCCGCGTGTATGGAAGGTTTTTAGCAGAGCAGCGGACAATGAATTGCCCTTATCTCGATAGCGCGGGAAGCCATTTGGGGCGCGTTTCATCGCTTCTAAAGACACGCCGACAAGCGGAATATCACGCGCCGAAGACATAGATTTAAGCTCTCTATTAGCTGTTGGTCGGATGCGAATATGCGGCACATCAGCGTCCAAACATATGTTTTCCGGTAACAGGTTAGCTATCTCGCTAGGCCTGCATCCTGTTTCAATAAGGGCGTAAGCGATGATCTGCGCTTCGGCGTTTATGCCGTCTAGGACGTTTGGCTTTAGTATTTTTGACTGCACCCAATCGTTAGCAAAAGAGGGCGTGGCTTCGGTTGGCGTGTCCTTAAAGCGTAGCTTTCTGAACGGGTTTTCTCGGTCTTCTTCGCCCTGATATGTCCAATATTCTCGAAAGAGTTGGCGAAGATTTCCTAGCTCTCGGTTAGCGCTATTCGGGCGATATGTGCGGGTCTCAGACCCTTGCGGGCGTAGCCGTTCGCCCCACCAGTCATAGAACTGCCGTCCGTGTTTTCGGGCTATGGCGTCCATGGTTAGATTTCCACATAGTGCCACAAAATGTTCCACAGCGCGGGTCTTGGTGGCCTTCCACCTGACGATTTGCTCAGGCGATTTACGGCTTGTTTCGCCTATACTTAGCTTGTCGCAATAGAGCTTAAAGGCATCGCGTATAGTGTCCTTTGGCGGCTCTATTGTGCCTAAGACAGCTTGCGTATCTATCTTAGTTATCTCGTCGCTCTTAAGCGTTTGCATGCGTTCTAAAATGCTCTGTGTTGGCTCTTCTTTCAGAAGGGTCGGGAACGGCTTGAAGTCAAAGCCAACCGCCACGGCGCGGCGTCTGGCCGTTCTATAGCGGCACATTTCAGGCGACTCTTGAACGGTTTCTCCGGTCTTTTTAGCTAAGGCCGTTTCCCAAAAATGCTCATCTGAATCCATGTATCTGTCCCGCATTTCACGAGCGATTGTGAGGGAGTCTGTGTGCAAGGCCTTCTTCACCCTGCGGCGTTTATCAATGCTTTGATAACGGGATGGAACGCGGCGCACATAATACCAAGTGTGGCCTCGCTGTTCTAAGTAATGATTTTGGCGAATGGTCATAGTCCATTGTACCCCAGTCTGGACCCCAATTTGGACCCCAAATTGGGGTAAATTGGGGGGTTGCGAGAAAACGTGGGAAAAAACGCAGTCTTTCCAACGACTTAACGGCTTTAAGAATGAGAGAAATGGCGCACCGGGGAGGATTCGAACCCCCGACCCCCTGATTCGTAGTCAGGTACTCTATCCAGCTGAGCTACCGGTGCGGATGCGAAAAGCGAAGCTTTACGCGAGAGGCGCGTTAAAGCCTATTGTATCGTGCGCCGCAAGTGTTTTTTACGGTTAACGCGCCTCTTAAAGAGGTTTTTCGTAATAGCGTAGGATGGCATTATAATCGGGATATTCGACATCTGCTAAGGCGTTAAAGCCTAAACATTCGTGAAAGGCTTGAGAGCCAGGATTGTTGGGTTTCGTGTTAACCTCACAGACTAAGCGCGTGAGGCCACGGCGGCGGGCTTCGTCTTCGAAGTCAGCGTAGAGTTGGCGTGCGTAACCTTTTCCGTGAGCTTTGGCATCCACAATGATGCGGTCAATATAGAAGAACGTATCAAATCGGGCACGGAGCCATTTTAAGTTTTTATGGTCGTAATCGACATCATGGGCATAGCCGATTAAAACGCCGTCTGCCGCGTGGATTTGCTTTTTGTAGTGGGCGAGGGCGAGAAGCTCATGCAACTCGTCTTTATCTAGCGGGGAGAGCCAGTGGACGAACTCTTGGTTCATGCGCAGGATTTTCCCGTGATGAGATTTCAGGATGGGGCCAATCATTTGGCCGCTTCATAGACACCGCGCATGAGCGCCCGAGCCACACATCTTGCGGCGGCGGCCCCTAATTCTGCTAGGTCCACCGGGCTCTCGCAGGGGAGGTCTCCTGTAGACAAAGCAAATATCGTATCACCATCCAGCGGCGTGTGGCTGGGCTGCACAGCCATTGCGATGCCGTCTTGAGCCATGATGGCCAAACGTTTGAGCTGCTTTTGGGTGAGGGCGGCATTGACCGCGACTGCGCCGATGACAGTGCTTTGCGCTTTTTGATTTTGCGCCGCTTTGAGGAAGGCGAGCTTTGTGTCTTGCGCCTCTTGATAGATATAATTTGGCGGCGGGCGTTTTCCGCCAAACTCGACACCGCTTTCATAGGCCCAAGCCCATGGGCAATCCGTGCCGGGCATATAGGGTGAGCCGACGGGGTTAGCCGCGATGAGCGCCCCGACAGTTATTCCGCTTACGGTTTCAGAGGCGCTGCCGAGACCGCCCGTATAAAGCCCAGCTGTTGCGCCAAAGCCTGCCCCGGCAGACCCGAGGGTGAGCGTCTCAGATGCGGCCTCACAGGCTTTGACACCCAATGCGCGGAAGGGCGGGGTCATGCCCCAGTCTTTATTCCCGCCATTGGCGTTATCAAAAAGAATAGCGCTGGGCACAATCGGGCTTACAGGAACAGGCGCAGGACCGGGGGCGTAGCCAATGCGGCGGTGTCCAAGCCAAGTGCAAACACCGTCGGCGGCTGCGAGGCCGTAAACTGACCCGCCCGAGAGGCAAATGGCATGGACTTGATCAATAAGGCCGCCATCGGACAGCGTATCGGTTTCCCTCGTGCCGGGTCCGCCGCCGCGCACATCTACCGCGCAAGTTGCTGGCGCGTCAGGCAAAATAACGGTCACGCCGGTTTTCGCGTCAGTATCATGGGCTTGGCCAATGCGCAGCCCGCCAACGTCTAATATTGTATTCTTCACCACTTGCCCTTTTTTGTGTCTCTCTTATGGTGCTAGCTTAGCTTTGAAAGACCCCGATATGAAACTGTTTTCTGCTCTTCTCGTTAGTACCGCACTTATGCTGTCGGCTTGCGCTCAATCTCAGGCCCCTCAGGAAGCGAAATCTTCTGAGCCTAAGATTGCTAAGACCGAGGCTAAATCGCCGGGTATGGTGGCGGCGGCCAATCCGCTGGCGACACAGGCGGGCGTGGATATTCTCAATGCAGGCGGCTCGGCTGTAGACGCCGCGATTGCGGTGCAAGCGATGCTGGGCCTTGTAGAGCCGCAAAGCTCAGGTCTGGGCGGCGGAGCCTTTATGGTGATCTATGATCCCAAGACGGCGAAAGTCTGGGCCTATAATGGCCGCGAGACAGCGCCGGCCGCCGCAACGCCTGATATGTTCCTGGATCCGGAGACGGGTGAGCCTTTGCGCCGTTTTTCTGGCATAGCTTCTGGGATTTCGACGGGCGTACCGGGCGCGGTTGTGATGCTGCATATGGGTTTCCAAGACTACGGAAAGATGGAGTGGGGCCCGCAAATGGACGCCGCGATTAAAACCGCCGAGGAGGGGTTTGCCGTGTCCCCGCGCATGGCAGGCATAACCGCGCGTATGGGGCGCTTTGTGCTCAAGAATAATAAAAATGCACGTGAGTATTTCTACCTCGAAGACGGGGTGACGACTATTCCTGAAGGCTTTATCCGCGATAACCAGCCTTATGCTGAAACGCTGCGGGCGCTTCAGAAAAACCCGCGCGCCCTTTTGGAAGGACCTATCGCCGAAGAGATTATCCGCATTGTACAAGAAGAGCCGCTGCCGGGGAGCCTGACCCTAGAAGACATGGCCAAGTATCAGCCAGAAAAAACCAAAGCGCTCTGCTCGACTTACCGCGAGCATACGATCTGCGGCGCGCAGCCGCCTAGTAGCGGCCCTGTCGCTGTGCAGTCCATTTTGCGCACGCTTGAGAATTTCGATATGGCCGCGCTGGGACAAAGCGCGGAAGGGTGGCACACTTTTGCGGAAGCCAGCTTCCTCGCCTATGCGGACCGGGATAAATATGTCGGCGATCCTGATTTCGTCGAGGTCGAAACGGGATTGATGCTGGATAAGGATTATCTGAAGTCCCGCGCCGCGCTTATCTCTATGGACACTTCCATGACCGATGTGAAGGCGGGCAACCCGTCAGCATTTCTGCGCGGTAAAGACGCCACGCCTGATAATCCCGGCACCTCCCATTTCACCGTGGTTGATAGCGACGGGTTAGTTGTCTCCATGACCACTACGGTCGAAGCGCCATTTGGGTCGCAGCGTATGGCGGCGGGCTTTATGCTCAATAACGAGCTGACCGATTTCTCCTTCCGCGCCGTTGATAAAGAGGGCTTGCCCATTGCCAATGCCGTCGCGCCCGGTAAGCGTCCGCGCTCCTCTATGGCGCCGAGCATTATCTTTAACCCCGAGGGCGAGTTTCTATTCTCGACGGGTTCACCCGGCGGCAATTCCATCATTGCCTTTACGGCCAAAAGCATTATCGGCATTTTGGATTGGGGCCTGACCCCGCAAGAGGCGATTGACCTGCCCAATCTGATTGCGCGTAACGGCCGTGTCAGCGTCGAAGCCAAAGGCATTAAAGACGAAGAGACGGATGAAATAGATCGCGGGAGTCCCGGCGAGACCTTTGGTATGTCACCAGAGTTGGTCGCCGCGCTGGAAGCCAAGGGCCATAAAGTCCGCCGCTCCAAAGGCGAGTTTAGCGGGCTGCACATTATCTATCGCAATCCGGATGGAAGCCTGATTGGAGCAGCAGATCCGCGGCGCGAAGGCACGGCGGTTGCGGCGAATTAATCGCGCTTACCCTTCTGCATTATACGCGTCAAAGGCGTCTTTAACTTTAATGAGGGTGGATATAGTTGTGATCATTTGCTCGCGCGAAATATCGGGCGCATGCTCCTTTGAGATTTGAATGCCCTCGGACATAATCTCATCGCGTAAATTACGCCCCTTTTTGGTCAAGAAGATACGGCGTTTTCGCGCATCTCCGGGGACAGCTTTGCGGGTGACCAAACCGGATTTTTCCATTTTCTGAATCACTTGTGAGGCCACGCTTTCGCTCATACAAGCGCGCTCGGCTAAATCATTTTGCCCGTTCCCGTCCTCATCCCATTGCAGCCGCAAAATATAAAACTGCGAGAGCGGCAAATCCTTCGTCGCCAAAAAGCGCGAGAGCGCCGTTTCAAAGCCCCGAAAGGCGGCCCTGATATGATAGGGAAGCGAATCTTCCGGCTTATTGATCATGCTCATAAATTCACCCCTTAAACCATACAAATCCTCCCCCTTTAGACTCGCTTAACTTTATCGATAGGCCCTTCAATAAGAAAGGATGTCCTAATAAATGATGTAAATGAGATAATATCTACTAACGCACAAAGAATGAGCGCAGATTACTGTTGCGCAACAGTTATTCATTCTATGTTCATAAAACTGTCTTATAACCCTAATGAGTGATTTGCCTGGGGGCGAGTTACTGAAGATCATCTTGTGGAATGATTATACTGTATCAACAATGCGCCCCGTTGATACTTTATGGCCCGGCAGTCTTCGGACTGTCGGGTTTTCCACATTTAGGGCTCTCGAACCTCATCTCATTCCATGCGTCATGGCTCACTTGCGGGGGCTTTGCGAGCGCGGCTTTGGTTCGTCCTGCATATTTGGGCCAAGCTAGTCCGGCATAAGAGGCGCAGGATAAATCGTATCCATCAGGCTATCCAGCCCGCATTTACGCGATAGCCAAAATGCGGTGCGCCGGAACACAGCCTCGAGATAAAATTTATAATTAAACCACTGAAACCGGCCATCGGCGAAGCGGTGCTTGGCCCAGTGCCGCAGCTCAGCCCGCGATAGCCTCGCGCGCAAAGGCCCACCTTGCCCATAATAGGCATAGCGCGAAGGCGGCGCGATACCCCGCTTGCGCCGAGCAATCATGCGCCGCCGATGACGATTAGGCGGGACAGAGGTTTTATACAGCCGCAAGTAAGGCATAGCCGAAACATCCTGAAAGCCAAGCCGCGCAAACCGCTCCGCCATCGTCAAAGGCTCAGGCGATAATTCCCCCGTCTTTTGCGCCAGCGCCGATTTACAAAACAGCTCCGTCCACATCCAAACACTTGTTAGGAAAATCCCGCGCCAAAAATCAGACATACTCCCACTCACATCTCCAACTTGGGAGGACGGCGGGGTGATATGCGGC
>JAOIVW010000009.1 GCA_028224375.1 Hellea sp.
GCCGATGCCGATTTGATATCGCAAAAGAATAGAACCTACGCGCCGGGGGCCATCACGATTAAACAAGGCAACACCGTCAAAATCATCAATGATGATATTTTCCTGCATCATGCTTTTGTTGACAGCCCGAATATGAAGTTTGATTCCGGGTCACAGAAAAAAGGCACTATCGTAGAAATCGCCTTCAAAGAACGCGGCATTTATGACGTATTATGCGCCATCCACCCCAAGATGAAACTCGAAGTCACGGTTGAGTAAACCCAAGGGCTTAACCGGCCCCGCTACCGATAATCGCAAGTGATCTGCTGGGCCACGTCAACATAGTCTGTAGAATAGCTCACAGTCTCATCACGCTCGCTCTCAAAATTTAACCGTTTTGTGATTTGTCTTTTAGGGTAACCTTCAATATTTGCACATGCTAAGGACTGCTTACGCAGCTTTAAACATAAACAAGGTTATCATTATGAAACATCGTAAGTCTATTTTCATGTTAGGTTTTGCTCTAGCTTTTACGGCGCCAATGATCGCAGCGCCTGCTTATGCGCAATCATCAGCCACAGCAGATAAGGTCGCGGCGGACCAGAACCAACCCTTCTTCAACTCAAAATATAGCATCAAAGGCACTTGGTCTTTAAGCCAGCGTAACGGAAAAACATACATTGATTTTTCGGATGACTTTAAGACTAAAAACGGACCTGATTTGAAAGTGTTTCTGTCTCCAACATCTGAGGATGATGTGAGCGGGAAAAATGCAGTCCAAGGCTCACTCCTTCTTGGTAGATTGAGAGACAATAAAGGACAGCAAGAATATTTAATTCCAAGCGGCACAGACCTGTCTAAATATAAAACGGTCCTCGTGCACTGCGAAGCCTATTCTGTCCTCTGGGGCGGCGGAAAACTTTAATCGCGGCCTGAACGACTATACTATATGATTTGACCCCTTTGCAGAGTCTTGCAATGGGGTCTTTCAGCTTTAAAATATATATATCTGAGGGGATTATTATGACTTTATATTTTCGCGGCATAGCTACACTTGCAAGCATAGCCGTATTATCGCTGACGGCGTGCTCACAAAATACAACAGCGCCTGCAGCCGATACCGCCACAAAAAAAGTAGCAGAAAAAATACCGGAAACAGCGCAGGAAACCGTTCAAATCGCGACTCAAGGCAATAGCGAGTTTGAGTATATGTTTATGGATAAATTTGAGCCAAAATTTAGCGAATTTGTCGGACTTGTACCCGGCGAGAGTTTTGATGACTCCAAGCCTAAAATAGATGCCGTTTTTACGGCCTATGATGGTCATGCCGAACCTCTGGCTATCCGCATGGAGCAAGACGTGGTCGAAGCGGGCTGGACACAAGTTCTGGTCACGCAAGACGGCCTGATGGACGGCACAGTCGCGGGTCAACAATTATTAGCCATATATGATGAAAATGGCGAACTAGTGTCCCATGGCATGCGCATTAAATGCCATAAGGATGACAGCGTATCTGAGTGGCAGAACACCGCTTGCGAATAATTCGCGCGGCCCTGCCCTAACGTCATTGGCGACTATTGATAAGCCCGAAAGACTCACGCCCCACACGGTGCCACAGCGCATCCCCAACCGCGCCCAAAGCCATGGTCAGTGAGAAAACCTTGCTGATACTCTGCACAGAAAACGGAGTCTCTGCATCCCCTGCCGAGAAGCAATCCCTTGCGGGGTCAGCAATCGCGATTCCAGAATGCTCTGAAGAAATACTCGCCAATGAAGGAATATAGTCAGCCACTTTGCCGCGCTCACTTTCCTAAGCCATGTCATGGGTGATTTCATCAACAATAGTTTGTAAATCAATAGAAGGCATTTGAAAGTCTTTGCGAGGTCAAGTTAGGCTAAATTGACTTTACGAAAAGCCGATTCATTGCAAGTATCCTAGCTGTGTTGTTGACAAATGCTCCTTCCTCCATTGACTAATGTTAAGATATCTCATCTGATTTAAACTCAAATAAATGAGTTTATGATGCGTTTATTAACATATACACCAATTAAATCTTGACTGGACTTATCTCATAAGTTGTGCTTCATAAGTATCAATTTAATGGAGGGCGCGTTATGGCAATAGTGAAAGTTGTATTCACACGAAAAGAAAGTTCTGGACTGAAACAATCTGTTATTCGCGTAGGGTCTGAATATTTAAAATTCAATGCAAATGATGAAGCTGAGTTAAAACTTGATGAGAAAGTTATTCATCTTGTTCGTTGGTATATGTTAGGAAATCCTAGTTCTACACTTTCCCTCATATATGAATATACTGGCAAAAAGAAAACTGCTTTTGAATCTAAAATCCCTTCTAACCGCAGTAGAAAAACGGATTTTACAATTATTGAGCTAGACTGATGAGAAAGTCACTTATCACCCTAATCTTCGTCCAAACTTATCTTTTTTTAGCATTAGATGCAGTAGCTCAATCTACTCCAGAAAACCCTTTTGGAATTACTCCCGACATCAGTCAATCTGGAGGTTTTTTCGGCTCCGGATTGCAAGTTGAAGCTAGCAAGGGCAGTTCCGATATTAAAGCAAATATTGGTTTTGACTTTGAAAATCCGGAAACCATTGAGAAAACCGTTTTTTCACTAATTGGTTCCACTTCTTTAAAGAAAAATGATGATCGTACCGACTTCATCACAGACAATGGCCTGCCGAGCGATTACTCCATCGGAGGTGAAATATCACACATATTTACAAATTTTCAGGATAATTTTGATGCAGACGCCGAGATTGCTAGAATTTTGAAATCCGCGCGTGATGAATGCAAAGTTCAATTTCCTAGCGAAAAAGTCAAGTGTTCAAAATTAACTGGCGGTGACCTTTTAGAATCCCGATTTTCAGGTCTAACTACAAGTCGCGAAAAACAACTTTTGACAACAAACCCAAACCTTGTAAATTTTACTAATGCAAATTTTTACTTGGTATCTTTTTCAGGAAAAATAGGAGAAGAAACTCAAAAGTATAGAAATTCAATGACTTTTGAGGAAATCGTGGAAAATAAAACACCTTATTCACTTTCTGCATCTTTAGGACTAGCACCTAGTGCTAGTGCTGTATCTTATTACGCCGGAGTATCCCACGAAATTTCTTACAAGGCAGATGACAAGAGAATTTTATGTAATTCTGAAACACCTATAGAATGCTTCAACTCTTCTTTTGCAGAGCCTGAAAAGAAAAAAGAATCTACTGTTTATGGTCTATTTAGAATCCAAAAGAGTGTTTCTATAGGACGTCAAGAGTTTCCAATTGGAATAGAGGCAAAAATTGCTTATGACTTTAATAACAAAGTTCTTGGAACTGAAGTCCCAGTATATTTTTCTATCAACAAAGAAGGAGATTTAATTGGTGGAGTAAGATTCCGGTGGGACGATGACGACGATCCGGATATATCTTTAGGTGTCTTTATTGGGAAGAAATTCAACCTATTTAACTAACCCATAAATTATATTTCACTCGTAAAATCTGTTCGAAGTAAAAATTTAAATACATCGTGGTGTGAATATGCTAGTTTTTTGAATAATAACTATTGTGGAGACATAAATTTTATTTGTCTTTACTTACTAAACAACCCTCCCCCATTGCCCTGCGCCCTGATAAGCCTTATCTTAGAGGGCCGACTCAGAGTTATTTATGCAGATCAAACGTCATTATACCACTTCGGGCGATAGCCCCTATGCCGCTTTAGCCTTTGCTAAGGTGACAAGTGAGGTGCGCGATTTTAATGGCGAGGCCATATCTGAGGCGATTGAATTTGACGCGCCTGAAAACTGGTCGCAGGTTGCCTGTGATATTCTCGCGCAGAAATATTTCCGCCGTGCAGGTGTCGCGTCTAACCTCAAAGCCGTCAAAGAGGACGGCGTCCCTGATTGGCTGCGCCGCCACGAACCTGATGACAGTAAGCCCAAAAAGGGCAAGAAGCTCTTTAAGCTTGGCGGCGAGACAGATGCACGTCAGGTCTTTGACCGTCTGGCGGGCTGCTGGACCTATTGGGGCTGGAAGGGCGGTTATTTTAACGCCGAGTCTGATGCCCGCGCATTTTATGATGAGATGCGCTTCATGCTCGCCTCGCAAATCGCAGCACCTAATTCTCCGCAATGGTTTAACACAGGTCTTAACTGGGCTTATGGCATAAACGGGCCCGCCCAAGGGCACAGCTTTGTGGATTATGAGACTGGCGAAGTTCACGCCTCCACCAGCGCCTATGAACATCCACAGCCCCATGCTTGTTTTATTCAATCGACCAAAGATGACCTGCTCGCTGAAGGCGGGATTATGGACCTTTGGACGCGTGAAGCACGGCTATTTAAATATGGCTCAGGCACAGGCTCAAACTTTTCTAATATTCGCGGGTCGGGCGAACCGCTTTCAGGCGGCGGCGTGTCGTCTGGCCTGATGAGTTTCCTCAAAGTCGGTGATGTCTCTGCGGGCGCGATTAAATCAGGCGGTACAACGCGCCGCGCCGCCAAAATGGTGATTGTCGATATTGATCATCCTGATGTGGAAACCTTCATCGATTGGAAAACCAGCGAAGAGATGAAAGTCGCCGCATTGGTCGCGGGGTCCAAAGTCCTTAAACGCCGCCTCAATGCTATTCTGAAAGCCTGCATCAATTGCTCAGGCACCGAAGAAGAATGTTTTGATGTGCAGGAAAATGCGGCCCTAAAACGCGAGATTAAAGCCGCCCGCCGCGACGGCGTGCCTGACGGCGCAATACAGCGCACATTGCATCTGGCCCGCCAAGGTATCGATGTTATCGAAGTGCCTGAACTGGATGCCGATTGGGACAGCGAAGCTTATTCCACCGTTTCAGGCCAAAATGCCAATAACACAGTGCGCGTTACCGACGCCTTCCTAGAGGCCGTCAAAAATGACGAGACATGGGACCTCATCCGCCGCACAGATGGCGCGGTAGCCAAAAACGTCCGCGCGCGTGACCTCTGGCACAAAGTCGCGAAATCCGCCTGGTCTTCAGCCGATCCGGGCGTGCAATATCATGACACGATTAATGCGTGGAATACCTGTTCTGAGAGCGGGCCCATTACAGGCTCAAACCCCTGTTCAGAATATATGTTCTTGGACGACACGGCTTGTAACCTCGCCTCGCTCAACCTGATTAAATTCCGCACGGAAGATAATCAATTTGACGTGAAAGCTTTTGAACATGCCTCGCGTCTTTGGACAATCGTGCTCGAAATATCTGTAATGATGGCGCAATTCCCGTCCAAAGAAATTGCTAAACGCTCTTATGAGTTTCGCACACTTGGTCTCGGCTATGCCAATTTAGGCGGACTTCTTATGTCTTGCGGCTATGCTTATGACAGCACAGAAGGCCGCGCGGCGGCAGGCGCGATTACCGCTATGTTGACAGGCACGGCCTATGTTACCTCTGCCGAGATGGCCAAGTCCATGGGCGCCTTCCCGCTCTATAAAGACAATGCCGCGCCGATGATGCGGGTGATACACAACCATCGCCGCGCCGCTGAAGGGCGCGTGGCCTATGACGCGCTGTCCTATCAACCCATGCCGCTTAACCGCAGTGAGTGTCCTTTTGACGGCATTTCCCAGCGCGCCGTGGGCCTTTGGAAACGCGCACAGAAACTTGGCTCTGAAACAGGCTTTCGCAACGCCCAAGTCTCTGTCATCGCTCCGACAGGCACAATTGGCTTGCTGATGGATTGCGACACAACCGGGATTGAGCCTGACTTTGCTTTGGTCAAATTTAAAAAACTCGCAGGCGGTGGACACTTTAAAATTATTAACCGCTCCGTCCCGCGCGCGCTTTCCGCACTGGGCTATTCCGAAAAGCAAGCCAAAGACATTATCACATATGCTTTGGGTCACGGCACGCTTAAGGGCGCAGAGGGCGTAAATCACGCACGGCTGAAAGAACGCGGCTTTAGCGCTCTTGAGCTTGGCCTCGTTGAATCCGCCCTGCCCGAAGCCTTTGATATTCGCTATGTCTTTAGCCGCTGGACATTAGGTGATGATTTTTGCCGTGACGGATTAGGCCTGACAGAAGAACAGCTTACGACACATGGCTCTGACCTTTTGCCTGTGCTGGGCTTTTCGGCTGAGGATATCAACGCCGCTAACGTCTATTGCTCCGGCGCGATGTCGCTAGAAGGCGCGCCGCATTTGGCCGCCGAGCACTTACCCGTTTTCGATTGCGCCACGCCATGCGGACGTATCGGCACGCGCGCGCTCAGTTCTGAGTCGCATATTTTAATGATGGCCGCCGCGCAGCCCTTTATCTCGGGCGCGATTTCCAAAACGGTCAATATGCCTGCCGCCGCAACGATTGATGAATGCGCTGATATATATGAGCAAGCGCACCGCTTGGGACTTAAAGCCATTGCGCTCTATCGCGACGGCTCGAAACTCTCGCAGCCGCTCAACTCCGCCGTCTTTAGTGATGCCGACCTTGATGAGCTTGAAGACGCCATCGAAAAACCCGCCGCGCAACGCGCCGCCGCAGGGGCCGAACGTATCGTCGAGAAAATTATCGAGCGCGTAATTGAGAAACCCATCCACCGTGAACGCCTGCCTGACCGCCGCACGGGTTATATCCAGAAAGCCTCAGTCGGGGGCCATAAGGTCTATCTGCATACAGGTGAATTTGAAGATGGTAGCCTTGGCGAAATTTTTATCGACATGCATAAAGAAGGCGCAGCTTTCCGAAGCTTGATGAATAACTTTGCCATCGCCATTTCTATTGGCCTTCAATATGGCGTGCCGCTCGAAGAATTTGTCGAAGCCTATACTTTCACCCGCTTTGAACCTAATGGGCCCGTCCAAGGCAATGACCGGATTAAATTCGCCAATTCTATTTTGGATTATATCTTCCGCGAGCTTGGGATCTCCTATCTCGGCTGGGATGATCTGGCCCATGTCGACCCCAATAGCGGCGCAGGCGATCAGCTTGGCCTCGGCGCAGCAGAACGTCATACAAGCGCCGAAGCTACGGATGAACAGCTGACCCTGCCTGGCTATTCCAAAGGCTTTAACCGCGACGGCGGCAGTGATGATAATATCGTCCCCTTCGCGGCCCCGCCCAAGGCTGATAATGATGATCCTATGGCCCTTGAGCTAGATAAGGAAGTCTTGGATGTGGATGTCGAACTGACAGATATTCAAAAATCTGGAACATCAGGCAGCTCTATGGCTGCCGCGCCTAGCGCCGCACAAAACGCCCGCTTCCAAGGCTATACAGGCGACCCCTGCCCGGAATGCGGTCATTTCACGCTGATAAGAAACGGCACTTGCCAAAAATGCGATAGCTGCGGCACGACAACGGGGTGTTCATAGGTCCTGCCCGAAGCTGTGACCAAATTACCACGTTACTGTTATTTAAGCTTACATTACAGGGATTTTAATCGTCTAATCGGGTGTAAATCTGTATGTGGGTGACGATATGATTAGGGATATCAGCATAAAAGCCGCGCTCTCTGCGCTTGCAATGACTGCTTTTGCTATGCCTGCCTTTGCGCAATCTCCAATACGTGTGGATACGCGCATACACTCTTCTTCGGGCTCTTGCTCTCAATGTGATTTGTCCAATAAGCGGATGAACGGAATGAAGCTTAAAAATGCTAATTTTTCAGGCGCTCTTTTTAATAACTCGAATCTCTCCGGTGGTAACTTTGACGGGTCTAACCTGACAGGCAGCCATTTTCGTAAAGCGTTGCTTTATGGTGTTGAGGGCCAGAATGTAAATATGAACGGCGCGAACCTTCAGGACGCGACATTGACTGAAGCTAAGCTAGACCAATCTTTATTTATCGGGACAAATTTCCGTCGCGCGGACCTGACCCGCGGAGACTTTAAAGATGGCGATTTTCGTAAAACATCATTCCAGCGCGCCACGGCGACAGAAGCTAACTTCCAAAACGGTAATTTCACCAACGCTAAGCTAGATGATATCAACTTACACAAAGCCAATTTAGATGGCGGTCACTTTAACGGCGTGACGTTTGGCAATGCCATATTGCTCGACGCGACAATGATGGCGACAGATATTTCTGATGCCGATTTGTCCATGACACAAGGCCTCAAGCAAGACCAACTCAATGCGGCGTGCGGGAATATGAATACGCGTCTGCCCTATGATTTGTCTGTACCTTATTGCGAAGGCACTTTGGCGGCGGAGATGACACATGATCATGACAAGCTTGATCCAGAAACGACAAAAGCGGTGAAGCACATTGAGCGCGCCATTACAGATGTCGAAGACATTCTGAAAGCCACGCCCGCCAGTGACCGGGCGCTGCGCCGGAAGCTGCAAGGTGTTCACTCTGACTTGGTGCATTCTAAACGCATGATTGAGCGTTAAAAAAAGGGCCCTTTGAGGCCCTTTTATTTTACTTTTAAATTTAATCCTTGGGCGCGGGCGGCACCAATTTCAGGTGTAGCTCTTTCAGCTGTTTATTATCCACCTCCGCAGGCGCATTCATCATCAAGTCTTGAGCCTGTCCGTTCATGGGGAAGAGGATAACGTCGCGGATTGTGTTCGTGCCCGCAAGGAGCATAACAATACGGTCAACGCCCGGGGCAATACCGCCATGGGGCGGCGCGCCAAATTTAAAGGCGTTAATCATGCCTGCGAATTTATCCTCGACCACTTCGGGGCCATAACCGGCGATATCAAACGCTTTATACATAACGTCAGCTTTGTGGTTTCGGATAGCGCCTGAGGACAGCTCGACGCCGTTACAGACAATGTCATATTGATAGGCGAGGATGTCGAGTTTCTTCTCGTCTGTATCAGCCTCTTCCAAAACCTGCATGGCGGTTTTACCTGCGGGGGCTTGCGGCATTGAGAAGGGGTTATGCGAGAAGTCGATTTTCTTATTATCTTCATCCCACTCATACATTGGGTAATCCACAACCCAGCAAAATTTAAATGTACCTTCGGGAATGAGGTCCAGGTCCGCCGCGACTTTGTTCCGCGCCGCGCCTGCGAGTTTATAAGCATCGTTCTTTTTGCCCGCAGAGAAGAAGACACCGTCCCCTGCCCCAAGGTCCATTTTTTCGAGCAATGATTTCAGCAAGTCAGGATCAAAGTTTTTAAGCGCGGGGTCTTGAGACACAACCGCGCCGTCTTCTTCGCGTAGGCGGGCATAGCCGAGGCCCGGCGCCTGCATTTCTTTCTTGGCCCATTTGTCGAGGCTATCGAAGAATTTGCGAGACTGGCTATCCGTTGCGCCCGGCGCAGGAATGGCAATGACTTTACCGCCGCCGCCTGTAATTTTGGCGAAAATGCCAAAGCCTGTCTTGCTCTCATCCTTAAAAAACTCAGACACATCGGTCAGCTCAAAGGGTATACGCAAGTCAGGTTTGTCCGAGCCATATTTTTCTATCGACTCTTTATAAGGAATGCGCGGGAATGGTGTTTCAACTTCGCGGCCATCCGCGAACTCTTCAAACACGCCCGCCATGACAGGTTCAATCGCTTGGAAGACGTCTTCTTGGGTGACAAAACTCATCTCGATATCGAGCTGATAAAACTCACCGGGGGAGCGGTCCGCGCGCGCATCTTCATCGCGGAAACAGGGCGCGATTTGGAAGTAGCGGTCAAAGCCCGCCACCATAAGCAACTGCTTAAATTGCTGCGGCGCTTGCGGGAGAGCGTAAAACTTACCGGGGTTTAGGCGGCTCGGCACAAGGAAATCCCGCGCCCCTTCAGGCGAGCTCGCCGTAAGGATAGGTGTTTGAAATTCTGTAAAGCCTTGGGCAATCATACGGCTGCGCAGTGAGTTAATCACTTGGCCGCGCAGGATGATATTCTTGTGCAAAGTCTCTCGGCGTAAATCTAGATAACGATGCTTGAGACGGATTTCTTCAGGATAGTCTTGCTCGCCAAAGACAGGAAGCGGGAGGGGCGCGGCGGCGCTCTCGATAATGGCTTCATCGGCGCGAAGCTCAACCTCACCAGTCGGTATTTCAGGATTGATGGCTTCTGCGTCGCGCTCAAGCAATTCACCTGTCACGGTGATAACGGACTCGCTCGTGCAGCGTTTTAGGTCTTCATAAAATGACGCCGTTGGATAGACAACAACTTGGCTGATGCCGTAATGGTCGCGCAAATCGATAAAGAGCGCATTGGCATGTTCGCGTTTGCGGTGCACCCAGCCTGATAATTTGACGGTTTCGCCAACGTTAGATTTGCGTAATTCTCCACAAGTGTGGCTGCGGTAAGCGTGCATGAGACTCTCCATCATTTCCGCAGATTGGATAAACGGTCCAGCGCGGGTTTAACACGGTTGATGTAAGAGGCGGGGATTAGCGGATGGCGGGGGGAAGTCAAGTGGGAGGCGCGGATGATAGTGGCCTCAAAATGACAGCATTTTTGGTTCTAAGTAAAAGTGAACGGCTCATGAATAAAAGTTTCAGAAAATGTTCAATCGTGATACGTATCACAGACATCAAGGGGACGGGGTGTACTGTTCTCTCTAATTATTAGATGGAGACTTAAAATGAATATCAAAACTATCGCCTTAATCAGCACAGCCTTTTCACTCTTTGCCGTGGAAGCCTACGCACATGTCAATCATGACACCGCTGCACCTTCGAATTTACCCGCAGCTATTGAAGCCAATCAGAACATTGTGCCTTCGAGTTCACTGTTAGACGTAAAAATCTATGCACAAGCTAACCACAACACAACACGTTCAAATAGGAAGAAAGGCGGAATCGTTGCGCCGGCTGACACGGGCACGCCCGACGTTGAGGTTGAGACAACATCGTCGTCTCAAGAAACAACTGGACACGTCACGCTCGTCAGACGGGCAGACCCAAGCGGCGGCGATACCGCCACAGGATGCGTTATGCTCGACCGCTCGCCTGATGAAAATTGTGATGGCGTAGCTGATGACGCGGTACCCACCAAAATAGATGATAGACGGACAATAAGAAGAAGACCTGAACCCAGACAACAAAGACGGTAAGGATCGTCTGTAACATGAGCCTCGGAGATAAACCGGGGTTCATAGTTGGCTTCAACGCGCCTCTTAACTTGGGGTGCGTTGGCAATAAAAAAACCGCCCACCACGCAGAGAGAGAAAGCGTAGCAGGCGGCCAGTTGGCTGGGGGAGCCGAGTTTAAATATTTGACTTAGCTCGTATGAGCATACTCCTGTAGGAGCCTGTCTTGTTTTGCCATTTCGATCTTTGTGCTGACATCGCCTTGGACGCGTAGATCGTGGAGCGTTTTGACAAGGGTGACCAGCGAGCCTGAGAGGAAGATTATTCCCATCCCGACATAGCCTTTCGTCGCCAGATTAATCGGCATGAGGAAGAGTGACATACCGAGCATGGCATAAGCCACGCCAACGCAAATATAATTATAAGTTATCCAAGTTTGTGAATGTCCGAGCATAATAATCTCCTGTTCGAATTTAAGTTAAAGTTTTTAAGCTGTTTTAGCTTTTTTGGATTTCGGGGTTTCCGCTTTTAAGCGCTCTAAAATATCACTGGCTTTCACCTTGCCATTGTCACCAAAGCCTTCTTCGGCCAAACGGTTCATCACGCTATCGCCGGAGAGGTCGGCTTCGATTTCTTCGAGCGCTTCAATCGCGTCAACCGGGTCAGGGCTGCCGAGCAAACGCTTGAGCACGGCCTCGCCTTCGGCAATGGCGCTATGGGCTGAGATATCGCCTTTAATATAGGCAACAGCCCTACGCTCGGATTCTATGGATTTGGCCGTGATGAGACCTTGGCGCAAGTCAATCAGTTGGCGGTGCGTTTTTTCAATCGCCAGGCGCATACGTTCAGCTTTTTCATTAGAGCCGAGAAGGCTGCGCTCTCGCACATTACGCTCATTTTCCAGCTGCGCCAAAAGCGCGGCAGCATCATGGGCGAGCCCTTCTTTTCCGGCCGCCAAGGCTTTACGGGTGCGGTCTTCCAAGTCGGCCATGCGCTTTTCCAGAACTTCCAATGCGCGGCTTTCCGATTTCGAGCGGGTGATGAGGCTGGCCAGTCCCCGCTTAGCCATGGCGTGTCCCACCTCGGCCTCGCGAATTTTCTGTTCGATAATAATCGCCGCATGGGCTGTTTCCAGCTCTTGTTCGGCGCGGGCGGCCCGCCCTAAAAATATCGTCCGTAATGTTTTAAGCATCGTCAATTCCCTTTCATGAACAACGTTCACAAATAAAATAGACAGATAAATGAACATTGTTCAAGTAAAAAATGAACGTTGTTCATTAAAAAATGTATGCTATAGAAAAGCGATAAGAGTTTCAGTGACTTAACTCGGGCTGAAAGAGCCATATTTTTTACAAAAAGGCGTCGTAATGGCCCCAAATGAGATCATCAGCCCCGCCGACAAAATGGCTTTAAGGGCTAAACAGGCCGATATACCGGCCTCTGGCGAGTCAAAAACGGCAGGGCGTAAACGCTTTGAACCTGAAATGCGCGAGCATGTCATCAAAGCCGCGACCCGCGCGATTGAGGCTAAAGGGCTTGAGGGTTTGAAAGCGCGGCCCATTGCACAGCGCGCCGGTATTTCCGTTGGCTCTATCTATAATCTCTTTGGTGATTTGGACGAGCTGACCCGCGTTATTAATGGCCGCACCTATGACGCGCTCTACGAGATTGAGCGCAGCGCCTTGGAACAAGCTAGGGAAGCCGGGAAAACTTCGCGCGAGCAAATGATGGATCTGGCCGCCGCCTATCTGGATTTTGTCGAAACGCATCAAGCCATCTGGCTCGCCTGTCTCGCCTTTAACCGCAATCAAACAGACCTGCCACCGCAATGGTATCTGGATAAAGAGCAAGCCTTGTTCCGCATTATCGAAGACGCCATCGCCACCTTCCCAGGAGCGCAAGAACTCGAAGCCCGCCAGAATAATGCGCGCGCCCTCTGGGCCTCCATCCACGGCATCGTAACCGTCGCCGTCGCCGACGGGTTCCTCATGCAACCCATCGCCAATGTCTGGACACAGATACAGATTATTGTGAATGCGGTGGCCGGGTCATTGGAGGGGGAGTGATAAACTAATCTCCCGCTTTAAAAACCGCTACTTCTCCTCATCCTGAGGAGTTGTTTATTCCGAAGGAATCAACGACGTCTCGAAGGATTGGCTGCGTTCATCGCTTATCTCGCGTCGGTCCTCGTTTTGAAAGTCGTGGCAAGGCATCGTAATCCCCTCGGATAAGCGCTTCTTTCTTAATACGGCTCCAGCCCTTTATAGACCGTTCTGCCTCAATGGCATCCACGGCCAAATGGTAAGATTCAGCCCAGACTAATATCACCGAGCGTCTGCGACGCGTATAAGCCTTAGGGTAGACACCCAAATTATGCTCATCCACCCGTGTTTGAATATCCTCGCCACGATAGGTTCCTGTGTAGTAACGCCCATCAGCGCATAGTAATATGTAGACCCAAGTTGGACGCATAGTTCATACTAGCTACCAATCCTTCGAGACGCCATCCAATCCCACGGATTGGAAAGCTCCTCAGGATGAGGGGATGGGGATAGGGGATACCTGTTTCATCCCCGTCATTACAAGGCTTGTCCTTGTAATCCATTTCCCACCCATTTCACCCATCTACCTTGGTCTTATATGGAAACAGCCGGAGATAAGGTGAGTTTACCTCAGCGCGGCATTGCGGCGGGTTGATGCATGGCTCAGGGTAGGTAGAGTGACTGCGTGAACGACACATTAGATACCACCCCCATCTTCCTATTCGACGGACATTGCGTGCTGTGCTCTCGTGGGGTGCATTATGTTTTGCGGCATGAGACATCTCCCGATACGCATTTTGTGGCTATCCTTTCCGCAGAAGGGCGAGCGCTCGCCGCGCAACATAATATCGACCCTGAAAACCCGCAAAGCTTTCTTTGGATTGAGGGTGACAAGGCCCTGCCCGCCTCTGACGGCGTTCTCGCATTACTCCGCCATGTCGGCGGGCCTGCCTCTGTGTTTCGTCTCGGTAAAATCCTGCCACGCCCCTTGCGCGATTGGATGTATTACGCAGTGGCCAAGAGACGTTATAAAGTCTTTGGCCGTACCGAGGCCTGTTACCTCCCCACCCCGGAAAATCGCCACAGATTTGTGCTGACTTAGTAAGGCGACTCGCTTAGATGTTGACCAAGCCCATCACGGGTTGGGTTGGCGGGCGGCAACCCGTAAACAAAAATGAGGGACTCATGTTAAGCTTATTTGAAATTGCCGCGCTTTTGCTCGTGCTATCGGCCATCCTGTCATGGCTGAACCGGGCTTATATTAAGCTTCCTCACACTATCGGACTTTTGGTGATGGCCCTTATCGCCTCCTTTGGCATCATCGCATTGGAGGCTTTAGTCCCCAGCTTACAAGTCTATGAGACCTTGTCGGGCGCGATCGGCCAGATTGACTTTAATGAGACTTTGATGAAGGGCATGCTTGGTTTCCTGCTTTTTGCAGGCGCGCTGCATGTTGATTTCAGTAAATTACGCGACGCGAAATGGGCGATTGGCTCAATGGCGACGTTCGGCGTTATCCTCTCGACCTTTATTGTCGGTACTGGCTTTTACTTTATCGCCAAGCTTCTGGGCGTGCAGCTTCCCTTTATCTGGGCGCTTGTCTTTGGCTCGCTCATCAGCCCGACTGACCCCGTGGCTGTGCTCTCTATTCTTAAATCCGTTAAAATGCCGAAAAGCCTTGAAGCTAAAATCGCGGGCGAGAGCCTGTTTAATGACGGCGTGGGCGTAGTTGTCTTTACAATCGTTGTCGCCATTGCGGTCGGCTCGACAGGCGATCAAGCCTGGATGCAAACCATCATGCTCGCAGGTCCGGCTGAGGCTGCAGGCGGTGGGCATAGCAGCGCCATAACCGTGTTCAGCGTGGCAGAGCTCTTTATTGTAGATGCGATTGGCGGGGCTATCCTCGGCGGGATTGCGGGATGGATTGCCTACCGCATGATGGCCAAAATTGACGAACATGCGATTGAAATTTTAATCAGCCTCGCGGTTGTCGCGGGCACCTATGCGCTCGCCCAGCGCATTAATATTTTGGGGCATCACCTCTCCGGCCCCATCGCCGTTGTTGTGGCAGGGCTGATGATTGGCAATAAAGGCGCGAGCTTTGCGATGAGTGAGCATACCAAAGGCGCCCTCTTTGGCTTTTGGGAAATGATTGATGAGATTTTGAACTCTGTTCTGTTCCTGCTGATTGGTCTCGAGCTTTTAGTCCTCGGCCTCGTCCCGCAATATGCTTGGGCCGGATTAATTGCAATTCCGCTTGTTTTGGGTGCCCGTCTCTGCGCGGTTTTCGTGCCGATGAAAGTGATTGGCACGTTTAAGAACTTTACCAAAGGCGCAATTCCTGTGCTGACATGGGGCGGTGTGCGCGGCGGCATTTCTGTGGCGCTCGCCCTCTCTTTGCCCGAAAATGAATATAAACCCCTTATTCTCACGGCAACCTACTGTGTGGTCGTCTTCTCAATCATCGTGCAAGGCCTAACAGTTAAGAATGTGGTGCAAAAATACGTCACCCCAGAGCTAAAATAAACGATAACTGTCAAAAGTGTTATATAATCACCTAAGCTGTATTGACCTTTTCAGATAATCTATTCATGTGAGCGCTGTGAAAGAGCTATTTTCATATCGTTGGCTAGTCGGCGCCTTTATTGCGCTCTTCTTTGCTATGCAAAGCTATGGCGCCGCTCACGCGAGTGCTTATGGCGACGCGCCGCATGACCATGATGGTGTAGCCTGTTCGGTCACGGTTGTTTCAAATGACCATATCGCTATTACGCCGCCACCGCCTGTCACGCCGCTGATAACCTCAGATAGCGTAGAGACCGTTTATCCTGATTTTACTTCCGTAACTTACCTGAGACCACAGGGCCGCGCACCGCCGCCCCGAGGACCACCTGCTTCCAATTAACTGACCTCCTATCTCTTGCTGTGTTTTTACGCGGCTAATTTTGTTTGTTAAATTGGAATACCTTCATGAATACCTATTTTTTGCGCGGCGCATCAGCTGCAACCCTTCTTATCTCTGTGTCCACATCTGCCTTCGCCCAAGACGGTCATCTGTTGGACGAAATCATTGTCACGGGCTCGCCTTTGGTACGCTCCGTTGACGAAGCCATCACCGGCGTTTCCGTCCTATCGGGCGAAGAATTGTCGGAACGCTTAGCCGGCACTATCGGCGAGACCCTTAAATCCGAACCCGGCGTCTCCTCCACCTTTTTTGGCGCAGGCGCTTCGCGGCCCATTATTCGCGGCCAAGGCGGAGACCGCGTGCGTGTACTGACCAATGGCATTGGATCCATTGATGCTTCTTCAGCCTCTCCTGACCACGCCGTTGCCGCCGAACCCGCACAAGCCGAACGTATCGAAGTTGTGCGCGGCGCGGCAATTTTGCGGTATGGCTCTTCAGGCTCTGGCGGGATTGTCAATGTCATAGACGGACGTATTCCCAGCGAAAAGCCTGACGACGGCTTAGACGGCGCTGTTCGCATTGGCGCAAGCTCAGTGGATAGTGGGCGCGAAGCTGCGGGCTCGCTTGATTTCGGCGCAGGAAATATTGTGTTTCATCTGGACGGCACATTTAAAGAAACTGACGATTACAAAATTCCTGGCTTTGCCGAGAGCGCTGTTCTCCGAGACCTTGAAGCCGCAGAAGATGGCGGTGAGGGCGGCGACGAAGATGAAGCGCGCGACCTGCTTGAAAACTCGGCAACTAAAACAACCGGAATTACAGGCGGTGTATCTTATGTAGGCGACCGCGGATTTTTTGGCATCGCCTATCATAGAACAGACTCAGATTATGGCATCCCTGGAGGTCATGAAGAAGGCGAAGAAGAGGAAGGCGGCTTCGGCGAAGAAGAGGAAGAAGGCGAAGAGCAAGTCACAATCGACCTAAACCAAGATCGTATTGATGTGAATGGCGCCTTGGAATTGGACGGCTTCATTGAAAAAGTACAATTTTTCGGCGGTTATGCAAATTACGAACATACAGAATTTGAAGCCCCCGGCGAGCCCGGCACCGTTTTCACCAATGAAGGCTTTGAAGGTCGCTTCGAAGCTATACAAGAAGAACGCGGCGGATGGACAGCTGCTCACGGCGTACAATATCGGTACCGCGATTTTGCCGCCATTGGGGATGAAGCCTTTGTCCCGCCGACGACGACTGAGCAAATTGGTATCTATACCTTCCATGAAGTAGAATTGGGTGAAATCCACCTTGAAGGTGCGGGACGCTATGAAAATACGTCTCAAGATAATAGCGTGACAGATGAAACCATTGACTTTGACCTGTTCAGTATTTCGGCCGGCGGTGACTACCATCTCTCTGACGCTCTGCGCATTGGCGGGACGGTTTACCGCACAGAGCGGGCACCAACCACGGAGGAGCTCTTTTCTAACGGGCCGCATTTGGCAACGAGTCAATTTGAAATCGGCGACGCTGATTTGGGCAAAGAAACGGCTACTGGCATTGAAGGGGCTATCCGTTACCGCGCAGACGGGCATTACCTAACCCTGAATAGCTACTACACAGACTACGATGACTTTATTTTCGAACGGGCTACAGGCGAAGTCGAAGACGGGCTTGATGTCTCCCAGTTCACAGGCATAGATGCCACCTTTAGAGGATTTGAAGTTCAAGCTGGCGCGGATTTAGCCGAGATTGGAAACTTTACCTTAAAAGGGGACTCCTTGGCCGAATATGTACGGGCCAAAACGGATACCGGAGACCTTCCCCGTATTCCGCCATTTTCTGTCTTAACAGGTCTTGAAGCGGAAAGTGATCGTTATACCTTCCGCGCGGAAGTTGAATACACCGCAGAGCAAAACAAAATCGAGACATTTGAGCTCCCGACAGATGATTTTGCGCTCGTCAATCTCTTTGCAACATGGCGGGCCCCTGCGGGCACTCAAGATGTTAGATTAAGTGTATCCGTTTTAAATCTACTGGATGATGATGCGCGCCAGCATACATCATTCCTAAAAGACACTGTGCCGCTACCGGGCAGAAATTTCCGGTTTAATATGTCGACTAAATTTTAAAGCCGTAAACTAACAGCTTCTGCGGCGGCCAGTCCTGAGAGATACGCTCCCTCAACTCGGCCGCCCAGACACCAATCCCCGCAGGCTGCCAGGCCGAGTGCGGGGTCATATAACGTCCCCTGCTCTGGCGATTTAGAAACTGACGCATAAAGCCAGCGGTGCAGACTGAGGTGAGGCGCTTTAGAGACATCTATGCTGCATAAAGCACTTGCTGACGCTTCCATCTGAGCTTGCACCCATGCTCTGTCAGCTTCGGCATGCTCATTTGACCAGTCAGGCGCAGCGTGAACCATGAGAGTTGTGACGGACTCATTTCGATTAGGTTTGGCGCTGTTGACGGCAAGCCAAGCATTGACATCATTATTGACGCGCAATGTGTCCCAGCCAAAATCATGATGACCGACCCAGCCAACCATCAGCGCGAAACAAGCCTCCATTTTTGTAGCTTTCAGCGCTGCCATGCAGCTAAACTCGTTCGGCAATAAATCAATGGCCTGCACAGAAGGCACAGCGCAAATTATGTAATCAAAGCCGCCCTCCTCTTGGCCGTCTTCAAACGCCAATGTCCATTTCTTGTTATCTCTTTTCAGTTTCGAAACTCTGGCCCCTAAGGAAATACCTAGACCCTCAGCCATAGCCTTCGGCCAGCTATTCATACGCGGCGTGCCGACAAACCGGTCACCGCCCGTATCTGCCGTCATCTCGCCGTCTTTTTTATAGACAGCGCGGCCTTGCCACGGGGCCACGACGCCTTGCTCTATCGCGGCTTCAACGGCATTTTGAAAACGTGGGTCACGCGCCGTGAAATATTGCGCGCCGTGGTCAAATTCGTAATCCCCCGCATAGCGCGTGGACATACGCCCGCCCACACCACGAGATTTATCAAACAGCATGACCTGCGCAACGTGTCTGAGCTGATGCGCCGCTGTCAATCCTGACAGTCCTGCGCCGATAATCGCAATTTTAAACATACACCGCATTATCCTGTTCTATGATGAGCCTCTGCGATATGAAGTTTTACCGCTCTGCACAAGTCATCTGCCTAGGATTTAAGAGAACGGGAGTAATGCAAACTCATTGGTATGACCAATTATATCAATTGGTCTATATGTCGGTATACAATTACTTGTTAATTGGTTTTATCCTCTGGATTCAGGACAAAATCTAAGCTAGGTGTCTTTTTGAAACGGCGGCTTATCCATACATGTTCAAATTACGAACACTATGTGACGAGTTTGCACGGCTAAGGACTATATTTTTACTTTGTGATTTCACGAAAATAAGAACATGACAGCCTTTCGAAATTAGAAGGATATGACTGTGACAACTAAAATAGCAATTAACGGATTTGGACGTATCGGGCGGAATATTTTGCGCGCCCTCGAGGAGAGCGGACGCGATGACATGCAGGTCGTTGCCATTAATGATTTGTCCTCGACCGATAACCTGGCTCACTTGTTAAAATATGATTCCGTGCATGGACGTTTTGGCGGCACTGTTAGCAACACGGAAACGTCGATCAATATTGGTAAAGGCGATATCCAAGTCACCTCTATTCGTAATCTCGAAGATCAGAACTGGGCGGATAATGATGTTGATATTGTTATGGAATGTACGGGCATATTTACAGACCGCGACGCCGCAGCGAAACATTTAGACGCCGGCGCAAAACGCGTTTTGGTATCTGCGCCCGGTAAAGATGCTGAGAAAACGATTGTTTACGGCGTCAACCACGACACCCTGACCAAAGATGACCTTGTTGTCTCTAATGCCTCTTGCACGACAAATTCCCTCGCCCCTGTTGCGAAAGTTTTGCATGATTCTTTTGGTATTGAGAACGGCTTCATGACAACCATTCATGCCTATACGGGCGATCAGCCCACGCTCGATACTATTCACCGCAAGGATTATAACCGTGGACGCGCAGCGGCCATGTCGATGATACCGACATCAACAGGCGCGGCCAAAGCCATTGGCCTGGTTATCCCTGAGCTTAACGGCAAATTGGACGGCAAAGCCATTCGCGTGCCCACACCCAATGTCTCCGTAGTTGACCTAGTTGTGAATACGACAAAATCTACCGATGCCGAGGCTGTGAACGCGGCCATACGCGCGGCGTCTAATGGAGCTTTGAAAAATATCATGCAGCTTATTGACGATAAGACCGTCTCGATTGACTTTAATCATGACCCGCATAGTTCAAGCGTTATGAGCGAAGAAACGGTCGTCATGGACGGCAACATGGTCCGCGTATTGTGCTGGTATGATAATGAGTGGGGTTTTTCTAACCGGATGCTCGACACTGCTGCCGCAATGGCAAAATTCCTTTAGATTTTTTTGGAAATTCCCTTTTGGGAGGAGACTAACATCGCCCGCAAATCCACAGCTGCCGAGCTTCACAAGCGTCTTCAAGCACAATTAAAAGAGCATCAGAGCCGTAAGGTCTCTGACCCGCAATCCAATGCGGTCAAATTGCTGGCCTATGACATTTCCAAAGATGTTGAAGACCGGGCCGTAGCCTTTCGTGATATCGAAGCCTTAGTCAAAACAATCTCGGATGATGCCGCTATTGAGCGCGCCCGCCGCCTGCGTGAACGCGCCAATATTCGCAGCCTCCGCGCCATGGACAAAACCATCACGGACATCGCCGCCAAGGAAGCTGCAAAAGGATTTAAGTCTTTCAAGGCCTGGGCAGAATTACCGGGATTAGGCATTGTCTTGACCGCGCATCCGACCTTCTCACTGTCTCGCGATATTCGCGATTGTTTAGGCCGCATAGCTTCCGCAGAAGACGGCGAGTATAAGAGCGAAATCAGCGAGCTTAAAACCTATCCCTATCTGCCAAAACGCGCACCCACCCTCAAAGAAGAACATGAGGACACGCAAGACGCGCTCTCCCGCATACAAATCGCGCTGAACGGTATAAATGCCAAAATTCTTGATACGGCGCGGAAAAACTTCCCTGATAAATGGGCGAGCCTGACCCCTCACCTCGTCGATGCTTATAGCTGGGTTGGCTATGATATTGACGGCCGCACAGACATTACATGGGGTGATGCTCTGCGTCTGCGCCTTCAGGAAAAGCGTGACCAATTACTGCGTTACAAACATTCCGCTCAAACCATTCAAGGCAAGGGTAAAGTCGACGCCAAGGGCGAAGCGGCGATGGACAAGCTGATTGATAAATTATCCGATGCCCATGAAAGCGCCGAACGCGACCTTATTCTTTTCGAAAAAGATATCACCGACCCTGAAAACCTTGTCGCGGCGGCGAACAACCTCACGCGAAGCTCCACGCGCCGCTTCCTAAACCTTAAACCCGCAATGCCGCTGATCAAAAAAGCGATTGCCTGCGCAAAATCAGATGTCGTTATCAAAGACCTTATTTGTCTGCGCGCGCAAATGGTGGCCTTTGGCCTGGGCACTGCGCGGATACATTTCCGCCTTAATAATCGCCATGTTGTTTCGGCGATGAAATCAACCTTCGGCATGGATGAGAAATCATCTGACAACCGCACCATGTTGATGAAGGCCTCAATGCTGACAAAGAATGTCAAAGCTCAGCCCGTCAACTTTGCCTCTCTCGCGCTCGAAAAATCTACCGCCCATGAGAAGATGATCCTTACCGCACAAATCCATAAATATATTGATGACGCAACGCCTATCCGCCTGTTAATTGCGGAGACCGAAGATAGCCTCACGCCGCTCGGCATGCTTTATCTCGCGCGCCTTTACGGACTTGAAAAACATCTTGATATCTCGCCACTTTTTGAGACCGCAGATGCGCTTAATAATGGTGGCCGTATCATCGGTAAAATGCTGAGCAATGAGGTTTACCGCGACTATATTAAAGATCGCGGCGTCTTTGCCATCCAGACAGGGTTTTCAGATGCCGGCCGCTTTATGGGCCAAATTCCAGCGACCCTTGCCATTGAACGCCTGCAATCTCATTTCGCGGCGCAGATGGAAAAATACGGCATGAAAGATGTCGTCTCGCTTGTCTTTAATACGCACGGCGAAGGCCTTGGGCGCGGCGGTCACCCCGGCACCGTGGTTGATCGCGTCAATTATGTCATGAGCCCTTGGGCCGTGCATCAATTTGAAAAGCGCGGCATGCCGCTTTGCCACGAGACCAGTTTCCAAGGCGGTGACGGCTTTATGTGGTTTCAAACGGACACGCTCGCCCGCGCCACTGTCGGCTCTTTGATTGAAGCGCGATACGCCGATAAATCCGAATCTGATGATGATGTGTTCTATGAGGAAAATGACTTCTCTTGGGATGTATTCCGCACCATCGCCTCTGAGCAAGACAGCCTTTACAATGACCAAAATTACGTCGGCTTGCTCGGCGGCTTTGGACAAAATATGCTCATCCCGACAGGCTCTCGCGCGGCGAAGCGCGCCAAGTCAGGCAGTGATATGTTTAACCCGCGCCAACTCCGCGCCATTCCGCATAATGCGATTTTGCAGCAATTTGGAACACCCGCAAATATCTTTTACGGTGTAGGCCGCGCCGCCGCGATTGACCCTGAAAAGTTTATCGCCCATTTCCAAAATTCAGCCCGTGCCAAATCTATCTTCACGCTAGTTATTCGCTCTATGGAGCGCTCTAACCTATCTATCCTAACCGCCTATGGCCGTCTTTTTGATCCAGGGTTTTGGGTTAGCCGCGGTCTATCAGGTAATGAGCCGCGCCTAGCGCATAAGAGCCTTATCGTGGCCAATACGCTTATGGCTCTGCCGTGGCGCTCACAAATTATGGACCTGGCAAACCGCCTTCGGATGGATGTTTACGACTCAGTGCGTTTCTTTGAGGCCTGTGACTGCGGCGCGAAATTTGACAATATCGAAACGCTGGAAATCCTGCATTCACTTCGCCTCGCCGTGGTCATGAAGATGATGATTATCGCCGCCGAATTACCGGCGATTGGCGAGGAAGGCACTTCGCAAATGAATGTGCTGCAAAAACTACAAACCTTCCAAATCGACAGCATCGTCTCTGATCTTCAGCTCCAATATCCCGCAACGCGCGCAGCGCTTGAGTGGACTGAAAAACTGCAAGAGAAGACAGACAAACATGTGGCCCCATCAGGCGGTTTCCCGCATATTAGCGAGACCATCATTAAACCGCTAGAACGCGCAAGAGACTTAACGCGGCAAATTACCATAGCGATAACGCACCATTATGATGCCTTTGGTTAGTTTGTGGCTTTGAGCTCCGCTCAAAACACAAACACCATTACACATAAAAAATCAAAAGCCTCAAAAAACACCCACTCTTAGGGTGTTCTTTTGAGACTTTAGTTATGTGTAATGACGATTCGACAACTCCGCTGCCCCTCCCAAAAACCACGCTCAAAAACCAACTCCACACTGAACTTTGGGGGGTGAGTCACCGTAATACACTACCCTTATGGTTAACAATATGTGTATCAAAAGATTAAGCGGTTTACCCATTTCCTAGGTATACCCCCCAGAGCCTCTCTTGGATTCTCCCCAACGCTTTATTTAGGAGAGGCTCGCCCCATTTACCAAAATTAAAACGATTGTCTCGCGTCATACTAAGGCGGAAGAATATTAATGCCGCGACGTATTGCTGTCAAAGCAATCTACGAGAGGTTTAGCTTTTCGCGTTAGGCCAGAGATTAAATCCCAACAACCCTCTGCACGACCTTTGGCAGCCAGCCTTGCATCTTAAGCGGTCCTTGCGTCATGACTAGGCAAATGCAGTCCTCGCCCTCATCAATATGCGGACTGTGGATTTCTGTTTCGTCTTCAATGTGCAGGTCGCCGCGCTTAAAGCACTTATCGCCAATCGTGTAGCTGCCTGTCAGGATGAGCGTCCACTCTTCGCCGTTATGGCTATGTTCGGGCATTTTCATCCCGCCTTTAGCTTTGAGAAGATAGAGTCGTTCGCCGTCTTTCGTGCGACGATCTCCGAGGACATCATGAACGGCTACGCCAGGCACCATTGATTTCCACTGCAAGTCATTGAGGCCATGACCGAGCGCGTGGCGCAGACTCTTAGGTGCCAAGCTTTTTGTATGTAAGGGTTCAGCGGGAGGTTGATTATCATTTTGCTCTGGCAGTGCGGCCAGTGCATTTCCCATGAAAAGCGGGGATAAAGCTTTGGAGCCGCCTATCTCCATCATAGATGCCGCTAAGAGTTCCTGAAAAGTCACACGCTGGGCAACGCGCTCTGATATCTCGCTTTGGCACGCCACCATGATGTGCTTAGCAGGACTGAGTTTTCCAGCGGCGTAATCAGCGATGATATCTTCATCCATGATAACGTTATTTTGGGCCTTCGAAGTCATTACATTTGGCTCACATGCTTGGCCATATTCGCCTGAAGCGTTTGTATGGCGCTACGAATACGCGTTTTGACAGTACCGAGGGGCAAGCCTGTTTCGGCAGCAATTTCTTTATGTGTTTTATATTCCATATAGGCCATGCGGATGGCTTTTTGCTGTGTTGGCGTCAGGCGAGAAATTTGCTCTTGCAGTATTTCGGAATTTTCCAGTGCCATAAAATTGGCCTCTGCTGAAGGCACTTCGTCATCAGCAATAATTTTCATGAGCTCTGGATCGCGCACATCCATGCGGCCATGCTTGCGCTGATGGTCAATCCAGCGGTTGCGGGTCATGCGGTAGACCCATGTCGCAAAACTGGCTTTTACCGGGTCAAAACTAGCCGCCTTCGTCCAGACCTTTATCATCACATCTTGAACAATGTCCTCGGCTGTACCGTTCCCGACGCCGCGCGCCATCAGCCAACCTTTGAGCTTAGGGCCGTAAATTTCAAAGAGGTCAGACAGTGCGCGGGCATCTTGTTTTCCGGCAATAGACGCAAGCCACAATGCATCACGTTTAGCCGCACTTAAGCTCTTAGGAGACGCTTTGCGCCCACGTTTAAATGCTGGGTTTGAGCCTTTAGCAGGCATTGACGTGGCGACAGCGAGATCTCTTCCATATGCCATGTGTAATTTATCCTTAAACATCGTCTTGCAGTGATGTGCATTTAACGAACGCCCGACATTGATAAAGGTTCTCGGATTTTATGAAATTAAAGCGCTTTCCATCATCTGAGGCCCTGCTCCTGACTTAAGACGTGACAAGGCCCAAGATACTCTTGACTCTCTACACTTCATTTCCTATATTTCTGTTATGACAGAAATAACTAAAAATACAGACATGGCGAAACTAGACGACTTGCCCGAAGCCGTGCAGCGCTTTATTCTTCATTGGGGGGATATGGGCACGACATGGGGCGTCAACCGCACCGTCGCGCAGATACACGCGCTTCTCTTTATTATGGAACAGCCGCTCAATGCCGAGCAGATTACGGACTGTCTTGGTGTGGCCCGGTCTAATGTGTCTAACTCCTTGAAAGAACTCTTAGGCTTTAAAACAATCCGCCGCGTGCCTGTGGCGGGGGATCGCCGCGATTATTTCACTGCCGAAACCGATGTCTGGGAAGTGGCCAAACGTATCGCCGCTGTGCGCAAAGCACGCGAGATTGACCCCGCGCTTGAGACCCTCACCTACTGCCTGAAGGTCGCTGAGGGCGATAAGGGCGTCAGCGACGAGCAGCGCAAACGGCTGCAAGACATGCAGGATTTCACCGCGACAATGGACCGTTGGTACGGGCAGATGCAGACCTTACCAACCTCGACACTGACAAAGCTCATAGGCATGGGAGACCGCGTTGTGGGGCTCTTAAATATAGGCAGAAAGAAAAATTAGACGCCCCGATAATTAAGGAGGGGAAAATGGTAGAATTTAAATTTGAACATCAAGACTTTGAATGCCCTGAAGCGCTAAATGATCGCGCGCTGAATGATAACAGCCTTGGCGATATACGTTTTCGCAAACTCCTCGGCGCTAAGCAATGGAACGCCCTGCCCCCGGCGGTCCGCGCACGTTTTAGCAAACGCGTCAAAGGCGGCGACAGCACCGTCTATCGGGGTTATATTGTCAAAACGCAGATGAACCGCGCAGGACGTCTCTTTGCAAATGCCTGCCGCCTCATCGGCGCGCCTCTCCTGCTCGACACGCATAATGCAGAGGCTGCGGCCATCGTCACCGTCACTGAGGATGCCGATTATCAGGGCCAGTTTTGGAGCCGCCAATATAACAGCCCGCATGGCTTCCCGCAGGTCATCCAAAGCAGTAAGCAATTTAGCGGCCCGACGGGCTTGGAGGAATATATCGGCTACGGTATCGGCATGACATTGCGCCTCGCCGTCGAAGACGAAGCCCTCGCCTTTTACAGTGACCGCTACTTCCTGCGCATGAGGGGCAAACGTATTCTTCTGCCAAAATGGGTCAGCAAGCTCGCCCTGCGCGTCGGCCACGCCGACCACGGAGACGGCTGGTTCGAATTTAGTTTGGACCTAGAACATCCGTGGTTTGGGAAGCTAATGGATCAACGGGCGATGTTTCGGGATGATGCATCATGAGAGACATAACTGACCGTGTTATCGACAGCCCGCAAACTAATTGCGCGCAAGGGGTTGTAAAATGGAGCCCTGTAAAGTCGCTCTGGTTTAGCACTATGGCCCTGGGTTGGCTCGTTGGCGGATCGCTGTTTTTCTCTTGGGGCGCCGTTGCTATATTTTTCGTGCTTTGCGCCATCATTCTCTGCGGAGGCCATTCGCTGGGTATGCACCGTAAGCTCATCCATGACAGTTTTGACTGCCCCAAATGGCTTGAGCGCCTCGGCGTTTATCTCGGCACGCTGGTGGGGCTTGGCGGGCCTTTTACGATGATGCGCACCCATGACATGCGCGACTGGGCCCAGAGACAAGAAAGCTGCCACGATTTCTTTTCTCATGGCTCGTCCATTATGAAAGATTTTTGGTGGCAAGTGCATTGCAAATTACACTTAGACAGCAGTCCTGGTTTTGCGTTCCCCTCAAAGCTAACCCAAGATCGTTTCATGATTTGGCTACAGCGCACAGCGATGTTGCAACAAATACCTTTAGCTATCGGGCTTTACCTTTTAGGTGGATGGGGATTCGTGTTTTGGGGGATATGCGGCCGCGTCACGGCCTCTATCTTCGGGCATTGGCTGGTTGGCTATTTTGCCCATAATCAAGGACACCAAGATTGGATAGTCGACGGCGCAGCCGTGCAAGGGCACAATGTGCGTTGGTGCGGATTAATTACCTTCGGCGAATGTTGGCACAATAATCACCACGCTTTTCCGGAAAGTGCGCAGCTCGGTGTTTATAAAGGACAATCAGATCCAGGATGGTGGGTGCTCAAAGCCTTTGAAAAACTCGGACTCGTCTCAAACCTAAAACGCCCGCATGACCTGAGCCTGCGGGCGGAATTACGGCGGGTATAAACCTAGTTCTTAAAGACAGCAGGACGGATGTTGTCTGTGATGTCTTTGGCGTCATAGACATTGGGATCCTGACTTCCACTTGATTGCAGGATTATTTCGATAGATTCTCTTACTTTTGAGCCTTCTACGGCGCGGGCAACATCGCCAACGCCGAGACCTACATTCACATTACTATAACTACCGCCGCGGCGGCCAAAGTTTCCACCGCCAACACCAATACTGCTGGAGATCGGTGCGGGTCCACCATTACCGGAAATATTACCACCCACGACTTTGAAATGCGTGTAACCTTCTGCCAGCGTAATCTCTGCAGCGCGCAGAAGCGCAAAATCTCGTGCCTCGGCCTCTGTACGGCCCGTATAAGACACACGGAAGCGATCATTTTGTATCTTCTGATTTTGAAAACCCGTTGAGTTTCCATCTGAGGGGCCATAAGCTGAAGGGCCACTGGCGCAGGCGGTGAGAGCAAGAGCTGCACATGCCGATATGATAAGGTGTTTCATGTCAAACTCCGATAATGTCAAAAAAAGCTATATATCATCCATATAAGAACACAAAATAGCTTTCACACCCTTTTTACAGCCCTTGAAACACTTGTTCATTTGCCGTTCAGACACTATAAAACTCCCATGTTTACTCATCAGGACGTTTTGACACCCTTGGCTTTGACTGTGATTATCGATCACAAAGTCAGAAACCCTGAGATGACCGAGTTTTGCCGCCAAGCTGCTGGGTTAATTGAGCTGTTTGATTTGTCGCCCATGTCCGAAGCTAATTTATTGGCGTGGTATGAAAAAAATCATGATGAATTAACCGAAAAACTCTCGGGAAAACGCAGAAACACTATGATACTGCGCGCCCTGACTCGGTTCAAAGAGCAGGTTCATATTGAAAATATTTATGACGCTATGCTCGCTATCTCCATCAGTGACAAAGAATATGTCAAAGAGGAATCAGAGCTTATCCGCTCCGCCGCCTCTATCTGGGGCTTTTCGCGCCCACCTTTTAAGGTTACTCGCTAAAAGTTCTAGGAAGCTTCCAAAGCGTCCATGCGGCGGGATTCTTTCTTGCGCTCATGCTCTAGCAAGTAACGCTTACGGATGCGGATAGACTCAGGCGTGACTTCGACCAATTCATCATCATTGATAAATTCTAAGCCATATTCCAAGGTCACAGGAATGGGCGTGGTCAAGACAACAGCTTCGTCAGTCCCGCTGGCACGCACATTAGTCAGCTGTTTGCCTTTAAGCACATTGACGACAAGGTCATTATCGCGCGCATTAATGCCGACAATCATGCCTTCATAAACTTCTTCGGCGTGGCCAATAAACATCTTGCCGCGGTCCTGGAGATTCCACAGCGCAAAGCCTGCGGCCTTACCGTCGCCTTTGGAAATCAGCACACCTTTTTGGCGGCGGCCAATGCCGGCCTTTGTACGAGGCTTATAGGCATCAAAATTGTGATAGAGCAGACCTGTGCCTGAGGTCAGAGTTAAAAATTCAGAGCGGAAACCAATCAGGCCGCGTGTCGGAATTTCATAATCCAGGCGCACACGTCCCTGCCCGTCCGGCAGCATATCTTTGAGCTGGCCTTTACGCTCGCCAAGCTTTTCCATGATAGAGCCTTGATGGTCGGCTTCAACGTCAACCGTCAGGGCTTCGTAAGGCTCGCAGAGAACACCGTCGATTTCTTTATTGATGACCTGCGGGCGTGAAATGGCGAGTTCGAACCCTTCGCGGCGCATATTTTCAATCAGGATGGAAAGATGAAGTTCACCCCGGCCAGAGACGCGAAACTTATCCGCTTCTTCCAGCTGCTCAACACGCAAAGCGACATTGTGTATTAGCTCTTTCTGGAGACGATCATGAATGTTCCGCGAGGTGACATATTTACCCTCGCGCCCCGCAAACGGGCTGTCATTGACTTGGAATGTCATAGAGATGGTCGGCTCATCCACAGAGAGCGGCGGCAAGGCCTCAACATGACCTGGATTACAAATCGTATCGGAGATGCCCAGCTTATCAATGCCGGTAAAGCAGCAAATATCCCCCGCAGAGACTTCATCCATTTCAACACGCTCAAGCCCCATGAAACCATAGAGCAGAAGCACTTTGGCTTTGCGCTCTGTGCCGTCCGGCTGCGCGACGATAACTTGTGAATTGCGCTTCATGACGCCCCGCACAACACGGCCAATACCGATAACGCCTGTATAGCTGCTATAATCTAGGGCTGAGACTTGCATTTGCAGCGCCCCCTCAGGGTCAACATCCGGAACAGGGGCATGCTGGACGATGGCTTCAAAGAGCGGCGTCATATCCTCGCCAATGGTATCAACAGTTTGGGAGGCCCAACCATTAAGCGCAGAGGCATAGACAACGGGAAAATCAAGCTGCTCATCCGTGGCGCCCAGACGGTCAAACAAATCAAAGGTCTGGTCTACCGCCCAATCAGGCCGCGCGCCCGTCCGGTCTACTTTATTGACAACAACGATGGGCTTAAGGCCTTGGGCCAAAGCTTTGCGAGTTACGAATGTGGTTTGCGGCATAGGGCCCTCGACGGCGTCCACCAGCAAGACAACAGAATCGACCATAGAGAGCACGCGCTCGACCTCGCCGCCAAAATCCGCGTGACCCGGTGTATCGACAATATTAATCCGCCAATCCGTGCCCTCATTTTTGTCCTTCCAGCGAATGGCTGTGTTCTTAGCCAAAATCGTAATGCCGCGCTCTTTTTCGATGTCATTACTGTCCATCACGCGCTCTTCACGCTCCCCGCGCTCATCCAGCGTTCCGGACTGGCGCAGCAGCTTATCAACAAGCGTGGTTTTACCGTGGTCAACGTGAGCCACAATCGCCACATTACGAAGGGTTTGAATAGAGTCAGTCATAGCGGAAAGTCCGAGCTTTTACATGTTGGCGTGGCACTAGCGGATAAGCGCCAAAAGGCAAGGATTAGTTTCAGTGTGGGGAACGGTATGTGGGATGTGACGGGTCGACAGAAGATACAGGGCGAGAGGGTTTAGGTGCGCAAAGAAGGCCGCTCGCACTCTTGTTACGCCCTGATGCGCATGGTACGAATTTCTATGTTTGGGTTTAAGAAAAAACAATGTTCAGTTTGCCAAACTACGGGCGTCATAAATGTCGGTAAACCTTTGGGCTATTTGTGCGAAATGCACATGCTTGATACTTACAAAGCCAAATTTCTTGCCCATCGAGGCCGAAAAATAATCATCCCTCCGACAGCCCCTGATAAGCACACATCTTATCAGTTTGAAACGATTGAATCTCTCAAATCATATGGATTGAATCCAGATGATGTAGCACCCGTAACAAAGCGTTTTTCAGAATTACCAAAGTCTGAGTGTTATGTGATGCAGTCTGAATATAAAACTCAGGATTTTCTAAATATTGATGTGTTTGAGGCTGCAAATTGGAAACAAAAAATGCCTAATGATGCGGCTATATTTATTCTTTCTGCATTAGGCGCATACATGAACTCAAATGGCATAGCATTACCACCAGACGGGGATGAAGATATTGTCTTTTATCCTTTGCAGAGTTGAGGTCTTTCAAAGCGCGTTTAAGTTACTGAGCCAAAGCGGCCAAAATCTGAGCGTCCTAAAATTCACTCCATAACAGCCGTTGGTAATGTTTACTGATAAGGCAGCATGAGTCCAAAATAGAAGCTCATTTAGCTTCGTTAATGGTTCGAATGAGACTTTTTTTAATCGAGCACTGTATCGGTACTGACAATTTCCACGTCATGCATTTGATCCAGATAGGCTTCTTGGTAAGGCTTATGCGAGGAACCGACAATTGAAAGGACGCGTCCGCCGGGCTGAGTTGTTGCCGCAGTCATAATAAGTGACACCATGCGCAAATTTCGCGCCTCCCAGCCCATAGTATATTTGCGGCCATAGGCTTCGGGCTGGTCATCATTCATGGTTCGCTTAAAGTCGCAGCTCATTCGGGTGCGTTGCCACGCTTTGCTGTTTTCGACCCGATACGCGCCAATAATATCACCTCCGGTAAGTTTGGCGTCTGAATCGTTAACATGCGCTTGGCAGGGGTCGCCTTCGCCCGGCCAAAGCTCGGAAACCCGGGCGCCATAGGCGGTGTCATCGGCCTTGCTATCCAGCCAAGAGCCATGGTCATCAGCATAAAAAACACGCTCTAGACCCCGCCGCGCCGCGAGCTTGGCTGCGATAGAGTAACTCTCATTTAATCGTTGGCTAGCCCTCGCCATCAGATCGACGGATTTTGGGCCAAGGCCGTCACCCTCGACACGGTCTTCAGGACCGAGCCTGAGCCATTGCACCAGTGCTGACTCCGGCTCTCCGCTCGCAATAAAAGCAGCCGCAAGTGAGCGGCGTTGTGCCGCTGTTGGCTGATCCGGCCAGTCCAGCAAAGCTTTACGGGCTTGATAACTGCCCTCAACAACCGTCAGGCCAGACTCCTCAAGATAAGGCGCGCTATCGAAACAATAACTATCCATGTAACCGTCATGCTCAAGCGGGTAAGCACGCACGCGTTGACACGTCATACCAGAAGAGGCCTCAATCGTAATAACGTCAGGCGCATAGGCTTCCAAACGCGCTAAAAGAGGCTCCAAGTCCTCCAAAGAGAGGTCACCTTTATAATTGGAGAGATGAGACGTTCCTAAGACCATGACCTGTGTAGGCGGAACCGTCAGTGCGGGGTCCACACCGCTAAAATTCAGGGAAGTGTTGTTATCATTACAAGATGCCAGAATTGCAGCCATTGCAAGTAGTCCCAATAAACGTTTCATTGATAGATCCTAAAATTTGATAGTCACTTTTTTATTGTCCTACATCTAAGACGTTGCAAGACAGTATTTTGGATGCATGAAGAATGCGATGTGCGCAGATTTTATCTATTTTAATAACATTGACGCCGAGAGACCTTCGTTGAGATGTGTCCGTTATCAGTCCAATAGAATGTTCTATAACTTCAAAGCCGCATCTTCAAAGCCCTTGCTTTTATCCGGTTTCAAGCCTCATAAAGGGAACGGAGGAACGACGGAGACGAGACCTAAATGGCAAGACTTATAAAAAAGATCTTTAAGTGGCTCGGGCTCGGTTTGCTTTTAGGCGTTTTTCTTATTTTTGCTCTGCCATGGTTTCCTGTAATAACAGATACGCTATCTCGCAAAAAACAGATTAATTATCTCACTAAAAACAGCGTGGCCCTCGATTTATCTAAAGCCGATGGCGGGTTTGCTTTTGACGATGATTTTTATTCAAACCAACTCTTCATGCTGGGCGAGATGCATGGTTATGCGCGCGTACAGGATCTGGACTTGGCGCTCTTAACGCATTTAAATGAGCGCTTAGGCGTGCATTACTATATGGCGGAAATCGATCCTGCTACAGCAATGATATTTAATTATGCTCTGCGCACGGGCGATGATGAGGCACTCCTAAAGGTCTTTGATATATGGTATAAAGAACGCCAATCCCAATGGGGAAATATAAACTTTCTAGAGAAACTGCGCTCAATAAGAGACTTAAACGCCACCTTACCTGAAGCGCAGAAAATAAGCTTTATTGGTGTAGACGGACCACCAAAAGAAAAATTCATAGTGCTCGCGCAATCTCTTCCAGCGTCAGAAAAAAGCCCCGCTGATACAGTCAATCAAGAGCTGCTAAAGGCGAGCTTGGCACGCAGCGACAGCGCAGGCCGCTACGCTCATATTATAAACAATGTTGGTCTCATGAAGGAGGCTATGCCTGACACAAAGTTTTACGGCCTTTGGGGGATATCCCACATTCAAAAAGTTGGCATCAATGGCTTCACAAGCCTTTCATCTTTCCTCAATAAGGGCACCGATAAAATTCCTCCCGCTTTTGAAAATAGTGTCGCAACGATACACACGTTATGCGTCGCAGACTGCTCGAACATGATGATTTCCGGTATTTTACCTGGAGTACCAAAGCCAGAAAATGGAGAGCCTTTTACTGAGATTCCAATGTCATTCGACAACACTTATCTCTTCAGAACACGGGGCATTGGCGCAGCTAAATCCGTCATGGGCAACACACCCAATATGCTTTTTGACATGAATAACCCCGGCTCACCTTATATGGAGGGCTCAGCTTTGGTTGGCAGTACAGGTTATATGTCCATGATAAGGAATTACCATATAGACGGTGCTGCCGCAGAAAATTTTGACGCGCTGATATTGATGAACGGATCATTGGCGTTGCAACCGATTGAGGGAAAGTCCTTTATATTCGCGAAGTAAGTTATCTCTTAGCCTCTCAACCCAGCGCAGTTAGCTAAAAGCACATCAAGTCACCTTACGTCCATTTGGCTTGGAGGCTTCACTTGCCGCCATATGGCTCTAAAGCCCTTGCAATTATCTACCGCTAAGCCGCATAAAGCATTCCAAACAAAGGACTCCCTATGCGCACTGAAACAGCCCCGACCGTCACTAAGCTTTCCGACTACACGCCGCCTAATTTTAAAATTGAGAGCGTTTATCTGGATTTTGCGTTGGAGCCTAAAAAGACGGTTGTTAAGAGCACGCTGAAAATTTCGCGTGTCGCGGCTGGACCATTAACGCTGGACGGCGATGAGATTGACTTGAAATCTGTCAAAATTGACGGACGGGATCTTAAACGCAGTGAATATAAACTGACCCAAACACATCTTATCTTGGCCGATGTGCCCGATAACTTCACGCTAGAGATTGAAAATACTTGCAACCCCGCCGCCAACTCAACTCTAATGGGGCTTTATGTGTCGGGCGGACGGTTTTGCACCCAATGCGAGGCCGAAGGGTTTCGCCGCATCACCTTTTATCCTGACCGGCCGGATGTACTCTCGGTCTTTAAAGTCAGAATCACGGGCGATAAAGCGCAATATCCTTACCTGCTCGCCAATGGGAACATGGTTGAGAGCGGCGACCTATCAGGCGGCAAACATTTCGCCGTCTGGGAAGACCCCTTCCCTAAACCTGCCTATCTCTTCGCGCTTGTCGCAGGGCAGTTCGATATTTTGGAAGACAGTTTCACTACCATGAGCGGACGGGACATTCCGCTGACCATTTATGTTGATCCTGGTGATGCGAGCCGCGCGGAATATGCCATGGACGCGCTGAAACGCTCTATGAAATGGGATGAAGAGGCTTTTGGCCGTGAATATGATCTTGACCGTTTTATGATCGTCGCTGTGCGTGATTTTAACTTTGGCGCGATGGAAAATAAGGGACTGAACGTTTTCAACTCCGCGCTGCTCTTGGCTGATGCTGAGAGCGCAACGGATATGAATTTTGAGCGCATAGAATCTGTTGTCGCCCATGAATATTTTCATAACTGGACGGGCAACCGCATCACCTGCCGAGATTGGTTTCAGCTGTGTCTAAAAGAAGGTTTTACAGTGTTCCGCGATCAGGAATTTTCAGCTGATCAACGCGGAGCCTCCGTAAAGCGGATTAAAGATGTTGTGGCTCTACGCGGGCGGCAATTCCCTGAAGATGCCGGCCCTCTCGCCCATCCCGTTAGGCCTAACCAATTTGTCAAAATCGATAATTTCTACACGGCGACAATTTATGAAAAAGGCGCAGAGCTTATCCGTATGCTCAAGACGATTTTGGGCGCAGAGGAATTTCGCAAAGGCTGCGATCATTATTTTGAAACGCTAGACGGCACAGCCGCCACGATTGAACAATTTATCGCCAGCTTTGAAACGTCCTCCGGTAAAGACCTGTCGCAATTTATGCGCTGGTATGAACAAGCTGGGACACCCCATATTCGCGTGACTCGCTCGCGGGGATTAGACGCGCAAGTCAGCGCGGATGTCATTACATTTGAGCAAAAGACACCGCCAACGCCAGGTCAAAAAACGAAACAACCTGTCGTGCTTCCTATCAAGTGGCAAGCCATTGGCGATGACGGCCCCATAGGTGAGCCGCAATTAACCGTGCTGGATAGTGAAAAAACCACCGTGTCTCTTCCGCTTTCAAGCAAAGATTACAGCCTTTCTATACTTCAAGATTTTTCCGCCCCTGCCATTCTTCACAGCAATCAAACCTCTGAAGATGCGCTGCGGCTCATGGCTCATGACCCCAACGCCTTTAATCGCTGGGAAGCCGGGCAAGCTTTGGCCCGTCAACTGATGGGCGGCCTGACCAAAGCTATTGAAAGCGGCAAAATACCTGCGCCGGATACGGCCTTGCGCGGTTATGTACGGGCTTTGAAGGACACGCTATTGGATAATAACTTTGACAATAATTTCAAAGCTCTAGCCTTAACGATACCGTCCAATACTGACGTCATTCAAAGTTTAAAACAAGCTGATCCAATCGCCGTAAGCTTGGCCGGACAGTGGCTCAACCGCGCGGTTGCTGACGAAGCTCAGAGCGAGCTTATCAGCACATATCACGCCCTGAAAGATGACGGACCGTTTAACCCTGACGCCGAAGCCGCAGGTCGCCGAGCCCTTAAAAACCGCTGCTTGGCTCTGCTTGCCGCGCGCCAAGATGCTGTGGCCGCCCCGCTCGCCATTTCGCAATTCAACACCGCCACCAATATGACGGATGAGCTCTCGGCGCTGCTGACGCTGGATAAGCTAGGCGGTCGCCGCGTCGATCAATCCATGGAAGACTTTTATCTCAAATGGAAAAAGAACCCGTTAGTCATTGATAAGTGGTTTGCCGTTCAAGCCGGACGTAACCATCCTGAGGGCGTGGAGGCCATCCGCAAATTGACAGAGCATGAGGCTTATGATCCGCGCAATCCCAATCGTGTGCGGGCCCTTGTCGGCGGATTTGCGATGAGCAACCAACATCTCTTCCATCATATTAGCGGCGCAGGCTATGATTTCTTCACCGCGCAAGTTTTGGATATGGATAGCCGCAACCCGTCCGTGGCCGCACGTTTATTGGGGGTTTATGAAATCTGGCGCAAACTGGATACAGAACGCCAAGATCTAATCAAAGCCCAATTGCGGCATGTGATAAAATCCAAGCCCTCTAAAAACGTGCTTGAAATCGCGACAAAGACGCTCGGAGACTAATCTGCGTTAACTATCCAGGATAACGCTATATTCACTCTCTGGTGCTATTGGGCATCATGGTAGATATTCTCACAGCTGACGGGTTCCGCACGCATATTTCTGAACAGAGACATTCAGTCATGCGTCAACCTATTGTCGATTTAAAAAGCGGGCACATCCATCACTATGAATGGCTGGTGCGTTTTGACCATGACGGCGAGATTGAAGGTGTTTTGCGCCCTGCAGAACTCTCAGGTGTTATCAGAGATTTGGACTTATCGATGCTGGCGCAAGCCATCCTCGTTTTAAACGCCGACCCCTTGGGTGTTGGCATTGCGATTAATCTCTCCGGAGCTTCAGTTGATAAAAAGGCTTTTAAGGGATCGGTCTTGGCCTGCCTGACAGCCCTGGAAGCCTCCCCGACGAAACTTATTATCGAACTAACTGAGAGCTGGGATATGTATGATCTCGCTTTGGCTGAAAGCTTACTCAGCGAGCTGAAAACACGCGGGCATCCCGTTTGTTTGGATGATGTCGGCGCAGGGGCGGCTTCTATTCGCTACCTTCGGGCTCTGCCTGCCAATTGGATCAAAATCGACGGCGGATTTGTGGCGGCCGCCTTAAATTCTTCGCGAGATCGCGCAATTTTAAGGGCCCTTTTATCGCTTCGTGAGGCTTTGGATGTGCGCTTTATCGCAGAAGGCGTCGAAACAGAGGAACTCAAGCAATTCGTGACCGAATTAGGCTTTGACGCCGCGCAAGGATACGCAATCGGGAAACCAGAGCCTGAAACACGCATTTAATGCCTATTTTCTGCAGATTTAAATCTAATATTAACCACGTTTTGTTCGACTTAGAGAACGAAGCATTTTACCCAATTATAAGGGTGATTCGACGAGGGTTCAGAGGATAACGTGCGTACAGGTTCAGTTAACAAAAACATGCCTGCGGCAGCGCCTGAGGGCCAAGGGCCTAAAACCGCCATTCCGCGCGGCGTAAACCCGCCCAACGTAGGCGCACACGCCCCGCCCCAAGCCCACGCTTCATTTGAAACAATTCCGCGCCGACCTGCGCAGAACTTTTCCAAAAAACTTAGTGCTTTATCCGAAAGTGTCTCCCAATCCTCCGTCAAAGGGTTGCTGTTAAGCTCACTGGCCTTTTTCACGCTTTTTCTGATTTTGGCGTCCACAAAACTCTATAACGACCATCAGCGCTATAAAAGCACCGAGACAGCCAGCTACCAATCCGAAGTCGTCAGTAAGGCTAAAAATGCAGCCCGGGCCATCGACAGCGAACTTGCTTGGATGGACACGGCGCTTTCATTGAACGGGTCACCCCAGCAAATTATCAATTTCGTCGCGCGCGGACAACAAACCTCAGCTGCCGCTCTGATTGATGCGTCCGGCACCGTAATGGCGTCCACAAATGGTGCAGGTGAAGACCTCGCAAAGATCAGCCGTAGTAACTTCGCCAAAGGCGCTATAAAACTTTCCTCGCTTATCGCCAAAGACGGCTCAGGGCTTGTTACGCCTGTCATCACACGCCGAATAGGCGACAGCTATTTAGTTGTTGGCCTTTACCCTGGAAGCTTAACGGGCGACTCGTCCTCAAACCTTGCCATTGTCCAAGAAGGCGGACGCGTGATTGACGGCCCTCGAAGCTTGGGCACATTAGGCGTGCAAAGCTTTTTTGACCTGACGCCCAAGAAACTTGAATCTATCGCCAAGTCCACGTCGATTAGCAATATCGACGCGCATGAAATAAATAACGAAAATGTCTGGCTCGTCTCTGCCCGTATCCCTAATTCTCGTCTGAGTGTTATTGAAACTGCGCCTCGCGGCCTTTCGCCGGATCTAAAAAATAATATGATACTCTTCGGCCTTCTCTTTGCCGGAACGGCATGGCTCGTCTGGGTTTTGCTACGCAATATGATGCAACAAATCCAAGCCTTGAAGGACAAAAAAGCTGAAGACGAAGTCTCGCAGCAGCGCTACCGCGCCGCGATTGAAGGCTCTCGCGGCGGTGTCTGGGAACTTAATGTCACCAGTAACCAGGCCTTCATTAGCCATTCTCTCGCCGGACTTTTGGGATTACCGCAAAAAGAGCATAACTTATCTATGCCGCAGTTTTTGGGCTTGTTCAGCCCCAATGATCGCGAAAAACTTTTATCGACTGTGCGCAGGGCTCACGTAAACGGTCAATTTGATATTGATGTTGCCGCAGCTCATCTGCCCATTTCATTAGCCTGCCGCGGCCGTCCGTCTGTGCGGGGTTCTGACCAGGCCAAAGTTGTCATCGGCGTGGCGTTAGACGTGACCGAAATGCGCGGCGCGCAAACGCGTCTTCAAGCCGCGGAAGCCCGTCTCTTTGACGCCCTGCGGTCCATGAATGATAGTTTTGTCATTTGGGACCAATTGGACCGTCTTGTGCTCTGGAATAATAAGTTTGAAGATTTCTTTGGCTTTGAGCCAGGCAATCTCAAACAAGGGCTTGATTACGCGACAGTAGAATACCACGCTGGGAATGCTATTATGGATACGATGCCTTTACGGGATGCAGGCGGTGTCGAAATTCAGCTCAATGACGGACGTTGGATCCGCTATCTGGAAACACAAACAGCAGATGGCGGCCGCGTCTCAATCGGGACAGAAGTTACCGCTATTCGTACTCGTGAGCACCAGTTGCAAACCAACCAAGACGCCCTTCAAAAAACCATTACTGTTCTGAGAAAGTCTCAAGTCCGTATTGTGGAGCTTGCTGAAAATTACGAACAGGAAAAAATCAGAGCCGAGCAGGCCAGCCAATCTAAATCTGAATTTCTAGCAAATATGAGCCATGAACTGAGAACACCGCTTAATGCGATTAATGGGTTCTCTGACATCATGAAGAAAGAACTGTTCGGTCCGCTTGGCGACCCGCGTTACTCAGAATATGTTAATGACATCCTCTTCTCAGGCCAACACTTGCTCTCGCTTATCAATGATATTCTTGACATGTCTAAGATTGAAGCCGGTAAGATGACCCTAAATTCAGAAGTCTTGCAAATGGACGATATGATTTCACAAGTCATTCGGATTGTTCGCGGCCGTGCCGAAGAGAACCGGCTCAAGCTTCTTTATGAAGAAAGCGCGATGCCTGAAATCGAAGCAGACCCGCGTGCGGTCAAACAAATCCTACTGAACCTGACAACCAATGCCATTAAGTTTACACCTGAAGGTGGATTGGTGCGAGTGTCTGTAGAGCCTAATTCTGCAGGCCTGATTATTCGCGTCTCTGACACGGGTATTGGCATATCGCAGGAAGACATTGAACGCCTTGCACAGCCGTTTGAACAAATCGACAGTCAGCATTCCCGTCAGCACGAAGGGACGGGCCTTGGGCTTGCGCTATCTAAATCCTTGGTTGAACTACATGGCGGTAACTTCACAATTGAATCTGTTGTCGGCCAAGGCACCACCGTTATGTTCACCTTGCCAAATCGTCCGGCTGAGAAGAAGACCGCAGCAGGCGATGACAATGTCGTCGGCAATGAAATTACGCGCTTGGCTAAGGATATCGCTGATGTCTTGGGAGAACAGGAAGTTGGGAGTGTCAAAGCGCCAACTGCTGCACCTACACCGCCGCCGCCAGCGAATTTTGTGCCGCATCCGATTCCGCAAGCTCCTGCGAAATCTCCACCTATGGCGCCTAGCGCGCCGCAGCCCTATAGTCCGCCAAGCCAGAAAAACCCTGCCGCCTAAAACGCTCTAGTGTTTAAAGTTTTTGCGGCGAGGTAGGACTAAGGTTGCCTTGAGGCCCGGGCTTTCATCTGTTGTCCCAAGGCCCGTTCCCATAACAAAATCGGCACGGTGCAAATCCGCTACCGCGTCAACAAGCGCCAAACCCAAACCACTCCCTGGTAAGGTCCGGCTCTTATCCAACCTTACAAAGCGTTCTTTAACGCGCTCTCTGTCAGAGGGCGGAATGCCGGGGCCGTCATCAATAATAGAGATTTCCGTTTGCCCCACTTTATTTTTACAAATCTCTAAGTGAATTTTGCCACCTTTAGGCGTATATTTAATTGCGTTCTCAATCAGGTTTGAGACGGCTTGAGAGAGCAGCCCTCGATCGGCCAAGACCATAATCCCGCTCTCAATATCGCTTGTAAAGGTTAGGCCTGCATCCTCACAGGCCGGCTCATAAAGCTCTGCTAAATCATCAAGCATGGGCTTAGGATCAACATCCGTCAGCAGCTCTCGCCGTTCACCGGCTTCCAGCCGCGCAATACGCAGCACGCCATCAAATGTCTGCAGCAGCTCGCTAGCATCTTCTGCCGCGGAAAACAAAGTATCCGCTTCAGCCGTGTCCCCTAAATCCAAAGCCGCGCTTTCAAGGCGCGTGCGAAGACGCGTCAGAGGCGTGCGTAGGTCATGCGCGACACTGTCGCCCGCATAACGCATCGCCTTCATGAGGCGGTCAATATGGTCAAGCATAGCGTTTAGATGCTCTGCTAATAAATCCATTTCATCTTCGGAGTGGTTGCGCGGGGCGCGGCGTTCCAGATTGCCTGAGCGCACATCATCTGCGAGCTTATTGAAAGCTTCAACACGGCGTGTGAACCGGCGCGAAACATAAAAGCTGGAGATTAGACCTAGCACAAGAGCGATGGCTGATGACAATAGAATAGCATTTCGAACGCGCACACCTATGCGCATTGTGGCTTCAACATCCCGGCCAACAACCAAGATTGCCGCAATGCCGTTCTCGGTACGAATAGGTCCCACTAATGCGCGGGCACGGCGATCTTGTAAGTCCTCCTCATCACTTTCAGGATTACTATAAACGAAGGGAACTTTAGTAAATTGATCAGGTTGAAGTCCTGTCACTAAAGGCAGCTGGTCCCCTTCCTTAGTAACATTTTGGGAGGTCAAATTACCAATCGTGATGATGTCATTTACTAGACCATAGAGCCCCTCACCCGAAGCGGTGCGAATAGTCACTTCGCGCTCAACGGCAAGAAAACCTTGTTCATCGAATATCTTTTGAAATTCTGAGTGTTCTGTTTCGACTAGGCGGTCAATACGCCGAAGCTCAGACGTCACAGTCGCATAATAAACTGATGCGGCCACGATCATAAGGGAGGCCGCAAACAGAAATGCGCCCAACAGAGATAATCTGAAGAGCGTATTCCTCGAAAGTTTTTTAAGGGCCTCAATCATCGGGTAAGAGACTTAGAACTGCCCATGAAACCTTACAAGCCTAAACCTGCAAGCGATAACCCGCGCCGCGAACGGTGTGTAGCAAAGGCTCATCAAAATCTTTGTCAATCTTCCCGCGCAAGCGAGAGATGTGGACATCGATAACATTTGTCTGGGGGTCAAAGTGATAGTCCCAGACTTTTTCAAGCAACATCGTACGGGTCACAACCCGTCCGGCATTACGCATCAAGCATTCCAACAGACGAAACTCGCGCGGCTGTAGTAAAACTTTTTGTCCAGAACGGCGCACTGTACGGGCCAGCAAATCCATCTCCAGATCGCCGACTTTCAGCTTCGTCACAGCAGCGGTGGGGTCAGAGCGGCGGCCAATGGCTTCTACGCGGGCTAATAATTCCGTGAAGGAATAAGGCTTGGCCAAATAATCATCTCCGCCGGCACGCAGACCTTCAACACGGTGATCGACTTCGCCAAGCGCGGATAAAATCAGCACAGGCGTCGCATCGCCGTCTTCGCGTAAATCGCCTAATAATTCGAGGCCGTCACGCTTGGGCAGCATACGGTCAAGGATGAGCGCGTCATAATCTGCCGCGCGTGCCATTTCGAGGCCGAGGTCACCGTCAGGCGCTAGGTCAACAACATGCCCTGCCTCCATCAAGCCTTTGCGGACATATTCTGCCGCGACTTCGTCATCTTCAACAACTAATATTCTCATTTAAGTCTCCTAGAGATCCCCATCCCATTTTGATTTATTTTATAATGGCAGAACCATAAAGGTCTCCTGCCCGTCTTTTAGCCGCACGTTCATAACGAGCGAATTTTGTTCCGCGATGCGTGCATTGAGCACAACGGATTTTAAAGAATCCACTTCGGCCATTGGCGTACCATCCGCATCTAAAATAACCATGCCCGTTGAGAAACCGCCTTGCTCTGCGCCGCTGCCAGGCGTTACAGATTCGACATAAATGCCGACTTGATCAGGGCGCATCCCAATAGCGTTGCGAAATTCTGATGAAAGATCTAATACCTGCAAGCCCGTATCAATATTGATTTTGGGTCCTGTACGCTTTGGTTCAGGGGGCGGCAAACCTTGCGCAATCGCATTGGCGCGTTCGATTTGCTCTTTATCAGGGCGCTCGCCCATAGAGACTTCAAGCTCATAAGTCTGCTCTTCGCGCTCATAAATCATTTTTGCAACATCGCCCGGACGCAGCGCGCCGATGGCGCGGGTCGCTTCGACAGAATTGCGCACGGCTTGACCGTTAATGTTCAAAATAATATCATCAACTTGCAGGCCATAGATTTCCGCAGGACTCCCAGGGACGACATTATTGACGGTGGCACCGGATTTATAGATACCAGGGCGATTTTCCAGTTCAAAAGTGGCCGTGCGAAGACCTGCGCCGAGGTAGCCGCGAATAACTTTTCCGTCTTGCCGAATTTGTGAAATAACACCGCGAACAGTCTTTTGCGGAATAACAAAAGCAATACCCACACTCGCCCCTGTTGGCGAGTAAATCGCCGAGTTCACGCCAACAACATTGCCGTTTAAGTCAAAGAGCGGGCCGCCGGAATTACCGCGATTAATTGTGGCATCCGTCTGAATATAATCAACATAAGACCCGCTATCGACGCGCTTACGGCCAATGGCAGAGATTACGCCCAGACTGGTGGATTGGCCAATGCCAAAGGGATTACCGATGGCGACAACCCAATCACCGATGCGGGACGGCGCGCCGTCATGAAAATTCACATGGGGAATAGTTTTAGTCGTTTCGAGGCGTAGCAGAGCTAAATCGGTTTCTTCATCTGTTCCGATGATACTGGCTGGAAATTTTTCGCCATTATTGAACTCAATCTCGATATTCGTGCCGCCATCAATAACATGATAATTTGTCACGACCTCTTTCGTCGCGGAAATAACAAAGCCTGAGCCTTGTCCTTCTGTTGTAGTTTCGCCGCTATCTGTCGTGACAATGATGTTGACGACGGAAGGACTAACTTGGTCCACCAGGTCCGCAATCGAGGGAAGTGCGCTGACTGGCATATCATACAGATTAGTCGGCGCACTTTTGGGCGCAGAAGTTGCACCCTGAGGCGCAAGGGTTGCGCCCTCAGGAACGGGCATCGTCATGACGGGGGCTGGCAATTGCTCTACAGGCGGCTGCTGCGCTGTGACAGGAACATCATTGATGGTCGGGATGGTTTGCGCATAGGCTGGAAGGCTGAAAGCTGTAGCTAACAGGGCGGCAGTTTTAAAAATGGTCTTAGTCTTATGGGACACATATTCTCCAACGTAAGGCAGTTGTCGCAAACCGCATGTAACCTAATTCTGTCCAAAACATGACAAGCCTGTCATAATTGAGCTCGTTACTGTGTTTTTGTGAAAATAAGCATCCGATTTTCTTTTGGCATCACAATACGAGCCTCATGAGTAAACCCTGCATCACTAAATATATGTTTAACGTCGTCTAAATTTCGCACGCCCCATGACGGATTTCGGCTCTTAAGTGAGACATCAAAGCCGAGATTGGACTCCGCCGTATCCTCACCTTCTTTAAACGGGCCGTAGAGAATAAATGTTGCGCCGACTTTTAAGAGGTTCCCTGCACCCGCAGCCAAGCCCGTCGCCGCCTCCCAAGGCGCAATATGGATCATATTCGCGCAATATATCACGTCATATTCGCCGATATTATCAGCCCAACTTGCCTGAGATGTATCAATGTCTAAAGACTTTAACATGCGCCCGCCGCAATCCTTCGCCCAATCATTCTGGCTGGCACGGCTATCGGCATCCGGGTCGGAGGTCTGCCAGGTAATATCAGGCCGAAGCGTGCAAATATGCGCCCCGTGCTCTCCAGAGCCCGAAGCAATCTCAAGCACCCTCGCCCCGTCTGGCAGATAGGCCATCATCGCGTCAGCAATTGGGGCTTTGTTACGGCCCGCCGTCGGCGAGAACAGCCTTGCGCCGCTTTGCGTTCTGTCTTCCAAATGGATGGGATCTTTACCGCTCATATCAAAGCCGCCTTGGTAAGGTGAGTGTCACTTTCAGCCCGCCCATATCAGAGCGGCCCAGCTCAACAGAGCCTTTATAAGCGGTAGCTAAATCGCTGACAATCGCCAGGCCAAAACCGCTGCCGGGCGTGGCTTCATCCAGCCTTGCGCCGCGTTTAATCGCTTCGCCATATTGGTCTTCGGGCATACCGGGCCCGTCATCACTGACCGTGACAAGGAAGCTACTTTCATCCTCAGGGTTGACCGAAGAGCTGACCTCTAAGGATGTCTTCGTCCATTTACAGCCATTATCCATGAGGTTACCGGCCATCTCTTCCAAATCCCGCTTCTCGCCGCGAAACACAAGGCCGGGCATGAAATCAATATCAAAATCTATATTTTTGCGGCCATAGATACGCGATAATGTCCGCGCTAAACCGTCCAGCGTTTCCGTCACTTCCGTCGAGACACCAATGGACTGACCGCGGGCCGCAGCACGGGCGCGGCGCAGATGGTGGTCCACTTGTTGCTTCATAGTTTCTGTCTGGCGCGAGACGATTTCAGAGGGTGTTTTTTTACTGGCCTCCGCTTCATTTTGCAGAACGGCTAAAGGCGTTTTAAGCGCATGCGCCAAATTTCCGACATGGGTTCGCGCGCGCTCCACGACATCTTTGTTATGAGATATCAAAGAGTTAAGCTCAGTGGCCAAAGGCTGAATTTCCCTTGGATAGACCCCATCAACCTGCCCCGCGCGCCCCTCGCGCACATCAGCCACACGATCTCTCAAGTCAAATAATGGTTTAAGTCCCGAACGTACTTGCGTGACAACAGCGATAATTAAGCCTAATGAAATCAATAACATAAGCCCCAAGGCCGTCAAAGCAAAGCTGATAACAGAGCGGCTAGCGGCGCGGCTATCAGCTCCCGCTACGACAACGACCGGGGCATTCATATTCGGCAGGATGACCTGACGTGCGACAAGGCGCAAAGTTTCATTCTCGTCGGGGCCCGCGCTACGGGTGCGAATTTCTTCGCCTTGCTGGCTTTGTAATTTGGCAACGGCATCAGGCGGTAACACCAAAGTGGATTCCAATAATGAGCGTGAGGCTGAAATGGGCGTGATAGTGCCATCATCACTCAGAAAGCCGAGTAGCCAATACCGGCCCGATAAGGCGCGTTGATAGCGCGGGTCGAGCGGTTCACGTGTGAGCGTTAGTGAGCCGTCCTGAACTTCCGCCGTCGCAATCAAAGCCGTCACGGCGCTCACAAGAGGGTCATCAAAACTGCGATATGTGGTATTGCGGTAGAGCCAGGTCAGCGTCAAAGCTGTTACCAGCAGTAGCGGCAAGGCCCAGATAACGGCGCTGCGGACGAGCCGCAGAACAAGAGATTGATTTTTTTGCGGCCCCTCAGCCACTTACTTGGCTTTGGCGTCGCCGGATGCAGAGGAATCAGCAGGATCAACGAGGCGGTAACCTAATCCCCGCACAGTTTCGATACGATCCGTACCAATTTTGCGGCGTAGACGTCCGACAAAGACTTCAATCGTATTTGAATCGCGATCAAAATCCTGATCATAAATATGCTCGACCAGTTCTGTGCGCGAGATAACACGGCCGCGATGCGTCGCCATATAAGAGAGCAGACGGAATTCATGTGACGTCAGCTTAATCGACATGCCGTCGACAAATGCCCGTGCGGAGCGGTTATCAACGGATAAATCTCCAACATCGATGGTATCCGTTGTGTGACCGGCGGCGCGGCGCAGCACGGCGCGCAAACGGGCCATGAGTTCTTCGGTGTGAAAGGGCTTGGTCAGATAATCATCGGCGCCCGCATCAAATCCAGCAACTTTTTCGCTCCATTGGTCTCTGGCCGTTAAGACTACAACTGGGAATTTTTTGCCGTCAGCCCGCCATTTTTGCAAAACGCTGACGCCGTCAATAATCGGCAGCCCTAAATCCAGGACAACCGCGTCATAGGGCTCAGTGTCACCCAAGTGATGGCCTTCTTCACCGTCAGAGGCGACGTCAACGGCGTAGCCGACATCTTTCAAGGCATCCTTAAGCTGGCGGGCAAGGTCCGCATCATCTTCGACTACTAATATTCGCATAAAGCCCTCTAGAGCAAATCAGGTTAGGACTTAACTATTTGACACGTCCTGTGGTCGCGTCAATCAAAACATCAACAACGCGGCCATCTTTACGGATAACACGCACACGATAGGTGTTTCCGTTGCGAGAAATGTCGACAACTTCACCGCCGCCAGCGCGTTTGCGGGCAATGGATTTAGCTTCAGAGGCTGAGATCTTACGCTGAGCCCAACGCGGCAGAGTCTGCGGCGAGGGTGCAAAACGCGTATCAATGCGCTGAGACTGCACTTTTTGAGGCTGATGCTTCCACTTCGCAGGTTTGGCATTAGCAGGCATAGCTGCCGCACTGGCCAGCAAAATGGCCGTTAGGCCCAAAGCGATATGTCTACGGTTCTTCATAATACGCTACCCCTAGCCTGTGTCCCCTGAACACAATCTGAATGTAATCTTCAATCCACGTTAAGGTCTTAATTATGAGTTAAATCAAGTCCTTACGGGGGTCAAAATCTACATTTTCACCCGACTCTGCCCACTCTGTTAGAGTAGCGGCATCACCATCGGCCAAAATGACCTGCAAAGTGACGATTAAATCACCGCCCGCGATTCCTTTTCCCTTAAGCCGCATCTTATTCCCGCTATTGGCCCCAGCGGGTATTTTCAGCTCCACCTCACCGCCTGGCAAAGGCACGCTGACTTTGCCGCCCAAAACTGCTTCTTTAAGAGAAATAGGCAATGTCAGGCGCAGTTTTTTACCCTCACGGGTGATGTTTTTATGCGGTTTTATGGAGATTTCGACCTTGGCATCGCCTTTAGGCCCGCCATTTACGCCTGGTTTGCCTTTGCCAATAACGCGCAAGACCTGTCCGTCTTCGACGCCTTTGGGGATTTTAACGGTTAATCCGCCCGTCAGCTTTTTCGTCCCGCCCGTAATCGCATCGACAAATGGCAGGGTAGCTTTATAGCGAATATCAGCGCCCTTTTGGGCCGGTCTGCGACGTTGTTGGTTCATACCGCCTTGCATCCCGCCCATATTCATCCCGAAAAGCGAGGAAAACAACTCGGCCATGTCATCCTGACCACCCATTGAGGCGCGGCGACCTTGACCGCCCATGCCGCCCATACCGCCAAATCCGGTGCCGAAAGGACTGCGCCCGCCGCCAAAACCACCTGCGAATGGGTTTTGCTGTTGCCCCGAACTATCGACCTGCCCGCTATCATAGCGCTTTTTCATGTCTTTATCAGACAGCAGCGAATAAGCGGCAGAAATTTCCTTAAACCGCTCTTGGGATTTGGGGTCTTTATTAACGTCAGGGTGATATTTCTTGGCAAGACCCCGATAGGCTTTGCGAATCTCAGCCTCGCTCGCAGACCGCGCCACGCCCAGTAATTTATAAGGATCCTTCGCCATGCGTAGTATTTAAGGGGGAATTGGTGAGGTGCAAGGGGCTAGAGCGACAGAGTTACATGCGCGCCCCATCCATAGGCGCGAGATGCTTGGGCGATTGTAACCGTGTCGGCGTTTTGGAGGTCCTGCAGGCTGAGGCTCGGCGCGGTTGTTTCATATTCCGCAATGAGAGTGCCGCCTGAGAGTAGCTGCACGCGATAGCGCTCTTCTTCCTCCCCCAAAGGCACATCTAATCCCGCCCAGCTATCCCCGCCTATGCGCGTGCGGCGTGTCCAACTTATCTGCGTTTGGCCGTCATTTTCGGTGATTTTGACGTGAACGGGGCTTAGCGGGCGCAGATGGGTGGCTTGGTAGAGGTGGTGTAGCGTATCGCCCTCGCGGCCAGCGGCTATGGCCGTTATCGGGACGGTCTCGCCTATTGCGCTCTCGGCTAAGAGCAAGTCGTCCCACCCCGCGCCTAGCCAGACGAGTCTTGCGCCTGACGACAAGGTCGCGGGTATATCTGCGTCAGAGCCGTCTTGCCCGCGCAGTAATTTTGATAACCGATAAGTTGAGGGCGCGATGAGTTCAGCTTCTGCAGCTTGGAACACTTCCCACCCTGTGGGCGTCTCAAGTGCGAACTGATTTCCGCCGTCATATATCGCTTTATCCGATAGCGAGGAGAGCGGCGCATTGGGCAGGAAAACATCTATCACATTGGCGTAGTCCCAACGCCCTATTGGAGCTGCGGGCAAGTCCATGAGCAAGGCGCCGATGCGCGCGGGCGAGCCTAAGGTCACGCTATTTGACGGCCCTGAAATTTCAGTAACCGCAAATGGGTCAAGCCCTGCGCCGACAAGCGGGCCGTCATATTCGCCTGGAATATTAAGCGCGAAAACCACAGGCTTAGCCGCCCATGTGGCGGGCCGTGTTTCCTCTGGCGAGGCCCCGCGATTTGGCAGCGCGTCTCTGTCTCCTGTCAATCGCGCCTGCACGCGTTGCGTGGTCAAACCTTCCAACGTTTCGACCTGCCACACATCCTCATTTTCGGGTAAGGAGATGAGATCGCCAACCTCTAGATTTAGACTCGCGCCAGAGAGCTGGAAACTTAGCGTGCAGTCACTTTCAAGTCGCCGCGTCAACACCCGGTCTGCGGTTAATTTGGCAAAGCTGCGGTCCATCACTATCGCTGCATTTACATCTAAAATACGCACCGTTTCCGCGAGCTTATCACGGGCGGCTGCGAGGCCTAATTGATAGTCATTTCCGGCGTCGATAAAATGCAAACGCGCATCTTTCAACCTGTCTTCAGGACTGTCTTTTATCTCTTCAATTGAAACGGATAAATCCCCGACAATATCCTCAGTGGTCAAAGCCAAATGCGCCTCTGTCCCGTCGCTTAAAAATCGTAGACCCTGCGCCGTGTCCATCACGGAAAAACCGTAAACCAAAGAGAGCGGCGTGAGGGCGGCGCGGCCGGTCATCGGGCGGTCAATATGATAGCCTTGGACGAGGCCCGTGACCTTAGAGACATCCACGGTTTTGAGCCCGCTTTGCGCACAGATATCTTCAACCACATCTGCCAGTGGAACGAGCCCCATTCGCCCCGTCAGCCAATGTCCTCTTTGCCAATTTTCGCCATCCGACCAGACGCTATCTCGTGCAGGGAAATCGGGAAAAGGCCGCGCATCCCAAGCCCAAAGATTGATCATATCCAGGTCAATCATTTTGCCGTTATTAAGCAATGAGGATGGGTTGTTATTCGAGCTGTCTGACCAGTAATCTATAAAGGCCTCCAGATAACGCCGCTGGATAAGGTCATCACGTGAACCTTCTGAAAAATATGGATAATTTGACTGTCCTGATTTCGCGTCATAGAAAACATTAGGTTGGTTCGCGCCCTTATCTATAGCGGGACACCCAATCTCCATCAGCCATATCGGCTTGCTTTCTGGCGTCCAATTTGTGGGCGCATTTACCTCTACACTGCCGCGCCGATTATAATGCGGCTGGCTCCACCAATTGCGCAAATCTTTATAGCGAAAGACCCAAGCTTTATTCACCTCGCCATCTGTAATGGGGCTACGGATTTGGGCATCTCTATCGGCCTCAGACGCATAGAAATAATCATAGCCCTCCCCGCCTTCCATGCCGCTTTTAAGATAGCCTAAATCATAAATATTTTCTGCTAATTGAGCATCAAAATCTATGTTCCCTTCCCGCCAATCGGAGAGCGGAAAATAGGCATCAATCCCGACGGCGTCTATTGCATTTGAACTCCATAATAGATCGAGATGGAAACTCACATCTTCGCTTCCATCTTGCGGATGATGGCCGAAATATTCCGTCCAATCCGCCGCATAAGTGAGCGCGGTTTGCGGCCCGACCACGGCCTTAACATCTGCCGCTAATTGAACAAGTTTTTGAACGGCCGGATAGCTATTAGTCGCGCCGCGTAATGTCGTGAGTTCGACCATCTCAGAGCCAATGGCGAAGCGGTCAACGCCGCCTGAAACTTTCGCAAGTTTTGCGTAATGCAAAATGAAACGGCGATAGGAAAACTCATCCGCGCCTGTATAGTTCGGCACTCCATTTTCAATACCAAAATCAGAGCCCTGCGCAGTGCCAAAGAAGCTATTTAATTGCGTAATAATTCCGCCCGTATTCTCAGCGGATTGTGGATAACAGGTGATACGCCCGCGCCATGGAAAGGCCTCTTGCTCACTCCCGCCATAAGGGTCAGGCAATCCATTTCCGCTCGGAATATCCATCAAAATAAACGGGTAAAGCGTAACCTGATATCCGCGAGATTTGAGGCTCGCTATGGCTTGCAGAATAGACTCGTCTGATGGCGTGCCGCCATAATTCGGACGCCCGTCTTCGCTCTGGCTAACGAGATAAGCGCTCCCTCGTGTCACGCCGCTCACCCGCCATGTTACCACTGGCGTGATGCGGGTTTTAGTCTCCACGCCAGGCTTTATCTCGCAATCACCGCAGCGCAAATCCGTCCCGAACCACGCCGTGATAATGGAGACATTTTTAACATTGGGAAGCTGGCTTTCGAGCTGATCTAAGGCCAGTTCAATATCAGCCTGCCCCGACAGATTATTCATATTGATAGGCCGCGCGGATGTCGGGGTGGGCGTCTCCTCAACTACCTGCGTCGCATAAGCAAATTCACCGCTAGCGGGGAGCAAGTTCACGCCTCGCACCATATTTTCCAGGCGCGGCGTATCATTAAGCGCAAGCGGCACGCGAATGACTTCCGCATTAATTTGCGGCAAGCGCGCGCCATATTCATCCAGCGGAAAGTCTTCAAAGACGAGGTAAGCTGTCCCGCGAAAACTTGGCACATCTGAACCTTCAATTGCGTTGATAATCGGGTCAGGCAGTTGATCTTCAGTCCCTTTATAGACCCGCAGGTCCAAAGCTGCGCTCTGAAGCGGCGCGCCATTGGCCCATAAGCGGTCCACGCCCAGGATTTCGCCTTCGCAAAGCCCAATAGCAAAACTGATACTATAGCTGTAATTACGCTGGGTCGGCCCGCCGCCTTTTCCGCTTTGCACAGACTCTTCGCTAACCGTTTCGCGGATGCGTGAGGCCCAAATCACCTGCCCCGCCAGCCTGATTCGCCCATAAACCCGCGCCATAGGGGCCCCGTCGCGTGATGTTTGCAGATGAAAGCTGTCTAAACGCGGGCCTTCAAAGACTCGAGTGTCAAAAGCATTGGAAATCGCGCTATTGGCATAGGCGAGCGCGGCATTAGTGCCAATTTGCACGGCGCTATTACCCAAAAACTGCGCTCCCGCGACAAGAAGTGTGCTCATTTAGGTCTCCCAAAAGAGGCAGGGGTGGCTGGAAAGGAGAAAGAAAAGGCATGGCGGCGCGTCCAATAGGGCACGAGGTAACTCTCCACCACGGCGCGGCCCCAATAGGCGTGAATGATGCGGTCAGGCGCGCTGAGGATGGCGATATGTTTACACGGCACGCTGGGCGCCATGCGAAAGAGCAGCACATCACCGGGCTGCGCGGCTTCATCGGGTACAGGTGTCAGGCAGTTTCGCGCCGCTTCCAATAAAGTTTCCTGCCCCAAGCTTTCGGCCCAATCGGGCGTGTAAGGCGGAACGGCCATCGGTTCTTCCCCGTACAGCTCTCGCCAGATGCCGCGAATAAGGCCAAGGCAGTCACAGCCCGCCCCTTTGACACTGGCTTGATGTTGGTAAGGCGTGTTGATCCAGTCCTTTGCTAAAGAGACGATACGCTCACGCGGGATATGTAGCTGGTTCATGAATAGCGCGAGCTCCCATCTCGGCGCTCGCCAATTTGCGGCGCGGCTTGGAGCGCGTCATCGCCAAGCAAAAAGGGAAAGCCGCGATAGTTGATGACATTGTCAAATTGATCGCGGCAGGCAGCAAGCGTGTTGGGGCATGTCGTGCCTTCGGGAAAGCCGGCGAGGTCTAAGCCGCAGCGGGCATCGCCAAATTCAGCATCGCAAATTTTCGAAAAAACGCGTCCGACAGAGCGGCCCAAAAGAACCGACTCGCCTACCCATTCAGCCTCAAAGGCCTCGCCCTTCTGGCGGATGGTTCCAAGCCGTCCTTTAGCAATTGCGGCACGCTGAGAGGTGTCCGCCCAATTGACACGGAAGCTTTCAATCACAGCCTGCTCATAGAGCCCAGCTTTGATATCCTCCGCTGAAATTCTATCGCTGATGAGCGCGCCTTGCACGCTGCCATTATCCGTTGAAAAACCAAGGCGGCGATCCATCTCGCTGGGCGTCAACCCAGAAGAAGCTTCGTAATTAATTCCATCTATTTGCAAATCGCGGTCATGATCTGTGAAGCCAAAAACCTGTGCGTCTTGCCGCGTTATTTTCCACAGCCATGCGAGCGTTGTCACGCGGTTTTCTAAATGGCTTTGCAATTCAGGCGAAAGATTACGCATGATCCAACACCTCAATCAGAGGAATATTTATCACCTGCCCCGCACCAAAGGCTTCGAGTGAAACGTCGAGCTGATCTATATCAAAACGCACAGGCACATCAAATTCAAAGCCGCAGCTTATGACGCTATCCTGCGGCGGCGGAACAGAAAATTCAACCTCGCCAGAAAGCTCATCAACGGTGAACTCAGAGGCCAAAATTTCAACGCCGTTCAAGGCGCATTTCACCGTGCCAGAAACAGGTTTCGTAATCGGCCTTTCATAGGCTCCTGCCGCATCGACATAGGATTTTATAAGCTTGAATGTTGTCGCCGTCCCATCACCAGTTCCAATGATTTGGTCGGTTGGCGCAGGTACATCATCAGGCTTACAGCTCTTAAAGTCTAAGGGGTCTCGAAAACGAAAACTATGCAATTGACCAAATCGCGCTTCAAAAAAGGCAATTAAATCATGGAGTTTACCTAATGTCTTTACACCTGCGCCCGCATTATAACGGCGGCGAGAGTGGGCGTGCGGGGAATTACGGTGCTCCATGCCGCTGGCTAAGGCGGTGATGTCGGTGCGCCGCGAAGGCCCGCCGCTTGCGCCAAAGGCTAGGGAGACAGGGAAGCGCACATTGTGAAAATCAGGCATAGATATCTTTTTAAATATAGCGCTGGCCGTCCGCGACAGCGCGGGCAACAGCACTTGAAATTTGGCCTTGGGATTTTGTAAAACTTTGCGCATCCGTCAGGCCAGACACGCTCATATTAACAGTGACGGCCGGCTTGGAATTTGCCCCCGTAATTACTTTTCCCAAACCGCCTATCGCTTGTTGTAAGGGCCCGGTGAACAGCTCCGTGATAGCAAGCCGCGCAAGGTCACGCGCCACGGATTCGGCAAGGCTGCTAAAGGAGAGCTCACCCGATTTAGCCGCGCGCTCTAAGGCTAATGATATTCGCTCGCCCGCAAATTCAAAGGCTTTGGCAACATCATCGGCGGCGACGATAGCGGGGCCATTGGCGAAGTCTTGAAGCGCTTGCGCGGCGTCATCTGAACTGTTCATAATCATCTTCCAATTTAATTGGATCTGCTTTGCGCATGGCGAGAGGCGCGGAAGCTTGCGTCAGGGCAAACCAATCTATCAGGCTCATATTCCAAAACTCGGAAGGCGATAAACCGAGCTGCATTACCGCAATTTTCAGCCAGGCTTCAAAGGGCCAATCGGGTCTATCCGTCATGTGAAAAGGCCTCTTCAAAGAGCTTACAGATGAGCGGCAGAGCCTGCCTCACTTCATCCTCCGAGGCGGTTGCTGCTGGCCTGGTGAGCGCGCCCTCGGAGGGGAGACAAGGCTGCATCACACAGGCCAGCAGCACACGTCCGTCAGCCGCAGTTAATTCGCGCAAGCGAGCCGAAAGCTCATGCGGGCCGCGGACTGACAGACGTGATTGGATATCGGCCAGAGCGCCCATAGTCAGGCGAAGGCCATAAGGTTTGCCGTTAATGAGGACGCGCTGATCGCCGCGCTGAAATGCCATTATATCGCGCTAAAGCTCGGCGCGCCTGCCGACATCAAGGTCAACTCATAGCTCGCCTCGCCTTGATAGGTGCCCGCATAAGATAAAGACGTCAGCAGAAACGGGCCTTCAACAATACCGAAATCAGGAATGATAAAACGATAAGTCTCAACCGATTGCTCGAAGAAGGCTGTCCGCGCCAAGGCGTCCGACTCCGTATCGCGAAACACCCCCGCCCCGCTTATCTCGGCGGATTTTACCCCTGCCCCTGGCAAAAGCTCTTTCCAGCCTTGGGCGGAGTCCGTGTTGGTAATATCCACCGCTTGGGCGTTGAGGCGAAAGGCTTTGCTGCGCAGTCCTGCTAAGGTCACAAATTCATCAGCGCTGTTTTTGATTTTGACGAGCATATCTCGTCCGTTTTGGGCCGCCATTAGAGCGCCTCCTCAGTATCGGTTGTCAGGGAAAATCGAATAAGCCCGTGCAGGGTCAATCCGTCTGGCGCGCGGAAAATATCTGTATAAGTGACTTGGGCGCGCACAAGGGTCACAGCCGTCAGCGTCATTGCGCCGTTTTCCAGCGCCTCTGTTACGGCTTTTAAAACCTCCATAACCTCAGCGCGTCCGCCATAGCGTGACCAAATATGAAGCGTGAGCGTATGGGTATTAATCACCGCCCCGTCCCCGCTCCTATCTTCGCTGCGCATCGGGCCGTAAGTTAGATAAGGAAAGACCGGATCTTCGGGCGGGCTGTCATAGAGGCGCGGCGGCTCACCAAGCACGGCTTGAACCCCGCTATGAGCCGCTAAAAGGCTATGCAAGGCTTTGGAGATTTCAATGGCCGCGTGAATATCGCTCATTGCTGTTCCTCCTCACACATCAGGTGCAAACGCTCGCCGCGCGTATCGGGATCAGACGCAGCAATGACGCGCAAAAGACGCGACCCCCACATGAGCCGCGCCCGCTCAGGAAAATCGGTGCGATAGCGTATCGTCACGCGGTAGGTCTGGGTAATTGCGAGGCGTCCGTTTTCCCGCTTTTCAGTATAGTTTTTAGGCTCAACAGCCGCCCAGAGCAGGCGTTTGAACTGCCACGAGATACTGACCCCGCCTTGCGCGTCCGGCGTCTCGACAGGCTCGTATAGTCCCAGACGCGAGCGAAGCTGCCCAATCATAGCCGCACCGTGCGGTAAGGCATGAGCAGCGCATCGACAAGCATAGGCACAGGCCGCTTAAGCGCCGCGTCGCGATGCTCATAATGCTGCGCCAATAAGAGCAGCACGGCTTGGCGAAGCTGCATCGGCACGTCTTCGGGCGCGGCCCCATAGCCTGCATCAAATTCCGCAATAATCGCCGCAGGGTCAGCGGCATAATCTGAAAACAAATCCCGCCTGCGCACTTCAATACTGACGGGCTGAGCGCGGGTATTGATATAGACCTCGCTTTTAGGAATTTCAGTCTCCACTCCCGCGCCGTCAATCAGAGCGAGTTTATGGACGAATTTGACGGGGCTATGATTAATATGAAATCGCCCCGTACAGGTCTTGGCTGAGCTATAAGCACGGCGGCGCGTGATCAGCGATGTTCGCGCGATGAATTCAACCCGCTCCCGCGCAGTTTTTATGAGGTCTGTAATCAGCGCGTCTTCATGGTCATGATCAATGCGCAGAAACTCTTTAGCGGCGGCGAGCGCGATCGGCTCAATCGGCGACGCGGTTACGTCTGTGATACTCATTTTAAGGTCCTTTCCCTCCAATAAAAAAGGCCGCCCTGATGGCGACCTTGCTCTCTAATATCCTCCCCCGTTTACGGGGGAGGTGCGCCGCGAATGCGGGGCGGAGGGGGGAGCGACAAGAAACTGGGTTCAGTTCTGCTTTGCTCCCCCCATCCCCCGCCATATGGCGGGTACTTCCCCCGCTTGCGGGGGAAGGGATTTACGAAACGCTCGTCTTGAGCAGTTTAATCGCGTTGAAATCCTGCATACCGCCGCCGACGCGTTTGGTGGTGTAGAACAGCACGTAGGGCTTGGCGGAATAAGGATCGCGCAGCACGCGCACGCCTTGGCGATCGACAATCAGGTAGCCTCGGCGGAAATCGCCAAAGCCCATCACCGCGCCTTCACTGGCCAGATCAGGCATGTCTTCGACTTCGGTGACGCCGTAGCCTAGCAGGGTCGAGGGCTGCCCGGCTTCGGCGGCGGGTTGCCAAATGTAATTCCCATCCGCGTCTTTGAACTTACGAATTTCGCTCAGCGTGCGGCGGTTCATGATAAAGGCGCTGCCCGCGCGGTACCGCGTTTCAGGCGCGTAAATCAGGTTCATTATTGCGTCAATCGGCGCGTCGGCATCAAAGCCGCCCGCCGTACCCGTGGCGACATAGCCCAGGTTACCCCAGCTATGAGCGCTATCTGCGACTTGGGTATAATCCAGAAGGCCGCGCGGTTTATTCACGCCGTCCCCCGCCGCAAAAGCCGCGGTTTCTTGTGCGGCGAAAACATCGCGCACTTCATCAGCCAGCCATTGATCAACATCAGCCACGCCGTCATCGAGCAAAGTCTGGGTTGCGGCTGGCATGGCGTAAAGCTCGCCAGTGGGAAATTCGAGCAGTTCTAATTGCGGCGCATCGGTTTCAATCCGCGCCTCTGTTTCGCCGGCCCAGCCTGAGGCCGCGCTGCCCGCAGAAACAGGCTTTTTGAAATAACCCGCTCCGACACGGCGCACGGTGGCTAACCGGCGAAAGGGTGAGGCGTCGAGTAGAGCGCGGTCAATGCGGCTCTCTGTTTCTGCCGGGGCGACATAGCCGCCTTCGGCATCGACGGAAGAGGATAATGATTTGCCTTCGAGAGAGGCCAGCTCTGAGCCGTCCCCTGTGCGAATATAAGAGGACCAGGCGGATTTGGCTTCGGGATTGACCGCCTCGCCGCCAATAGCAGGGCGACTGCCAAGAATGGCGAGGTTTTCAATTTGCTTGGATTGGGTATCTAGCGCGGCATTGATGCGGTCAACTTTATCGGTGAGCAATCCGTCACCTTGCTTTTGTTCTAGCGCATTCAGACGCTCATCATTGGCGTCTTTAAAGGCTTGGAAGGTGGAGGCGAAATCAAGCTGCGCCGCTTTCATCTCTTTGGTTTCAGTCTGTAATTCACTCATGCGAGTTTCCTTTTTTCATGTTCAATGTCTAGGTTATCAATTTGGGTAATCCGCGCGCTGCGCAGCATCGGGAAGGCGACAACGGAGACCTCCCACAAATCCAGTTCAAGTAAGTTGCGCCCGCCGCCATTTCGGCGAGTGGCGCGTTTGGCGCGGTATCCAATGGATAGGCCAGATAATGCGCCTTCGCGGATAAGACGCGCCGTGCGGTTAGTTTTGGTATTTCCGCCAATCAGACGCCCCGACACGAATAGCCCTGTGCGGTCTTCGAAGAGGCGATCCCAGACGCCAATGGGCTCGGTGGTTTCATGGCCAAAGAGCATGGGAATACGTTCAGATGTTTCCCTTGGCATTGACAGCAAGCTGGCCGCAAAAGCGCCGCGCTGCACAATATCGCCTGACATATCCACTTGCCCAAACAGGCTCGCATAGCCGGAGATGCGTAGCTCGGAGGCGCCATATTCTAAGGCCCTCATCTATCTAACTTGCGTTCTATGCGGGTTAGACTTTGTGTCATCACCGTGGTTTGACCTTCGACCCGCGCGAGGCGCTGCGCGACTCCGGGCGCCATCGCCATTTGCGCCTCTAACGTTTTTATCCTTGCCTCGGCCGCGCCGGCCCAGATTAATGCGCTGGCTGTTTGTAACATCACAGACAGCATCAAGCCGTAGGTAACGGTGCGGTCAAAGCTGAGTAATTTCTCGCTCATGTGGGGCCTCCATTTTGCTGGGCTAGCCCCGCCATATCGCGGCGCTCTTCATCGGTGAGAAAACTCGCCTCGCCCAATCGTTTCCATAAACGTCCTCGCTCTTCGGAAAGCGCCGGCACAGAATCCAAATCCGCCGTGATACGTAAGTCCTCGCCGAAGAAAGGTTGCAACCAGTCTTCCATCCCGCGCGCGGTTTTGCGCACGAGCGGGATGATTGTCTGCCGCCAAAAGGCTTGGTTGGCCTCTTTGTAATTAGCGTAAGTATTATCGCCCGGAATACCGAGCAGCATGGGCGGCACGCCAAAGGCCAGCGCAATTTCTCGCGCGGCTTCTCGGCGGGCTTCGATGAAATCCATATCGGACGGCGTCAGGCTCATGGCTTTCCAATCCAGCCCGCCTTCCAGCACCATAGGCCGCCCCGCATGACGCGCGCCGCTATGTTGACCTTCCAACTCTAATTTAAGGCGGTCAAAGGCATCGTCTGATAATCGCTCTGCCCCCTCACCGCCTTTGTAAATCAAAGCCCCGCTAGGCCGCGCAGAATTATCGAGCAGCGCCTTGGCCCAGCGCCCGCCTTCATTATGCACATCCACAGCTTGGGCGGCGGCCTCAAGAGGCGAAAAACCGTAAGAGTCAGAGGCTGGATGAAAGAGCCGCATATGATGCACAGCAGAGCGGCCCGAAGCGGCATCGCGGCGAAAGCGGCGTTTATAACCGCCAGCTTCATAGTCATAACCGCTGGGCCATCCATCTCGTCCCGTGACGACGGAAACACGGTCGGGGCGTAGCGCGTAAAGCGCAGACGGCACGCCATCGACTAAGGCCGCCTCCATATAGGCATTACCGCCGACTTGCAGATAGCCGTAAAAGCTTTCCATCACTTCGGCGGCTGAGGTCATAGGATTGCCGCGGGACAAGAACGTCTCCGCAGGGTCGCCCGCTTCGCAATTATTACCACGGCGAACACATAGAGGCACGGAGGCCGCGGCCTCTGAAATCAGGCGCACACAGCGATAGACAATGGCGTTTTTCTGATACCCCTCTCGCACCAAGCCGCCGTAATCACGCGGCGTCCAAGAGGCGCGAGAGCCAAGCGACAAAGCTATTAGAGGTGGCCGCGCAGATTTGCTCTCAGGCACGGGCGCAGGTTTTGAAGCAAGACCAAAGGCCCCGCGAAACAGGTTTTTCATATAAAAATCTTAAAATGGACAGGAGCGCAAAAGCTCAGAGTTTCAACAACACCCCGTTATAGCACAGCCCTGCCTAGCCAAGGAAACATCTCTGAATTTTTATGATAAGGGGCTGAAATATAATAGGAATAATTTCCTATATATGAGGATTGAGTTTTATTAGATTAAAATTTCCCATACCTAAAAAAGCTGATAAGCATTCTTAATGACAAGTTTATCAGATATTGTCGGTGAAAAAATTGTGATCGTGCCTGCGGCGCCAGATGGTCGATTGCGCCGCAGTGACGTCAAGATGTTTGAGGTTTTGTTTCAACACTTACTAGACGTGTATTTTTACGTTAAAGATAATGATGGCAACTGGATAAGTTGTAATGCATGCTGTCTGGAAATCCTAAATTTTTCGCAAGTGTCCGACGTGATTGGCAAGAATGAGGATGACTTTTTTCCGTATAAAATTGCTCTCGAAATTCGGCGGGAAGATCGAAACATTCTCGCATATGGTCAAAGCGTCTTAAACCGGATTGAAATCATTCCTAACGCTTTTGGCGATCTCATGTGGGTTCAAACGAATAAGCTTCCGATTTACGATATGAATGGGAATGTCATAGGTATTATAGGCGTCACCCGACCCATTTCCAATATGGAGGATTTGCCGCAAGAGTTTGAGCTTTTCAGCGAAACAGTCGCGTTTATTCGGGCTAATTTGGCGAATACAATCAAAGTGACAGACTTGGCCAATGTCATGAAATTATCAGAAAATCAGTTCCGGCGTAAATTTAAGCAAGAGTTCGGAGTCACGCCCCAACAATTTGTTTTGCGCGCCCGTCTACAGGCCGCAGGGCATTTGCTGCGCAGCGGCACTGAGCCTATCGCTATTATTGCCTTAGAGAGCGGTTTTTCCGATCAGAGCTATTTTACAAGACAATTTAAGCAGTTTTTTGGCGAAACGCCTTTGCAATATCGTCGGCGCTGGATCAATAATTGATAAGCTACATGGTGGAATAGTTATAAAATTAACCCCATTCCTTCTATCTCATGAGGTCGATACGTGTAGTTTGGTGTAACTTGCCCCCAAGCAACTAGAAATGCCCCAGAAAACTCAAACAAGTCTATTGGGCTTGTCAAAGCCTCATTGCAATCATATCCCACACTATGATTGTAATGAGGTGTTTTGATAAACGGGTTAGGGAGTCCTAAATCTTAATCTAAAATACATTGAAAAGCGCCCGCGTCACGCCGCCCTGAAGCGTCTTAAACTTGACCCCTACACCGCAAGTGCAATTGAGGGTTTGGTATATGTCCACTCTTTAGGTTCAACTTTAGCCTGTCTACCCTGCGCAGGGAGCGGCGTGTCCGACATGGTCCATTTCATAATCATAGTGAGGATTTCGCTTTTATTGGCGAGACTATCCAGGTTCTTGCGCAAATCTTTGATACTTGTGTCAAAGTGAACGGAGCTTGTTTGTCTGTCTATCTTGGACTTATTTATTGTCAGCCAATCAACCGCAAAGCTATCCGTGAGCATTATGTTGGGCGCAAATTTATCCCGCAAATCATGCGCTGCCTGTTTAAAGGTCGACAGCTCGTCCCGTCGTTCCATCTTTTTTGACGCCACCATCACAGCCAATAATGTGATGACGTCAGTCCAATTTTGAGCGCGCATAATAATCTCCCATATGTGACCGCGCGGCTTGCTCGGACATCTTACTCCCATAAGGCCAGCCCAAACGCACAACGCGCATATTCTCTATGGAGGATACCACCTGAACGGAGTCTACAGCCAAAGACCCATCCCGTTAACGTCTATTCATTATAAATACCGATCAAAAAACCGATATGCGCTTGCGCGCCGCCTTATTTAAGCGGCTGAAAACAAGCTTTGTGTCGCTGAGCGGTTGCCCAGCAATGACCTGGCAAGGCCGTAATTCTTTTTTAAGGCTTTGCGCATGGTCTCATCCCCTATCATAGAGGCAATTGTTATCGCGCCGCGGTAAGCTTCGACGGCATGCTCTAGAGCATCTGTATCATGATTGGCGCGGCCAAGCTTTAGCAGCGTGTCCCCTAAGGATTGCTGCACTTCAGCATTTTCGCGGGGCATATGATCAATGGAATAAAGCTCTTGAGCGGAGCGCAAAGCATTGACGGCCTGAATGAGAGGCTGCGTGTCACCGGTCTGCGAGGCGAGAGTCACCATGTGACCCGCCAATTCACGATTTAACTTCGCCAATTCATTATTTGTTTTTTTTAAATTACGTTCCAAATCAAGCTTCTTCATTTCTAACACAGTTGCGCTCCCACACGATTACGTTCGTAATTTTGGCAGTTTACAGTTAATGTGAAGTTAAATTGCAGACTCTAAACGCGCAAAAATGCGCTCTGCAGCTTGAGCGAAATCTGCCCGTGTGCGCACGCGAATAAGCGGCAAGCCCGACGCCTCAAAGATACCGTCTTTCAAGGCATCCGCCTCCATCGCAGCTTTATTATGACTGCTCCCGTCCAGCTCTATCGCCGCAATGGGCGCGCCATATTTATCGGTTATAAGATAGTCGACATGGCGGGATTTAACGCGGCCGCGCAAAGCCCATTTCGCCTGCCCTTTAATATTGCGCTTAACGCGTAGAATATCCTCGAGCCGGACTTTACCGTGAAGGTGATAGTCTTGCGGGAGGGCCCGGCGTAATGCGGCAAAGAACTCACGTTCGGATGTGTTGACGAATAAAGACTCAACACGTTCAAAACAGGCATAGACCCGCGCGTCAGAGGCTTGCGTTTTGGGCGGTGTGAACCCTTTGGACCGAAAGGATAAGAGGCAAAGCCCGCTTATGACCACGATGATGAAAACCATTTCTAACATGCCCCATAATAGAACATATCATGAACAATTACAATTGCCTTATACGCGGCGTAGCCCGAGATTTCAGCATTAATTCGGTCACGGCCCAGACTAGGGCGTCCGCTCTGTCCGGGCTATGGTTTGAAGCTTTGGTGCCCATCGCCGCAAGCTCATCTTCGAGCGGCATAAAGCGGCCGCAATGCGCCACCCGGCCTTGCTCATAAAGCAGCGCCACAGGTTCAGCGCGTATGGCCTTGCTGCGACTGGCATAGACATTGCGCACGGGCATGGACGGGTCGAGCATGTTTAAAACAGAGCTGACCAGTTCCCCGCCCTGATTAGTTTCTGCTACGATGTAATCTGCCTCCCAGCCTCTCGCGAGGGACAGCGCCGCTTTGGCCCATCCTTCGGGCGAGCGGCCTTGGACGGTGCCGTCATGCAGGATGAAGGCTTTGGCCTTGCGCCCCTCCCCGCGCAGCCCTGCAACGATTAGCCCGCAGGCATCAGAATTTGCGCCCGAGGTCACAGGCGGATCAATGGCGAGAATAATCCGCTCGCAATCGGGCCGCTCATCGGTGTAAGCCGCCTCCAACATGGAGCGTGTCCAAAGCGCGCCGTCAAGGTCTTCAATATATTCACCGCTGAGTTCCTGCCGCCCCAGCCGCGTGCCGCCATAGGCTTCCTCCATCGCCGAGAGAAATGTCGGCGCGAGATTATCTTCATTATCAGCCGTGCTGCCGCGCGAGATTAAAAGCCCTTTGGCAGCTAATAATTTTTTAAGCGCAGGCACAGGCTTGGGTGTTGTTGTCAACACAAGCTGCGGATTGGTGCCAAGGCGCAGCGCTAAACGTAGATTGGAAAGCGTCTGTTCAGGATAGGTCCAAGCGCAGAACTCATCCGCCCAAGCGGCGTCAAATTGCGGCCCGCGCAAACCGTCAGGATCTTCTGCCGTAAACACATGCCCCACCGCGCCGTTTGGCCACTTTAATTGTCGGCGGCTAGGAGAAAAATGCGGTCGCTCTGATTGATAGCCAATATTCCTAAGCCCGCTCTCGCCTTCAATCATGACCTCACGCGCATCATGAAAGGTCGGGGCGACGAGTGCGATGCGGGATTTGCCATGAACCGTCACTTGCTCGCGTATCCATTCCGCGCCTGTGCGGGTTTTCCCTGAGCCTCGTCCGCCCAATAATAACCACATCAGCCAATCATCGCTGGCCGGGATTTGATGGGGCCGCGCGTAAATCTCCCAAAGCTTCTTAACATCCGCAAGCTTAGTGCTCGGTGTCAGGCGCTTTAGATAGTCTTCCGGCGTTTGGCCCCGCCGCTCCAATTCCTCTCGGAGATAGGAGACGGATAAGCTCTCGCTTAAGACGGTCCCGGTCTTCGGGCATAAGCGGGGGGAGGTCTTCATAGCGGGAGTATTTCTGTGATGTTTGGGTCTCTTCTTGGCGTTGATTATGAAGTTCCAAAGCATGTATGGCTTTTAGCTGTAGGATAAAGGCGCGCGCACATTGCTCCATATTGGACAGTTCAAGTTCGGCTTCAGTGTCAGCCAATCTGCCTGTCTCAGTCATCAGCCGCGCGGCGGCATGAGTCAGCACGTCAGGGGAAAGGAATGTCATAGCGCATCCTAAGCCCGAAGCGCCGCGCCAAGGATTGAGTTTCTAAAACCCGCGCCCTGCCGCGCTTCCGTAATGTTTGACCAGAGCATTGAGCCCGAGCCTGAGCAAGGTCAGCCCGCTACCTGCGGCCCACTTCTCCGCGCGTTCAACCTGCTCCAGCCTTTGGTCGTGGCAACAGACGGCCAGAACCGCCTTATCAAGCCCCTCTCCCATCGCGGCGGTCGCGGCTTGCAGTTTCTTGCCAGCATCTAAACGGCGAATATGACTGTCTTCAACCCCGCCATCATAGCCCGTTTTATCCTCGCCTGCGCTCATGTAATTTTGCGAATTGATGTGGCCATGCCCTGCGGCGGCATAATCCCGAGCGAGTGTGTGACCCGCCTCTTGCTGTGCGGCGGTCAGGAAAGGCTCGCCGCGATGATCTTTACGGCGGCAGATGCGATCAAACGCGCTCATGCCGTGATTGATGGCGGCGGCGCGCTTCACACCTCCTGGCACATAGAGTTCGCGCTCCTCCATATCTCTGTGTTGGCGCCCATGGTCTCCGCCAGATTTCAGGCGCCGCGCAAAACTCTCAGTCACGCGGTAGCCCAGCTCTGTGGATTGTAACCCGCCAAAACTCGTTAGCTGCTGAAAGCTCTCGCGGCTGACCCAGCGCAAAGGCCGCTTTCGCCGATCCCCATAGGCATAGGCTGGATAAGCATCCCCTTCGCCTGACTTAACAATCACGGCGCTTTTCTCGGCCAGATTTGCCGCCAAGTGACGGTCGGATACACTTAGCATAATTCAGCCTCTTCACTATTTTGGGTCTGCGCCGGCGGGGCTTGGCGCAGAAAGTTTTCAAGCCGAATGAGCTTTGAGTCAAAGACGGGGTCATCGCGCTGTTCTTCTATCAGGCGGCAGGCATGTGACACCGTTGTATAATGGCGCTCAAAAAGCTCAGCGATGCGCTGTTTGGTCAGGCCGTAAACACAGCGCATCAGATACATCGCAATCTGGCGCGCATAGCTAACCTCGCTTGTGCCTTTGAGTTTCGAGGACAAGACAAAGCTCGGCACGGCAAATTCCATCGCGACCGCCGAGACCACCAAGCGGGCACACAACTTATCCGTTACAAGCGAGTTTTTGGTTTTTCGTCGCATAAATATCCTCACATCAAAGCATGTGCAGATTAACATAGCTTTGCATTATGAGGATTATATTCCTATTTTAAGAAATAGCGAGTCTTAGATGACTTTAATATAGGAGAGGATGCGCGGAGCTTAACACTCTGGTTTTAGGCGTATTTTTGAACCTTTGCAGGCTGCATCGCGGGAAGCTCTGACAGTTTCACAAGATGATCATAACCAAGGATAACATTGATATCGGTGCCGTTATCCGAGAGTGGAAGGCGAATCCAAAACTGCGCAAAGTGATTACCCTGCGGGGTCCCTGGACGCGTCACGCCCGCAAAGGGACGGCGCTTATCCACCACCTGTCCCAAGACACGGTCCCAATAAGCACAGCGATCACCCAGCGGAAGCTCATCTATATATTGGCCTTGAATTTCATCCATATAGAGGTTCCAAAACCCTGTCCCCGCCAAACGATATTTAAAACGGCGATCACTATTTTGGTCACATTCACCAGGCTCAATATCAAGCAGGCTGGTCATGGTCAGTTGGCCGACAATATCTTCAGGCAGAATGTCGTGACGCGTTGGAAATACGCCGCCCTTACATTTACTGCGCCAATAGTCATAAAAGCGCTGCTGCTCAGGCAGTATCATTTGATGTCTAAGAGCATTCCCTGCCAGCATGACCTATTTTCCCCGAACGCTGTTCTCTGATGCGAAGCGATGGACCCCCCATGCCTCAAACTCTGAGTGAATCGCGTCGGCATCATAGACAAGGATTTGTTAACCCTTTTTAAAGATTAATACGAAATTAACCCTGTTTTTTCGTTTCGGAACCGATTCGTTTAGGCGTGAGAGAGAAATCTTGGAAAATTCATCTTAATCGAATGAATGTCATGATTGAGTTTTTTACAAACTGTATAAGGTGGCAAGGCTAATTCCGCTTCGATAAGCCAAGAAAAAGAGGAAAAAAATAACCAGTTGCAGGGCCCCACTAAAGACAGCGCGCGGCCAGTTATCCGCCCAAGTTCGACGCGTAGCTAAAACCAAATACAGAAATATGCCTCCGAAAAGTAAGCTTCGCATCAGCGAGTCAGGTGTCCAAGTATTTGGAAGTTTAAAGGCGATTGTTAATAGGGCGAAAGTCCAAAGTATTAGGAAGCTTAAATTATAAGTCGAAAAAATCATGTGTTTTCCGAATTGCGGTACAGCCTTAGGGCGAGACAAATAGCTTCCCAAAGCCAAGAAAGGAATAGCTAGAAACAAAAAAGCTCTAGAGTTGTTTTTGACAGAAACATCATATTTGATGGCTAGCTCATTACGGCTTAAATCTAAGTCGGCCATTCTTTCCATTGCTAGAACGTTTACATAATTCGAGTTTTCCGATGTCATATTTGCAAAAAACCATTTTGCGGGAATATAAAAGATATCAAATACTGGCGCGAAAACAAAAAATATGACTGTGACAATCAAGAAGATCTGTACAGGTGAAAGAAATGGCTTTCGAATGCCGCTAAGATAATCAGCGGATAATTGACCTGGCCGAATTAAAAACGCCTTTAGCGTTCGGTATATCTTACTGTCCAAATTTGTCAGACCAGAGAAAAAGCCGCCAATATATCGCGTTACATGAAAGTCTTCGTCAGACAGAACTTTTTCACCGCAATCATGGCAGTAAACCCCTGCAATATCAGTGCTGCAATTTTTACACGTCCTACCCATACCCAAAAGCTATCCAGCCTTCAATAAATTGCAACCTTATTCAGACATTCTTGCATAAGGTCGTCTCGACGGTTTGGTAGTGATAAGCTGTACCAGTCTCTAGCCCCGACTCTTCCCCAAACCCGTCTTCTTGGCCAAGGCCGAACGGCGTTTCGCATAATTTGGCGCGACCATAGGGTAATCTCTTGGGAGGCCCCATTTTTCGCGGTAAGCTTCGGGGGTCATGTTGTATTTTACGCGCAGATGCCGCTTAAGCGATTGGAACTGAGAACCATCTTCGAGGCATATCAGGTAATCGTCGGTAAGAGAGTCTTCTATCGGCACAGCAGGTTCAGGGCGCGGGCCTGTGTCAATTTCAGCCTCCGCCAAGGCGATGCCTTCGACGCTTTCATAAACCGTTTCAATTAGCCCCGGCAGAGCGTCGGCTTTGATCTGGTTATGGGAGACATAAGCGCGGACGATGTCGGCCGTTATCTCGAGCAGCTCAGACACGCTGATATCCGGCGGCGCCGCATTATTATCCTCGCCGCTCATCGGACGAAATACACAAAGAAGAGCACAAGGATGAGCATGGCGGCGGTTAAAGCGGCGGCTAATCCGCTGGGCGCAGACTCGCTCATCGCGCCCGCTGGGCTAAACATCTGATAAAGTCGCCGCCCGGCACCTGCAATCGCCTTATTCCTCACGCGCGTTGTCACAGCACTTAGGCGTGTCCACATCGCGCCTATCCAAGTCGTGATGCCTAGGCACAATTTTCGATACGTCCAGTCAAAGTCCAATATCTCGCCGCGTCTCTCGGCTGGGTAGAGCTTGAACTTTTTAAGTAGGCAGAAGGCCGAAATGGCGGCGAATAATAGCTGCAGTTGGAAGACAACATGATCCACCGTGTAAGGCTTATAAGGTTTAGGAAGGTCATAGGGCATGAGAGCATAAAGCATTTGATAGCCGCCCCATGGGAAGGCCAAGAAAATACAAAGCGCAGCCGCGAGGCCCATCGCAACGAGCATATTGAGCGGCGCTTCTTTGACACGGCGTCCGCTATCATGGCTAAAGAAGGTAAAGTAAGGCACTTTAATCCCTGAGTGTTCCATAACACCCGCCGAGGCAAAGAGCAGCATACCAGCAATGACGTAAAGCCCCGGATTATAGGCGGCCTCATAAATCACGGCGCTGATAATCATCGCTTTGGTAACAAAGGCCGCGAGTAGCGGGAAGGCCGCAATGGAGCCTGCCCCAATAAGACAGAACACAGCCGTAATCGGCATAGAGCGGAACAGCCCGCCCAGCTCTGAGGCTTTGGCCGTCCCCACACGATACATCACCGCGCCGATAGACATAAAGAGTAAGCTCTTAAAGATGACATGGACGAAGACTTGCCCAACAACACCGTTCATCGCCAGCTCCGTTCCGATACCAATACCGCAAACCATAAAGCCAAGCTGGTTATTAAGCGAGAAGGCCAAGACGCGGCGCAAGTCATTTTCAATCAGAGCAAAGAAGACCGGGAAGCAGGTCATCACCGCGCCGATATAAATCAAAATATCGACGCCGACATATCCGCGCGCCAGCGCGTAAATCGCCATCTTGGTTGTAAAGGCCGAGAGGATGACTGTGCCCGTGATGGAGGCTTTGGGATAAGCGTCTTGCATCCACATATGCAGGAAGGGGAAACCGCATTTAATCCCAATCGCAATAAGGATGAGCCAGCCGCCTAATGTGTCTATCCCGATATTGTTAAAAGTATAATCCCCGCCATTCGTATTGGCGAATAAAATAGCTCCCGCCAGTAACAGAACGCCAGAGAGAACGTGTAGCGCCAGATAACGGATACCCGCTGCATAGGCCCGCTCGCCACCTTTCCAAATTAGGAAGACTGAGGAAATCGCCGTTAATTCCCAGAACAGGAATAAGGTCAGTAGGTCGCCTGAGAAAACCCCTGCAATCGCCGCGCCTGCATAAATCAGGGCGGAGCTATCGGTGATACGGCATTTCTCATGAAAGCCGTAAATGCCATTAATTACGCCAATCAGGCAGAATAAATAGCCCCACACCATAGACAGATTATCTATGCGCAGCGTGGTAAGCTCCAGCCCGCCAATGGTAATTTTGCCCGCAAGAACCTCTTGTGAGGTGTAAATTTGGAAAATCATCACGGCCGCTAAAATAGGCGCGCCGATGACGAGCGCTTTACGCACTAAGGCAAAAGCCTCACCCTTCGGGACTAAAGCACAAATAAGGCCAGCTAGTATCAGCCAAAGCCCCGGATTGATTTGAAAGAAATCAATCATGATGATCTCCCTCATGGGTATGTTCTGTTGAATATTCAGGATCAGGCAAGCCGCCTTCCCCGTAATAATCTTCTGGGCGCGATAGCAAGGCTGTCAGCGGCTTTGCGCAGAGTACGATGAAGGTGTAAGAGACAAAACCGATAACGGCCCAAGAGCCAGGAATAACATCCCACGGCGCGGGTTTTTCATGTGGAAAAACAATCCCCAGCGCTATCATCGCAATCATGCCCAGCACAGGTAACCAGATAAAATTATCAATGACCTTTTGTTTGCCCAGCCATAAAAACGGCACAGCAAATGGATGCGCGTTTTGGCGCTCTTCCAGCTCTTTTGCGCTCAAGGCTTCAGGTGCATTTTTCTCGGCCATCTTAACCTCCGCCCGAAATAATGGGTTGCAGGAAGTCAACAATAGAGCCTGCAAAGAAGAATAAAATAAATGCGCCAAGAGCCGAAATGACAGGCGGAATAATCACCCAGCGATGTTTCTTACGCTCTTCTAATAATAGCACATCGCCCTCGGGATTAGCCGCCGGCTTCATAAAGGCCCGCACGGAAATCGGGATAAGATAAATGATGTTCAAAATAGAGGAGACAATCAGCGCCGCCATTAAGATGCCTTTGCCGCTTTCCATCGCGCCGACCATGAGGAAGAACTTCGGCCATGAGCCGCCCATAGGCGGAATACCAATAATCGAAAGTGAGCCGACTAGGAACGCGCCAAAGACCCAAGGCATAGCGCGGCCCAGACCGTCCAGTTTGGAAATCTCCGCGCGGTGCGCCACAGTATAAATTGCGCCTGCGCACATAAAGAGCGTAATCTTACCCCAAGCATGCATTACAATCTGCAAAGCCCCGCCAATGAAGGCGGCAGGCGTGGCGAGCATAGCGCCGAGCGTAATATAAGAAAGCTGCGAGACGGTTGAATAAGCCAGACGTGCTTTGAGATTATCTTGCCGCAGCGCAATTATTGAGGCCACGACAATGGAAATGGCGGCGACCCAAGATAGGAAGGTGCTCATCGAGGTGTCCGCCATAACGGATTCGCCAAAGATGAAAATTGAGACTTTTAAAATTGAGAACACACCCGCTTTCACGACGGCCACAGCATGGAGCAGCGCGGAAACAGGTGTCGGCGCGACCATGGCATTAGGCAGCCAAGGGTGAACCGGCATCAGCGCAGCCTTGCCGATACCAAAGGCAAAAAGGAATAACAGGATAGAGGTCGCGAACGTGCTCGTCCCGTCAGGGAAAACGCCGCCCACGGTAAATTCTGTTGTGCCCGCGATGACCTGCGTGCCGATAATGGCAGGTAGTAACAGCGCCAAAGAGGTGCCCATGAGGATAAGCGCGTAAATTGTGCCGCCGCGTTTGGCCTTAGCATCGCCTTTATGGGTTACCAATGGAAATGTCGAAATCGTCAGGGCTTCGTAGAAAATGAAAAGCGTGATGAGGTTGGCTGAGGCGGCAATACCCATCGCGCCAAAAATAGCAATCGCAACAAATGCAAAGAAGCGCGTTTGGTTCTTCTCATTATTGCCGCGCATATAGCCGAGGGTGAAAACGGAGTTTAAAATCCAAAGCGAACTTGCAATCGCGGCAAAGATGGCCCCTAGCGGTTCAAGCTTAAGCCGTACATCGAAGTTACCCGCAAAGGTAAAGAGATGCAGCTCAGGCCGCTGCCCTGCTGACACCATGGAAATCAGGCCGATAACATTTATCAGCAACAACACGCCCGCAACAAAGGTCACGCCTTCGCGCAGATTAGGACGAGAGCTAAAGAGCGGAATGATCGCCGCAGCCGCTAGCGGAATAATCAGTAAAAGGAATAAAGCGAGTTCAGCTGTATAGGCCATGCTAAGCTCCGCTTCCGACAAGCAGCGCCGCAGCGCGTTCCGAGGCCGTTACAAAAAAGTCGCCGAGGTCTAAAATATTTGATCCTATGGCAATCGATAACAACGCCATGGCCCACATCGGCACCAACATCATCAACGGAGCTTCATTACGCTTGACCACCTCACCGTCAATCTCAGGCGGAGAGCCAAAATATGCGGCGAGCAATATGCGGCCAATATATATAATCGCCAAGACGGAGGTCACGACGATAATAGCAACAGCCCACCACCAACCTTTATCTGCCGCGGCTATGGTCAGGTTCACCTTAGACACAAACCCTGCGGTAAACGGCACGCCAATAAGCGAAAGCCCTGAAATCATAAAGGCGCCCATCGTCCAAGGCATGGTCTTGGACAGACCGTTAAAATCACTGAGGCGTGTAATACCAAAGCGGTACCAAAACGCGCCCATCGCCAAGAATAAGCCGCCTTTAATAATCGCATGATTAAGCAAATGCAGATAGCCCGCCGCGATACCAGCGGCTGTGGCGAGGCCTATACCCAGCAACATGTAACCCACTTGGGCGACGGATGAATAGGCCAGTGTTCGGCGAGCATCCGTTTGGAAAATGGCTTGCAGCGAGGCAAAAACCATCCCTACAACACCGACACCTGTCAGCAAATAGGTCAGAACAACAATGACATAATCATAGCTCGGATCGAAGACAGTGAAGGTGAAACGGAAGAGAAGATAAAGCGCGGCTTTCGTCGCGGTTGAGGCCAAAAACACAGTCACTTTTGTCGGCGCGTAAGCATAAGCCCCTGGCAGCCAAGTATGGAGCGGGAACATAGCAAGCTTAAGGCCCAGCCCGATAATGATAAATCCAAAGCCGACTTTGGCGACGCGCGAGCCGCCGTCTAATTCGGCTAGAATACGGGACATATCCGCCATATTAAGCGTCCCCGTCTCCATAAACATAAAGCCAAGACCAATGACAAAGAAGGTCGCCCCGATGGAGCCTAAGATAAGATAATTATAAGCCGCTGCCAGAGCCCGCCTGTCGCGCGCCGCCCCCATTGCGACAAGCGCGTAAGTTGAAATAGAGCTGACTTCGAGGAAGACAAAGACGTTGAACGCATCGCCCGTGACGACCATGCCCATAAGTCCGGCAAAACACAGCAGAAAAGCGGCGTAAAATGGCGCGCGTTTTTTGGGTTCAATTTCCGCAATCGTGGACGGCATGGCATAGACCGTGGTCACAACCGCCATGGCCGCGATCAAAAGTAAGACAGGGGCGCTCAGAACATCAAGAACAAGGGAAATACCATGAGGAGGATCCCATCCGCCCATGGTGTAAACAGAGGTGCCTTCTGAATAGACTTGTAACAAAAGACCAAAAGACGTGACTGTGCAGAGCAGAGTTACGATAAGGCAGACCCACCACGCTGATGTACGGCTTGGCAGAATAGCGGTAATCGCGCCCATCAAAAGCGGCAGGACAATTACAAAGGCCGGGCCTTGCTCAAGCAGCCAAGCAGGAAATAAAGACAAAAGGTCCATTACTCGTCCGTACCCTCGAGATTGTAGTGATAATCCAAGGCATTAATACCGTCCTCTTCAATCGTGCCGTAAACTTCGCGAATACGCACAACAAGAGCCAGCCCAATAGCGAGGGTCGCAACGCCCACAACAATCGCGGTGAGAATCAAAACATGCGGCAATGGATTGGAATAAAGAATATCAGACTGACCTGCATAAGCGGCCGCATCATTGGGCGCTGCAGCTGCCACAAGGACAGGCTCCAGCAAGGCATGGTCGCCGCCATGAGTCTCCACGATAATGGGCGGCTGTCCGCCCGAAACTTTACCAATGGTGATGTAGAGTAAAAAGACTGACGTTTGGAAGAGTGACAGACCAACCAGTTTCTTGATGAGATTTCGGCTGGCAAAGACAACGTAAAGCCCTGTCATCATCAGGATGATAACAACGGCATAATTATATTGCTCAAAGATGACGGAGAACATTACCAATCCTCCGCTTCGGGTTCAGGTTGACGCGAGCCAAAGGCATAAAAAATCGCAATCATCACGCTCGTCACCGCAAAAAGAATACCCAACTCAACAGCGATAATACCGTAATGCTGACCATGATAGGATTTTTCGGCTAGAACGCCGTAAGAGAGGAAATCCGCACCTAAAATCCATGTTAATACACCTGTTCCGCCGTAAAGCAGCACACCCAATGTCATGCCAATCCGTATCCAGCTTGGCGGGAAGGCTTTCTTCGCGGCCTCAAGTCCAAAAATCAGCGCATAAAGAATAACAGAAGCTGCCAGAATAACGCCCGCTTGGAACCCGCCGCCAGGACCAAAGTCGCCGTGGAATTGAACGTAAAAAGCATAGAGCGCGATGAAGGGGATCAGAAACTTACTGATCACGCGCAGAATAACATGAGGATCACGCATTATGATGTGCCTCCCGTTTTGGGCTTATTCTTGGAGCCCTTCGGACGCCCGCGTTTCTTAGGTCCAGATTTAGCCGCCGTTACTTGGGCGGCTTTAGGCTTATTTTTCGACCCCTTGGGACGCCCTCGTCTTTTCGGAGCAGCAGTTGTTTTTGCCTTTGTCGTCGTCGTGGTCGCTTTAGCTTTTGGCTTAGCAGTTTTCTTAGTGACTGACGTTTTGCTAGTTGGCGTTTTATTCTTTGACCCTTTAGGGCGGCCTCTGGATTTTGTGGCAGGGGTCTTCGGCGCGGGCGCTTCGACAATCGGCCCTTTCAAGGGTGCAGGCGCGGCTTGCACGGGCAATTCCTTCAGGCCTTCGGCCTCTTTGACAGGGCCTTTTAGCGGCGCGGAAGGCTGCGGATCTTTCTGTTGCCTTCGCCGTGTGGCTTTAGGTTTAGGTGTTGCCGCCGAAGGCGCAGACGGCGCAGAAACACGTTGTCCATTGGGCGTGGCCGTCCAGCGTCCAGCATTTCCGTTAAGCCCTAAGAGCAACAACACGCCCAGACCTGCCGCAAAAATAACAACAGCTTCGCCAAATGTATCATAGCCTCGATAGCTGGCCAAAACCGCCGTCACGACGTTTGGAATGTGAATTTCCTCTGTAGTGCGGTCAATAAAGTCCATGCCTGGGCCGCTATTAGCGGGTGAGTTAGCATCGCCATAAGCAGGCATATCGCCAATGGCGTAAAACATCGCCAGACCTGCCACAATCACCACAATGAGCGGTGCAATTTGTTTTGAAATAGGCACAGCTTCTGACTTACGGTCGGCCAGTAACATAGCCGCCAGCATCAGAACCGTAGAGACCCCTGCCCCGACAGCGGCCTCAGTAAAGGCGACGTCCACCGCGTCCAAAGACACGAACCACGCGGCGCAAACCAAAGAGTAAACGCCTTGCAGCATGACAATCGCAAAGAGGCTGCGCATGCGCACAATCGCAAAGGCGACAATGACGAGCATCGCCATCAAAGCCAAATCCAAAATCATGGTCGGCGGCACGAAAGAGGACGCCATTATCATGAGGCATCTCCGTCCAGAGATGGGGCTTTATATTTCCCAAGCTTTGGTGCCAGCCCTGCCTTATGGGCCGCATTAGCAATGGCATGTGTCGCCGTCGGGCTGGTGATCAAAAGGAAAAAGGCCACTAAGAGCAGTTTAAGGCTCACTTGCGTAAAGCCAGATTGGATAATAAGGCCCAATAATATGAGTTCTGCGCCGAGCGTATCGGTCATACCAGCCGCATGCAGGCGCGTGTAGAAATCTGGCAATCTTAATACCCCTAAGGTCCCAGCCAGAACAAAGAACAGCCCAGCTAATATGGACAGGCAGGACAGGAATGCGCGCAGGAACCCGAACCAATCAAAGGTAAATGAGGCGCCTTGTTCTGCGGCGGCTGCGGCGGCGAGGATAACAGAGAGCATCATGTCCTGTCCTCCATTTGCTCTTGAATTAAGGGCACGCCCAGATTGCGATAGTTGAAGAACTTCAAAACAGCGATTGTCGCAATAAAATTCATCAAGGCATAAAGCAGCGCAATATCCAAACCATCGGGGCGATTAATCACAAAACAAAAGACGCACAGAAACAGAATGGTTTTCGTGCCGAACGAATTGACAGCTAAAATGCGGTCATAGAGCGTTGGGCCGCCTAGCAACCGCCCAAGCATCATCACCATGCTGACAATCACAAGGAAAGCCACAGACAGATTAAAATAACCGAGGAAGACCTCCACTTAGCTTTCCTCCGCTTTGAAGCCAACAGCCCAAGCCGAGCGCTCACCCATTTCTTTAAAGTCCTCGGGCGCGCTCATCTCTTCGAGCAGGGCATGAACTAAAATATGGTCAGGCTGCATATCAACGGCAACTGTTCCGGGCGTCAGGGTAATAGAATTGGCGAACATGGTTTCGGCAATATCAACTTCGCTATTAATCGGAATTTTTACAAGAGTTGGAGAGACTTCCATATCCGGGCTCAGCACAGCTTTCACGACCTGCACATTGGCTTTCACAATCTCAACAAAGAGCCAGACAAAATAAGAGACTGTTTGTAGCGAGGATAGATAGGGCACCGTCTCGCCGTCTAAAATACGCATACGAGCGCACATCCAAACGACGATGGCAATTGAAATGACACCAAAGGTCAAAATCAGGGGAATAAAATAACCGGACAGGGTCAGCCACGTCACAGTCATCATTATTGCCAGAATAAATGCAAAACGCATTAAAATTCACTCCACCCACACCGTTATTGGTTAAGTCGCTTACGGTTTAAGGCGTGTTTAGACGCCTGTTTTGGGAAGGGAAAGTTAAATCCCGCAAAAAGCGAGATTTTTCTTGGGATTATTTATAAATTAGCGGCGATGCCCAAAAACAAGCGCGGCGGTGATGGCAGCAGCGCCATATTCTTCTTCGCGCGGAATAACGCCGTCTTTAATATGCCGTAGAACATCAGCGCTCAAAGACGATGTCAACGACCAGTTCCAATAGCGCAGAACGGTTTGGGCTTTATCCGTCGAAATTTCATCATAAGTCCGGATAACCCGAGCAAGCTCAGGATGGGTATTGCCCTCTGCATCATGAACAGGACGCTTTAAGGCGCGCCATATTTTTTCAATATAATCACGCTTCAAACCCGGCGCTTTACACAGAATAGCAATGGATTCGCCCGTTTTATCAGTTAGAATTTGTGCGCCTGTCGCAGGTTTAATACCGGCAATATATGAAATCTCTTCGGTCATCTTACGCGTCAGTCCTGTTTCGACGGTGGCGTCTATGGCCTCTTCTAGAGAGTCGTAGTCACTGCGCTCTAGGGCGGCGCGGTTGCGTTGACGACGCTCAATAAATTGCAGCGCTTTACGCACAGGGGCATCAGACCAACCGTCAGCCGATGCTTTTGGAAATAAGTCATGACAAGTTTCTTGAAGTACGCTTCGCGTCACAGCAAAGCGATGTAAAATTTTCCTGCGGTTAGACTCATCCGCCCACCAGAACATTGTCAGGCCATGAGATGGGCGCAATTCATCGCGTTTTATCAAAAGCGACACATAAGGTTGATGGCTGCGCGAAATCGTTAGAATACGCTGCAAAGCCGTTTCCGAAAAACTCGTGCCTTTATTCTTTAGCAGCGTTTCGACAACGTCTTCTTCCAGAAATTCAACCATGACATCGACGACAGAGTCAGTGACTTTGCGCCGCCTAGCGATAACTTTGCGGTGAGCGCCTGAAACTTTACGCGCAATTTGTATAAGGTCAGAATCCGATAAGCTTTTGCTTTCTTCCAGCACATGGCGCGCGACTTGAATGTCATCCTTCGCCAAAATCACCAAAATCGTGCGCGGGGCTTCGTTGAGCATGACCAAACGCTTGGCAACTGACTCTCTGAGATTGATGTCAGCATCACGCATAAGCTCGACCAGAATATCACCGGCCATATGACGTTCTTGCGGGGTCAACTGACTGGACGGAATACAAATCACATCGGCAAGACGTTTAGCCAATTGCCGCCTGATTTCTTCCGTCTTAGCCGTGTCCGGGAGAACAGCGGCGGTCGACAATTCAAGAGCCTGTTGCGCTTGCATAAGAGATATTCCTATAAATTTTCTGTTAACTTAAACAAAGAGCGTTAACTAAGCGTGACTAAATTAGGGGCGGTAGGCTTCAAGCGTATCATTTGCAACTCGCGGCCAGCTATAGCGTTTTTGGGCCTGAGATTGGGCTTGCGTGATAAAATCACGGCGCTCAGAAGCAGACCAATTCGCCGTTGAGATTATAGCCTCCGCCCACGCCGCAGACTCTCCCGTTACTACAAGAACACCTAAACCCTTATCGCATGTCTCGGCCAAGCCTGTGTGGTTTGAGGCCAGCACCACACCGCCCGATAAGGCGCCTTCGATAGCCACCAGACCAAAGCCTTCAGGCGCGAGGCTCGGCACGACAACACAAAGCGCATCCCCATATTCTTGTGCCAAAGCTTCAGCGTCTAGTTGACCCAAAAACTTAACGCGAGGATGCGCTAGAGCTTTACCCTCTTCCGCTTCCCATACAGTTCCAGCGACGCGTAGCGTGATATCATCAGGTAATAGGGGCAAAACCTCATTGATGATAAAAGACACCCCTTTAGAGCGGATAATTCGCCCAGCATAAAATAAGTGACGACTGACGGCTGGCGATGGGGTTCTCACAGGCATATCTGTGGCCAGCGGCACCAGCCGTACATCCTCAAATCCCTTTCTCGTAGCCAAGTCAGCTATCCATTGTGAATTGGCGAGAATGACCGCTCGCGGCAGGCATAAGGCCCCCAGCCGCATGTAAGCTTTATAAATTTTGGGAAGAATACCACTGCGTTGTTCAAAGCTAAGGTCTGATCCATGAGCTGATAAAATAATACGCGTTTTCGGATGGCGTAGTTTAGCCATAAGCCCAAGCGGCCAGCTGGCCATATCAGAAATATGCGCAACATCGGTTTTAGGTAAAGCCAAAAGTTTGAACATCATTTTTAAGCCAAAGCCTGCAATCTTAAACATGCCCGGCGCTGTTCCATCCGCATTACCGGGCAAGGCATGGATATCTAAATCAACATCATCTTTGATATGCTCAGTGAGTTGCAGACAATAGGTTTCCATACCGCCCACAGCAGGTGCCCATTTGCGAGTTATGAAACGAACTGTGGGACGGCGCGCCATATTAGAAGTTTGTGAAGATGGGGCGAGTCGGCGCGGGGACCTTGGGCGCTTGAATATTGTCGCCCCAGCGCAAAACGATGTTTTGCCGCGTCTCGCTCTTTGCACTATTCGGTCCGCGCGATAAGCTTATGAAATCCCCTGCGGCATAGCGTTTTCCATTTATAGTAACGTCGCCATCGCTCTCAACCGTATACTGACCAGGCACAAGATTGTTAAATGTGATGGCCTGCGGTGACAGCTCTAAAGTCTTACCTGCAATCCAGATATGTCCCCAATGCTGGATATAGTTTTCCCGCAAAGCTATTTGGTCCTCGGCTAGTAATTGGCTGTCTCTATCGCTCTTTATCAAAGTACGATTTATCTCAGGGGAATTTTCAATGACAACGGGAATGACAGTGTCTCTCATAGCTTGCGCTATAACAGGCTCACCTTTCCTGACGTAATTTTGCAGGCCCCAACTCGACATAAAGAAGCCGGATTTAGGGTAGCTCGGCATCATGGAACTTCGATCAATATAATGCACTGGGTCGGGAAAAACTCGCTGTATTTCTTCTAGGGTGGCAGATTGAACCTGATTATTTTCGCTTAGGCGATACTTATATTGAATGCCGAGATTAGCGACAATAAACAAAGCTAAAAGCGCCAATAGGAGCGGCATCTTTTTAAGTCTGTCTGCCGCCACCCCAGCCCATAAAATTATAGTCGGAAAAATAAATGCGAAGTAATAAGGAAAAGCATTACGGTAAAAAATAAGACTGAGAACCGGCAGGCCCATGGCCAGCAAAACCAAAAGTTTTTTCTTATCCGCCGAAGGCTTTACAAAATCTGCGAGAATAAAGACAAATCCTAAAGCCAGCATAAAGCTAGAAACCAAACCTAAGATGAGATGCTGCTTAATGATGGCGGCGCGCGGAAATAACCCGTCCGATAAGAGGGTTGTCTTCCCCGCATTCCCTATCATCTCCGTAGACCCGCTGAGGGCCGCTTTGGGCATTAGGCTTAATTGTAAAATATACCCCACCGCAAAGAGCAAAGCAGTGACTCCGGCACAGACTATAAACTTAACAAGTAGGTCTTTAAAATTATCTGATGTGAACAGTCGCCATATCGCTAAAACGGCAAATAATGGCGCGAAGAAAATCACCTTTATCGTGACTAATGCGCCAAGAGCTAAACAGACTGACAAAGCTGCCAAGCTTTTAAGTTTCAGTCTTGAAACAGTAAAAAGATAGACGGCCCAGCTCATCAGAAAAGCCGCTATAGGATCAGCACGAAAGCTCGTGCCATGTATAAAGATAAAGCCAAATCCTAGAAAACTTAAAACCGCAAATAAAGCCGCGCTGCGTGATATAAATTCCCGCGCGGTCTTAAAGATAAACCAAAGCGTTCCAATCTGCAAAACCCACATCAACACACGGGCGGCGATAATTTGGGTCACGTCATTCGGACTTATATATTTAAGCCATCCAAAAAAATGAACATGTGCCGTTTGCAAAGGCTTGGCCAAATCCCCGCGCTGATAATCGTAAACGAGTGAGAGAAAATAAAATTCATCCCAATTAATTTTTTGTACAAATTGCAGGTGAAGTTGCAGCGCGAGGATAATGGCGATGGCGCATAACAAAATACGCTCGAGCCCCTTTTCCTGTTGCTGAAACCCTTGAAGCATTTAAACGCTCCGCAGAACTAGCGGCTAAAGAAAAGCTCAAATGTTCCGCGATCTCCGGCACGAATTTTATCAAGCTGCGTAAGCTCATATGTGCGGGCTAGACCCGGTCTGTCATATTGAACAATTAAAGAAGGCTTCAACCCGGAAGCATCAATCATATCTAAAATTTCGTTTAATTCGGATTGCTTTAAAATGGTGCCATGAAGCTCAAGGAAAAGATGATTTACTTTTTTTAAAGTCTCAGTCGCCCCGCGCAAGACTTCCAGCTCATACCCTTCAACATCCATTTTTATGAATGTCGGTGTTTCATTTTTCTTAGCAAAACTGTCAATCGTGAAACAATCAACCTCAACAAAATTAGCTTTAGAACTCGGCGCATCTTTACATGAGTGCCAATTAGATAAATCAGAACAATAAAGAGGAATAGTCCCGTCTTGTTCTCCAAAGGCGCCTTGCTGCACAATGACATTATCGAAATCGTTTAAAGAAATATTGCGTTTAAGGCGCTCGACATTTTCAGGATGTGGCTCAACAGCGTAAATTTTCTTACAGATACGCGCTTCGATGAGAGCGTAATATCCGATATTCGCACCAACTTCTAAAACAACATCATCCTTGTTTAAAATGCTGAGAATATGCCCTGTTGCGATAGGTTCGCGGATACCGTCGAGTAAGATATCGCGGTCAAGTCCAGGCTTACCGGCATCAAGCTCCATTTTAGAGCCCAGCACACTGCGGACCACACGGCCCTGTAGCCCTAAGCGGTTAAAGCGTCTTTGACGGGCGCGTTCATAGCTGCGCGCCGCGAAATAATTACGAACACGGGTAGATGTTTGGCGAATACCAACGCTGCGCGCCATATCCACTGTTGCCATTAATTCAGCCGTTAATTTAGTCATGACGCATTCCTCATGGATGATAATTTTTTAAAACGAGATTCAAATAAACTGATAAAGCCGACCAGTGAGGCGCAAGACATCAGCCCAATAATACGGTTTAGCGCAATGGCCAGAAAAGCTGTGGCTGGCAGGACCTTGACAAGGTCCGCCATGGCTGCAGCAAAGACTTCTCCAACGCCCAAACCCGCTGGCGCGAGGGATGTCGCCGAACCCGCAATATTAGCGAAAGTAAAAAATAACGCCGTTTCAAAACTGACAGCTAATTTAACTATCGCAAAGGCGAGTAATATCCGAATGGCCATCATGACGACCCCCACCATACGGTGAAAAATAATTAAAGCCGTGATGCCAACACCCGATAACTTAAATATCCAAGTTATCACGGGCAAAACAGCCAGAAGGCCAACGCCGAATAATGCATATCCAAGAACGGAACCTTGGGCGATGAGCACGCCTCCTGCGCCTAAGGCCGCCATAGATATCCATAATATCGCCGTTGCGACGACTAAGCCGACGCTTTTCGTCGTCTTCACGCCCGATTTCATCAGCGCGGCTGTGCGAACAATCGCCCCGCCCGGCAGTGGTAAGGATTCGGCCAATTGAGCATAGGCTGTAATTTTAACGGACTCAGCCAGATTTATTTTTGTCCCGCCCGCAATATGGACTAAAATCATTAAACCGATTGCGCCGTAAAGAATGCCTAGCGGAGCCATAACGAAAAACAATCCCAGAGCGGGCCAAATATCCAAGTCCGAGAGGGATAGATTCAGTTTTTGAAAGGACCAAACAAGGCCGACAAGGAAAATAACGCTCGCGGCTATTGTAAAAGGTGTGCGGTGCTTGCGCAGAAATGCGACCCTTCCATGCAAAGCTTCGAGTAAGCGCGTTGATATGTCGTCAAATGACGCCATTAGCGGTTTACCCGACAACCTTTTTTAAAGGTGTTTCAGATTTATTTTCAGGTTGAGCCTTTTTCCCCTCAGCAACAGAATCCTCAAGCACCCTAACGCGCTCCAGCATTTGTTCCATCAATTGACGGTTGCGGCCAATTAGGTCAGCGATGAGGCCGAGCATCATGGCAACTGTTCCGAGGGTGAGCAATGTTCCGCCCAAAATAAGGGATTGCACATGACCGCCGCCTTGTCCGATGGCGAAGAAATAGAGAAAGCGTAAGATTGGCAACGTGCCGAGAACGGCGAGGCCGCCCCCTGCCAGAACGAAAACCCGCAACGGATTATACATAGCGTAAGCCCGCAAGATCGTAATCCCTTGGTTCATGATAAATTGCGGTACGGATTTAAACAGTCGCGACGGGCGCTCGACTGAATTAGTGCGCACCGGAACGGATTTAACAGAGAGGCGGTTACGTCCTGCCTGTATCAGCATTTCCGTGGTATAAGAAAAGCGCGAGACAATATGTATGCGCTGCGCGGCAGAGCGGCTAAAGGCGCGAAACCCGCTAACCGCATCCGTCACAGTTGTGCGCGAGAGGCGCTGCACAACATGACTGCCAAAGACTTGAAGCTTGCGTTTAAACTTCCCGAAATGCTGATTATTGGCGACTTGGCGATCGCCGATGCAAATGTCGGCTTCGCCCGCTAGAACAGGAGCAACAATTGTCGCAATATCACGGGCGTCATATTGGTTATCGGCATCCGTATTGACGATGATATCCGCGCCTTCGGCAAGAGCTTTGTTCAAACCTGTTTTAAAAGCCGCCGCCAATCCGCGATTAGTGCGGTGTCGGACAATATGATGGACACCAAATCGGCGGGCTACGCCGCTTGTGTCATCCGCGCTGCCATCATCAATGACCAGATATTCAATCTCGTCTATGCCTTCGATTTTACGCGGCAGGGCGATCAAAGTCTCAGGCAGGCTTTCCGCCTCATTATAACAAGGTATTTGAATAATCAGTTTCATCGCCACGACCACTTCATTTTATATTTTCCCGCTATCTAACAAAATAGCGTTAAATAAGCGTGACTTTGCGGTTCAAGACTTGCGGCCTGCCTGCACCCTGCCTAGAACGCGGCCATGACCTCTCTTTTAAAAACTGACCTCACCCCGCCCGTAACGCCAAAACGTCCTGTTAAAACTATACAGCTCGGCATCACCCGCAGCGATGATTATGGATGGATGAAGGATGAGAATTGGCAGACAATGATGGCCGACACCTCTACGCTCAACGCCGATATTCGCGCGCATTTAGAGACAGAAAACACTTACAGCGCGGGCGTTATGGATGGGCTTACCCCGCTTAAAGACGCCATATTTGAAGAAATGAAAGGCCGTTTAAAATCTGATGCGTCTTCTGTGCCCTCACCTGATGGCAGTTTTGCTTATAATCACCGCTACCGCACGGGCGATCAGCATGGCCTTTATGAGCGCGCCGCGATTGACCCCGCGACCAAGACGCCCATAGGCGAGCCGCAAACCATTCTCGATGCCGAAACTCTCTCCAAAAACCACCCCTCTTATTTTGACCTTGGCGCAGTCGGCCATAGTGACGACCAAAAATGGCTCGCTTACGGCGTTGATGCGACAGGTGCGGAAAATTACGAGATTTTTATCAAGCCTATGGACGGCGAGGCGGTCTCTACAGGCATCACCAAATCCGCAGGCGGGCTACAATGGGCCAAAGATAACGCCACCATGTTCTGGGTCGAGCGCGATGAAAACCAACGCCCCTATGCCGTCTTCGCCAAGAACATCCATGAGACTGATGATGCGCCGCGATTAATTTACAAAGAAAGCGATCCCGGATTTTTCGTCTCTGTCGGCGAGACCGATAGCGGCAACTTCATTGAAATCAGCGCCCATAACCACACAACGACGGAAATCTGGCTTGTCCCATCTGACACGCCAGACTCTGCTCCGAGATGCGTCTCCAAGCGTCAAACGGGCGTTGAATATAGTCTCCATGATCAAGGCGGCTATTTCTACATCCTCACCAACGCCCACGGCGCAACAGATTTTGCCATCATGCGCGCCCCCATTGGCGAGACCGCTTTTGAGAATTGGGAAGACTATATCCCGCACACATCCGGCACGCTGATTATCGGGATTGAAACCTATGAGCATTTCCTTGTCCGCCTCGTCCGTGAGAACGCCCTCCCCCGTATCATTATCCGCGATATGCGCGATGGCTCGGAACATGAAATTGCTTTTGATGAGGCCGCGTTCGGGCTAGGCCTGATGGGCGGTTATGAATATGAAACGCTGTGGATGCGCTTTGCCTATTCCTCGCCGACCACCCCGCGCCAAACCTTTGATTACAATATGCAGACGCGCGAGCGTATTTTACGCCAGACCCAAGAAGTACCTAGCGGGCATGAGCCGAGCGATTATCACTGCGAGCGGATTCACATCACCGCCCGCGACGGCGAGCAAGTGCCCATAACGCTGCTCTATAAAGCGGGCCTAATGAAAGACGGCTGCGCCCCGCTCCTGCTCTATGGTTACGGCTCTTACGGCATCACCATTCCTGCAGGCTTTCGCACCTCTATCCTGTCTCTTGTCGATCGCGGCTTTGTCTATGCCATTGCCCATATTCGCGGCGGCATGTCGAAAGGCTATCAATGGTATCTAGACGGCAAACTCGAGAAGAAAGAAAACACCTTTAATGACTTTGTCGATGCGGGACGTGCCCTTGTCGAGGCAGGTTATACATCGCGCGGCAAGCTCGTCGCCCATGGCGGTTCAGCAGGCGGGCTGCTTGTCGGCGCAGCGCTCAATCAAGACCCGTCCCTTTTTGGCGGCGTCATTGCAGCGGTGCCATTTGTCGATGTGCTGAATACGATGAGTGATGACACCCTCCCCCTCACTCCGCCCGAATGGCCAGAATGGGGAAATCCGCTTACCGATGAGCAGGCCTATAAAAACATCGCCGCCTATTCGCCCTATGATAATATTAAGGCCACAGCCTATCCGCCCACGCTCATCACAGGCGGGCTAACCGACCCGCGCGTCACCTATTGGGAACCCGCAAAATGGGCCGCCAAGCTGCGCGAGCATCAAACAGGCGAAGCGCCCATCCTTTTAAAAATAAATATGGATGCAGGCCACCAAGGCGAAAGCGGCCGCTATGACAGCCTAAAAGAAACCGCGCTAGAATATGCCTTTGCGGTGGCGGTGACGGGTTAGTAGTTTTACTACGAGCTCGTAAGGCACGTCAGATTTTCAAGCCTAACAGATTCTGTATCTTTATGAAGTAAATGTGCATGTCGCATTTATATATTCAAAAGCCTCATCAATTTTTTTATAGGACTTTGAATATTTTTTTGCGTCCTTGCTATCGGCTTCAGGACACGCAGCAAAAATATTTCTCATTGTCTCTTTAAAGTTACCCTTGGTTATGGCTGACGTCGTGTCATTGGCCTCATCATAGACGAGATATTCTTTTTCAGTGATTTCTATGGACGAAATGACATCTACCATGGCTTGAGAGGCTGTACCGCTATCGCGAACATCGGCGAGGTTTTTACCATCTTTAATCGCAGCCATGACCTCCCGGCCGGCGACTCGCGTTTGTAAATTTTTCATAGCGTTCGCAGGCAAGAATGAGGCGAGGCTTCTAGACGTTCCCGCCGTCGGATTGTAAGAGAGGCGCATCGGACCAGAGACGCGTCTTTTCAAATAGATAGAGCCATAGGCATCATATGTATTTGTGCCGCCTTTTTTATGCTCTTGAGTGATTAAAAAGGCTGATCCAGGCCCCACATAAATGGCGTCCTCTTCTCCTTCGGGCACGATTAACGCCATGTCTTTCACAAATTTCCAATCTTGACGACGTTGCAGTAAAACAACTTGTCCAGTGAGAACCGTTCCGTCCAAGAGCGTGACTTCGCCCTTGCGAAATTTGACTCGACCATGATATGTCCAAAGACCTGTTTTCTTTTTCACACAGAAAAATGACGCTGCACATTTTCCGTTATTGACAGCAATACGCTCTATCGTGTCCGGCACACCAACGACATTGACTTTCTTGATTTTCGCGAAGGCGGTTTGCGAACCTAACGCCAGGATTAATCCGATAATTCCGGCAGTTACATATTTGGGCATAAAATTTCCTCAGCTTTATTTGAAGTATATTTTTGAGACATGCCGATCTGTCAATCGATTGAAATGACGGTTCGAGACGTCAAGTTAGGTCTAATATCTTCCGCGATACTTTCCGCAGAGCCAGCCCGTTTTGTTGCCTTTTTTGCCGCCGCCGTAACGTTGGTCAATGCGTTCCTGTGATATGTTGCCTAAACGGTAAGTCTTTGGGTCTGCGCCTGTGCCGCCATTGCCGCAATATCCACTACAAAAACAACCTAGAGATCCACTGCTTGTCTTGATGTCGGATGGAATAGCGCAAGACCAACCCGTATTTGAGTTTGGCGTAAAGTCAGACCTCACTTTGGCGGAAGAAATATGGGAGAAACTATCGCCTTGATTACCAGCAACCGCACCGCTTCCACACGCGTTATCCGTACAGACGCAGGCCATATTACCTGATCCATTTGGGTTCCGTTGATTTGACGCTGGCTGCCGCCGCGGGGTTGAAGTCTGTACTCTTGGCGTTGGTGTTGAACGCGTCGTACCAGAAGAGGACCTCGGCAAAACTTTTATAGAAGATAGCTTATCATTCATCCCGTAACTTGTGAGGCAGGATGTATTGCCTTCCAGAGTTCGACGAGCGCCCCTATATCCTGCATCTTCATAAATTTCGACCTTGTAGCCGGGCGAAACCCTAATTGAAGAGACGTCATCATTTTTGATACCCTTAGACTGTAAGGCGGAAAGACTGTAAGAGCCGGCAGGTAGGGACACGCCGTACCCGGCGTAATTACAATGCTGATAGAGTGTCACTTTACCGCCGGAGCCCTGGGTCGGGCGCGGCGTAGGTGTTGGACGCGGTGCTGGCGTGGGCGCGGAGGTTTGACGGAAACTATTTGTATTTGATTTACAGCTATTCGTCGCTTCAGACCATCCTTTGCCTATATTGATGCCGCGTCTGAAACAGTCACGCGTAGCGGTTGGATTCGATGTTCCCGCGCATAGGTTTCTAACATTGGCATCTGACCAATTTTTGCTTCCCCCTTGTCTCCAGGCGACTTTACCTTGAATCAGATTATAACATGTCTGCTCTCTATTCGGCGTCGGGGTGGGTCTTGGCGCTCGTGCGGATGTACGTTGAAATTTTGTCACAGGATAAAGGTCACTGCGCGGCCTCCCGTCCCAACCAGCCGAAATCATATTGCGATGCACATCAATCTGCAGGTCGCCATTTCTGCTGTCATCTCGTAAATATACAGACCATTCATCACGCTGGGTTTCCCGAAATGTAAATCGTGGTCCGCCGCTTCTGCCATATTCCTTCCAAACGCCGGGTGAGGTTTGCTCAAAGCGACCGCCATTGAAATAGGCCACTGCAACATTTCTCCCATTCACATCTTGAGTGGAATAAGATTGAGCCGTGGCAGACGTCGCCGAAACCAATGACGTAATCACAGCGAATGAAACAATAGCTGCTAAAGAAAAGATAAGTTTTAAATATTGCATTTGGCGCGCCCTTAAATGAGTGGGCGCTGTGAGATCAAAATCACCGTATTAGACACGCCCGATTACGCGGCTCTAGCACGATGGTAAATCTGAATAAATCAGGTAAATACCCCATAGTTAGGTATTAAAAGGTTAGACTGTATTTTATGGGTCATAGGGCCAGCAGCCTCACCCATAAAGATGAGACTGCCTTATGTTAATGGCGCGGCTTATCCCGCGACTGAAACATTTTCGCTTTTGCGGGTTCAACTGTAATTAGCCGTTTTAATCTTATTGATTATTGCGAATTCACACCATATTTACCCGAGGTTTGTTTTTCGCAATCAGTTGCAATTTCAGCTTGTCCAGTGGGTGTATCGATATCGTCACGATAGATTGAACGTATGACGTTATTTTGTTTCACACATTCACTGTAATATTCCCCGCGGGTTGGGTTGGGGTTTGACGCGCTAAACTTCGCAATCATGTCGCGGGCCTTCATACCAACGGCTCTGGCTTGACGTGTTTCAAATGAAATATCCTCATCCGCCATAAGCAAAGCGATTTTTTCATCTACGTTAAGCTCACTTTGCCCTGTTTTAGGCTTTGGCGTGCAGGTCACATTATATGAAAGACTGGTCACCGGATCGCTATATTCATAGTAATCTGCACCCGTCGTGGATTGCCCTTGCGCGATACAATTATCTAATATCGGTTTGAGGCTCGCCAACCTGGCATCCTTTTGCGCATGCGCTAGCTCTGCGCCTTGCACATCATAAAGCTTAGCATCATGGACGCCATTGTGGGTCAAGCTCACCGACACCAGATTTGAACGCATACCAGCCCAGTCTGTGATAGCGGTCTCTGGTAGTTCACCGGCGACCACGGCAAAGCGGCGTCTATTCATCTCTTTTTCAATCTCAGGGTTCATGGCCAGCGGCGATAATTTGAGACTGGCGATGACGGCCGGGTCATCTGAAGACGCGAAAGCCGATGCCAGTTTAGACGCTCGCGCAGGCGGCGTTTCAAGGTCGGCAGCTTCAGCGAATTTTACAAAAGGCTGCGCGTCTTCCTTTGGCAGAGTCAGGGCATCAGCTTGTTGAAAAACTGTTTTAGCTGCTTCCTTGACGGGTGTATTAGTATCTGACGAGAGAGCCGTACTGCTGAGCCCGAGCCCTGCCGCAATAATTATGGCCGTTCCGCCCCGCATGTATTTATTTGTCTGTCGCATGGTTAACCTCCGTATGCGCTGTGTTACAGAATGACCTGCCCCCAGAGTGAGGCCCAAGGTCAGTGGGTCGGACATATTCAATTCAATTTTCATCAGGATGTGTTCCTAAAGTTTCGGACTGTTCAGAGCCAAGCTGCATTAAATTGAGTTTGGCTTGGCTCTATCGGTGCTTTTTTAAATTTTATTCAGATTTTGGGCCAAAGTCTCTGACATCAATATCATCGCAAAACTTGACAATCTCAGCTTCAGTCTGCTTGCGTGAATTGTGATAGCGATAACCTTCATTCAACAAGGTCATACTAGATAAACATTCTTCATAGTTTTGTTCCCGTGTTGGGTTTGGAAACTTCGTTTTATACTCTCGAATAAGCGACCCAGCTTTCATACCCCGCGCACGGGCTTTACGGGTTTTAATATCGACATCTGTATCTGCCATTAAAAGAGCAATTTCTTCATCAACGGAGAGGTCAATATTACGCGTAGGATTATGATTGGGCTTACAGGTCACATTATACACAAGGCTACTTATTGGATCCGTATATTCAAAGTAATCTGCGCTTGTAATAGATTGCCCGTGAGCGATGCAGTTATCCATCGTGAGCTTCAAGCTTGCTAGCTTTTCATTTTGCGTTTCAAGAGGTAGTTCAACGCCGTCTACGTTATAGATTTTGGCATCATGCACGCCATCTGTTGTTAAGCTAACAGACACATGGTTTGAACGCATTCCTGGCCATTCAGAAATTGCTGTCTTAGGCATTTCACCCGCAGCAACCGCAAAGCGGCGTCTATTCATCTCTTTTTCAATCGCGGCATCTAGAGTTTTCGGTGCGAGAAAAAGACTCGCAATAACCTTTGGGTCATCCTTAGATGCGTAAAATGAGGACGTATTTCGCGGTTTTTGAGTTTCAGCTCTAGGCTCTGGCGCTTCAGCAATTTTCTTTGGCGCAATAGGCGCAGTTTGTGTTTCAAGCTCCGGCAGTGGCTTCGGCGCGATTTCAAGCTCCGGCAAAGCCGGTAATTCGACCTTATCCAAAACTGTGTTTACGACCTCTTTGACGGGCGTATTTGCATCCGACGAAAGAGCCGTGCTGCTAAGCCCTAGACCTGCTGCAATAATTATGGCCGTTCCGCCCCTCATATATTTATTTGTCTGTCGCATGGTTAACCTCCGTATGCGCTGTGTGACTGAATGACCTGCCCCCAGAGTGAGGCCCAAGGTCAGTGGGTCGGACATATTCAAATCAATTTTCATCAGAGTGTCTCTTTCGCTAAAGCTAAGCTCAGGCTTTGCGGTTTAGTCGTGTTGGCTGTTTTTGTGTCAGCCCGCTCGGCTTTGAGCAGGGTTTGCGCGTAGCCCACCTTATCGCTGGCTTTAAAACGGGTCAGCAGGAACGCATCACAGGCGGCTTCTTGGTCAAGGCAAAAGCGGCGCGCGGCATAATGGACAAGAGGGTTATACCAATTTACCGCGCGAAATATCAGCAGCCCTAATGCGGCGACAAGGTCATAGCGTTTAATATGCGCCATCTCATGACAGAGCGCATAAAGCTGCTCATCTTGGGTATAAATCTTTTCAAAATTTTGCGGAAGGATAATAAGCGGCCTGAAAATACCGCTGACAATGGGCCCAATATCTTTGGGCGCGGTTTTGATTTTTGGCAGCTTACGCAGTCCAATAATATCCGACGCTTTTTGGGCCAGCCCCGCTACCCTATCATTGGTAGGAGAGGATAGATCATTGAGCAGATGCCAATATTTAATGTGGCGGTAAAGCTGCAGAGAAATCCACCCTGCCCCAACAATTATCCAAAGGCTCACGATTAAAACAGGCCACCCTGGGAGCTGCATCCCCGTTTGCGCCAAAGGCGGCGCGGCCGTGGCCACAGTTTCAACGGGCGGCGACGTTGCAGCGCCCTCAAAATTTTCAAGCCAGTAAAAGTCTGCAGGCCAAGGCATGCTGACAGGGGCTTTAACGGGCAGGTGAAGGTCGGGCATGAACAGGCGTAAAAATGGTAAAGCCCATAAAAAATAGACAGCTTCGGAGCCCCAAAAGCGGGACATTGGACGCCGCAACAATAAGACCAGTCCGATCAGACCTGTTGTTGCGACGCCCAGCCCTAGAGCCCATTGTAAAATTTCGGCCATCATGACGATTTATCTTTTTCGGCTTTTAGGCGCTCTAAAATGCTCGAAATTTCGTCAATGTCGGCGTCGCTAAGATCTTTTTGTTTTGCGAGATGCAGAAATAAAGGCGCGGTGCGTCCGCCATAAAAATTCTTCGAAATACCGTCCAGAACCTGCGCGCCGTAAGCTTCTTTACTCATCAGCGGCGTATAGAGATAGCGCCGCCCCTCGGGCTCTGTGCTTAAGATACCTTTTTGAACCAGGCGCGATAACAAGGTTTTAATAGTGCGAATATTCCATCCCTCAGACGAGACTTTATCTGCAATTTCGCTCGCTCCCATGGGCGCCTCTTCCCAGAGACTATCCATAATCACCAATTCAGATTGAGATATTTTTTTCATGTGTTCGCTTTGGTTAATTACAGATTCTACAATAGACTACTTTGTGTAGTCTTTATAATGACTACTGCATGTAGTCAATACCTATTTTTAAAAAAGCAAAAGCTGCCCATCATGTCCAATGCCCAACTGCGTTCTCGGCTTGAACACAGCGGCGCTCTTTGGCTATTCTCTTTACAAAGGTTGGAGGGGATTATGAAGGGTATTGTAAAATTTGGCGGCATCTTTTGCCTAATGGCGATGATAAGCGCCTGCAGTACGACGCGGCCCTACAACCACATTGACGCCGACGCTCGCCCGCATATCCAAGAGATGGATAGTGTCTTGATCTCAAAACAAAAAAGCGTTCGCGCCGACGTCAAAACTTCCAAACTCTCGCAATATATACAAGGGCATTTTGCGCCGGTTTTATTTGATTTGGCGGTGAACGGTATTCGGCAGCATCAGGCCCAAAAAATCATGGCACCTATCGATAGAAAACTCGTCGGCTATGATTATACGCAAGACATACATGAAGAATTTACCCAGGCCCTCGTTGAAACAGAGATCGCCGATATGGGTGAGCTTATGATGATGCGTGAGGAGTGGCAGGGGTTTCGCGCGGCCCATATAAGAAAATCAGAGGCTGACGCCGTTATGTTTATCGATGTGGATTTTGCCTTTAGCCACAGCTTTGACGCGCTGGAGCTAACCTCACATGTTATGATTTTTCCGGTCAATGAGGCCTTATCGCCTTATAAAGAAAATCCGGACACAGATAATATTCTCGAATTTGAAGACAATATTTACCGCAATCAATTCATGGCGGCTATTCCCGCAGGCGCAGGCGAAGATAGCTCAAAATCTGAAAATGGAGTCGCTTGGGCGCAAAAGTCTAAAGAAGAGCTGACGGCCTTGATGCAAGAGGCCGCGCAAAAACTCGCAGATCACATCGCCGTTGATTTGACCACGGATGATATTCCTGAGGGGGCCGATGAATTGCTAGAGCCGTCAATTGAGGCGCCAGAGGAGGCGCCAGCAGGCGTGCCAGCCGAGGTAAAAGAAGCCGCAACAGATCCTGTCACGGCCAAAGCGAGCGGCTAGTCAACTCAAATACTATCGCCTGCCATCACCCCTCACTATGTCTAGGGTATTCAATATTATATGCCTCCCAACTATGTTTCGCATTTCGGATTAGCGCGTGTGAACTGGCCATATGTGAATTGATTGGCCGAAGAGCGCGGTCTCTTCGTGAAAACCGGTGTTATCACAACGTAAGACCTAGCGGCTCGCCTCGAGCCAAAGCTGAAACTCTTAAAAGTTGCTTCAATAAATAAAGTCTATTGATTTAATCGCATGCATGAATAAAGAGAGGGGCGAGCCTCTCTGAAAAGTGTGTGGGAAAATTAAAGAGAGGCTCTGGGCGGTTAACCGCTTGAGGCGGCGCTCCGCTTATCTTTTGATTACATACATTGTTGATTGTAAAAAAGAGACTCACAGTTACTCACCTGTAGATACTGATGTGTAACGTGCAGGTTGAAAGGGTGTAACGCGGCTATTTTATGTTGCGTATTGTCAGACATTTTGTGAAATATTTCGGTCCCTAATCTTTTAACCTGAAAATAAATCGTCGGTTCATGGCAAACTCTATGTTTGCAAGAAGAACCTATTCAAAATCTATCTATCCCGCAGAGTTTTCCAACACCTCCAAATATCGCCCCTCAATAGTGCCGCGGTACTCAACATTGAACGCCGCCACATAGGCTTCGCAATCAGGGTTGCCGAGCGTAAATTTACCATCTGTAAATTGGTTCCTATAGGCGCGTTCAATGTCTTTGAAACACTCATCCCGCCTCACCTTCTCTTCAAACTCACATCGCTGCTCGAAAGTCTGCCGCTCCGCTTTGATGAATGATATCCATTTTTTGGCATCCCGGCTTTGGGTTGAAGCCGGCGGCACATTTTCAAAGGCGGCAATGGTCGATTGGCGGGCCACTGTTCTGGGCGCAACGGCCTTAGCCTCTTCGCTCATTTTACAGCTTAGCTTTTCCTGCTTTTGTACATCCTCATAACGGCAGGTTGCGATAAGGGTCCAGGCCTTTCCCGCATCATAGCCGCGATTAATAGCTTGCTTGAAAGCTGTTTCGGCCCTCTCGCATTCACCTTCATTATAGAGCGCCTCCCCTAGCCCCGCATGTAGATCGCCGCTAGCGTCCATTTTCGTCGCGGCCTCGAGTACAGGTATAGCGCGGCCATATTCGCGGGCTTGGCGGAAAAGCGAGGCGAGTTGCACAAGCTTTTCTGGCTCGCGCGTTACACGCCCGGCATTTAACTCACGCTCTAATATTTGGGCGGCTTGATAAGGCATCTCGTAATAAGAATAATATTGAACGATTTGCAAAATCTCAGGCTCAGTGGTCAAAGCCCCGCCCAGATAGAGCAGCTTTTTAACGGCAAAAGCGTCTTCGTCCTGACCTGCATCCGCGAAAAGCGAGGCCCAGGCCTCCCATAACTCGCGCTCTTCAGGCCATTGCATAATCATCTCTTTGACGACTTCCGCCTGGCGCTCGGGACGTTTCAAAGCGTTATAAAGAAAATTTAGAGTGTCATAATGGCGGCGCTCTTTGGGATTGGCCGCAGCCACCCATTTCTCAGCCCATGGCAAGGCACGCTTATAGTTTTGAGCCTGTAGCCAGGCTTGTGCCAGCAGCTCAACATATTCTGGTTTTTGCTGACCGCCAGAGTTAAAATAATCTTCGAGACGCTGCGCGCCTAAAGCCTGTTGGTCATTGGCAATCAGCAGCTGCGCAATTTTGACCTCCATATCCGCTGTCTCGGCGGCATTTAATCCTCCCGCCTTAACCGCGCCTTCAAAAGCGGCAACGGCCGGACCAAATTGCTTGAGCGCATAATAATTCGCGCCCTGCATTTGTAGAATTATCGCGCGTTCATAAGGCGTTAATTCCGGCACAGTTAGAGCGCTGGCGAGAATAGCTAAAGCGCCGCTGGGATTTTCAGCCGTCATGAGATTTTGCGCGGCCAGAACTTTCTCCCCCGCCTTAGCAGAGAATTGACGCGAGGCGGCATCTTGCGAGGCAGCAGGCAGCGACAAAGCCGCGGTGCAGCCAAGCGTCATCAGCGTCAGAGCCGAGGCTCTGACGGAGGATAGAAGACGTAACATAGCGGCCTCCTATTCGGGGATGAGGTTGCCGCGCTCATCGCTGAGGCGGTAGCTGACTTTATTCTCCACGCCAATCATGGCAACGGCACGGCCATTGAGAATTTTGGGTCTGTATTTCCATTTTGTGACTGATTTTTTCGTCGCCCGCTCGAACACTGATTGTGTGCAATAGGTGGCCATCACATCATAGGGCGCACCTTCTGCACTGACATTAAAGCGTACATTGCAATGACCGGAGCGTTCCGCATTAGGCGGCATGATAGGCGCTATGCGAACTAAGGGCTGAGCTTTACGGTCAGACACCGTTATAACAAAAGTTTCTTGGTCTATTTTTGGCATTACAAAATCAGGAACAGCGCCGCTCATCTCAGTCAGGTCTTCTTGGGGTTGCTTGGCCTGGGCTTGTTCAATGCGCGGCGGCGGCGGAGGTGTCTCGACGCGCTTTATGTCCTGCGGCTTCTCACGTTCGCGTGGCGGCGGAATATCTATCGGTACTGGGTTTATATCCAGCGTGAGGCTCTCGGCCTTATCTTGCGGCGTAAACTCGGTACGGATCATTCCGACCATAAATAAGCCAATCCCTACTGTAATCGCGGCGGCTGGCACGGTGCTCAATATCCATCTTTTCATTAACATCTTTAGTCCTCCCATTATTAGTAATGATACTTTATAACATAACTAAACATAAAATGCAATAGTATAACATTTTATCTTGCGAGCACAATTCCCCTGCAGATGAACGAGAATATGAAAAGATTAGTTGATGGAGACAGAGACAGGTAGGCCCATAAAAAAACCCCGGACCAAGCCGGGGTTTTGTAAGAATTTAAGACGTCTTATTGATCGACAATCCTAACGCGGAATTTGCTGTCATATTCCTCTTTAAACGCCATGCACTTTTGGTCTTTCGGGTCGATTTCAAATTTACCGACGAAGACTTCATTGTCATAAGCACCTTTGATGATGGCAAAGCAGAGCTCTTTCTCAACATTGGCCTCAAAGATACAGCGATTTTCAACCGCTTCACGTTCGGCTCTGATAAAGGAAATCCATTTCTTGGCATTACGGCCCTCGCGCGAGGAACTTGGCACTTGTTCAAAGGCTTGGATGGCGCTCTGGCGAGCCTTAGTGATTGGTGCAGCGTCTTTTTGAGCTTCCGTCATTTTACAATCAATACGCTCTTCCTTTTGCGTATCCTCATAACGACAGGTCGCGATTAGCATCCAGGATTTACCGGCATCATAGCCTTTATTAATAGCGTCCTTAAAGGCCGTTTCAGCTTTGACGCACTGGCCTTCATTATAAAGAGCTTCGCCAAGGTCAGCATAGAGTTTTGCCTGACCTGAACTCGCCGCAGCACTTTCCAGAACAGGAATAGCACGTTTATATTCACGGGCCTGACGGAAGAGCGATGACAATTGCACCATCTTTTCAGAATCGCGCGTAATACGTCCAGCATTCATTTCTTTTTCAAGAATAAGCGCGGCTTGAAACGGCATATCATAAAAGGAATAATACTGAACAACCTTCATAAGATCTTGTTCATCTTTGAGGGCGCCGCCAAGATATAGCATCTTAGACACTTCAAAGGCTTCTTCTTCCCGTCCGCCATTAGCGAGCATAGAGGCCCAAGCGTCCCAAAGTGTTTTATCTTCAGGCCAGCGATTGATCATTTGTTTGACGATATCAGCTTGACGTCCTTGTTGCCCCAAATTGTTGTAGAGGAAATTCATCAGGTCAAAATGTTTACGCTCTTTCGGGCTAGCCGCATTAAACCATTTCTCAGCCCAAGGAAGAGCCTTGGCATAATTTTCAGATTGCACCCAAGCTTGCACTAGCATTTCAGTGTATGCAGGCTTTTGAGCGCCGCCTCTATTAATATAATTCTCAAGCGCCTGGGCACCTTGAGCATATTGACCGTTAGCAATCAATAATTGTGCAATATTCACGCGAAGCGCATCTGCTTCATTCGGCAGTAAGCCTCCGGCATTAATCGCATTTTCAAAAGAACTAATCGCAGGACCATATTGGTTCATCTCATAATAGCTCGACCCTTGAAGTTGATAGATGATAGATTTTTCATAAGGATTCAGCTCAGGTAATGCTAAGGCTTCATTGAGTTTTGCCAATCCCGCACTGAACTGATTAGCTGTTATTAGCTCATTAGCAGCACTCACAATTTCACCAGCACTGGCCGAGAATTGACGGCCTTCTGGTGCCTCTGCCTCTTGAGCAGATGCCAAGCCGGATGGCATCACGGAGGGCGTAACCATTAGCGCGGCAAGCGCAACAGCCGTCGTGCTAATTAGTTTTTTAAGTAAGGACTGTTTTCCGTAAAGAGTCATCTATGTCTCCAATTTAATCAGTGTAAACTTTCATGTCCCGTGAAAGAAGGTTTATGTGGCAGCGCGGATGACGCTGCCGCTTTTATTTATTCAGGAATAAGTCTTCCGCGTTCATCCGTAAGACGATAAGTTACTTTGTTCTCAACGCCTTTACGGGCCACACTGCGACCATCAACAATCTTTGGATTATACTTCCATTTTGTAACTGATTTAATCGTTGACCCCCTAAACAAATTTTCTGTGCAATAAGTGGCCTCGACATTAAACGGTGCGCCTTCCGGGCTCACATCGAAACGAACACGGCAATGGCCGGACTTTTCAGCGCGAGGCGGCATAATCGGCGGAATACGGACAAGCGGCTGTGCGTCGCGGTCTGAAACAGCGATTTTAAAATTCTGCCGGTCAATTTTCGGCGCTTCAAACTCAGGAATCGCACCCTCTAAAGAGGCGATACGCTCTTGCGGCTTAGCCGCTTGTTGGCGTTCAATCATTGGCGGGGGCGGCGGCGTAACCACTTTCTTGACCTGCTGCACTTTTGTTTCGCGCTTAATGACTTTAATATCATCAACCGTAGGGTTAATCTCAAATGAGGCATTAGCCACTTTTTCCTGAGGTTTAAACTCTTCGGCAATCAGTGTCATCATTAACACAAAAAGGCCAACGGTTACAAGGGCCGCAACGGGGACACCGATAAACCAACGAATAATATTTCCCATATCTTGCTCCTATTGCTCTGTGCCGACCCGGGTGGTAATACCCAAATCCTGCATCATTTCTTGGACAGACATCACGATGCCGACTTCGGCATCCTTATCTGCGTTGATAATGGCTTCCCCCTTAGGGTTCTCGGCCTGCATCGACATGATAAGAGGACGAATTTCGTCAACATCATAAGGACGCTTATCGATCCAAATCTCATTCGCAGAGTTAACCCCGATAAGAATGGAAGGCTTCCAGTCAACTGCGGTCACGGCTTCGGGTTTTGAAGGATCGATACCCGGTGTCTTAACGAAAACGGATGTCACGATAAAAAAGATGAGCAAAATAAATACAACGTCGAGCATCGGCGTCATATTAAGCTCTGTATCTTCATCGTCCATTTGTATGCGACTACGTCTTGCCATGGTGTTACCTTATCACATTTATTACTGGCACGCAAATGCCATTAGCAGTTTAGAGCCTTAAGAGCCTGTTGTCCGCAAAATTTCAATTTTCGAGGCCAGACCTTTCGTGTCGAACTCATCCTTCAAGCCAACCAATATCCCATGATGTGCACCTTCATCTAAGCGAAGAATAATGCTCGCGCCTGGCTTATCAGCTAGGAGGCGCTCAACACGCAGAGACACGCGGTCACAGGTTGTGCCTTCGCCGTCAACTGAACATTGATCGCGGCCATCAACATAGACCGTAATGGCTGGTGTCGACTTTGTCGGAATATCATTATCCGGCGGCGGCGGCGGTTGGGTCAAATCAACAGCTTGCTCGTCTAGAAAAGTCGCGGTCACGATAAAGAAGATGAGCATGATAAACACGATGTCGAGCATCGGTGTCATATCGACTTCGGCTTCATCTCCGCCTGATTTGCGGCGTCCTCGTCTCATAATCTTATCCTATCTGCAATTCATCGGAGAAACGGGCTGTTTCGCGTACGCTCCAGCGCGGCAATACGGTCGAGAAGTAAAGACCGGATAGCGCGGCTGTCATACCTGCCATAGTTGGGATGGTCGCTTTAAAAACCCCGCCCGCCATGAGACGTGCATTTGATGAGCCTGACAACGCCATGACATCAAACACTTCGATCATGCCTGTGACAGTTCCGAGTAGACCTAAGAGCGGTAACAACGCGACCAATGTTTTAATGATACCAACGTTGACAACAGTTCTCTCTTTGACTTGTGAAACCATCTCATCGCGAACCGCATGGGCTCTCCAAGATGTTTTATCTGTCCGAGCATTCCACTCATTCTTCAGCCGCGCTTTTGTCGGCTTATGCGCAAAGAGATAATAAGCAAAGCGCTCGAGAATAAATGTCCAGAGGGCAAATGTCACAATCATAATGACAAAGAGGACCACTCCGCCGACCCCCAGAAATTCCTGGAGGCCGTTATAAACATTAATGGGGTTCATAGCATGACCCTTTCATTAAGTACGTTACGAACCTGCTCTAGACGCCGCGGCTTTCAACGTGGCGGGCCACGATACCAGCTGACTGCTCTTCAAGTGTACCTTGGATCGAACGAGCCAGTGACGAACAGAAGCTGTGGAGAATGAGGAGCGGGATAGCCGCAATCAGACCCAACATAGTCGTCACAAGCGCTTCAGAAATACCGCCGGCCATCAATTGTGGATCGCCTGTTCCGTAGATCATCATAGCTTGGAAGGTTTTAATCATACCTGTAACTGTACCCAAAAGACCGAGAAGCGGTGCAATACCGGCTGCTAGTTTCAGGAAGTTGAGGCCAAATTCAAATTTAGGCGACTCGCGCAGGATAGCTTCGTCAAGCTTAAGCTCAACAGTATCAGCATCCTTATTCTTAGCGCCCTCATAAGCCATCATGATACGGCCAAGCGCATTTGATTTCGACGGCTGAGCTTTACGCTTTTGTCCACCAACGGCCATTTTCGCAAGTGCTAGACGGATGATGTTCAGAACACCGAAAATAACGCCAATAGCTAATAGAATAAGAATAATCTTACCGATAACACCGCCCTGAGCAATCCGCTCACCTGTATCCGGCACACGCTCAAATGACTTCAAGAGTTCACCGCGTGTTGGGTCAATTGGAGCATAAACAATACCGCCTTTTGAATTAGCAACATCAGAGGCCGCGGCTGAGATAGCGCCGCCCGGTTGACGTGGCAATTTCGCAAGAAGAATATCTGCATCCTCACCTGTCGGCGGTGTGTATTGCAGGAAGTCTGCGCTTTTCTCAGTAAAGATGGAGAAAGGCCCGACGCGTGTCACGGATTGTGCCGCGCCGTCATCAACGTTTGCAACAGGAGCTGAGAAAGTCGCGACTTGGCGCTGAGCTTTAATTTCCTGCAGCATCGTCTGCCAGATCGCATTGAGCTGATCTGAATCTGGAAGCGCCTTTGACTCAGACACTGTCCCGAGCACTTCAGAGCGTTTCGGATATTGTGCTGTGATTAAAGAGCTGTCGAGGATGGCTTTAAACTCGCCCGCCTTAGACCGTGCCAGACCGAAAACTTCACCAAAGTCACCTTGAGCGGCACGAAGCTCGCCTTCGAGACCTGAAATTGTGCGGCCATTTGCATCAAATGTGGACTGAACGCTATTGGCTTGGCGCTCAAGCGTCGCGAGCTCTCCGCGCGCTTGGCTCAAGAGACCAGCTTGCTCGTTGCGGCGCTGGCGGAATTTCGCCTCGCGGTCACGATTTTCAGCCTCAGTCTTAGCTGAGTCGTTACGAACCTGATTTAGCAGGTCGCTGATAGAGTTAATTTGCGCCGTTGCCGGTGTGGCAGAGAGCAAAACAGCTGCGCCAACAAAGGCTGCTGTTGTTTTCGTAAAGATGTTCATTTTGTTACTCACTTTTATATCCCTCAAACCTAATTACCGACTGCGACAGGTGCGAACACCACGTCAGGAGCGGCTTCGCCTCTTGAAATCCGGATGGCTTTGCGTAGCGCCAACGCATCAGCACCGTTCAAAATATCCCAGGATTTCGTATCAAGATTATAACGACCCACTTCGCTCTCATCTTTTGTCATATAAACAAGAGAGACACGGCCAAAGCGCAGGAAGTTAACAATATTGCCCGGCTTAGTCGGATGCATACCCTCGTAACTGTCAATACCTTGCCCGTAGGAAACCTCGATTTTGAAAGCATTGAGGACTTGGCGATATTGCTCAGCAGGCGAGACTTCAGGATCCGCGAGCGTATTTTTCATACGCTCAACACGAGCCTTACGCTCTGCGAGATTGAAAGGCATATCCGCATCAATCGAGTCTTCGATTTCAGCGGCCATTTTAAGCATCATGGGCGACATGCCTTGCTTAATCTGCTCAACGGTTCCGAGCTGACGACGCAAACTGGCAATCTCGGACTTTTGCGACTGCAGGAAAATGTCCTGTTGGGCCACGAAAAGCGCGATATTGTCTTTTTGCTGAAGCACGGCGCGATATTCACGTACCGCCGTATCCGCCTCATCATCTAAGTCTTCGACGCGTTGCTGTGAAGCCGCACTGGCTGAAGTTGAGGCCTTAGCCGTATTCAGGGCGCTTTCCAGCTGTGCGGACGCCGGGGAGGCCATCATAAGCCCCACCGCGCCGGCAAGCAGTAAACGCTTGGCAATTGAAGATTTTAACATGGTTTCCTTCCAAGTTTGCTTTCGTTATTCATTAATTCAAGGTCTGCCGTGCCCGAGAGCTATAGCGTCCCCACCTTATTATCTGACCAAATTGACAGGCGCGGCTAAAACACCCGGCGCTGATTGTCCGCGCGCGATACGTACGGCACGCCGCACATCCAGAACGTCTCCGCCTGAAAGCTCGACCCAGTCTTTGGCGTCTTTGTCATAGCGCCACGCTTCAGAACTATCGAATTCAAGATAGACAAGCGCCAGACGACCGTAATGCAAATAAGCACCGTCCATTAATTCGTCTTTCAAATCCGAGACTGTCGCGCCGTTTCCGGTCTTATTGCCGTCTTTGTCATATCCCATTTTCTTTTTATGATCTTCGGTCAGCCCGCAAGCTTTGGAGCTTTCGTCAGCCTCGCACGCCGCAAAGCGTGTGCCGGGTGTCTTAGGATTGTTACCCACATAGGAGGCGACTGAATTACCATAGCCGACTTCAATACCGTAGATATTGAGCGCTTGACGCATTTTCTGTCCAGGCGTCGCCTCTGCATCTGCCAATGTCTCTCTAAACTTATCCAGACGAATAAGGCGCTCATCGATTTTGAACGGCACATCTGCTTGGATTTCAGTCTCGATAGAGGCCGCCATCTTTTCAAGTAGCGGTACAACTGCCGCTGATGTTGCAGGAATACCTGCCATTTGCGCTTCAAGACTATCAATCTTTTGTTGCTGAGAATTTATGTAAACTTGCTTTTGCGCGGTTGCGAGCTTTACATCTGCAATCTGCTGCAAAATGGCCGCATATTCGGCTTCAGCCGCCGCATCCTGTGCAGATGCATTTGGCATAATAGCAGTTGATAAAGCCAAAGCCATAACACTACCGAAAATTACTTTACGGGAGATTGGTAAATTCACCACTCACGTCCTCCAACTATATTTCCCGACTTCTTATCTCGAAGTCTACTTGTTCTTTCGGCACGCTTACACCCGCCTGAAAAGTTAATCAATCATTACGAAGCCATAGACGCAAGTTTTTTTTCGATTAATTTTTATCATTATTATAAACGTCTGCTTCATTATGTTATAATATACCAAAGCAAGGCGGCTGGCGCAAGACCCAGTTACACATCCGCTGAAAATTCGTTTGAGAAACAGTCTTATAAGATGGTTGGGGCGGCTGGATTCGAACCAACGATCACGGGATCAAAACCCGATGCCTTACCGCTTGGCTACGCCCCAAAGATATAATGGAACCTTATAATAAGCGCGGGTTCTATCCCCTCAAATTTACAATTGCAATGCGTTTTTCGCGCCAAGGGAGAATGATTCAGAAAATTGTGCATATTAACCATAAACTGTTTTAACTTATCGTTTATCAACGAATTTACTTTCCTTTAATCGATAAATAGTGTGTAGTGTTCTCAAAGCTTTTTCAAAGGAACGTCCCATGCGTCAATTTTTTACAGTTGTTTTCGGAACAGTTGTCGGCATTTTTGCTTTCTTTTTCGTCCTCATCGCCTTGTTCATAATTATAGGTAGCATAGGCGGTGCTATGTCCTCCATGAAGGCCAAGGACAGCTATGTACTCTCTTTGGATTTACGCCAAGGTTTGCGTGATCATAGCTCTGGCGGAAGTGTCTTCGGCGGGACCCCGCCCTCTGTTGTGGACACAGCACGCGCCCTTAATCGGGCCAAAGACGACGACTCCATCAAGGGACTTTTCATTCGCGCAGGCCAATTTGGCATGGCGCCGGCCAGTTCAGAAGAGATTCGCTTGGCGATTGAAGACTTTAAATCGAGCGGAAAGTTCGTCATCACTCACGCCCAAGGCTTTGAAGGCACATCAATTATGCCATATCGCGCCGTTTCAGCGTCAGATGAGCTGTGGATGCAAGACACAACCGGATTTTCTGTCGCTGGTCTTCGCAGCGAAACGGAGTTTTACGGCGGCGTTTTCGAAAAATTCGATGCCAAACCGGAATTTGAGCAGTTTTACGAGTATAAAAATGCGGTCAATAGCTATACGCAAACCGATTTTACGCCGGCTCACCGCGAAGCGACGACCTCTTATATGACGTCTCTTTATGATAGCGCCGTTTCAGAAATCGCAGAGGATCGCGGCCTGACTGAAGACGCCGTCAAAGCCGTCTTACTCTCTGCGCCTCACAGCGCAGAAGCCGCATTAGAGGCTAAAATGGTCGACAAAATGGGCCAGGTTGAAGAGGCACGCAATTATGCCCGTAAAAAAGCGGGCGGCGATTCTATCAAATTCAAATCCGTCAAAGATTACGGCCCCGGCAATGACTATACTGGCGACACCATCGCCTTTATCGGCGGACAAGGCGGCGTTGTGACGGGCAAGTCAGCCGATGGCAGCAACCCCTTTTTGGGCGGCGGCGTCACCATGGGGAGCGATACTATAGCCAAAGCCTTTGATGATGCGGCCAAGAATAAGAGCGTGAAAGCCATTGTATTTCGCGTCAGCTCACCCGGCGGCTCGCCCGCCGCCTCTGATCAAATTCATGATGCTGTGGCCCGCGCCCAAGAAGCCGGCAAGCCCGTCATTATATCTATGGGCCAATATGCAGCGTCAGGCGGTTATTATGTCTCCGCTAATGCTGATAAAATTGTCGCCCTGCCCGGCACAATAACAGGCTCTATCGGAGTCTTTGGCGGCAAGCTCGCACTAGAAGGCACCTTTGCCAAAGTCGGCTATAATATTGAGGGCATCACCATTGGCGGGGATTATGCTGGCGCTTTCTCAGCCGCTGAGCCTTTTGACCAAGGCCAACGCGCGGCCTATCGCGGGCAGCTGGAGGATATCTATGAAGACTTCACAAACCGCGTCGCTGAAGGCCGGCAAATTCCAGTTGCGCGCGTCAAGGAAATCGCCAAAGGCCGCGTTTGGACAGGCGCGCAAGCGAAAGAGCTTGGTCTGGTCGATGAATTAGGCGGTATCATGAAGGCCGTCGAGGTGGCCAAAGAGATGGCTGACATTGACGCCGATAGCAAAATTAATCTCAAACGCTACCCCCGCGTCAAATCCACCTCCGAACAGCTCGAAGAATTGTTCGGCGGCTCCGCGCAAATGAGTGACAGCTTCGCGCAACTCAATGAGATCATGCAAATGCCCGAAGTCCAAGCCGCGATTAAAGCCCGCCAAGCCTCACGCATTGGCAGCGAGCTGAAAGCGGACTTAGCTGAGATAAAGTAATGCGGAGCTAAGGCTTAGCGCAAGGCTAAGCAGAAGAGCCTCTTAGGCAGCACATAAATACCGTCACACTGTCAAATCACCTGAAAGCGGGCTCATGGGCCCGTTTTTTGTTAGAGAGAAGCCGTGAGCTTGACTCAAACAGCAGGATCATGCTCCCTATGGAGCCCCTTATAGCCTTTATAGCTATTGATCTGCCTAATCAAAGCCGCTCTGGATGAGCTACAAAGCACTTTACGACTATAAGATTGTGTCCCGCTACGGCGACCATGACTCTCAGCCTCACCCTGAGGGTATAAGCTGGCCTATATCTACCTTTTGCCAACCCTCAATAAGACACTAGGCTTAGATAAGATTAGCCGCATAAGGGCCCAAATTATGTCTGGGCTTTACTCGCATAAAAAAAGCCCCGCATAAGCGAGGCTTTCTAATTTGATGCTTTGTGAAAAGCTTAGAATCTTTTCGTAGCGTTCACGAAGTATGTCCGGCCACCAGTGTCGAAACCGAGACCGCCTAGGAAGCCCAGATCGTTGTTATCTGTCAGCGGCGGATCCGTATCAAATACGTTATTTACACCAACACGAAGGACATAGCTGTCTTTCGAATATGACATTGATGTGTTGTGCACCCAGTAATCATTCAAATCATCGTCTTGGAAGCAGTTAAAATCACCATTTGCATCGAATGCGCCAAGAGTTTGTACGCAAAGAGAGAAACCAGTTGTGATTTGATCAAATGGATCAGCATTGTCCTCAATCGCACTGGATAGGTAGCGCGACTGGAAGAGGAAACCAAAGTCTTTCCATCTTAGTGAGTTCGTCAGGTTAAGACGCCATTTCGGGCTACCATATTCACCAAGGTTGTCGTTTATATTGACACCGTCAACTGTTGCCTCTTCAACATCTTGCTGAATAGACCGTGTTCCGCGTACAATGAGGTTATAGTCGACATCCGTCTCTGACCAAGGTGTTGAGAAATCAAACCCAAATTCACCGTTAATGTCGATACCTCTGACAATTTGCCGACCTAAGTTCTGATTAAGCGCTGACACGAAACTAACTTCGCCTGACTCAGCGATATTAGGATCACGAGCGTCACGTGTGATAAATTCACATGTCGGGTCACTCAAACCAACTGAGTTATAGCAACGGTTGACGATGGTGGCAGCCGTTAACTGGTTAACCTCGTCATTGACTTCAATTCTGAAGTAGTTGACCGCCAGTTGAAAATCGATCTCATCAATCCAAGGCTGTATGAATGTGCCCCCAAGAGACAGGGCATCAGACGTTTCAGCATCTAGGTCTGGATTGGAACCACTCGCAACCTGTGTTGGAGCCCCCAAGAAGACAGGGCTGGAACCATTCAAGCCGCGAACACCCAGTGAGAAGGGGTCAGTTGCCGCGAGGCCGAAGGGGCCGCCGCCACTCAGGCAGTTAGCAATGATGTTCGGGTCACGTGGATCCAAATCAGGATTGTAGTTACGTGTTTCGTCGGTTGTAGGATCGTTATCAAAGTCGGTAAACGGCACAGCAACACCAGGTACACGACAAGGGTCGTTCGGATTCGCAAATCCGACAACAGCACCACCAAATTGCTCGCCTAAGTTCGGCGCGCGGAATGACGTACCATATGAACCCCGGAAGCTAAGCCAGTCTGTCGGTGCATAAACACCTTTGACACTGTAAGTTTCTTCGGATCCAAAATTACTTTCATCAGTGTAACGACCTGACAAGTTAAGGGTGAGCTCATGGACTAATGGCTTATCCGTTACGAGAGGGAATTCAATTTCGCCAAAAGCCTCAGTCAGCGTCCGCCGACCGTTTGAGCCCGGGTCATCAAAGAAACCTAAGAAGTCGCCCGCAAGTGATGTACGGGTTTCAATGATATCTTCACGATATTCACCACCAATACCCATAACAATCGTTCCGCCAGTTGGGATGTCAAACAAGTCACCTGACACATAGCCAGAGGCGATGTTTTGCTTAACAACTGTATCAGTTAAACGGTTAGGGAACAAATAATTTGTGTCAAGATCATCCTCAAAACGGCCCGAGAACAAAAATGACTGCTGAAAGAAGTCAAGCGGACGACATGAAACATTCTGTCCTTCACCTGGAATTGAACGAGGCGTACATGTTGCATTGCCATCAGCGTCAACAACTGTATTTGCAAGGGTTTGCTCAAGACGCGGTAAGAATGGAACACCTCGAACGCTGTCCTGACCGGAAGAGCGAGAATAGCTTAGGTAGCCATCATATTCCCAGTTATCCAAACCAGCATTTTCCAAGAATGGAAGCTTACCTTTTAAGCCAGCGACAAAGCGGTATTGCGAAACATTTGTGTCTGTAACGTTCTGTGATTGGAAAAACAAAGTTGACTGACCACCAAATTGGTTCAAAGCATAACTTTCAGGCAGTTCAATAGCGCCTTGACCCGCAGTATTTGTTTGCGTTTCACGTGCTGCAAATGTTCCTTCAAAATAAGCAGTCATATCGCCATAAAGACCTGTGTCATACTCACCGAATGTAAAGAGAGATGTCCGGTTAAAGTCAGGCGCAAAAGCGGCATTTAATTCTTCAGGGAAGAGTAAAAGGGCTTGGCCATTTGGATAAGACTTCCCGTAATAGGAATCCGGCGGAAATTAATCGGAAGACCATCTTGCTGAACACCCTCTTCAAAAGCCACAAAGCCGACAGGAGAAATAGCAGAACCAGCACCAAATGCGCCTGAACAGCGATCAGGTGAGAAAATAGTCCCATCTGAGCCCCGTGCAACGAAGCTCAAACAGTTCCCATCATAGGGCTCATAGAAGTCTGCAAGCGCAGATTCAGCATATCCGT